>JAYOIK010000034.1:0-48026 GCA_038118725.1 Alphaproteobacteria bacterium | reverse complement strand
CGCCAGGGCGACGGGTTGCGTAGGGCCGACACCAGCCGTCGTCCTGGCGCAAGGCAGGACCTCGCGATGGATGACCCGAGCGGCGGGCTTTCAGCCTCGTGGCAGATGCCGAGTGGCCCTGCCGTTCGCCAAGGCGACATGGTGGGGCGGCGGGCTTTCAACCTTGTGGCAGATGCCGAGAGACCCCGCCGTGCGCCAGGGCGACGATATTGACCTTGTCGGATATCAGCGCCCGAGATGACGCGGAACGGACCGAGGATGTCGCCTCGCGCAAAGTATCGGACGCATTGGCGCGACATGATCCAGCCTCCTAGCCCTCGCCCAATCTCGGGAGATCCATCGTGGCCCTTCAAACTCAAGCCCAGGCCGTTGTCATCGGCGGCGGGCTCGTCGGCTGTAGTATTCTTTATCATCTCGCCAAGATGGGCTGGACCGACGTGGTGCTGCTGGAGCGCGATGAGTTGACATCCGGGTCGACCTGGCACGCGGCGGCCGGCATTCACGGCTTGCACGACAACAACAACATTTCACGCCTGCAGTACTACACGATGCAGCTTTACGCGGATCTGGAGAAGGAGACCGGCCAAGGCTGCGGGATCTTCCAGCCCGGCTCGCTCTACCTGGCGCAAACCGCCGACCGCGAGCATCAGCTGCGCATTCAGGCCGCCAAGGCCCGGTATTTCCAGGTCGAGTTCCACGAGCTTTCGGTCAAGGAAGCCCAGGATCTGCATCCGCTGGTCGATTTCGACGGCATCCGCTGCATCATGTTCGAGCCCGATGGCGGCAATGTCGATCCCTCCGGCGTGACCCACGCCTATGCCACGGGCGCCCGCAAGCTCGGCGCCAAGATCCATCGCTTCACCCCGGTCACCGGCACGACCCAACGCCCGGACGGAAGCTGGGACGTCGAGACCCCGAAAGGCAACATCCACGCCGGTGTGGTGGTCAACGCCGCCGGGCTTTGGGGCCGCGAGGTCGCGGCGCTGGCCGGACTGGAATTGCCGCTGATCCCGATGGAACATCAGTATTTCGTCACCGAGGAGATCCCGGAGATCGCCGCGCTGGGCCGCCGTCTGCCCTCGGTAGCCGATCGAGACGGTGAATACTACCTGCGCCAGGAAGGCCTCGGCCTGCTGGTCGGCGCCTATGAAAAAGACGGCCGGTTCTGGGCCGAGAACGGCACGCCGCTGGATTTCGGTCATGAGCTGTTCCCGGATGACCTGGAGCGGATTTCCGATAATGTCATGCGCGCTTGCGCCCGTATCCCGGCTCTGGAAAGCGCCGGGATCAAGCGGGTGATCAACGGCCCGATGATCTGGTCACCGGACAGCTCGGCCCTGTTCGGCCCGGTCCCGGAGCTCAAGAACTACTTCTGCTGCAACGGCATCATCCCGGGCTTCAGCCAGTCCGGCGGCCTCGGCATGCTGCTGGCCCAATGGATCGTCGAGGGCGAGCCGGAGCTTGATCTGTTTCCTTGGGACATGGCCCGTTACGGCGACTGGGCCTCGAAAAGCTTTACCAAGGCGCGTGCCCTGGATTGCTATTCCAACCGCTTCAAGATCCACTTCCCCTACGAGGAACGCGAGGCCGGAAGGCCCGCGCGCACCCGTCCCGCCTATGAGCGACAGAAGGAAATGGGGGCGGTTTTCGGCCTCAATTACGGCTGGGAACACCCGCTTTACTACGCAACGGATGACGCGGCGCGCGAGGAAAGCTACGGCTTCGAGCGCCAGAACAGCTTTGCGCCGATCGGCGAGGAATGCCGAGCCCTGCGTGAGAATGTTGGCATTCTCGACGTCTCCAACTTCGCCAAATACGAGATCGTCGGAAAGGGCGCCGGCGCCTGGCTGGACCGGATCGTCGCCAATCGGGTCCCGGCGGAGATTGGTCGTTCGTACCTGACGCCATTGATCGGCCTGCGCGGCGGCATCGCCGGCGACTTCACCATCACCAAGCTCGACGACGAGCAATTCTTGATGGTCGGCTCCGGCATGGCCGAACGCTATCACCGCCGCTTCTTCGACATGGTCGACAAGCCCGACGGCGTGACCATGCGCTCGCTGACCAACGAGAAGGCCGGCTTCAACGTCGCCGGACCCAAGGCGCGGGACCTGCTGCAACGCCTCACCAACGAGGATCTGTCGAACGAGGCTTTCCGCTTCATGCGCTCGCGCCGGATGAGCGTCGGCGGTATCGACGCGGTCGGCATCCGGGTCTCGTTCTCCGGCGATCTGGGTTGGGAGCTCTATGTCGACCAGAGCCAGCAGCTTTCGCTCTTCGACATGCTTCTGGCCGAAGGCAAGGATCTGGGCGCGCGCCCCGTTGGATCGCGCTCGCTGCTCTCGCTTCGGATCGAGAAAGGCTACGGCAGTTGGGGGCGGGAATACTCGCCGGAGTACTGGCCGCAGGAAGTCGGTCTCGACCGTCTGATCAAGCTCGACAAACGGGATTTCATTGGCCGCGACGCCTATCTCGCGATCAAGGACAACGCGCCACGCGAAAAACTCGTGCATTTCGAGGTCGAGGCGACCACCGCCGACGCGGTCGGGGGAGAGCCAATCTTTCTACCCAATGGCGGCGCTCCCGTTGGGCGCGTCAGTTCCGGCGCTTATGGCCACTATGTCGGAAAGTCGCTTGCCATGGGATTCGTAAAAACCGAACACGCGATCCCGGGCGCCGAGTTCGAGGTCGCGGTCCTCGGCAAGCCGCACAAGGCAAGGTTGCTCGAACAACCCGCTTTCGACCCGGAAGGAGTGCGTCTGCGCGGGTAGAGTCGATGCCCGCGCGCAACCGGCGGCCGCCATTCACTCACGTTGCCAAATCCTAGGCCCTGCCGTGCGCCAGGGCGACGGAGGGGTGTGGGCCTTGGTGTTGATTCAGGATTGGCCGCCGTTTCAAAAGCGTCGTCCTGGCGAAAGGCGGGACCTCAAACCGCGTGCCACCCACGACCATCGTTCACTCACGTTGCCAAATCCTACGCCCCGCCTTGCGCCAGGGCGACGGAGGGATGGGGCCGCCCGGCGCCATTGTCCCGCCCCATGCCGATCAAATGTCGAGCACCATGTAGCCAAAACAACCATTAATAGTTGATGAACATCAGCCCCTACTAGTCGATCATAACCAAAATTTCACATAGAATCTCGTCGGAACATGATTGATAGATATAGTCTCTAAAGCCTAAGTTACTCTTCTAAAAATATTTGGGGGCGTGGCGATGCATTCCTTGATGAAAAGACGAGTCCTGGCCGTCGGCGCGGTGTTTACCTCCATGATCCTTGGGTTTTCCTCGGCCATGGCCGGGTCCTGCCCACAGGAAACCGATGCCGACCTGATCCCCGCGACCCAGGAGGCCAAGGATCATTGCAAAACGCTCTGGGAAACCGTCAAGGACCCCTCCGCTTACCCGCTTGCCGAGTACCAGGACAATCTCAACCGCTTCTTCATCAACTTCTGCCACCGGGACAAATCCTCCGGCTGGGTTCGTGACAAGTTCGTGCGCGATACCGGTCCAGGAACCGCCACCCTTATCAACGGAGAGTGGGTCGGAAAGTACTTTGGAACCCACGCGCCGGTGGTGATCTGGTACTCGCCGGTCATGTATGAGTGGATCAAGAAGAACCGCACCGCCGCCGACGAGCACGCAAAGAAGGATAAGGAGGTTATTCCCGACGGGGCGATGATCATCAAGGAGATGTACGCCTCCCCAGCCTCGAAATGCGCCGACGTCAAACCCGAGCGGCTGCTTCCGACACCGCACGGCGCGGCGATCATGATTCGCGACAACGATGCCAGTCACGATGGTTGGTTCTGGGGCTGGTACGGGTTCACGGGGTTCACCAATGACTATCCGGCGAACAACAACGCCAACAACCTCCCGAATATGGGCTTTGGCCAATATTGCGTGAACTGCCACGCCTCGGCGCGGGACAATTTTACATTCTCGTCTTCCAAGAATATCGAAGGGGAAACCGGACGACCGCTGGTTTTCCTTTCCCAGGATGATGATGCCTCGCCGGACATGGCCTCCAATCACCCGGTGGCGGTTCTGCCGGGAGACCTGGCGCCGCGGCTCGGACAGCCGCTCTTCGACTACAACCCCGAGTTCACCGCCGCGTTCCCCTGGCCGTGGAAGAATGAGCCACGCCCGACCTACGGCAATGTCAGCAAGATGCCCTCGGAGACCTACGACAACGTCTATGTCGAGGCCGGCGGCCCCTCGGTCCACAGCGAGTACCTCACGTCGGACCAATGTCTTGGCTGTCATGACGCCGGCAGCACCGGTTTGCAGTTCGACATGACCGTCCCCGTGACCCCCGCGGAACAGGCGAAGCTGCCTTACGTGGATATCACCTCGGGGCAGGCGGATTCCAACACCAAGCCGACCCTGTGGAACCACTCGCCCTACGGGACGTGGCGCACCTCGCCCATGGGCTTGGCCGGGCGCGACCCGATTTTCTTCGCCCAACTGGCCAGCGAAACCCAGACCTTTAACAAGCCCATCGCTCCTGTCGTGGAAAACACCTGTCTCGGCTGCCACGGCTTCATGGGTCAGCGCCAATATGGCATCGATCAGTACATGAAGGCCTTCGAGGCCGGGAATGTCACCGACCAGAGCTGTGGGACTTTCGGGCGGGAAATGGCGAACGCCGTTCCCTATCCCGCCGGCAATCCATCAGCCGAGCACGCCAATTACGGCGCCTTGGCTCGGGACGGGATCTCATGCCTGTCCTGTCACCGGATGGTTCTGGGCAAGGACGCATCCGAAAAAGTCGCGAACAAGCCCGAGAACCACTGCGTTCAGGAGCGTCAGGCATTCCTGAATCCGGATCTCAAGGGGTTTGGCAAAACCTTCACCGGGTCCTTCCTTGTCGGCCCGCCGGACTAAATCTACGGTCCGTTCGAAAAGCCCGTCAAAAAGCCGATGGAGCACGCGCTCGCGAATACGCCGAAGCACAACAGCACCCATGCCATGTCCGAGACCTGCGGCACCTGCCACACGGTCCATCTGCCGGTCTATCTCAACGGCACGCGGGTGAAACATAACGGTAAGAACGCGTCGATCTATGAGCAGTTGACCTATCCGGAATGGGCCTTCTCCGCCTATCGGACCGGCACCTCGCCGGATGGCGACCTGCCCGGTGGCGAGGGCGATCACCCGAAGAGCTGTCAATATTGCCACATGCCCAACCTCGATCCCGACGGCAAGAAGACGAAATCACGGATCGCCAGCATCCAGGAATATTCGAACTTCCCGCAGGCGGATTTCACCCTTGAGCCCGCCGAGCTGGACTTGCCGGTGCGCGAGGGCTTCGCCCGTCATACGCTGGTTGGATTGAACCTGTTCCTGACCAAAATGGGCCAGCAATTCCCCGACGTGCTGGGGATTCGGACGACCGATCCGATGCTCGGGAAAAAGGGTGTCGATCAGTTGATCTTCACCGAGCAGCAGATGCTGAACCAGGCGGCGCAAGCGACGGTGAAACTTGAGGTCCACGAGACCGACCTCAAGGACGACACGCTGACCGCCGATATATGGGTCACCAATCTGGTCGGGCATAAGTTCCCCTCCGGTGTCGGCTTCCGACGGGCATTCCTGACTTTCGAGGTCATGAACGCCATGGGACAGGTGATCTGGGCCTCCGGACGGACGGATGGCGCCGGACGCATCATCGACGCCAAGGGAATGCCGCTGGACGGCGAACTCTGGTGGGAGACGTCCTGCAAGAAGCGGATCGAACCCGAGAAACGCCTGCATCAACCGCACTATCAGACGATCACCTCGCAATCGCAGGCACAGATCTATCAGGAACTGGTCAGCACGCCGACCAGCGTGACCGAACAGTGTGGTCACGACGCGACCCCGACCGGACACCTGACCACCTCGTTCCTGTCGATCTGCGCCGAGGTCAAGGACAACCGGTTGCTGCCTCTCGGGTTCCTCCCGTTGAAGGAGCGGATCAAGATTTCCGCGGCCCTGGGCGCCGATGCCGCCATGGCCGAGGACTCCGGCGCCACCGCCGTGGACGGCGATTCCGACTATGGCAAGCATGCCGACAAGGGACGCGACACGCTCAAATACGTGGTCAAGCTGTCGGACATGAAAGGCGGTGGCAAGCATCTCGACAAGCCGGCCTCGGTGCGCGTCAGGATGTCCTATCAGGCGACACCGCCCTTCTATCTCCAGGACCGCTTCTGCACCGCCAAGGGCGCCGATACCAGCCGGCTCTACTTCCTGGCGGGGAACCTGAACCTGAACAACACGGCGGCCGAGGACTGGAAGTTCGCGATCGCCGATACCGGCGCCGTGGCGATCAAGAAGTAACCGCGCCGCTTCAGTTCTTGAGGTTCTGGCGCTGGCGGAAAAGGTCGTACTGGCGCTCGCCGATCGTACAGTCGGTCAAGCCGACGGCGAGTTGAGCGGGCACGATACCGCTCTCCGCCGGCTCTTGACGTCGGTCGCGGGGCGGCGGTTGCAAGCCGGCGATCTCCAGGATTAGCTTGCGGCGAACCGCCGCCGCGAAACTGCCGAGGGTCTCGGCCACGACGATAAAGGCGCCGGGTCCGCCGATCACGCAATCCTCGTAATAAAGGTCGATATTCGGCGTCGCCGGAATGCCCAGCGGCGAGGGTCGGTCATTGTGAATCGGCAACCCGTTGATGGTGATACCGTTCTCGAAGGCCCTGAAGCGGGTCTGATGGACATAAAATCCGCCATTGTTCGGACCATCGCCGGAGATATCGATCACCTTGCGTGTCGCGCGAAACCGCTTGGCCTTGTGAAAGATCGCCACCGCGTGCTGGATCGCGCCGCTGATCGAGGTGCGACGGCCCGTCAGTATCGGCGCCTGGTCCAGAAGTTCCGCGAATTCGAGGGCGCTTTCCGGACCGTCGATGATGCGCCAATCCACCACGACGCGTTGATGGAGCGGCCCGGACCATTCCGTGTAGGCCACGGCGATCCGCCCATTCGGTCCGGCTTGGATCGCCTGGATAACCAGGGGGTCGATGATCGCCTTGACGTAGCCGTCCCGCTGGAGCCGGCCCTCCTCGGCGTCGATGCTCGCCGAGACATCGACGGCGAGAACCAGTTGCAGGTCCACGTCCACCATGTCTTCCGGCGCCACCGAGTTATCCGGCACCAGGTTTTGCGCGCGCGCAATCCCGACCGTTCCCAGGCTCGCCAGAATCAGCGCCGGAAACAGAATCGCGCACGAAAACCTATGGACCAGAAGCTTGGGCCAGTGTCTCGGCATCGTCCCTCCAGCGACCATTACAGGCCCACCGACGGGTTCCGGCAAGCGGATTAGCCGAGAAAATCGTTCAAGCTTGCGTTATAGGCCGGCGGATCCTCTAGATAGGCGGCGTGACCGACTCCCTTGATCGTCACCTGACGAGAGCCGGGAATCAGCGCCGCCATCTCGGCGCTTCGAGCGGGCGGAATGACCCGGTCTTCCTCGCCGATGATAACCAGGGTCGGTATATTCAGAGCGCGCGCGATGTCTCTCGTATCCGCGACATGCAACATTTCGCTCGCGGCCTTGAGCCCGTCATGGCGGACTTCCCCGGCGATCGACGCCGCCTCGTCCCGGATCGCGTCGGCGGCGCCTTCGGCGAGCATGGAGCGGGCGCGAGCCTTGCCGAATTCGGCGGGCGATAGGGATTGGATATCCCGCAATCTTGCCTGCCAGGACTCGGTGAGAGGAGATCCCTCGGGCTGGTGGTAACCGGTAAAGGTGCTGGACAGGATCAGGCAACGCGCGCGCTCCGGCGCCAAGGCCGCCACGCCCTGCGCCACCACGCCGCCCATGGAATGGCCAAGCATATGAGCTGATTGAACACTCAAGGCATCAAGCAGTTCCATGACCGCTCGGGCATAGCTGTCCAAATTCGGTTCTCGAAGCGCGCTTTCGCCATAGCCCGGCGCGTCCCAGGCGATCACCCGAAACCGCTCCGACATCCCTTCGAGTTGCGCCCTGAAGGAGCGCGCGTTACCGCCGACCCCATGCATCAGCAGCAGTGCCGGCGCCGTGCCCGGCCCCGCCTCGCGGTATGACAAGCGCCCGCCCGGGCACTCCGCGATCCCGCGTTCAGCCTCGCTCATCCTGTTTCCTTTCGGTTTTACGAAACCTTGTCAAATCGTCCCGGCGAGAACGGCAGCAGCGGCAAGCCCGGCTGGCCGGTGCGGATCAAATCCGCCAGCGCCCGACCCACCGCCGGCACCAGTTGGAAGCCGTGCCCGGAAAACCCGAATGCATGGGTCAGTCCCTCATGCACCAAGCTGCGGCCGATCACCGGGATCTTGTCGGCGGCCTCGCCGTCGATCCCGGCCCAGGCCCTTACCAGGCGAGCCCCCCGCAAGACGGGAAAGACGCCGGACGCAATTCCCGCGCTCTTCGCCAATCCCCGGACATCCAGTGATGTTTTGCCGGTCCGGGTATCGGGTTTCCCCTCAAACCCGCCGCCGATCACGACGGTTCCGTTTTCCATTTGCTTGAGCGACAGTTTTCGCGAGGCGAGGCCGACCACGGGTTCGACGAAGCGTGGCACCGGCTCGGTCACCATCATCATATAGGCCGCGGCCCGCACCGGCACCGGCTCCCCCAATTGGCCGGCCAGGACCGCGCCCCAGGCCCCGGCGCAATTCACCACCTCCGGCGCCTGATACTCGCCGGCGGAAGTTCGGATCCGCCAGACCTCGCCGTCACGTTCCAATCCCTCGACCGCGACTCCTTCGTCGATGATGACCCCCGCCCGCAACGCCGCCCGACGAAACGCGATACAGGTACGGTAGGGATTGGCGAAGCCGTCGCCGCTAACGAGAATGGCGCCGGTGCAACGCTCGGCCACCGTCGGGATCAACTCTCGAAGCGCCGCCTGGTCGATGATCACCTCATGCTCGTAACCAAGCCCGCGAACTTCCTCGGCTCGGGCTTTCAGAAGATCGAGATCCGCCTCGCTCTCGGCGATCTTGATCTGGCCGGAGGATTTGAAGCCGCAATCATCGCCGACCAGCTCCGGCAGCTCGCGCCACATCGCCAGCGCCGCCTCCGAGAGCGGGATTTCCGCCACGTGCCGGCCCAGTCGCCGCACCCCACCGGCGTTGACGCCCGAGGCATGCCTGCCAATCGTCTCGCGCTCCACCAGCCGCACCCGCGCGCCGTCCCGCGCCAGCTGCAACGCCGCCGACAGTCCATGCAGCCCACCGCCGATCACGAGAACATCGCTGGTCTTGATCATGAGAAGGGGTCCTTGGGTTGGGTGTTTGCGAGAGCCGAAGCCCCCTCACCCGAACTCGGCCATCCAATCCTCGATAAGGCGACGGGCGATGCTGTCGGGGCGGGGGAGGCTGTTGCCGAGGCGCTCGAAATTCCGGAGCTTGTCCAGGGTGAACCACTGGGCGTCCTCGACTTCCTCGTCGTTGCGGTTGATGTCGGTGGTCCGAGCCTTGGCATGGAAGCCGAGCATCACCGAGGCCGGAAACGGCCAGGGTTGCGAGGAGTGATAGCGGACGTCCTCGACATGCACATTGGTCTCTTCCCAAACCTCCCGCGCGACCGCCTCCTCCAGGGTCTCGCCAGGTTCGACGAAACCAGCGAGGGTGGAATACATGCCCGGCTTCCAGACCTTCTGACGGCCAAGCAGGGCACGGTCGCCGTCATGCACCAGCATGATCACCGCCGGATCGGTTCGCGGAAAGGTCGGGGCGCGACAATCCGGATTGGCGCAATTGCGCTGATGGCCGCCCTTGACCGAGACGGTCTCGGTGCCGCAAACGCCGCAGAAACGGTGGCGCTGATGCCAGTACATCAGCCCCCGTACATAGGCCAGGATCGAGCCCTCGAACCGCTCAAGCACCGGGCCGATCTGGCGCAGATCCGTGAACATGCCGTGATCGGCGAAGAGATCGTGGATATCGCGCTCGTCCATCGGCGAGAGATCGACGCCGATATGCGGCACCCCGCCCTTTTCGCCGAGAAAGGCGACGAATTCGGCGTGCTCGACCAGAACCCGGTGCTCGACCGCCGACAGCAGCGCGGCGCAAGGCTCTCCCATCTCGTCATCGGTAATCAATGAGCGCGAGCGCCAGACCGGCACCAGCCGGGTCTCGGGCTCAAGGATCAAACGCTCCAGCCATCCCTCCTCCTCGCGGATATGGGCGGACCGGTCGAGACCGCTGAAGCCGTAATGGTTCGGCCGCTTGGCGATCAGATGCAGGGGATATGAATCAGACATGCCGAGAGGTTACACCAGATCGCGGCGGCCTGTATCCACCGCGATCCGGCGCCGGGTCGATTTAGCGGAGCCTTGATGGTCGCTCTAGGCCCTGAGCGCCCCGCCGGTGTGTTTCTCGACTTGAGCGACGATCTTCCTCGACACCGCCTCCAGGTCCTCATCGGTCAGGGTTGCGTCCTTGGGTTGCAGGGTCACCGCGATCGCCAGCGACTTCTTACCCTCGGGCATGCCCTTGCCGGCGTATTCGTCGAACAGTCGAACCTCGCTGAGCAACCCACGATCGGCGCCGGCGGCGGCGCGGATAAGCTTTTCCGCCGGCACGTCTGTGTCGACCAGGAAGGCGAAGTCGCGGTTCACCGGCTGGAAGGGCGAAAGCCTGAGCAGCGCGCGCGCCGGGCCCTTTGAGCGCGGCTCCGGAACCTTGGCGAGAAACACCTCGAAGGCAACCGCCGGACCGCGCAAATCCATCTCGCGCAGGACCTTGGGATGCACCTCGCCGAAATGCGCGAAGGCGTTGGGGCCGAGCCGCAGGGTTCCGGAACGCCCAGGGTGATACCAGCCCGGCGCGTCGGTGGAGACCTGCATATTCTGGACCGGCGCGCCCAACAGCTCCAGCAGCGCCATGGCGTCGGCCTTGACGTCGAAGGCATCAACGGCTCGCGCCGCCTTGGTCCAGTCCCGCGCGGCGGTCTGACCCGTGCGGATACCCGCGGCAACCGTCTGTTGGCCCTCGGGCGTGGCGTCGGCGTATTGCGGGCCGACCTCGAACAGGGCGAGATCGGCGCTGCCCATATTGGCGTTGCGCCCGGCCGCGGCAAGCAAGGTCGGCAGGATAGACGGACGCATGACATCGAGATCCGCGCTGATCGGGTTGACCAGGCGAAGCTCATCCGCCCCTCCGCCGAACAGCTCGGCCTGGCCGGACGATACGAAGGAGAAGGTGACCGCCTCGGTCATGTCCCGCGCCGCCAGCACCCGCTTGGCCAGTCGCTCTCGCGTCTGGGCCGGAGTCAGCGCCGGGGCCGGCACCACGTGATCGGTGGTCATCGAGGTGTTGGGAATGTGGTAAAAGCCCCAGATCCTGACGACTTCCTCGACCAGATCCGCCTCGCCGATGACATCGGCGCGCCAGGACGGCACCACGCAGTCGATGGCCTCTCCCGAACCACTGACCTCGAAACCGAGATCCTTCAGGATCCGGATCGCGTCGGCCTCCGGCACCGCGACGCCGGTAAGGCCGAGGATCCGGCTGTGCCGCAGCGTGTAGGTCCGCTTCCAGTCCGGCTCGGCGCCATGGACCACCAGCTCGCTGGCCTCGCCACCACAGATCTCCAGCACCATGCGCGCCGCGACCTCGGAGCCCCAGGACGGCGAGGTCGGGTCAAGCCCGCGCTCGAAACGATAGCGCGCATCGGAGATCACGTTGAGCTTGCGGCCCGTCGCGGCGGTGCGGATCGGATCAAAGATTGCCGCCTCGAGGAACATGTTGACGGTCTCGTCGCCGCAGCCCGAGCGCTCGCCGCCCATGATGCCGGCGAGGTCGTCGACGCCGTGGTCGTCGCCGATGACGATCATCTCCTCGTCGAACGCGTATTCCTTGCCGTCCAGGGCGAGGTACTTCTCGCCGGGCTTGGCCAGGCGGATGAAGATGTCGCCGGCTACCTTGTCCGCGTCATAGGCATGCAGGGGCCGGCCCAGATCCATCATCACGTAGTTGGTGATATCCACCAGCGCCGAGATCGGGCGTAGACCAATGGCGGTCAGCCGGTCGCGCAGCCATTGCGGGCTCGGCCCGTTCTTGACGCCCTTGAAATAGCGTCCCACCACGAAGGGGGCCAGCGGCGGGTCCTGCTCCGGCAGATCGACGGCCCAGTTGATCGTGCTTTTGAACGTCCCCTTTACCGGCGAGATATCCAGCGGCTTCAGCGTGCCGAGCCCGGCGGCGGCCAGATCCCGCGCGACGCCGCGCACGCCGAGGCAATCGGCCCGGTCTGGCGTAATGGCGATGTCGATCATCGGGTCATCCAGCCCGGCGACCTTGGCGAAGCTGGCGCCGATCGGCGTGTCCTCGGGCAACTCGATGATCCCGTCATGCTCGTCCGACAGGCCCATCTCGCGTTCCGAGCAGAGCATGCCGTTGGATTCCTCGCCCCGGATCACACCCTTCTTCAGATCGACGCCGGTGCCGGGAATATGGGTCCCGGCGGGCGCGAAGACGCCCTTCATCCCGGTGCGCGCGTTCGGCGCGCCGCAGACGACTTGGATATGCTCCTCGCCGGTATCGACGACGCAGACCCTAAGCCGGTCGGCGTTCGGGTGCTGCTTGGCCTCGATCACATAACCGACCGTGAAGGCGGCCAGATCCTTGGCCCGGTTCTCCACCGCCTCGACCTCAAGGCCGAGCATCGGCAGACGCTCGCAGATCTCCTCCAGGGACACCTCGGTCTCCAGGTGGTCCTTCAGCCAGGAAAGCGTGAACTTCATCGGTTGATCCCCCCGGCGATGGTCGGCACGTCCAGCGGCACGAAACCGTAATGGCGCATCCAGCGGATGTCGGAGTCATAGAAAGGCCGGAGATCGGGAATCCCGTATTTCAGCATCGCGATCCGCTCGATCCCCATCCCGAAGGCAAAGCCCTGATACTCGTTCGGGTCGATCCCGCAATTCTCGAGGACGCGTGGATGCACCATGCCGGAGCCGAGGATTTCCAGCCAGTCGTCGCCCTTGCCGATGCGGAACTCGCCGCCGGCCCGGGTACAGCCGATATCGACTTCCGCGGATGGCTCGGTGAACGGGAAATAGCTCGGCCGGAAACGCACGGGCAAATCATCGACACCGAAGAAGGCGCGGCAGAAATCGATGAGACAGCCTTTCAAGTGGCCCATGTGACTGGTCTTGTCGATCACCAGCCCCTCGACCTGATGGAACATCGGCGAATGGGTGGCGTCATGGTCGGAGCGGAAGGTGCGGCCCGGCACGATGATGCGGATCGGCGGGGTTTGCTTTTCCATGGTGCGAATCTGCACCGGCGAGGTGTGGGTGCGCAGGACCCGGGGCGTGCCGTTCTCGTCGGGGGGCAGATAGAACGTGTCCTGCTCCTGGCGCGCCGGATGCTCGGGCGGGATGTTCAAGGCGCTGAAATTGTAGAAGTCGCTCTCGATATGCGGGCCCTCGGCGACGCTGAAGCCCATCTCGCAGAAGATCGTGGTCAGCTCGTCAATGGTCTGGGTGATCGGATGGATCGAGCCCCGGCACTCGGGACGCGGCGGCAGCGAGACGTCGATCCGCTCCTCCAGCAGGCGGGCCTCCAGGGCCGCGTCGGCCATCGAACTCTTACGCGCGTCGATGGCGGCGGCCACTTCGTCCTTCAGACGGTTGAGCGCCTGACCGGCCTCGCGGCGCTGGTCCGGCTCGAGCGCGCCGAGGCCCTTCATCATCTCAGTGATCCGGCCCTTGCGGCCCAACGCCGAGACCCGCAACTCCTCCAGGGCGTCGAGCCCCGTCGCCGCGTCAACGGCGCCGATCAACTCGTCTCTCAAGCTTTCCGCGTCTTGCATGTCATCCACCAGTGTTCCGCGTTTCCACGGCCCTCGTCATCATCGGGGCCGAACGCAAAAGGGGCCCGTCCAAGGACAGGCCCCCGTTCACTTTCCCTTGCAACCTCCTGGCCGGACCCAAGGTCCGACAAAAAGGCTATTCCGCTTGGGCGAGCGCCGCCTGGGCCTGTTCCACCAAGCCCGTAAACGACGCCGGCTCGCTGATCGCGAGATCCGAGAGCACCTTGCGGTCAAGCTCGATCCCGGCCTTCTTCAGGCCGTTCATGAACTGCGAATAGGTCATGCCATGCGCCCGCGCGCCGGCGTTGATCCGCTGGATCCAGAGCGCCCGGAAGGTACGCTTCTTGACCCGGCGATCGCGATAGGCGTATTGCGCCGCCTTCTCGACCGCCTGTACGGCGACCCGGAAGACGTTCTTGCGCCGGCCGTAATAACCCTTGGCCTTGTCCGTAACCTTCTTGTGCCGCGCGTGGGCGGTCGTGCCTCTTTTAACCCGTGCCATGTCGCGCCTCCCTTACAAATACGGCAAGAACTTGCGAACGATCTTGCTGTCCGCGTCGGACAGGATGGTCGTGCCGCGCGTGCTGCGCTTCATGTCTTGGGGACGCCGCCGCAGCATGTGCCGCTTGTTGGCGTAGTTCCGGACGATCTTACCCGATCCGGTGGCGCGGAATCGCTTCTTCGCGCCGCTCTTCGACTTCATCTTGGGCATTTCGGTCTCCGTGTCTGAATTTAGCGGCCCGGCGGAGCACTCTCCGCTGGAGCCTGATTCACCGGCCTGGCATGCCCTTCAGCCAGGTCGCGATATCGCCCCGTCGAGGGGGCAGCGGGTTATAGCGGGGTGGGGGGACGGATGCAAGGGGGATGGGGGCTGTGGCATATGATGGATGGATACCGGAAATCCCTCGAGATCCTGGATCAAGCGTGGAACAGATGCGCGGTTCGCGCGCTCCTAGAGATTCTGAAACGACGAGGCGGTGTCGTCGTTCTCGCCAAAAGCCCTAGCCTTCGCTAGGGCGACCGTATTTGGGGCGACCGTGGTTGGGGCGATGGTAGTGGGACGACGATAAGGAGGAAGACCCGAGGGACGAATGAGGCGGGGGAGGCGTTCCGATGGCCCCGTCTTTCCCACGACACTTCGTCCAAGCTCCCGTCGTCCTTGCGAAGGCAAGGGCTTTTGCCGCCGACCTCCCGTCGTGACGGGCGCTCGGCGTGGGATCAACGTTTGATTTCAACATGCCGTCCCGGCACCACTCACCCCGAGGAGACACGAAGTGTCGTCTCGAAGGGTCCTTGGTCAACTTTTGCAAAAGCCCACCTGACCAAAAAACGCTATCATCCCCCCATCACCACAGGGAGGACACCGCCATGCGTATCCCCGACAATCCGGTTCCCGGACCCGCGCGCGACTATATCGGCTATGGCCGCGACATCCCCAAGGTGGTTTGGCCGAACGAGGCGCGGGTGGCGATCAATCTGGTGATCAACTACGAGGAAGGCTCGGAAGTCCATCTCGCCGCCGACGGTCGCAACGAGGGAGCGTTGGGCGAGATCCCCTAAGTCATGGACCCGGCCTATCGGGATCTGGCGATGGAATCGGTCTATGAATACGGCACCCGGGCCGGGATCTGGCGCCTGCAGCGGCTGTTCGACAAGGCCAAGGTGCCGATCACCTTCTTCGCCGCCGCCGTGGCGCTGGAGCGCAATCCCGAGGTCGCCCAATGGCTGCGCGACAGCGAGCATGAAGTGTGCAGCCACGGCTGGCGCTGGGAGGAGATGTGGCTGCTCTCCCGCGAGGAGGAAAAGGCCCACATGCTGGCTGCGATCAAGAGCTTCGAGGAGACCACGGGCCGGCGGCCCAGGGGCTGGTACTGCCGCTACGGCCCGTCGGTGAATACCCGCGAGTTGCTGGTCGAGGAAGGCGGCTTTGCCTATGACGCCGACGCCTATAACGACGACCTGCCCTATCACGTCGAGGTGCTCGGCAAGCGCCACCTGATCGTGCCCTATACCTTCACCTATGACGACGCCCGCTTTGTCATGGCGCCGGGTTACGGCAGCCCGGACGACTTCTTCAAGCTGCTGAAAAGCGCCTTCGACGTCTATTGGGAGGAAGGCGCCACCCATCCCCGGATGATGAGCATCGGCCTGCACCCCAGGATCATCGGCCAGGCGGCCCGCTCAGCCGGTCTGGCGGCGTTTCTGGACTATGCCCAGAAGAAGGGCGGGGCGTGGTTCGCGACGCGATTGGAGATCGCGGAGTGGTGGGAGGCGCAGGGGTTGGGGGTGTAACACCAAATTCCGTCACCCCGTACTCGATACGGGGCCGAAGCCTGAGACGGTGGCGCGTGACGGTTGGCGGAGCACGATGACGGATCCCCCGTGCTGGCCGGAAACTGATCACGCGGAAGCGCTCAGGCGTGGGTCCCGCCCTTCGCCTGCCCTCGTGAAAACGGGGGGCGGGATGACGTTTTTTGGGACCCTCACCAAAACACCAGCGCCCGCATTTCGATGCTTTCACGCGGCGCGGCATCCGCCGGCGTCATCGGATCATCGAAGGCCGTGTGCGCCGTGAACCGCACACCCGCCGTCGCGTCGGTGTCGAAGACCTTGAAGACCAGCGCCTCCTCCCGCGTCATCAGGGGGAAGTAGTACCAGCGATGCGCCGGGTTGTGGCTGATGTGATAGGTCTCCGCCGTGCGGTCGCGATAGCGGCGCTGGTTGCGGATGAAGCCGGTCTCGGGGATGGTCTTGCCGTCGCAGAGGGCCAGCGGCTCCGATTCGACGCGCGGCGCGACGGAGCGCCAGGTCTGGATGATCGCGAACCGCCGCGAGAGGAGCGCGTCGGCCTCGTCGGGGAGATAGTCGCGCACCCGTTGCGGGGCCGAGGTCTCGGTATAGTCGTTATGGACATAGCGCACGGGGCCGCGGCGCCAGCCCTCGGCCTGTTTGTCCTTCATCGGGGTGCGCACGGTGTGATCGAAGACATGCACCCGCGCGGCCCCGCTCTCGGCCTGGATCAGCGCGGCGGTCTCCGGGTAGTAGACCCGACGGATCTCGTCGGCGTCATAGAAATCGCCCATCGCGGTGGCATGCTCGACCAGCTTGAAGCCATGGCCGCCCAAGGTGAAAGGGCCGCCGGTGACGCGCCCGTTCATGATCCGGGTGCGGCGCGGCTCATAGGTCGCGATATGCTCGTTATGGGCTTCCTCGGGCCAATCGACATAGCGGATCGAGGGCTGGCCGTCATCGACGATATAGGTGAGCTCGGCGTCGACGGCCTCGAATTCGGCGGTCATTTCCTCGGCGATGGCCATGGGACGGTCCTCGTTGTGGCGCGGGATGCGTTGGGATTTAAGGCCGCGGGCGCGCGGAGGTCAAATCCCGGGATCTTGCTCAGGGATACGCAAACACACATGACCTATCGTATCCCCGACGCAGGTCGGGGCCGACGCCTGAAGCGGCGGCAAGCGACGTACAGTGGAGCAATTCGATCGATCGTTTGAAGTGATCAAAATTTCCGTCACGCATCACCCTCTCAGGCGTCGACCCCGACCTACGTCGGGGATACGGAAATGTTGGAAATGACAGCCGCACGTGTCGCGCTCCCCCGCGGCACTTGATCTCGCGAGCCGACCGGGCCAATAACGAGGGGAGTGCCACGCCAACCCGAGGAATCCGCTCCGATGATCACCCTTTATGGCATCCCGAACTGCGATACCTGCCGCAAGGCCCGCAAATGGCTGGACGGAAAGGGGATCGAGCATCGCTTTCACGACTTTCGCAAGGACGGGCTCGCGCGCGAGAGCGTCGAGGCCTGGACGGCGGAACTTGGGCTGGACGTGCTGGTCAACCGCCGCGGCACCACCTGGCGCAAGCTCTCGGATGCGGAGAAGGCCCGCTTGGAAAACGCGCCCGTGGATCTACTGCTGGATAACCCGACCCTGCTGAAGCGTCCGGTCATTGATCTAGGGGAGCGCCGGCTAGTAGGCTTCGACGCGGCGGCGCAATCCGCCCTGGACGCGCTTTAACCCCGGAAGCACCAAACTCGGAAGACGCCATGGTAACCGACTTCATCATCATCGGCGGCGGTCTCGTCGGATCGGCCTTGAGCCACGGGCTTCTCAAGGCCGGCGCCACCGTCACCATCCTCGACGAGGGTGATCTGGCCTTCCGCGCCAGCCGGGGCAATTTCGGCCTGGTCTGGGTCCAGTCAAAGGGCGACGGCATGGCGGAATACGCCCAGTGGAGCCGCGAGTCCTCGGATCTCTGGGTCGATTTCGCGCAATCCCTGGGCGCGGCGACCGGCATCAATGTCGGCCATCACCGCCCCGGCGGGTTGGAGCTATGCCTAGAGCCCGAGGAGTACGAGGCTTTCGAGACCTCGATCAAGCGCATGCACAACCAGGGCGGCGTCGGTGACAACGACCGGCGCATGATCAGCGGCGACGAGGTCCGCGCCATGGAGCCGAATGTCGGCCCCGAGGTGATCGGCGCGGCCTATTGCCCGCATGACGGCATCGTCAATCCCCTGGCCACCCTGCGGGCGCTGCACCGGATCGCGGCCAACGCGAAAGCCGATTATCGCCCGGACCACCGGGTGGAACGGATCCTTCCCCAGGGGCCGGGACAAGGATTTCGAGTGGTCACCCAACGCGGTGATTTCGTCGCCGGCAAGGTGATCCTCGCCGCCGGCAACGGCAGCGCCGCGTTGGGCGCCGATGTCGGCCTGGATATTCCGGTCGGACCCGAGCGCGGCCACATCATCGTGACCGAGCGTACCCGCCCGCTTTTCAATCACGTGCTCGGCCAAGTACGCCAGACCGACGAGGGCACGGTGATGCTAGGCGCGACCAAGGAATCGGTGGGCTTCGACACCGGCTTCAACCCGGCGATGATCCAAAAGGTCGCCAATAACGCGGTCCGAAAGATCCCCGCGCTCAAGGGTCTCAGGATGATCCGAAGCTGGAGCGCGCTCCGGATCATGTCCCCGGACGGCTTTCCGGTGTATCAGGAATCCGATGAGCATCCCGGCGCCTATTCCATCAGCTGTCACAGCGGGGTAACCCTGGCCGCCGCCCACGCGATGTCGCTCGCGCCCCGGCTGTTGCAGCCGGGCTTCAATGACCACTACGCCGCTTTCTCACCCCGGAGGTTCGATGTTCCAAAGACTGACTGACCCGTTGCGCAAGCCGGTATCGTTCCGCTTCGAGGGCCGGGAGATCGAGGGATTGGAGGGTGATACCGTCGCCGTCGCCCTGCTCGCCGCCGGGGAGAACAGCCTCAAGGACGCACCCGCCTCGGGCTCGCCGCGCGCGCCCTATTGCATGATGGGGGTTTGCTTCGAATGCCTGGTGGAGATTGACGGCGCCGGCCATCAGCAGGCCTGTCTCATCCCGGTTCGCGAGGGCATGGACGTGCGCCGTCATCTGGCGGTCAGAGAGGTTGGTCAGGCAGTAGGAGGAGAGGCGGAATGAGCGCCGAAATGGATGTCGTCGTCATCGGCGCCGGCCCGGCCGGAATGGCGACCGCGGCCGCCGCCGCCCGTGCCGGCGCCTCGGTGGCGGTGCTTGACGAGCAACCCGCGCCCGGCGGTCAGATCTATCGCGCCGTCGAAGAAGTGCGCGACCACCGCCCCGCCGATATGAGCTTTCTCGGCCCGGCCTATGCTCACGGAACCAAGGTCACCGAGGCGTTTCGCGCGGTGCGCACGGATTATCGCCCAGGCGCGACGGTCTGGCATATCGGCGCGCTCGGCAAGGGCAAGCGCCGCGACGTGGTGCTGAGCCGTGGCGGCGTAGCCGAGACGATTTCGGCGCGCCACGTGGTCCTCGCCACCGGCGCGCTCGAACGCCCGGTGCCGATCCCCGGCTGGACCCTGCCCGGCGTAATGAGCGTCGGCGCGGTGCAATCGGCGCTCAAGACATCCGGTGTCTATCCCGCTGGCAAGCTGGTGCTCGCCGGCTCGGGCCCGCTGATGCTGCAACTGGCGGCACAGCTGATCACGGCGCATGTGCCGATCGAGGCGATCGTCGACACAACCCCGCCCGGCGCGCTGGCCCGCGCGTTCCTGCATCTGCCTTTCGCCTTCATCAGCGGCGAGACCCTTCTGAAGGGCCTGAAACTGCGCAAGACCGTTTTGAATTCGGGCGTGCCGATCTATTCCGGCGCGAGCCATCTGGCGGCGCATGGCGAGGCAAAGCTTACCAGCCTCGCCTTCACCTCGGCGGGCCGCGAGATCAGCTTGGAGGCCGATGTCGTGGCCTTGCATGAGGGCGTGATCCCGAATACCCAACTCAGCCGTCTGGTCGACGCCGAGCATCGCTGGGACACGGTGCAACGCTGTTTCCATCCCGTCACCGATCAATGGGGCGAGAGCTCGGAACCGCAATTCTATATCGCCGGAGACGGTGGCGGCATCGCCGGCGGACTGGCGGCGGAGCGGAGCGGCACCATCACCGGACTTGCCATCGCGCGCCGGCTCGGCCTGATGGAAGACAGCGCCCGCGATCTGGTGGTTGAGGAGCAACGCCTGCGCCGCTTCATCGACAGCGCCATCCGGGGCTTTCTCGATCGCTACTATCCGGCGCCGTCCTGGATCGGCGCGGTTGATGACGACACGGTGCTATGTCGCTGCGAGGAAGTCACCGCCGGGCAGTTGCGCGAGGCGATGGCGCATGGCTGCTCGGGTCCGAACCAGGCCAAGTCCTTCCTGCGCTGTGGCATGGGACCATGCCAGGGCCGGATGTGCGCCAATAGTGTGACCGAGGTGATGGCGGCGGAATCCGGCGCGGCGCCAGGCACGGTCGGTTCCTTCCGCATCCGCCCACCGGCCAAGCCGGTAACCCTGGCCGAGGTCGCCTCGCTCGACGCGGGGTAACAACGTTCGCAATCTGGGCTGATCCACGACGCGTCTCACCACCGTCGTCCTCGCGTAAGCGGGGACCTCGATCCGGTGGATGCAAGGTCCCCGCGTTCGCGAGGACGACGGATGTTGTGAGTTTTGGATCACAACACGAACCGTCCTAAACACAAGCCGAGCTAAACGATCCCCGCCTCGGCGTAGGGTTCGCGGCGCATGATGCGTCCGGTGCCGAAACGGGCGAGGTCCATGGTCTCGAAACGACCGCCGAGGATCAGTTCGGCCATCGCCAGCCCGGTGGCCGGCGCGTGCATGATGCCGTGACCGGAAAAGCCGGTGGCGATGTAGAGGTTCGCCGGCTCCTCCTCCCATCGCCCGATGATGGCGCTTTTATCCAGGCTGTTGCGGGCATAGTGGCCGCGCCAGCCGCGCTCCATCCGAAGCGTCTCCATCGCCGGCACCCGATGCGCCAGCGCCGGCCACACGACTTCCTCGAAGCGGTTCGGGTCAAGCTCCCAGTTCCAGCCCGCCGGAACGCTCCAATCCGGAACCCCGCCTGTATAGCCGGCCCCCTCGGGCCTGAAGGCGAGGTCGGTTTCCGACTTGATGAAGGGAAGTGGCTCCAAATCCGCCTCGCAGCGGAAGAAGTAGCTCTCTCGGCTCATCGGCTCGACCGGCAGATCCACACCGAAGAGATGTCCGACCTCGCCGGACCAGGCGCCGGCGGCGAGCACGAAGAGATCCGCCTCGATCCGCTCACCCGACGCGCAGACCACGGAGCTTGCCTTGCTGTTCTCGACTTCCGCCGCCGCGACCTCGTCCTGGAGATAGGTCACGCCGAGGCTCCGCGCCTTGCGCCGGAAGCCTTGTAGCGCGGCATAGGCATCGATCCACGCGTCATTGGGAGAGTGGACCGCGATATCAACGTCATCGGTTCTAATCGACGGGAACAGGCGCGCAAGGGCCGGGCCGTCCAAAAGCTCCGCCGCCACGCCGAGTTTCTCCTGGTTGCGGAAATTCGCTTCCATGGTCGCGGCGTCACCGGCATCGGAGACGAAAAGATAGCCCTGACGGCGAAACGATATCGCCGGGGACTCGCCGTCCACCGCCATGGTCTCGTCGAAACCCTCGTAGAACGGCAGGCCATGCCGCGTCATCGCGACGTTTTCCGGCAAGCTGAACAGTTGACGAATGCCGCCCGACCCGCGCGGGGTCGCGGCGATCTCATAGGTCGGGTCCCGCTCGATCACCGCGACATCGCCGGCGCCGGCTTCGGTTAGGTGATAGGCGATGGACGAGCCGATGATACCACCGCCGATGATGACGACGTCATGTCGCATTATCGTCTCCCAGCCACGTCGACCCGCTTGGAGCAGTGAAGCGGACCGCCCGCCTCATGTCTCCGCGCCGCCGTTGCAGTTGATCATCTGACCGTTCACGAAGGCCCCGCCGTCGGAGCACAGGAAACCGGCCAGGGCCGCGATCTCCTCGGGCATGCCGAGGCGCCCGGAAGGAACGCGTTTCGCGGTCTCAAGCAAATGCGCGCGTTGCTCCAGAGGACCGGCGGTGTCGATCGGACCGGGAGAAATCGCGTTGGTGGTCACCCCGTCGGCGCCGAATTCCTTGCCCAGAGCCTTGGTAAGCCCCCAAAGGCCGTGCTTGGCCGCCGAGACCGGCGCGCGTCCCTTGTAGCCGTGAATGGCGTTCATGCCGGTGATGTTGACGATCCGGCCCCACTTCTTGTCGACCATGCCGCCCGCAAAGGCGCGAGCCGTGTAGAATGCCGAGTTCAGATCCACGTCCAGAACCCGATGCCAGTCCGCATCGCTCATCTCCAGGAACGGTTTTGACGGCCTGATCGCGGCGTTGTTGACCAGAATGTCGATGGTCCCGAACTTGTCCAGGGCCAGCTTGGCCATGCCCGAAACGGTGTCGGAATCACCCACGTCGCCGATCAGCACCATGGCCTCGACGCCGACCTCCCGAACCTCCTTGGCCGTCGCCTCGCTGGCCGCCTGGTCCGAGGCCCCGTTCAGCACGATATTCGCGCCCGACGCCGCGAGATTGAGCGCGATGCACCGACCGATATTCTTGCCGCCACCGGTGATGAAGGCGGTTTTTCCCTGTAGGCTCATGACAAAGCTTCCCCTATGCACGTTATGTCCCCGCCCACCAAAGGGTCGGGCCTGTTTTACTCGGACTGGCACCGCCCCGGTCGGATTGTTTAACCCGGCGCCTTGGCCTATTTTCGCTCATCCTCTATATCGCGCGGACCCAAACGATGTTGCCTTCCACCGAAACCTGTAAGCGCTGGCGCGAGCGCAAATTCATTCACCAGCCCCATCGCATGGTCGTCGCCTTGATTGTCGCCACGGCGGCGGGGATCTACGCGGCTTTTAACGGCCAACCCGACGCCGCCCGCTTGTTCGGGGGGATCGGGCTGTTCTTTCTGGCTATCTACGCTTTCGCCAATTACGTCGTCTGGAAGGCGGAACAACCGGAACGGTCCGACTAACCCGCCGCTCCGATCAGCCCTCCGCCACCTTGTGATTGGCCATGCGCTCCAGCGCGGTGACCATGCCCGAATGATCCAGTCCCTGGTCGCCATGCGCGGCGCAGGAATTGAACAGCTCCTGGGCGGTCGCGGTATTCGGCAAGCTGACGCCCAATGACTTGGCGCCCTGTAGCGCCAGGTTCAGATCCTTCTGGTGCAGCTCGATCCGGAAGCCTGGATCCATAGTGCGCTTGATCATCCGCTCGCCATGGACCTCCAGGATCCGGGATTGGGCAAGCCCCCCCATCAGCGCCTGACGTACCTTGGCCGGATCGGCGCCGGCCTTGGAGGCGAAGACCAGGGCCTCGCCCACCGCCTCAATGGTCAACGCGACGACGATCTGGTTGGCCACCTTGGTGGTCTGTCCGACACCGTTATCGCCGACAAGGGTGATATTCGAGCCCATCAGCTCGAAGATCGGCGTGGCGCGGTCGAAATCGCCCTGGCTACCGCCGACCATGATGGTCAGCGAGGCCGCCTTGGCGCCGACCTCGCCACCGGAAACCGGCGCGTCCAGATAGCCACAGCCCAGGGCCTTGATCTTGTCGGCGAAGATCTTGGTCTCGATCGGCGAGATCGAGCTCATGTCGATCACCAGCTTGCCGGACGACAGACCCTCGGCGACGCCGCCCGCGCCGAACAATACCGCCTCTACCTGAGGCGTATCGGGGACCATGACGATGATCATCTCCGAGGCCTCGGCCACCGCCTTGGCGTTGTCGACCACGGTGAGCCCCGCGTCCACCAAATCCTTGGCCGCGGGTGTCTTGTGGATCGAGCTGATAACCTCATGCCCACCAGCCAACAGATGCCCCGCCATCGGCGCGCCCATGATGCCCAAACCAATGAAACCGATCTTCATGATTGTCTCCCCCAGGGGTGTGAGTGCTTTGATTGGTTATCGCTTGGAACGGGCGGGCGGGGCAAGGGGCGCCGAACGAACAATGAGCCGCCCTACTCCCCCTTGAACACCGCCTTGCGCTTTTCATGGAACGCGGCGACGCCCTCGGCGAAATCAGTCGAGGTACGCAGGCGGCCATAGGCATTGCCCTCGATCTCGATCCCCGCCTCGACCGTGGTGTTCTGAGCAGCATTCAGCACGCCCTTGATGGTCCGCTGGGCCAGCGGGGAAAACTCACGCAACTCGTCCACCAGCTTGTCGGTCGCCGCCTCGAGCTCGTCATCCGGCACGCAATCGAGAATGAAGCCCCATTCCTTGGCCTCGGCGCCGGACACCCGGCGGGAACGGAAGGTCATGTCCTTGGCGCGCTGCATGCCGATCATATGCAGCAGCCGGATAGAGCCGCCGGAGCCCGGGATCTGACCGATGCGCTGTTCGGGCAGGGCGTATTGCGTGGTCTCGGACGCGATGCGGAAATCGCAGGCCAGCGATATCTCGAAGCCGACCCCGAAGGTATAGCCCCGGTTCGCGGCGATGACGGGCTTATGACAGCGCGCCGGCGCGGCCATGTTGTCGGCGAGGCGCGAGACCAGCTCCGGTGGTGCCGCGAGAAATCCTGCGATATTGCCGCCGGATGAGAAATGCTTACCCGCGGCCCGCAGCACGATCACCCGCACCCGATCGTTCTTGTCCAACTCCTCGAAAACCAGGCGCAGCTGTTCGCGCTGAGGGATCTCGATGATGTTAAGTGGCGGACGGTCGAGAATGATATCGGCGCGTTCGCGATCCTCGTCGATCTCGACGCGAAAGCCGTTCAAGTCGGAAAGGATCTCGTGGCGCTTGGCGGTGAAGGCGTTCGTCATCGGTGGTTCCTCTGGAAGCGTGGTTCGCGGGATTGGTACCCGCGTGGTGGATGCCCGGTCAACATTCGCTCCCGCGCGCGCATCAAAGCTTCGGCTGCAGATCATGGCTCGGAATGGCTTCCAGATCCTTCACCCAACTCAACGCCGAGCGACGCCAGATCTGACGTTTCGGGGGTATTTGGTCACGTTGACGCACGGTACCCAATCGCAGGCTGTACGGCCCATCACTGTCGGCGGCGTTGCTGGCGTGAATTCGGGTGCCGCATTCCGGGCAGAAGGCCTGGGCCCGCTTGTTACCGCTCTCCGCCGTTTTCACGTAAATCTTGAGCGCGCCGCTCAACAAGCGAAACCCGCCCTCGTTAACGCCGACCACCAGACCAAAGGCCGTCGCGCCATGGACCTGACAATCAGTGCAATGACAGATCGTCGCCTTTTCCGGATCCACCTCGGCCTCGTATCGCACCAGACCGCACTTACAACCACCATCCACCAGCATCGATTTTTCTCCGATTTCATCGTTGAATTCGTTATGTTCGCCTCATCGTAAACAATTCCGAAAGCGGATCACCATGCCTTCATTCGACGTCGTATCGCGCACCGAGATGCCGGAAGTCGACAACGCCGTCCAAGGCGCGATGCGCGAGATCGGCACCCGCTTTGACTTCAAGGGCAGCCAATGCTCCATCGAACGGGCCGACGAGGTGCTGACCATCAAGGCGGACGACGCGCTGAAGCTGAAGCAGGTCCAGGAACTGCTGCGCGGCTACCTCGCCAAGCGCAAGGTCGATCACGGCGCGCTGGATTTCAAGGAACCCGAGGCGGCCTCGGGCAATAGCCTGCGCCAGACGGTGCTCGTCAAACAAGGCATCGAACGCGAATTGGCGCAAAAGATCGTCAAGGGCGTCAAGAACGCCAAGATGAAGGGTGTGCAGGTCGCGATCCAGGGTGACGAGCTCCGCGTCAGCGGCAAGAAACGAGACGACCTCCAGGCCGCCATCGCGCTGATCAAGGGCATGAAGCTGGACCAGCCGCTGCAATACGTGAATTTTCGGGATTAGGGGGCACGAGCACCGGTTAAAGGACCCTACCCCGCCTCCGCCCGATACTCCCCCGCGACCAGGAGACGGCGGAGGATCTTGCCGACGGGTGACTTCGGGATCTCGGCGACGAAGACATAGGCGCGCGGGCGTTTGAACGGAGCGAGATCGCTTTCCAGGCACCAGGTGTTCAGCGCTTCCTCGTCCACCGCGTCGTGGCGGGTCAGGAAGGCGGTAACCTGTTGGCCCCAGCGTTCATGCGGCAACCCGACCACCGCGACCTCACCGACCGCCGGATGGAGCGAGAGAACGCTTTCAATCTCCGCCGGCAGGATGTTCTCGCCACCGGAAATGATCATGTCATCCACCCGCCCCGTTACGAACAAGTCGCCGTCGGCGTCGCGATAGCCGACATCGCCGGTAAAGTACCAACCGCCATGCAGCGCCTTTTCGTCGGCGTCGGGCCGGTTCCAGTAGCCGGCGAAGGACTCATCGCCATCCAGCGCGGCGATGATCTGGCCCTCGACATCCGGGCCGACGGTCTCGCTCGGGTCCGTGCTTCCCAGGGCGACCACGCGAATTTCCTGGTTCAAGCCCGCCTTGCCCGCCGAACCCGGCTTGGCCGTGGCGTCGGGCTCGATGGTGAAGGTGTAGATCTCCGAGGATCCGTAATGGTTGACGAAAAGCTCGGGCTTGAACGCCGCGTCGAGCCGCTTCAGCAGGCCGTCGGTCATCGCCTGGCCGGCGAAGCCGAGCTTGCGGACCGAACCCGTATCGCTCTCGGCGAAACCCGGCGCGGCGAGTAGATCGTGATACAGAGTCGGCACGAGATAGAGATTGCTGATCCGCTCCGCCTCGATCAGGCGCAAGGCCTCGCCCGGATCGAACCGGCGCTGGCAGACGAAATGGCCGTTGATGATCACCGAGGCGAGCAGCGAACGGACCCCCATCGTGTGATAGAGCGGCATGACGCCCAATGTGACCTCGCCCCTGCCATAGAGGTTCTGCGCCACATGCGCCGACGCCGCCGCCCGCTCGGCGGCGTGGGTCCTGGGCACGCCCTTGCCGCGCCCCGTGGTGCCGGAGGTGTAAAGCATGACCGAGGTCGCCTCGGGAGCGGCGCGAGAAACCGCGTCCGCTGGTTCGGCGCCGGCGATGCCCTCCCAGACGATATCGGCGCCCGATGCCCCGTCGAGGCCGATCCGGCGGGGGCGCGCTTCCACCTCGCTGGCGGCAACCGTCTCGGCGGTCAAAGGCTCGAAAACCACCGCCTTGGCATCGCTATCGACAAGCACATAGTCCAATTCCTCGGTTCTGGCCCGCCAATTCAGCGGCGTGATGGCCAATCCCGCGATCTGACAGGCCATGTGGAGGCTCGCCGCCTCGATCCGATTGGTCAGCAGGGTCACCACGTGATCACCCGGCGCCAATCCGAGACCGTCCAACCCGCCGACGATCCGAAGAACCGCCGCGCGCCATTCGGCATAGGTCAGGCGCGTCCCGCCGTCGCTGATCGCGATCGCGTCGGGCATGCGTTCGACGCTGGCCAGAAATCCTCGTCCAAGGTCAAACATCCGGTTGCTCCCTTCGCGCCGCCAAGACCTCCAACGCCGCGGTAATGATGCCATGATAGCCGGTACACCGGCAGAGATGGCCGGATACAACCTCTCGAACCCGCGCCTCGTCGGCATCGGGTTCCTCATCGATCAATTGGCCGAGGGACATCAATATTCCCGGGGTGCAGAAACCGCATTGCAAGGCGTGATGGCGGCGAAACGCGGCTTGCAGATCAGTGAGCGCGCCTAGACCCGAGAGACTTTCGACGGTTTCCACCGACGTCCCCTCCACCTGGGCCGCGTAGATCAGGCAGGACCGCGTCGCCCGTCCGTCGATCCGAACCGTGCAGGCGCCGCAAACCCCATGCTCGCATCCCACATGCGTGCCGGTGAGCCCGGTCTCGTGGCGCAGGAAATCGGCGAGCAACAGTCGCGGTTCCGCCAGCCCCGTCACGCTCTCTCCGTTCAGGATGAAAGTGACCGGATGCTTCCGGTCAGCCTTGAGATAGCGCATCAACGGCCTCCCCGATCACCTTGGCGCCGAGATTACGGACCAGGGTCCGGCGGTATTGGGCGGTGGCGTGAACGTCGGACCCGGCCCGCAGCTCCCAGGCGATCTCGTTCAGCGCCTCGGCCAACGCCCCGCCGTCCAGCCTGGGCAGGCGTCGCACCGCCGGCGTGTCCGCCACCCCGCCGATGCCTATGGTAATCCCTTCGGCATCGGCGATCGCCGCGAGCGAGACGATGGCGAAATCTCCCTGGCGAGGGCCGACCTCTCGAAAGGCGAAACCCGTCGACGACGACGCCTTGGGGAACCGCGCGGCGACAATCATCTCATCATCCTCCAGCGCGGTTTGCATCATCCCGGTCTGGAAATCCCGGGCGGCCATAACCCGCCGCCCCCGACGGCTCGCCAACACGACTTCGCCGCCCAGGACCGCCAGCGCCAGCGGGATCTCCGAGCTTGGATCGGCATGCGCGAGGGAGCCGCAGACCGTGCCGCGCTGGCGGGTCTGATGGTGTCCGACCCAGGGCAGCATCTTTTCCAATAGCGGCTGCGCCGACAGGCCAGACCAGCGCAAAAGCCCGTCTTGGGTAACCGACGCGCCGACCTCGATCATGCCGCCGACCTCTTTGATCGCCGATAGTTCCTCCAAGCGCGAGATATCGACAAGAACCGTGGGAGTCGCCAGGCGCATGTTAAGCATCGCGCCGAGCGATTGGCCGCCCGCCAGAACACGGGCATCCGCGCCATGTTCCGCCAACACCGCCAGGACTTCCTCGACATTATCCGGGCAAGCGAGATCGAAGGGCGCCGGTTTCACGATCCGCCTCCGAGCCAGCGTGGCAATCTGGCGCGTAGTCCGGGCTGGGTCTCCAGCTTGCCCACGCCCGCGAGGCGCTTGAAGATCTGGCCGATCACGCCGCGCGCCGCGCCCTCGAGCAAGCGACCGCCGACGGCGGCGATCTTTCCGGTGACCATCACCTCGTAGGAATACGTTACCCGGGTCCCCTCCTCTACCGGGTATAGACGGATCTTACCGCTTCCCCGGGCGCTCCCGAGCGCGCCGGTGGCCGAGCCCGCCAGGCTCAAGCCGTTGGGCGGGTCGAGATCGCTCATCTCAACCTCGGCGCTGAAACGGCCCTTCACGGGGCCCGCCCCGAGCGTCGCTTCGGCCCGGTAGCCGTTCTCGCCAATACGCTTCAGTTCATGGCATCCGGGAATGATTGCCGCCAGATGGCCGGGGTCGAGGATTGTCGCCCAAACTTCCTCGGGCGACGCGGGAACCACGGCCTCGCCCTCGCCGATCAGGGCATGGCCTTCGCCCGGCGGTGCCGAGTTCTCCGGGCTCGTTGGGGATGGATCGCTCGGTTCCACCTCGCCCAGCAGCTCCAGCACCCGGGGACGTGTCAGCGGCAGGGCCTCGACCGGCTTGCCGAGGGCGTCGGCGACCGCGTTGGCGATGCAAACCGGCGTCGACATGCAGTTGCCCTCGCCCAACCCCTTGGCGCCGGTCGGCGTATCGGGGCTCGGCGATTGGTCATGTAGGATCACCAGATCAGTCATGTCGCTCGCAAGCGGCGGGCAGTAGTCGGCGAAGGTACCGGCCTGAAAACTCCCATCCGCCGCGTAGGAGAGTTCCTCCAGCAACGCCGCGCCGAGGCCATGAGCGAAGCCGCCCCGGATCTGCCCATCCGCGAGTGCCGGGTTCAGGAGCCGCCCCGCGTCATGGGCGGTGACGTATTTGTCGATCCGAACCGAGCCGTCCAGCGGATCCACCTCGACTCCGCAGTAGTCAAAGATAAAGCCGTAGGCGCCGGAGGAATTCACCCGGTCCTCGGGATCCGGTTCACGCAATTGCGGTCCGGCCCAAAACGCGGTTTCACGCAGGCCCGCGCCGGCCTCCTCGGGGATCGAAAGCGGCGACCAATGCGCCTTCGCGGCGACTCGGGCGAGCGGGATCGCGTTATCCGGATTGCCGACCGCGCGCGCCAGGCCGTCGGCCAGTTCCACCTCGGCGACGGGCACGTTTAGATCCGGCGCGGCGATGGCCTTGAGACGCTCGGCGATGCGCCTGGCCGCCAGGCTCGCGGCGCCGGCGACGGCGCCCGCGAAACGGCTGGAATAGTTGCCCGACGCGATCGACCAGGGGTCCTTCAGGGTATCGTGATCCGTGGCGGCGGCGACATCGCCCGGATCGATCCCCAGTTCATCCGCGACCACCTGCGCCAGAACCGTGCGGTGGCCCTGTCCCTGGGGCACCGAGGAGACGTGTACGACGGCCGCGCCCGAGGGGTCGAAACTGACCGTCGCGGTCGCCAACGCGCCGTTCTTCGCCCCCGCCCGCTCCCGTTGTTGCGGGGTCAGCAGCGTGGTGATGTAGCCCATGTTGGAGATCGACGGCTCAACCACCGCCGCGCAACCGATGCCGTAGAGCCGCCCCTCGGCCCGCGCCGCGTCGCGCCGCCGTCTAAGATCCCCGAGCCCGCCCTCGCGCTCGGCCCGGGCCATGGTCGCGGCATAATCACCACTATCCAGGATCGCGCCCGGCGCCGTGGCAAACGGCATCGCCGCGCCGGGCACCAGATTGCGCCGCCGCAATTCCAAGGGATCGAGGCCAAGCGACGCGGCGGCGAGATCCACCACCCGTTCGAGCGCGAAATAGACCTGCGGGCCGCCGAAGCCCCGCATCAGACCGGTCGGCGTCTTGTTTGTGACCACCACCCGGTTGCGGATGGCAAGGCTCGGCACCGCGTAGGCGCCGGTCATGTTGCCGTGCATACGATAGATCGTCGCCGGTTCCGGCGCTCGTAGATAAGCGCCGCAATCCTCGAGCTGGTCATAGTCCAGCGCGGTAATCACTCCGTCCGCGTCCAGGGCCGCGCGGATCGTGGTCACCCGGTTGGTGGCCGAGGTCGCGCCGACCAGATGCTCCAGCCGGTCCTCGACCCACTTCACCGGGCGCCCAGAGCGCTTGGCGGCGACGCCGAGCGCCACGACATAGGGAAAGACCGCCTGCTTGACCCCGTAGGAGCCACCCGAATCCGGCGGCGTTTTGAGCCTCAGCTTGTTGCCGGGAACCTTGAGCGCCCGCGCCATCACCGTGTGCAAGGTATAGGGGCCCTGGAAATTCGCCGTTACCTCGAAGGCCGCCTCGCCCGGCCGGTGTTCGGCCAGGACCACGAAGGTCTCGATCGGGGTGCAGGAATTGCGGGGATAGCGAACCGTCGTCTCGACCACATGGGCCGCGGTCTCAAAGGCCCGCTCCGGCTCGCCATAGCGGAAATGGCGCTCGTGCAGGATGTTCCCGCCCGCGCCCTGGTGCAGCACCGGGGCCGTCTCCTCCGCCGCCGCCTCCGGATCGACCACGACCGGCAATCCGGCATAGCTCACATCGATCAGATCAAGCGCGTCCTCGGCCCTGTAACGGTCGCGCGCGACCACGATCGCCACCGGCTCCCCGACATAGCGCACCCGGTCAACCGCCAGCGCGTATTGCGGCGCGTCGACCTTGACGCCGGAAAGAAACGGTCTGGTCTCGTCCGCGAGTTCGGCGCCGGAAATGACCGCGGTAACGCCCGGCAACGCCAGCGCCCGGCTCGCGTCGATGCTCTCGATCACCGCATGCGCCACCGGCGCGCGCAGAAAGGCGGCATGCAGACAACCCGGCGGCTCCGCCAGGTCGTCACCAAACCGCCCATCGCCACGCAACAGCGACAGGTCCTCGACACGCTCAAGGGATTGGCCAACGAAAGTCATGGCTCATTGCTGCCAAGAATGATGCGGAGGCGCAAGCCCCTCACTCGCCCGTGATCACCTTCGTCCGCCGCATCTCGTCGAACCAATGGGTCAGGGATTGCTCGTTGTCGAAGCAATCGGCGAAGCCGGCCTGGCGTAGCTTGATATTGGAAACGATGGAGGGCGGCACGGGGCCGCCGGTCGGGCGGGTCGCGCGGTCGAGGAACTGCCAGGACCCGCCGATCAGCTGTTTCAGCGTGTGGGGCTCCAGGCCGTGCTTGCGGACCATCTCGGCCCAGAACGGTTCCATTTCCGGCATGGTCTCGGCAAGGAACCGGGGTTCCGGTTCGCCCTCCTCGACCCCGAAATAGTCGCAAACGAAGGGCCAGAGATTGGGCCAGATGAGCACCTCGCCATTGGTGATGTTGAAGGTCTGGTTGGCCACCGCGTCCGGGTTATCGGCGGCCCACTCCATCGCCGAGGCGAGCAGGCGCGCGTCCGTCGCCTCGGTGATCACCGGGATACCGCCGGGATAGCGACAGGGCTCGCCCTTTTCCTTGCAAATCGAGGCATAAACCGCGATCGCGCCGAGCAGGTTCATCGGGCTGCCGACGGCGTGACCGAAAACCACCTGGGGCCGCCAGATCGAATAGGTCCAGGGTCTATCCAACGACTGGCCGGCCTGGCGCTCGATCAGGTGATCTTCCTGAAGCCAGTAGAAATTCTCGTGGTCATGACGCGGCCACCGTTCGCGGGCCGGCGCGCGCATCGGCTCGACATGGATGCCGTAGGCCTTGGTGCCCTGGAGGATCGCCACATGGGCGAGCCCCATGGCGGCGCTCTCCAGCGGCTCCATCAGGTTCTTGAACATGGCGAGATTGGTGGCCATCTGCTCCCGGTGACGCCACCCGCCGATCAGGTCCTCCATCTCGTAAAGCGCCGCGTATAAAACATGGGTCACCGCCGCCAGGGCCTCGCCGTGCCGCTCGACCGAGGCCGGGTCCATCAGATCGGCTTCCAGATGCTCGACGCCGTCGACATCCGGCGTGCGTCGCGACAGGCCCAGCACCCGCCAGCCGGCCAGGCCCTTGAAATGGGTCAAGGCGGCCCGGCCCAGCAGTCCGGTGGCGCCAACGACAAGCAATGTTCTCTCGGCCATGCGGCTTACTTCCTTCTTCATAGGTCATCGTCCGGGCGGCGACGGGCGCGGGATAATCGCATGGATCAAACGGCATCGAAATAGCGCCGCCGACCGCCTCGCGAGGGCCGCGACGATTATTCCATTCCCGCTCCGCCCGGGATTTGCCAACATGGGCCGGACGGCGAGCTTGAGCGCGCGTCGAGAAGCGGTTCAACCACTGGAGACTGTTCATGAGCGTTGGTGAGGGCGAGATGCTTCTGACCGTGTTCCTGAAACATCAGCAGGACAAGAATCTGGGCGAAATCAACGCCAAGCTGGAGGATACCGGCTTCTGGAAGGAGTTCCCGCCCGAGGGTGTGGAAGTCGTCGGCTGGTATGTGATGATGGGCATCGGCCAGGTTGCCATTCTAAAGCTTCCGGGGCATCGTCTGAGAGACGTCAATCTGGCTCTGGAGCGCTGTGCCTGGGGCGCCTTCGAGACCGAGTTTCACCCGACCTATGATTTCATGCCCGTCCTGAAGGGGATCAAGGAAAAGCACGGCTTGAAGGTCTGATTGCTTCAAGCCGGCCAACCGACCCACCGATCACCCGCGTTTCAAAGAGACAACCACGATGACCGACACACTGACCATCGCGCTCGCCCAGTTGAACCCCACGGTTGGCAGGGTGGACGCCAATATGGCGAAACTGCGCGAGGTGCGGGCGAAGGCGGCGGCCAGCGGCGCCGATCTGCTGCTGACCAGCGAGCTCTATGCCTGCGGCTACCCGCCCGAGGATCTGGTGCGCAAACCACTCTTCGTCGCCGAGATCCGGGCGGCGGTCGAGGCACTGGCCGAGGAGACCGCGGACGGGGGACCGGCGGTGCTGTTGGGCACTCCCTGGGTCGAGGGCGACAAGCTGCACAACTCTCACGTCCTGCTGGAGAACGGCGCGGTAACGGCGGCGCGGCACAAGCACGACCTGCCAAATTACGGGGTGTTCGACGAGAAGCGGGTCTTCGATCCCGGCCCGATGCCTGGCCCAATCAATTTTCGCGACGTGCGTATCGGGGTGCCGATCTGCGAGGATATCTGGACGCCCGACGTGGTCGAATGCATCACCGAGACCGGGGGCGAGTTCCTTCTGGTGCCCAACGGTTCTCCCTTCGAGGCCGGCAAGTCGGATCTTCGGGTCCATCACGCGGTCTCGCGGGTGGTAGAGACCGGCCTGCCCCTGGTCTATCTCAATCAGATCGGCGGACAAGACGAACTGGTCTTTGACGGCGCTTCCTTCGTGATGAACGCGGATCGGACCCTGGCGTGGCAGCTTCCGGCCTGGCGCGAGGATATCGCGATCACCCATTGGCGACGCGGCGGCCGCGGCTGGGTTTGCGCGCCCGGACAGACCGCGCCGATCGAAACCGACCTCGCCGCGATCTATCAGGCGATGACGGTGGGGTTGCGGGACTATGTGAACAAGAACGGCTTTCCCGGCGTTATCCTCGGCATGTCCGGCGGCATCGATTCGGCGCTGAGCGCGGCGGTCGCGGTGGACGCCATCGGCCCCGAGCGGGTGCATTGCGTGATGATGCCCTCGCCCTATACCAGCCAGGACAGCCTCGATGACGCCGCCGCCGCCTCGACCCTGATCGGCGTGCGACACGACACCGTGTCGATCGGCCCAGCGATGCAAGCCTTCGGCGAGATACTGAGCGGACAATTCGACGGCACCGATAGCGGCATCGCCGAGGAAAACATCCAGGCCCGCTCCCGCGGACTTACCCTGATGGCCATGTCGAACAAGTTCGGCTCGATGGTTCTGTCCACCGGCAACAAATCAGAAATGTCGGTCGGCTACGCGACTCTCTATGGAGACATGTGCGGCGGCTATTCGGTTCTAAAGGACGTGTACAAGACGGTGGTCTTCGAGCTTTGCCGCTGGCGCAACGCGAACAAGCCGAGAGGCGCGCTCGGCCCCGACGGTCCGGTGATGCCGGAGCGGATCATCACCAAGCCGCCCTCGGCCGAGCTCAAGCCCGACCAGACGGATCAGGACACCCTGCCGCCCTACGAGGTGCTGGACGCGGTTCTCCAGGGACTGATCGAGGATGAACTGTCGATCGACGAAATCGTCGCCAAGGGCCATGACAAGGCGACGGTCATGCGGACCTGGCGAATGCTCGACCGCGCCGAGTACAAGCGCCGGCAAGCGCCTCCCGGCGTAAAGATCGGCCACCGGGCCTTCGGACGCGACCGGCGCTATCCGATCACCAATGCCTTTGAAACCCACTATCGCCCGAAGGCCGACACCCAAGGCTAGACCCGAGCGAGACGAGGACGCGTAAATATTCTTATGCCCGTGTGGTTTAACCACAAATTTGATGGAAATTTTGTATAATCAGGTGATTCATAGCCTGAGGAAACAATTGAGTCATGGCCGATTTCACTGGCACGAACGCGAGTGACCAAATCGAAGGCAGCGATGGCGGCGACACAATAAGCGCGCTCGCCGGCTCGGATCTGTTGATCGCGGGTGCCGGTAACGATCTGATTATCGCGGGCGATGGCGATGACCGGGTCTTCAGCGGCGCCGGTGACGATACGATTTCGCTCGGCGCCGGTATCGACCGCATCGTCGGCGATATCAACGACCTATCGGGCGATACGGTGCTGGATTTCGAAGCCGGCGAGACGGTGGTCATTACCGGATTGGTGGTCGGGACCGGCGGGGCCTCGCTGTTCGGATTGAGTCAGAACGCCGACGCCGGGACGACCACCCTGAACATCGGCGCCCAGGGCACCTTGACCCTGACCGGTTCGTTCTCGGGCATGACCATCAGTTCAAGCGTTATCCAGACGCCGTCGGGCCAGCAAGCCGCGACCTTCCTGCAAATCGATGATTCAGGACAGATCACCGGCTTCGGACAAGGACCGTCGGGAAGCTCCGGCAATGACAATCTCACGGGAACCGATGTCCCCGAGGGGCTGTTCGGCGGGAGCGGCAACGATTTGCTGAGCGGGGCCGGCGGCGCCGACGAACTCTATGGAGAAGACGGCAACGACACCTTGGATGGCGGGGACAGCCGGGACACGCTGGACGGCGGCGTCGGCCAGGACTCGCTGGTCGGCGGCGGCGACAACGATCTGCTGCTGGGCCGGGACGGTCGCGACACGCGAAGCGGCGCCGACGGCGATGATGTCCTCTACGGCAACAAGGGCAGCGATCTTCTGGTCGGCGACAATGGCGATGACGTGCTCTATGGCGGACAGGAAGCCGACATTCTCTCCGGATCCGACGGCAATGACTTCTTGCACGGCAACCTCGCGGCCGACGACATAATCGGCGGATTCGGCGACGATCAGCTGTTCGGTGGGCAAGGCGATGACCGCATGTCCGGCGATACCGGTAATGATTCCCTGTTCGGCAACCGCGGCGATGACCTCATGTATGGCAGCGAAGGCATTGATCGGTTCGTGCTGTCCAATAACGGCGGCGACGACACGATCGCCGACTACGACGCCAATGAGGGCGACCGCATTCAAATACTATCGAACATCAACGGCTCGGGCATCACCTCGGGGGCGGACATGGTTGCCCTGGCGGTGGATGACGGCGCCAGAAACTCGGTCTTTGATCTCGGCCTCGGTCACACCTTGACCCTCATCGGGATCGCGCCGACATCGGTGAGCGCCGGTATTTTCGATATCGTGTGACCGAAAACGGTCGCTCGGGCGGAGCGGTGCTATTTCCTTCGACGATATACGTGGTCTAATCTGCGCGGCGCCGCGACACTGATCGATTGGAACATCCGGACATGACGATCACCCTCTATGATCTTTCGGGCCTGAATGGCCGCAGGTTCAGTCCGTTCGGTTGGCGCGCGAGAATGTCCCTTGCCCATAAAGGCCTAGAAGCGGAAGCGGCGGTGGAGCTTGTTCGTTTCTCCGACAAACACAAGCTGGCGTTTTCCGGACAGAACCTGGTTCCGGTGCTGGTCGACGGCGCGACCACCGTTTGTGACAGCTGGGAGATCGCCCGTTATCTGGACGATGCCTATCCAAGCACGCCGTCCCTGCTCGGAGGCGAGACCGGCGAAGGCGGGGCGAGGCTTGTCGCCGCCTATGTCGAAAGCCAACTGCACCCCCTGGTCGCCCGCTGTGTCGTCGCCGATATTCCTAATGTCATTCACGATGACGACCAGGCGTATTTCCGGGAATCCCGCGAGAAACGTTTCGGGATGACCCTGGAAGAGATCGTCGCCAACCGCGACGAGACGAAAGGCCAGCTCAAAACCACGCTTTATCCCGTGCGCACCGCGCTCAAGGAGCGAGACTATCTCGGCGGCTCGACCCCCAATTACGCCGACTATGCCGTCTTTGGCGCCTTCATGTGGGCGCGCGGCGTGAGTGAATTCAAGATGCTGGAGCAAGACGACCCGGTTTTTGCCTGGCGCGAACGAATGCTTGATCAATTCGACGGCATGCCGAGGCGCGAGCCCGGCTATCCGGTTTAACCACTCCTTCGACCCACGAGGACACTCAAAATGCGTATCAAGGATCTCTCCACCGAGGAAATGAACCCCGATCAACGGCGTATCGCCGACGAAATCGCCGCCGGCCCGCGGGGCAAGGTTCAGGGCCCTCTCAAGGTTTGGCTACACAGCGCGGCCTTGGCCGACAAGGCCCAGAAACTGGGTCAGTTCTGCCGCTATGAGACGTCCCTGCCGACACAACTCAGCGAGCTCGCCATCCTTGTCACCGGTCGTTTCTGGGGCGCGGAGTTCGAATGGTATGCCCATAAGCGCATCGGTCTGGACGCCGGCCTGGACCCGGAACTGGTCGAAGCGATCCGGTTGCGCAAGGCGCCGAAATTCAACACTGACGCCGAGCGCATCGTTTACGAATTCGCGACCCAACTGCACCGCGATCATCGGGTCGGCGACGCGACCTACGCCGAGGCCGTGGCGGAATTCGGCGAGACCGGCGTGGTCGATCTGGTGGGAATCCTCGGCTACTACACGCTGATTTCGATGACCCTGAACACGTTCCACGTCCCGCTGCCGGACGGCGAGAAGCCCGAACTCGACTGATTTGGAACTCGCGTCGGTCGGCGGTTATCTGGACGCCGGGTCACGCAACTTGTCGGAACTGGCCGCGCCCAAAATCGGGCCGGTCGGCAACGAGCCGTCATCCGGCGTTCCGATGGAGTAAGCCGCCGCCGACTGGGTCGCGATATCGTCGGGCACCTTCCATTTGTCGATCACCGCGCTTATCGCCTCACGGGCGGTGTCGCAATCACGGGACGAGTGACTCAGCCCACGGGTCGCCTGGATCGAGGGTATCACCCAATTCCGGCGATACTCCCGCCATTCGGCGTAGTTAAGGTGCTTGTTCTGCGAGGCCTGGTTCAGGAGATGCGACAAAACCTGCGCCGCGCGTCCCGCGTGTTCGCCGTCGCGACAAGAGCGCGAGGAGAGAATACCGGCCGCGTCCGCGAGTTGTATAACCGCGCGAGACCAATCATCCGGCAGCGCGGTCGCGGGCCGGACGGCCCCTACCAGCAAAACCATCGCAATGATCAATAGACGCGGCATGAACCCAAACATTCTCGGTTGTTCCAGCCGAATCACCACCGGATCGGTTTGTACCGACACGCTGCCAATTGCGGCCAGATTCCAGAGGCGCCCTATATATGGTTGATTCGGCGCCATCGGGTCAAGGCGATTTTTGCCTCAAATTTGAAGTAAATGGACTACCTTCCGAGTCGCGAAATCGAGTCAATCACCCTGAACTCGTAATGAGAATTCTCGTCGGTTAAACGTCATGATTGATTTACTTACCCACAATCCATCCACCGCTCTCGGAAACTGATTATGATCAGCGGCTTGGCATTGCCCTACTCGACTTTGACGCGCCGTCAGCTTTTCGTGGAACGTCGCAGCATCACCAATGTCGTCGCCACGCCGACCGCGAAAAGCGCCGCCAGCGCGAGATATCCATCCTGGAACGCGAGTTCGTGGGATTTCAGCGACAGCGCGTTCTTGAGATAGCTCATCGCGGCGCCGGCGCGTTCCAGATCCGTCAGCCCGGTCGGCTCGAGCCTTTTCGAAACCACCGACAGCATCTCCTGGGTCACCGGGTTCTCGGCCGTTTGGGTCGCGCGCAAGGTATCGCCATGGCTGACGATCCGCCCATCGATGATCAACGCCAGGGCGCTCACCCCGATCGAGGCTCCGGTCAGGCGAATGAAGTTCATCGTCCCGGCCGCGTAGGGAACCAGTTCGCGCGGCGCCGAGGTCATCGCGCTGAGATTGAGGGACGGCACCACCAGTCCCAGGCCGACGCGTCCGAAGGCAACCATGATCGCCATGGTCCAGAACGCGGTCGAAATCCCGCTTCCCGCCAGCATCAGACAGGACACGCCGAACGCCGCCAGCCCGATAACGATCGTGTAGACCGGTGGGATCAGGGTGGAAAGCCTACCCGCTATCGGAAACACCAGCATCGATACGATACCGCCGGGCAAAAGCATCAATCCCGCCTTGAGCGCGGTAAATCCCTGGACCGTCTGAACCATGACCGGGACGATATAGAGCGAACCGAACATGCCGGCGCCGAAGATAAAGCCGATCACGGCGGACGCGACATAGGTGCTGGATCGAAAAAGACGCAATTGCAGCAGTGGTGCGTCGCTGCTGGTTTCGCGCACCAGAAAGACGATGAGAGCACAGGCCGAACCAAACAGAAGCCCGAAGACGGACGTACTTTCCCAACCGTCGCGCTGACCGGTGGTGATACCGTTCAGAAACATCATGATAGCGACCGTGATCAGCACGAAACTGATCACGTTGAACGAGGCTTTCACGGTGGTCTCGTCCCGTCCGGGCATGAAAACCGAGGCCAGTCCCGCCGCGACGAACATGATCGGAACCGGCGCCGCGAACACGAAACGCCAATGCACCGCGTCGATGATCATCCCGCCCAATACCGGCCCGATGGTCGGGCCGAAAACAATGCCCATCCCGAACCAGCCCATGGCGACCCCGCGCTCGTTCGGGGGATAGGCCAGGAAAACCGTGCTCATGGCCAGAGGCTGGATCAATCCAGCGCAGAGCCCCTGTAGAAAGCGCGCGGCCACGATGCCGCCGAAAGTCGGCGCGTATTGCCCGGCGAAGGCGGTCACGGAAAAAACCGCCAGGGCGCCGATAAACACGTTTCGGGGGCCGAACTTGGTAACCAGCCATCCATTCAGAAGCATTCCAGAGGTCATCGCCGCCAGAAACCCGGTGGAAATCCAGTGAGCCTCGTCCTGACCGATACCGAAAGCGCCCATGATATCCGGGATCGCCACGTTGACCATTGTCGAGGACATGATCATCGAGATCATCGCCAGCATCGCGGTAATGGTAACGCCGACCTTGTTGACCAGCTTTTGCGCGGACGGGGAGACCGCTACCGAAGCCATGACCAGAACCCGCCGCCGGCCCCGTCATCAACGAAGATCTCAACCATCATTCCCGGCTTGAGCGACGCTTCACTCGGTTCCAAATCGATGCGGACCTCGATGCGCTGGGTAACCTTGGTGAAGGTTCCTGAATCGTTGATCCTGGGCAATAGCGCGAACTGACTGGTCGCGGCGTCTCCGATCCGCGCGACCCGGCCCTCAAAGGCCATGTCGGGATAGGCATCCACCTCGACGCGAACCGGCTGCCCGACCTCGAGGCGCCCGACCTCGGTCTCGCGGATATTGGATTCAACCCAGATCCGATCCGGGTCGTGGAGCACGAGAATCCGCTTGCCCTCCGACAGATACTCACCCGTCTTGGCGAAGGTCTGACCAACCACCCCGTTGATCGGGCTTACGATCGTACGGTCCGCGAGATCGACATTTTGCCGCGCGATCCGCGCTTCGATTTCCGCCAGACGCGCTTCCAGTTCCACGTGCTCGGCTTTCTTGACCATAAGGCGGGCCCGATCGGCCAGCGCCTCGTCGAGCCGCGCCTGCGCGGTGGTGACCTCGGCCTCGGCTTTCCGCAGTTCCTGGCGCGCCTTCAGGAAATCCGTGCGCGCCCGCTCCAGGCGGGACGTGGAGACCGCCCCCGATTTCGCGAGTTTCTCGATGCGCCGGAAGTCGTTTTCCGCGAAACCGAGTTCATGCGCGAAAACGGACTGGTTCGCTTGCGTGACCGACAGTCTGGAGCGTTCGCTCTTGATCCGGGTTTCGGTCTGTTGAGTGATCATGCGGGTCTCGGCCTCGACCCGCGCCAATTCCGCCCAAGCGGTTTCACGCTCCGCCTTGGTTTCGTCCAGCGCCATGGCGACGGACCGGGCGTCGATAACCGCCAAGGTCTGGCCCTTGGTCACGCGATCCCCCTCGCCGACCCGCAAATCGGTGAGACGGCCGTCCACCTCACTGCTGACGGAGACAAGATCAGCCATGATCCGCGCGTCGGTCTCGTGCACGAAAAGGACCGAAGTCCTGACCCATTGCACGGCCCAAGCGACCATCGCCGCCAAGAGCGTGAGCAGCAATATCGCGCGCGCGACGGCGAACAACCGACGACCACGACGCGGCGGCGGCGCCGGCTCGCTCGCCGGGGCTTCAATGGCCTGGTCTTTCTTTGGGGCGAGCTGGTTCATGACACAGGCTATACGAGCCCGCGATCTCCTTCTTGACCGGATATCAAGGATAGCGCGCGGTTCGCCATGAATATCTCCTTAAGCAATCGCGCAAGGCAATCACCAGCACTCTACCACTTGGATATTAACGTAAAGTCTACGCCTGTTGCGGCGTCCCGCCAAAGCCGAAAGCCTTCACCCGCGGCAATGCGCCCCAAATCACCGGCCGCCACGTCAAACCTCCGGGACGGGGCGACGCTTGACGATCCAGGGGGTTTCCATCGTCATGACGACCTCGTCGTCTTGATTCAGCGTCGAGGTGCGGACCAGGACATTGCCGATTTCCGGCCGTGATTTGGATTCCTTGAGCGCCAGGACCTCCATTGTCGCCCGGATGGTGTCTCCCGGGCGCACCGGCTTGATCCAGCGGATATTGTCGATGCCATGGGCGCCGGCGCCGGTCTCCTTGAAGGCATTGGATTGATAGAACAGCCGAAAGGTGGTCGCGATGGTCATGAAGCCGCTTGAGATCAGCCCACCGAACATCGACGCCTCGGCGTCGGGTTTGCTGATGTGAAACGGCTGTGGATCATATTTCCACGCGAAATCAATGATCTCGCTTTCGGTAATGGTTTTCGACGCGCTACCGAACACATCGCCCACCGACAGATCCTCGAAATACACCGACTCTTGCATTGGCTCGTTCTCTGTTACCTCTACGCGGCGCCCTGAATAGCGTCGGGATTAACGCTTGAAAAGAGCGTCGGCGGCGGAACTCAAATTTCGCTTGGCGTCGATCATCGCCTGTGCCCGATCGATCTCCGCGCGCATGTTTTCGATATACGCCTCCAGATCCTCGATGTTCCATCCGCTCAGATCCTTGGGCTTCGCGGGTGTATCGCGGGGTTCGAGATCCTCAATATCCATGATCGGCTCCCTGGGTTGCGACGGCGCCGTCTGGGCGGCCCGACGCCCACGTCGTTTGGTGTTTGAACATGCGCGACATTTTCCTTATATAACCCTGCCATGGCAAAAGTTTCCCCATCAGCATGATCCCGTGATGGTCCGCCAACGAGAAGGCCGCTTGACGGCGGAAAAGGAGAGGTGATGACACAACCGCTGATGCCCAAGGCAACCGCCGTCTGGCTTATCGACAATACGGCCCTGACCTTCGAGCAGATCGCTGATTTCTGTCAATTGCACGCGCTTGAGGTGCAGGCGATCGCGGATGGCGAGGTCAGCACCGGCATGCAAGGTTTCGATCCCGTCGCCAATGGCCAGGTTTCCCGCGAAGAAATCGATCGGTGCTCCCAGGATCCCAATCTGCGGATGGAGATGCTGAAGAGCAACCTGCCCAAGCCGGCGACCAAGAACAAGGGTCCGAAATACGTCCCCATCGCCAAGCGCGGCGACAAGCCGGACGCCATCGCCTGGCTGCTGAAGCATCATCCCGAACTGAAGGACTCCCAGGTCGCCAAACTGGTCGGCACCACCAAGGACACGATCAATAAGGTGCGCGACCGGACCCACTGGAATTCCCAGAACATCACCGCGCGTCACCCGGTCCTGCTGGGCCTGTGCCCGGCGCGGGATCTGGAACAGGCGGTGATCAAAGCCGGCGGCCAGACCGCCTCGCCCGAAAGCCAGTTGGAATCGATCTCCGAGGTTCCCTGAAGCCTTCAAGCCGCGCGGGCGTCAGCCCGTCGCCACCGCGTCCTCTGTAACCGAGCCCGGCGTCCCATGACGAACGGCGCGTTCGGCGCGCGGGGTTTTGCCGAAACACTCGCGATAACATTTTGAGAAATGACTGGCCGACACGAAACCGCAGGCCAGAGCCACCGACAGGATCGACATTGTCGTCTGCAGCAACAGCTGTCGCGCGCGCTGTAGACGCAGGTTGAGGTAGTATCGGGTCGGCGTCGCGCCGAGATATTTGCGGAACAGACGTTCCAATTGACGGGTCGACAGATTGGCCCGCTGCGCCAGTTCGGTTTGGCTCAGCGGCTCCTCGAGATTACCTTCCATATCGCTGATCACGGCGATCAGTTTCGGATGACTGACCCCGAGGCGGGCGCGCAACTCCATCCGCTGATGGTCGTGAGGCTCGCGGATGCGATCGTGGATGAACTGCTCCGAGACATCATTCGCGATGGCCTGGCCATGCTGCCGGCCGATCAGGTGCAGCATCATGTCCAGCGCCGCTGTCCCGCCCGAACAGGTCACCCGGTCACGGTCGATCTCGTAGATATCCGAGGAGACCTCGATCTCCGGAAACTCCTCGACGAAACCGCCGAGATTTTCCCAGTGGATGGTGCAGCGCCGGTTATCCAGCAATCCCGCCCGCGCCAGGAGGTGCGAGCCGGTGCAGAGCGCGCCGATCACCGCGCCCTGACGCGCCATGCGCCGCATGAAGGCGAAGATCCGCTCGTCCTCGTAGAGCTGCACGTCTATTCCGGAGACAAGCAGGGTGACCTTTGAGCGCTCCACCGAGGCGATGGAGCCGGAGGTAACCACCTCGATCCCGTTGCTCGCCGCGACCGGGTCGCCATCCCGGCTGAGGATACGCCATTGGTAGAGCGCGCGCCCGGCCAACCGGTTCGCCGAGCGCAACGGCTCCACCGCCGAGGTGAAGGCCATCATCGAAAAATTCGGGACCAGCACGAAATCTATCTGAAGGGGGGCGTCGCCGGGATCTTCGAACATCCAGCGGATTTCTCTAATGGCAGGACGCCGCGAACAACGTCCCGACTTTTACCGCGTAATCGTTAAGCGGAGGCGATGATAAATGCGACCACCACCTGACGGGAATAGGTTAGAACGAAAATCGCGCGGATGACCATATAAATACTTCATCCATATGACAAAAATGCGACCATGTCTTGATCATATGTGTCGCCTTTGGAACACTAAGTCGCAAACAGACGCAAACACGAACCGCGGCATCGCAAAGCGCCGGGAGAAAACCGCTGGGCAGTGACCGATATGACGCGATTGCCTCGGATCTGACCGAATCGGGCCTGCTGGCCCGTGGCGGCTTCCAGCCCCGGCCAAGCGATCACGTGCCGAGCTTGCGCGATGGTCGAACGGCCCGCGCGGTGGTTATCGTCGGAAACGCTGGCGCCGGCATGTGGAAAGTGTTCAACCGACGAGCACCTTCCGGCCCCAACCCTCTCGACGGATGGAGCCGCGCCGTTCTGGAACGTGTCGCCGAGCGCCACGACGCCGATGTCGTGATGCCGTCGGACGGCCCGCCCTTCGCGCCGTTCCAGCGCTGGGCGATGCGGGCCGAGCCGGTATCTGCATCACCTCTCGGAATTTTGATCCATCCCGAATGGGGGCTTTGGCACGGCTATCGTGGCGCCCTACTACTTCCGACCGAGATCGCGTTTCCCCACCACGAGTCGGTGGCAAGCCCGTGTGATCAATGCGTGGACAAGCCCTGCCTATCCGCCTGCCCGGTGCATGCTTTCAAGCGGAATCAATATCTTGTCGACGAATGCGCCGCGCATTTGGCCACCCAGGAGGGGAAAACCTGCATGGGCCGGGGATGTCTGGCCCGGCATGCCTGTCCGGTGGGAAAAGCGGCCTATCCCGGCACCGAGCAAGCCGCGTTTCACATGCGCGCGTTCCTGTCGGAGCGCTCATCCTGATCACGTGAGGATGGTCGATGGCGAATCCCATTGAAATAGCGCCACCAAACGGCTAAATTTGAAGGAACGTATTCAGCTCGGAGTAGAGCACATGGCAGCCATTGGTCAGATTGATCCGGCGGGAACCGCCAGCATCCGCGGCCTCGGGCCGGGTAACTCGGTCGCCGGCCTGCAAAATGAAGAGCAGGACGAATTCAATCGCGGCGCCGATATCGATCGCGCGGAACAGCGCGCGGCCGCCGTGCAACCGGCGGTCGGCGAGGATCAAGCCGGCGGGGCGGTGCAGACGGCAACCGCCGCCAATGTGAACCAAGTGACCGCGGCCGGCGCCGAGGATGACGGCGGCGATCAGCAGTCGGAAATTAGAAACGAGTTGGCCAGCCAGGATCAGCAGCTGCCGACGCCGTTTGATCCAAATCGCGGCACACAGCTGGATATCGCCGTATAAGGTGAACGCCCAACGAATAGGTTAAACGGCGGCCCTCGGGTCGCCGTTTTTCGTTATCGCCGATCTTTCGGGTCGACCGGTTTCGGCGATGGGATCGCCTTAAACGCGGCCGTCCCGGCGAAGTGCTTCAAGCCCCGCCGCGCTGGCGACGACCTGGAAGCCACCGCCGGGCATGGGGTCGCGGCGCACCAAGCCACGGTCAACCGCGTCTTCCCAGACCGTGAGCCGGGGACAGGAGGTGCGCCAGGCATCCATGACGTCCAAATAGGGTTTCGGGCTATCGGCCACCCATGCGACGAGATCCAGGATCAGGGGTTCCTTGGGGTCGGTCATGATCATCTCCCTTGCACTTCAACAAGCTTACCGCCACCGATCCTCGGGCGTCATCAACCCTGAGCCACCAGATACCCGCCGTGGATCACGTAGTACCCGGCGATGGTCATCGTCAGCACGCCGGCCCAGCGCTTGAATTGGGCGTCGCTCATCGCCTCCAGCACTTTCTTGGATAGCGCGGTCCCGGCGAATGAGGCGACGACGGCAAGGCCGATCAGGAGCAGGTCCAACGACGCGGCTTGGGTGACGATGCCGCCGAAATAGACCAGCTTCACCCCGTGGCCGAATATCTGACAGAATCCCTTGGTGGCGACGATCTGCCGGCGGTCGAGCTTTCGGCCAAGAAAAACTGATCCAGAACCGGCCCCGCGACCCCGGTCAGCATCATCAGCGACATGCAGAGCCCGCCGTAGAAGACGCCCTGGCGGGGGTTCGCCGGGTCAAGCGCGATCCACCGGGTCGCAAGCTGTCCGAGAAAAGGCGTCACGCCGAGAAACAACAGCGCCACCGCCGGGTCGGGCACGAACAGGATCAGGCTCCAGATTCCAAGGGCCAGCAGACAGCCAAGGATGTAGGCGAGCACGATCCGCATTACCGCCGCCCGCCACCAAAGCAAGGCTCGCCAAAGGTTCGAGGCGATCTGGGTGATCGCGTGCAGGGCCATTGCCTCGGGCACCGGCATCACGAACAGCAGAAACCCTATCAGCACCAGCCCGCCGGCCATGCCAAACACCCCGGACAAGAACCCCGTCGCCACCATCGCCGCCGATATGATGATCATCAGTTCCATGGACATGACCGCGCCCTCCCCCCGGTGATTCACATCCGTAGGCTGCGCTTTCTGGCGTCCGAGGGCAAAACGCGTTATCTTGGCCATAGACTAAGAATTTTTTATGGTAAAATGCGCGACCTTCCCCTCCTGAACGGGGTTCGGGCCTTCGAGGCCGCGGCGCGACATGGCGGTTTCGCCAAGGCGGCCGAGGAATTGCACGTCACCCCCCCGGCGATCAGCCGCATGGTCAAGTTGCTGGAAGAGCGGATGGGTGTCCCGCTGTTTCATCGCCGCGCCAACGGGCTTGAATTGACCGCCATCGGAGAACGCTACAGCACCGGCCTCGCCCCGATCCTCGACGCGCTGGCCGCGCTCACCGCCGAGGTCACGGCGGATGCAGGTCCACCGACCCTGACAGTCGACGTCGGCCCGACCTTCGCGATCCGTTGGCTGATCCCGAGGCTCGCGGATTTTCGCGCCGAGCACCCGGAAATCGACGTTCACATCACAACCGGCGGCATTACCGCGCCTTTTTCCGACAAATGGACCTGCGGGATTAGTCTCGGCGACGGACGCTGGCCGGGCCTGGTGGCGGAACCGCTGGTTGCCGCGGATCTGTTGCCCGTGTGCACGCCGGCGATAGCCGAACGCCTGGAAGCTCCCACGGATCTGTCGGCGGAGAGTCTGATCCGGGTTCAACACGCGCCGGAGGATTGGCCGCGCTGGCTGGAGGCGGCGAAGGCCGAGGCGCCGTTCAGCTATGGCCCCGAACTCGGATATTACGGCCAGGCCATACAAGCCGCGCTTGACGGGGTCGGCGTGGCCATGGGTATCCGGCCCTATGTCGATGACGACCTCGCCGCCGGCCGTCTGGTAGCGCCCTTCCCGCTTTCCATCCCCAAGGGGTCGCAATGGTATCTCGTGCATCGGGCGAACCGCCTGGCTGAACCGGCGTTTCAGGTATTTCACCGCTGGATTACCCGCCGCGCCCATGGGCTCGCGAATGTCGGGAAACTTGCGTAGCCTGCCGCCCGCGTCAGATTTCCGTCCGGGATATCCAGCATCATGAAAGTCTATATCAGCGTCGATATCGAGGGCGCCGCCGGCATCGCCCATTGGGACGAGGCCGCAAAGCGCCACGGCGACTATCCGGAGTTTCGTGAACGCATGACCGCCGAGGCGGTGGCCGCCTGCGAGGGCGCGCTCAACGCCGGCGCGACCGAGATCTGGGTCAAGGACGCGCATGGCTCGGGCCGCAATATCCTGGCCGAGCGCCTTCCCC
>JAYOIK010000033.1:7333-48678 GCA_038118725.1 Alphaproteobacteria bacterium | reverse complement strand
AGGCCCGCTGCAACCAGATCCGGGTGCAGGCCGAGGACACGACGTCCGACTACGATCGCGAGAAGCTGCAAGAGCGTCTGGCCAAGCTGGCCGGCGGTGTAGCGGTTATCCGCGTCGGCGGCGCCACCGAGGTCGAGGTGAAGGAGCGCAAGGATCGTGTCGATGACGCGATGCACGCGACCCGGGCCGCGGTCGAGGAAGGCATCATCCCGGGTGGTGGATCGGCGTTGATCTATGCCGGTCGCGCGCTCGACAAGCTCAAGGGCGCCAATGACGACCAGAATGTCGGCATCGGCATCGTGCGTCGCGCGATCCAGACGCCGGCCCGTCAGATCGCCCAGAACGCGGGCGAGGACGGCTCTGTCATCGTCGGCAAGCTGCTGGAGTCCAAGGACACCAACTGGGGCTTCGACGCCCAGAAGGGTCAGTTCACGGACTTGGTGAAGGCCGGCATCATCGACCCGACCAAGGTGGTTCGGATCGCCCTGCAGAACGCTGCTTCGGTGGCCGGTCTGCTGGTGACCACCGAAGCCATGGTCGCCGAAAAGCCGGAGCCCAAGGGCGCGGGCCCGATGGGCGGCGGCATGCCGGACATGGGCGGCATGATGTAAGCCAGTCCACCTTTTCGGACCAGGTTGGAAGACCCCCGGAGCGTCGCTCCGGGGGTCTTTTCTTTCCGAAGAGGCTGGAAGACGCGGGATGCCCGACTTGACTTGGGCCTATTTCGAACCGAGCAAGCCATGCCAGATGAGACATGGCTTAAGCGCGACCGGGTCCGTGAAGTGGTGGACATGGAACCCCAACCTGCTCGCGGCGGCGATGTTGGCGGCGCTGTCGTCGACGAAAAGCGTGCGGCCGGGGGTTAGTTTGAACCGGACGATCAGCACCTGGAAAATCGCCGGATCCGGTTTTATGAGACCTTCCTCGCCGGAAACCACGACACCGTCGAACTCGTTCAGAAAATCGAATTTCGTTTTGGCCATGGCGAATGTCTCGCGGCCGTAGTTCGTCAACCCATGGACGGGCACGCCGGCGTTTTGTAGCGCGCGCATGCAGTCGACGGTGCTCTGGATCGGAGCGGTCAGGGCTTCGAGATGGTGTCCGTAATAGGCTTCGATCGCATCCCGCAATTCGGGATGGCGCCGAATGAGAGCCGCGTTGCCCTCGGCGATGGAGCGGCCGAGATCCTGTTGAATATTCCATTCCGGCGCGCAGATATTCGCGAGAAACCAGGCGACCTTGTCTTCATCGGGCGTGCCGTCGGGGTTCAAGAAAATCTTGCGATACAGCGCGGGTGGATCCCAATGGATCAGAACGTTTCCCACATCCAGGACCACCGCGTCGATGGAGCCCGTGCGCTTGGACATGGCTCACTTCCCGGAATCGGGATCGATGGCCAGGAGCAGGGCGCTGTGATCGAGATCCGCCATGCCGTTGTCGATCATGTGGTCCCAGAGTTTCAAATTGGCTTTCAGGCCAGGCAGGTCGAGATCGACTGATTCAGCGAGCTGGACCGCCTCGAACACGTCCTTGCGCTGGATCGAGCATTTCGCGCGAGGGGCATAATCCCGGTCGACCATCCGTTCGCCGTGCAGTTCCAGAATGCGACTATGGGCAAAACCGCCGAACAGCGCCTCGCGGATCTTGGCGGGCTCGACGCCGGTATGCCTGGCGAGCGCGAAGGCCTCGGCCACGGCGCCGATGGTCAGCCCGACGATCATCTGGTTGGCTGATTTGGCGATCTGGCCGGCGCCGATCGCCCCGACATGGGTGATGCGCTCTCCCATGGCCTCGAAATAGGGCCTTGCGCGGAAAAACGCGGTGTCAGATCCGCCCGCCATGATCGTCAGAGTTCCCGCTTCCGCGGCGACCGTGCCGCCGGAAACTGGCGCGTCCACCCACTCTCCGCCACCGGCGCGAAGCCGGTCGGCGAAGCCGCGGGTGCGCAAGACCGAGGTCGTGCCCATGTCGATCAACAGCCCGTCTTGCGCCAGACCTCCCGCGACACCGGAGTCTTGCTCGAAGACCACCGCCTCGACGGCGTTGGCGTCGGTCACCATGACAATCGTCGCGGAAGCGCCCTCGGCGACGGCGCGCGGGCTCGCGCATACGGTCACGCCATCGATTTCGCGCGCCAGGGCGTCGGCTTTCCTGGTGCTTCGGTTCCAGACCCGAAGCGCGGCGCCATGGGCACGCAGCTGCTTGGCCATGGGCGCGCCCATGAGGCCGATCCCGACGATCCCGATGGTTTTGCCGGATAAGTCGGGCGAACTAGGCTCGTTCATCGCTCAGTCTTCCACGTGCCGGGCGTGTCGCGCGGCCGAGCCCCGCTCAATCGCGGCGGCGGTGAGGCGGTCAACCTCGATCTCGTGACGCAGCATCTCCAGGAAACGGAGCTCCTCCTGGGTGGCTATCCCGTCGACCGCGATGATGTCACAGGCCAGCGCGTAGGCGGTCGGGCATAACCGCTTCGGCAGCGATTGACGGATAATGTCGACCGCGGCGTCCAGACCGTCGGGCTCGGTCAGCAGGTCCATGCAGGCACCGGCGATCTCGCCGAAATTTCCGCGCTCAAAATTGTTGAAGATCGGCAGGCCCATGACCATGTCGCGGATCGTGTCGAGTTCGGACTCCGCGACATCCCCATCGGCGGCGGCCGCGAGAACGACGGAATAGATGATGGCGGCGTGATAGCTGATCATTGTCTACCTCCAGAGGACGGCGGGAGCCCGTGGCTATTGGCTGAGGGGGACATGAAGGCTGTCGCCGCCGATGTCAACAGCGGACCTGTCGGTGAAAGCGTGACCAGTCCCCCCAAGTGGAAAACGGAGGCGCGAGGCCTCCGTTTCCTTTGCGCCGGGATGCTGGTGCTCAGAGATTGAGCTGATAGCTCGCCGGCACCCAATGGTAGGCCCCCGCCCGGTTATCGACATAGCCGACGGACGGGAACGGCATGTGATAGCCGGTGCAAGGGATTTTCTCGGCCGCGGCCATGCCCAGAATATTCTTGCGAGTATTCGCGGCCGCTTCCTTGTCCATGTCGAAGCGCACATGCCAGTCGGGTCGCTGAAGCGAGGCGACATAGTGGTTGGTGCTGTCGGCCCACAGCAACAGGCGCCGACCCTCGCTTTCGAAATGATAGGCCATGTGGCCCGGCGTGTGTCCAAACGCGCCGACCGCGGTGATGCCGGAGGCGACGGCCCCGTAGGGTTTCACGAAGGTCATCTTGTCCGCGAAGGGCACGACGTTGGCTTGCACGAGTTTGCCGACCCGCGCGAGCTTGCCTTCGGCCATTTCCTTTGGTGACCAGAAATTGTACTCAGCCTCGCCGGTGACATAGCGGGCGTTCGGGAATGTCGGCTTGCCGTCCTCGGTCATGCCGCCGATATGGTCGGGGTGGAAATGGGTGAGCACCACCACGTCGATCTGTTCCGGGCTGTAACCCGCCTTGGCCAGTGTCGCCGCCGTCCGCCCCGCATTGGGCCGGCGACCGGCGCCGTTTCCGGTATCGAACAGCACCAGCTCCTTGCCGGTGTTGACGATGACCGGCGCGAAGCTGATCTCGAAATCCGCCGGAGGCAGGAAGTTTTCCCGCGCCAGGGCCTGGACATCCGCCTCGGGCACGTTCTGACCGAAGATCGGATGCGGTCCCTTCAATTATACCGCGCCGTCCCAGATCGTGGTGATCTCGAAACCGCCGAGCTTGAAGCGATAATGTGTCGGATGGTCGGCCCCGAGCATCGGCGAGGCCGCCTCCGCGGGCGTCGTGAGGGAATTGACCAAAAGCGGCGCCATGGCCGCGCCGGCGCCGGCAAGCAAGGCCTGGCGGCGTGACAGTTTGTCTTGATTAGTGGACATTGACCGGGTCTCCCGAAAATGATCAGGCCTGAAGAGTATGCGGCAATCACCGGCTTTGTCAGTTCACTTTGTGGAGAAGCCGTTAGGTTCCGGGGTCCGGGAAATCGGAATCTCTCGTCGTCCTCGCGCAAGCGGGGACCTTTTGGTGGTTGACTGGCCTCCCCATTCCAGCCTTTCCGAGGCCCCCGCGTCCACGAGGGCGACGATCGCGGGTAATGGCGCGCGCGAGCAAGAACGGGTTTTCGTCGTGTTCGCGATCGCTTTCGTTTAGGCTCGGGCCGGAACATCCGGAGGGACCAGCGCGATCGATGGAAACGGTTTTGAACGTCTGCGTGCCGGTCTTCGCCATCGTGCTCGCGGGGTATGTGTGCGGCCGGTTGGGACTGTTCGGCGAGCTTGCCGCCGAGGCGTTGAACGGGTTTGTCTATTGGTTGGCGTTTCCGGCCTTGATCTTTCTTTCGCTGAGCCAGGTGCCGGTCGATCGGGTGTTGGACTGGCCCCTGCACGCGGCATACGCGGGCGGGGTCTTCGGCACCTTCGCGCTGGCGGTCTGTATCGGCGCGGTGGCGTTCGGCCATCGTCCTGCGGTGCTGGTGATTCAAGGCCTCGCCGCCGCCTTCGCCAATACCGCTTATATGGGGGTGCCGCTGTTGACCTCGGCGTTTGGTGGTGACGGCGCCTTGCCGGCGGTGCTGTTCACGGTTTTCAACGCCTCGATCCTGCTTGGTATCGGGGTGCTGCTGATCGAGCTGGACATCCGCTCCGAGGCGCCCTTGCTGGCGGCGATCGGTGGGGCGGCGAAGGCGGTGGCGATGAACCCGCTGGTGCTGGCGGGCATCGGGGGACTGGTTGTCGCGTCGACGGAGATCAGGCTGCCGTCGGTTGTTCTGGGCATCGGCGAGTCGCTCGGCGCGGCGGCGGCGCCTGCGGCCTTGGTGGCGATGGGCGTGTTTCTGGTCGGTAAGAAGCCCTCGGTCGATCTCTCCGAGGTCAGCTGGCTGGTGTTTCTCAAGATGCTGATCCATCCGGCGCTAGCGTTCTGGCTGGCGGCTTCCGTCATGGCGATGGACGAACAGCGCATGGCCGCGACCACGATATCGGCGGCCTTGCCGGCGGGTACCCTGGTTTTCGTGCTCGCCGTGCGCTATCGCCTGCTCGCCGACCAGGTCAGCGCGGTGATCCTGATATCCACCTTGCTCTCGGCGCTGACCATCCCGGCTCTGATCGTTGCATTCGGCGTGGGCTGATCGCGTCAAATTGTTGCCTCCCCGATCAAGCCATGGGAGGCTCTCCCTGCTAAAATCGAAGCTCCCTGTTCCTTAACCATCCGAGGAAGCCATGACCGATTTTCCCGCCGACCCCTTGGAAGATGGCGGTATCGCCGGATACGCCCAGGATCTGCGCGCGGGGCGGACCACCGCCGCCGCGACGACCCGGGCCTATCTCGATCGGATCGAGGCGCTGAACCCCAAGCTCGATGCGTATCAGCACGTCGCGTCGGAGCAGGCGATGGCCGCCGCCGCCGCCATTGACCAACTGCTCGCCGCCGGGACCGATCTCGGTCCCTTGATGGGGGTGCCGGTGGGGATCAAGGATATCTTCGCGGTGGACGGCATGCCGACCACGAACGGCTCGCTCTATGACGCCTCGCACCTCACCGGCCCCGAGGGCCGCTTCGTGCATCATCTCAAGCAATCGGGCTGTATCATTCTCGGAAAGACCAAGACCGTGGAATACGCGCTCGGCGCGACCGGTGTGAACGAGGCCCGGGGGACGCCCTGGAACCCTTGGGATCTGGAGACTCACCGGATGCCCGGCGGTTCGTCCAGTGGTTCGGGTGTCGCCACGGCGGCGGGCCTCTGCGCCTTCGCCATGGGCTCGGATACCGGGGGATCCGTGCGCATTCCCGCCTGTTTCAACGGCGTTTTCGGGCACAAGACCACCATCGGCCTGCTGCCGACGGATGGCGTCTTCCCGCTGTCGCCGACCCTGGATACCGTCGGCCCGCTGACTCGGAGCGCCGCCGACGCGGCGATCATCCACGCCATCGTCACCGGCGAGGACATTCCGAGCGCGGCACCGCTAGCCGGGCTGCGGTTGGGCCGGCCGACGTCGTTCTTTTTTGATGACGTGGAGCCCGAGGTGCTGGCCTGCGTCGAGGCGGCGCTGGCCTCGCTGGCCGAGGCGGGGGTTGAGATCGTCGATGTCGACATTCCCGACGCGCGGGAGCGTGAATGGCTGTTCCCGGCGATCTGCCCGCCGGAATTTCTCGCGGCGATAGGCGAGAACGGGTTCCGTCAGGCCGAGCCGAACATGGATCCGACAACCGCGGCACGCGCCGCCAAGGGCTTTGACGTCACGGGGGTGGAGCACGCGGCGGCCGTTATTCGCCATCACGAGCTCGCGGCGCTGGCCGATGACGCGATGGACGGTCTCGACGGCTGGGTCGGTCCGACTTGCGCCTTCTTGCCGATGCCGATCGGCGATCTGAAGGACGAGGCGGCGGCGCAAAAATCCTTCCTGGCTTCGCGCAATACCCAGCCCTCGAACATCTTCCGGCAATGCGCGATCACAACGCCGGTGCATCATTTCGGCTCGCCGCTTCCCGTGGGGTTGCAGGTCATGTGCCGCAACGGCGACGACGCCCACGCGCTGGCCATCGGCATGGCCATCGAGGCGCATTTCGGCCCGTCGGCGCGGCCGGATCTGTCGGGGGTGTGACGGGCGCGAGTTTTTATCGGTTCACTGGACATCGAGACCGCCCATGACCCTCGTCGCCCTGGCGAATGGCAGGGCCTCGGAACTGGTCGCGTGGTTGAGCCGGTCTGGTTTCAGCACAATCGCGAGGTCCTGCCTGCCGCCAGGACGACGAAGTGGGAGCTGTCCCAAAGGGTCTTATTATTGCTCGACGTTCGGACGCTCAGGCTGTCACGATCAGCGATGTCGCGTACATGATCACCAGGCCGAGGGTGCCACCGGCAACGATGCCGCCGACAGGGCGCGCGGCGGACTCTCCGAAATAGCGCCGGCGGATGATCAGGGCGATCTCGATCAGGACTTGCAGGATCGCGCCGGCGCCGACGGCCATGGCCACGGCGCCCCAATGCGGGCTGATCGCCTGAACCCCGAGCCAGAGGCCGAGAACCGCGGGCAGCCCCGCTAGCGCGGCCAATCCGCCGAGCAAGGGCAGGCCGGGCTTTTCGCCGGTCAGGGGCGCGACAATGCCGATGCCTTCGGTGATGTTGTGCAAGGTGAAGCCGATGACCAGGAACGAGCCGAGCGCGACCGCGCCGCCCGCCAACGCCCCGCCGATCGCCAACCCCTCGCCGAGATTGTGCAGTCCTATGCCGAGCGCGATCGTCCAGGCCAGCATCACCGGGCTTAGCCCGTTATTCAGCCGTCTGCCGATCAGGAACAGGGTCGCGCCGGTAAGGAGCATGACGATCCAGACCATCTCGCGCATCGAAAAGCTCTCGGCGGCTTCCTCGGCGAAGTCCAGTCCCTCGGCCAACGTGTCGACGAACAGATAGCCGAGCAATCCCATGGTAAGGGCCAGGACGAAACCCATGGTCTCGGGGCCCGCCTGACGGATCGCCGGAAAGAACAGCATGCCCAGCACGACCGGCACGAAACCGACGAATAACCCGACAAGACCGTAGAACAACCAGTCGCCGCCCAGGCCTTGAGCCGTGGGAACCGCGACATCGATGCTGTATTCGAACGGCGTACCGGTGCCCGTCAGAAACGCCACGTGGTGCGCTTCTCCATGAACCCAGGGATAGGGGATATGGACCCAGACGGCGCCGAGGCGCGCGATGGGGCCCGGTGGTGTCTGCTGAAACCGCCAATAGGCGCCGTCGACCTGTACCTGGGCGATGGAGACCGCTTCGGCGCCCTCCGAGCGTACGAGAAAGCTTAGCCCGTCGTCGTCGATGGTGATCCGCTCGACCATCAACTGCTCGGCGGGCGGGACGCTGTCCTGAAACCGTGATAGCGGATCGAGTTTCAGGAACACCGCCGCGACCAGGACGATCAGCATGAAGGGACCTAGGACGCGGATCATTCCAGGCATCACGCGCGCACCTCGAAATGGCTCATCCAGCCGAGCTCGGCGAACTCGGCCTGATGGGCGTGGAACATGTAGTTGCCGGGCTCGAAATCCTTGAAGGACATCTCGATGATGCCGCGCTGGGCCTGGCACAGCATCACCGTGTCGATGATCCGCGAGGTCGGCTCCAAGGTCGTGCCGTGATCGAAATAGTCGAAGAAATTTCCGTGGATGTGGAACGAATTAATCGGATCAAACTCGGTGATGTTGATCAGATAGATCCGGATCGGCCGGTCTCGATCGACCACGATGGGTTTCTTGGAATAGGCGTGCGCCACGGTGTTGACGGCGTAAACCTCGTTCTCTTCATCGAAGTTCGTGTCGAACCCGTTCATCACCATGACCATTTCCTGCCATGCCGCGTTCTCGGGCGTGCCGAGCAGGCGGGAGCGAGCGACGTCGCCGGCCTCGGGATGTCGCTCCGGATCGGGGTCAACGATGAACGCGCCGTAGAGACCCTTGTGCAGGTGCCGCTTCAGCGGGATGGAATGGCAGTGATAGAGGTGACAGCCGAAGGGCCGGGCGTCGAACTCGTACACGAACTCCTCGCCGGGCGCGATCTCTCCGGCGCCGGCGACGCCGTCCATGCTGGCGCCGTGAATGCCGTGAAAATGCATGCTGTGCGGCATCGAGCCGTGGTTGCGAAAGACGATCCGCAGGCGCTCGCCCTCGGTGGCGCGCAGGCTCGGGCCGGGCACCCGTCCGTTATAGGTCCAGGCGGGAAAGAAGATGCCCGGCGCGATCTCGATTTCCTTGTCCTCGGCGGTAACCTCGAACTCGCGGGTAACCCGTCCATCGGCGCCGACCGAGGTGGTCCCGCGATCCCAATCCGTCAGCATCGCGTGCGGATCGAAGCCGTTGCGGGCATGATCTACCTCGCCCACGGTCATCATCGCGCCCATGGCGTGCTTGTCATACATGGCGCTTGAATGGCTCTCGCTCGCGGCCAGGGCCGTTGACGCGCGGGTCGCCGACAAACCGAGAAGCGAGCCCAGGAACCCGGTGCCCAAGAGATTGCGGCGGCTGAGACGAGGAAAGTTCATGATCTTTTCGATCTGGCGAATGCTTAAGTTAGCATGGGCTAAATATGATAGTTTCCATGAAAAAATGTCAACCACTCATTGTTTCGTGGCGCCGCGCGACCCGAGCCGCGAACACCGGAAAGCTTGACAATTTCGGCGGTGATGGCGTCTTTGCCTCCATGTTGATCAACGGGTGGGACCTAGACCATGAGCGAGCCGGCGGATACCTATGACTACATCATTGTTGGCGCCGGATCGGCGGGCTGTACGCTCGCCAACCGCCTGACCGAGGACCCGTCGGTCAAGGTCCTGTTGCTGGAGGCCGGCGGCAAGGACAGCAATATGTGGATCCATATTCCCGTCGGCTATATCAAGACCCTCGATATGCCGGGCCTCAACTGGCGCTTCGAGACCGAGCCGGAGGATGGGACCAATAACCGGGCGATCCCGATCCCGCGCGGCAAGGTGCTCGGGGGGTCGAGTTCCATCAACGGCATGATCTATGTTCGCGGCCAACCGCTGGACTACGACACCTGGTCACAGCTTGGGAACCGCGGCTGGTCCTATGAATCGGTGCTGCCATATTTCAAGAAGTCCGAGAACTATGAAAGTTCCGACGACCCGATCCGGGGCAAGGGCGGCCCGCTGAACACCTCCGAGGTGTCCGACAGGGTCGAAGTGCTGGACGCCATCATGGATGCCGCCGAACAGCGCGGCTATCCCAAGAACGCGGACTACAATAACGGCAACCAGGAGGGCTTTGGCTATTTCCAGGTGACCCAGAAGAAGGGCCGACGCTGGTCCACCGCCAAGGCTTTTCTCGAGCCGGCGCTGACCCGGTCGAATTTACGGCTGGAGATCAATGCCCAGACAACCGGTCTGATTCTCGATGGCAAACGCGCCGTCGGCATCAACTATCGCCAAGGTGGCGCGATGAAGCAGGCAAGGGCCGGCCGGGAAGTACTCCTGTCCGCCGGCGCGGTTCAGTCACCCCAGATCCTGGAATTGTCCGGCATCGGCGATCCGGCGGTGCTGGGCGCTCAAGGGATCGAGGTCGCGCACGAACTTCCTGGCGTCGGGGCCAACTATCAGGACCACTACATCGTCCGGCAAACCTGGAAGGTGAAGAAGCCGATCACGTTGAACGAGCAGACGCGAGGTCTTTCGCTCGTCAAGGAAGTATTCAAATACGCGCTGACCGGCAGCGGTATCATGACCTTCCCAGGCGGGATTCTGGCGGGCTTTGTGAAAACCAGACCGGAAGTGTCAGGTCCGGATATTCAATACCATATTGTCCACGCCAGCTTCAGAGACGTTAAAAAGCGGGTGTTCGACCATCACCCGGGCATGACCATCGCGCCCTGCCAGCTTCGTCCCGACAGCCGGGGAACCATTCACATCAAATCCGCCGATCCCTTCGCGGCGCCGGCGATCAGGGGCAATTTCCTCGCCGAGGAGAATGACCGACGGACCATCGTCGCTGGGATGAAGATCGCTCGTGATATCGTTTCGGCGCCCGCGCTTGAACCCTATGCCGGCGACGAGATCCTGCCTGGCAATGACGTGAACACGGATGACGAATGGCTCGCCTTCGCGCGGGAATACGGCAACACGGTGTATCATCCCATAGGCACCTGCAAGATGGGCAATGACGCGGCGGCGGTGGTCGATGACCGCTTGAAGGTTCACGGGATCGAGGGCTTGCGCGTCATCGACGCCTCGATCATGCCGACGCTGGTCAGCGGCAATACAAACGCCGCGACCATCATGATCGCCGAGAAGGCCGCCGACATGCTGAAGGAAGACGCCAAGGCCGGGTGAGTGCCGGGAGGTATTCCCTAGCGCAGGCCCCCGGATACCTTGATCGTGTCCGCCGTCATGTAGGGCGCCGCGTCGGAACAGGCGAAGAGCACCGTCTCGGCGATCTCCTCCGGTAGGGCCATGCGGCCCATCGGCGTGGCCTGGCTGTACATATCGAGGACTTCTTGCGGCGTGCTGTCGTGAAACGGGGTATCAACCACGCCGGGAGAGATCGAGAGACAGCGGATGCCCCGGCTGGCGAATTCACGTCCGATACCCATGGTCATGGTGTCCACCGCGCCTTTTGAGGAGGCGTAATGCACCGAGTTGCCGGGCCCGCCGACCTTGGAGGCGATGCTGGCGATATTGACGATCACGCCACCGCCGTTTTCCAGCATGTGCGGGATCACCGCCTGGGCGGCGTTGAAGGTGCCCTTGACGTTCAGGGCGTAGGTGCGCTCCCACAGCTCATCGGTGATTTCCAGGAACGGCTTGCGGGCAAGCGCTCCACCGGCGGCGTTAAGCTCGAAGTCGACCCGACCGAAATCCTCGATCGCCTGGGCGACCATGGCATCGACTTGGGGACGATCGGTCACGTCGCAGCAATTGAAAGTCGCCTTGGCGCCCATCTGGATGACCTGATTGGCAACCCGTTCGGCGGCGTCGGCATCGATATCCGAGCACACCACATTGGCGCCCTCGCGCGCGAAGACCAGCGCCGACGACCGTCCGATGCCGCTGCCGGCGCCGGTAATCAGGATGGTTTTTCCATGGAAATAGTCAGGTGTCTTCGGCATGGGATTCCTCTTGGCATGAAGGCGCCGCGTGATGTGCGGACGAGACAGCTTGGAAAAATGCGAGGCGAGACGCAAGCCCCGTCGCGAAGCCGCCGCGACGCGCTATACTGAAACCTCGTGAATTGAAGGGGATGAGGAATGTCGGCTTATCTGATTGTGCGCGCCCAGGTTGATCCCTCGGTCAGGGACGGTTTTGATACCTGGTACCGGAACGAGCATCTGCCCGACGCCCACAAGGCCTTCCAGCCGCTCAGCGCCAAGCGCGGCTGGAGCGAACTTGAGGACAACGTGCATATCGCTTTTTACGAGTTCCCCAGCCTGGCCAGGGCGCGCGAGGTGATGGCCAGCGACAAGATCGCCGAGCTGATCAAGGAATTCGACCGTCACTGGCTGGGCAAGGTGACGCGGACCCGCGAAGTCGTGGAATTCATCCAGAAGATCTGAGCGCGCGGGTGAATGCCTGTGAAGGCAACCGCCCGTGCGGATCAACACAACTCCCGACCGTCGTCCGCGCGCAAGCGGGGACCTCTGAAAGACGGAGGTGGCGGTGGGAACAGTCCACCGCCGCGAGGTCCCCGCTTGCGCGAGGACGACGAGAACGCTTGGTTTCTTGGAGCTCACGGCCGCATCCGCCGCGATCCCATTTTTCCGTCGCCTAGCGAAAGCTGGGGCTCAGCACCGCTTGCCAAAAGCCCCGGCTTTCGCCGGCGCGACGGGTGACTAAGGCCACGCGTGGCCCAAGATCTTCCGGGGCGGTGCCGTGCTTGCCCTAGGACGAAGGTACGGGACGTGGTGAAAGTTGTTTCCTAACCTTCGTCATCCCGCCGGAGGGCGGGATCCATCCCACCGCGGGTTCCTTCGGGCTACTCCGTCTGGTCGAAGCGATCAGTGACGGGACATCCGAGCGCCGCATTCAGAACGCCGGTTGGGTTTGGCGGCGGCGTTGCAGCATGATTACCACGGCGAGCAGGAACAGCGCGGGGATGTAGAACACCTCCTTGAGCATCCTGTCGTTCGCCACCTTGACGGCGGAAACCACCACGGGATTGGCGTCGTCGCAGAAATCATAGGTCTTGGACAAGGCCTCGAACTTGGTGCCGGGCAGGGGTTCCTCGAAAAGCGCCTTGTCGCCTTCGACGGCGACCGCGAGCCCGACCTTGGAAAGCCGGTCGGCGCCTTCACCGGGTTTACCCAGCGGAACGGTCAATGTGGTCACGTCGGTCTGGTCGGGATTGTCGAAATTCGGCCCCGACACCGTGATCCGCAGCGAGGAATCAGCCGGCATTGACGTGGCGATCGACACCAGTTCGGTTCCGGGCCGCACGTTGAATTCCGGCTCCACCCGGTCGAGCCAGAAGCCGGGCCGGAAGAGCGTGAAGGCCACCAACAGCAGGATCAGAGACTCCCACCACCGGCTCTTGGCGAAGAAATAGGACTGTGTCGCCGCCGCGAACAGCATCATCGCCACGACGGCGACAATGAAGACGAACACCGCCTTTAACGGCGTCACGTCCATCAGCAGCAACTCGGTGTTGAAGATGAACAGGAACGGCAGCAAGGTGGTGCGGATGTCGTACATGAAGCCCTGGACACCGGTCTTGATCGGATCGCCGCCAGAGATCGCCGCCGCCGCGAAGGCGGCAAGCCCGACCGGTGGCGTGTCGTCCGCCAGGATGCCGAAATAGAAGACGAACAGATGCGCCGCGACCAGCGGGATCAGCAACCCGCTCTTTGCGCCGAGCGCGACGATGATCGGCGCCATCAGGGAGGAGACCACGATATAGTTCGCCGTGGTCGGCAGACCCATGCCGAGGATCAGGCTCATCGCCGCGACCAGGATCAGCATGATCATCAGATGGCCGCCCGAGATCGTCTCGATGAAGGCGCCGAGCACCTGATGCATGCCGGTCAGCGAGATCGTGCCGATGATCATCCCCGCCGCGCCGGTGGCGACGCCGATGCTGATCATGTTGCGGGCGCCGGAGATCATCCCGTCGGCCCATTCGCTGACGCTTCGGCCAAAGCTGTTGGCCCATTCCGCCTCGCCGCGCAGCAGTGCCTTGAGAGGGTGCTGGGTGAGCGCGATAAAGGACATCAGGATACAGGCCCAGAACGCGGCCAGCCTCGGCGACAGCTTATCCGGGGTCGGCAGGATGCACCAGATCAGCACGATAATCGGCAGGAAGTAGTAGAGACCGGTGATCGCCACGTCACCGGCGCGTGGCAGGGTCTCGATCGGCGCGTTTGGATCATCGACCTCCAGGTCCGGGCGTCGCGACGCGAACCAGATCAACACCCCATAGGCGGCTAGCACGATCGCCGCGATGGTCTAGAAGCTCATATCGGGCGCGACCATCTTCACCCAGGCGTCGACATGCCAGATGACAAAGAACAGCACGGCGACGCCGATGAACCCGGTGAGAACGCCGATCATCTTGCGCGCCAGGGTCATGGTCGCCGGCGGCTTTTGCATGCCCTTGAGGCCCAGCTTCAACGCCTCGAGATGGACGATATAGACCAGCGCGATATAGCTGACCAAGGCCGGCACCAGGGCGTGCTTCAAGATGTCGGTATAGGGAACCCCGGTGAACTCGGCGATCAGGAAGGCGGCGGCGCCCATCACCGGCGGCGTTAGCTGGCCATTGGTCGAGGAGGCGACCTCGACCGCGCCGGCTTTCTCCGGCGACAGGCCGGTGCGCTTCATCAACGGGATGGTGAAGGTGCCGGTGGTCACGGTATTGGCGATCGAGGAGCCGGAATAAAGCCCGCTCATGGCCGAGGCGACGACGGCGGCCTTGGCCGGCCCGCCGCGCAAGTGGCCGAGCAGGGCGAAGGCGAGCTTGATGAAGTAGTTGCCGGCCCCGGCTTTTTCGAGGATCGCGCCGAAAAGCACGAACAGGAAGATCATCGTCGCCGAAACGCCGAGCGCGACACCGAAGACGCCCTCGTTTTGCATCCAGAAATGCCACATCGCCTTGCCGTAGGACGCGCCCTTCCATTGGATGTCGTCGGGCAGCCAGCGGGCGTCGCCAAAGAAGACATAGATCATGAAGATGCTGGTGATCACCACGAGCGGCAGGCCGAGCGCCCTGTAAACTGCGACCAGCAACACCAAGAGCCCGATCGAGGAGAACACCAGATCCTCGGTGGTCGGCAGGCCGGAGCGGTCGGCGATCGCGGCGAAATTCACGACGATATAGAGGCTGGAAGCGACGATCAGCAGGCCGAGCAGCCAGTCGTACCAGGGAATGGTGTGCCGAGGACTTCCCTTGAGCAGGGGGAAAGCCATCGCGGCGAGGAAACCGGCGAAGGAAAGGTGGATCAGCCGCGCGGTGGAAACCGTGACCACGAAAGACTGAATACCGGTGATCTCGGCCAGATCGAAGGGCAGGGTCGAGGCGATATAAAGCTGAAAGATGGACCAGATGAAGGCAATGGCGGGGATCAGGTTACGCTGCCAGCCGATCGGCGCGCGGCCTCCGGAATCAACGGAAGCGGCCAGTTCCTCGGCGGCGCTAGCGCCCGTTTCGGTTTGAGCCATGGAACATTTCCCCTCGAATTCCGTTGCCTCGGCATGGATTTATAATATGGTTTAATATTTTTAATTAAGGCCAAGTAATATAAGGAAAAATGGCGAGAAAGCCAAAGCCTTCTCGCCGGTGTGTCGGGCTTACTTCCAGCCCTTTTCCTTGTAGTATTTCAGCGCGCCGGGATGCAGCGGCGCCGAAAGTCCGTCGGAGATCATCTCTTTCTCGCTGAGATGAGCGAAGGCCGGGTGCAGCTTCTTGAAGCTGTCGAAGTTCTCGAACACGGCCTTGACGACGGTATAGACAACCTCGTCCGGCACGTCGGTGGAGCTGACGAACGTGGCGCCGACGCCGAAGGTGGTGATGTCTTCCTTGTTGTTGTACATGCCGGCCGGAATCCGGGCGACGCGGTAATACGGGTTATCGGCGACCAGCTTGTTGATCTCCGGGCTCTGGGCGTTGACCAGATGCGTGGCGCAGCTGGCGAGCGACTCCTGGGTCAGGGCCGAGGGATGGCCGACCAGCCAGAAATAGCCGTCGATCTTGCCGTCGCAGAGCGCCTGGCCGGTTTCCGCCGACTTCATCTGGGCGGCCAGCTTGAGATCGTCGCGGCTCCAGCCCATGGCCTTCTCGATCACCTCATAGGTGCCGAGCGTGCCGGAGCCTGGATTGCCGATATTGATCCGCTTGCCCTTGAAGTCGGTGATGTTGTTGATGCCGGAATCATCGCGCGCGATGATCGTTAATGGCTCCGGATGCACCGAGAACACCGCCCGCAGCTTGTCGAACTTGCCCTTGTCGGCGAATTTCTAGGTGCCGTTATAGGCATGGTACTGCCAGTCGGACTGGGCCACGCCGAACTCAAGCTCACCGGCGCGAATGGTGTTGATGTTGTAGATCGAGCCGCCGGTTGACTCCGCCGAGCAGCGGATGCCGTGCTTCTTGCGGTCCTTGTTGACCAGACGGCAGATCGCGCCGCCGGTCGGATAATAGACGCCGGTCACGCCGCCGGTGCCGATCGAAATGAACTGTTGCTCGGCGGCATGCGCCGCGCCGGTCACGCCGATGGCCAGGGCCATGGCGCCAACGAATTGCTTCATCATGATGGTAGTCCTCCGTGGAATTTGGCCGTTTCTAGATCCCTGTTTGGATAGCCGGGCAAACCGTAGCACATGCGTGATGGAGGGGTGAAGGTTTACGGGGGAAGATATCGCGGCGCTCTTAATCTTCCGGATCGGCAACCGGGACTTGCGCGACAAAGGGGGGCGATCAGCGGGAGTGAATAGTCGGAAGCGATTTTTTAACCAAAGCGACCGTCACGAGGAAAAATCGGCGGCAAAAGCCCTTGCCTTTCGCAAGGGCGACAAGAAGGGAGACGGGATGACGATGTTTTTATAGCTCGTCGCCCTGACGAAAGTCAGGGCTCTTGCCGCCGGCGCTTGGGCGAGGTCGGTGCTTGATCACCTCGACGGCTCCTCGCGTGATCGACCATCACGGCAAAAGCCCTTGCCTGCGCAAGGGCGACGAGGATTTCGTGTGATGGGGGCTCGACGGTCGAGTTTCGACACATCCACGCGGACGCTTTCGTCGCAACTTTTTTCGTCACCATCACCATTTCGTCGCCCTAGCGAAGGTTAGGACCCTTGGCGAGGACGATGACGCCGTCAAGCTGATTCAGAACTTCGAGGCGGTGCGTGTCGGCGCCGTGAGGCCCCGGGTCGATCCTGGATTCGAAGTGGCCCGCCCGCCAAGCCTCGCCGCCTAGCACCCAGCGGGTGCATCCCATTTCCGATGCCTCTAGCATCGGTACAACGGCGAGGTTTAACGGATCGTCCTTTCCACTATCATCGCGCTCTCAAATCCGCCTTTGCCTGGAGTCTTCGATGAGCGTCAACACAATCACCGGTCGGTCCGCCTTTATCGCCTTGTTGAAGGACGAGGGGATCACCCACATGTTCGGCAATCCCGGCACCACCGAATTGCCGATCATGGACGCTCTGACCGAGCATCCGGACATGAACTACATGATGAGCATGCAGGAATCCCTGGTGGTCTACATGGCCGAGGGATATTCACGCTCCTCCGGCAAGCTTTCGGCCTGCAACGTCCATGTCGCGCCGGGGCTGGGCAACGCCATGGGGGCGATCTACGCCGCTAAGTTCGCAAATACCCCGGTCATCATCACCGCCGGCCAGCAGGAACTCGGCCACGGGCTGACCGAGCCGCTGCTCTATGACCCGCTGGTGCCGATCGCCGAGCCGCTGGTGAAATGGGCGGTCGAGGTGACGCGCCTGGAGGACCTGCCGCGCATCGTGCGCCGGGCCGCGAAGATCGCCATGACCCACCCAATGGGGCCGGTCTTCATCTCGCTGCCGGGCGACATCCTGAACCAGGAAGGCGCGATTGAGATGGGAGCGCGCACGCGGGTCGACACCAAGGTCCGACCGGTCGACGCCACGCTTGATCGGGTGGCCGAGCGTATTCTCGCCGCCAAGAACCCGGTGATCGTCGCCGGCCACGAGATCGCCACCGACGACGCCTTCGACGAGGCCGCCGCCTTCGCCAGCCTGGTCGGCGCGCCGGTCTATCAGCAGACCGTGCAATACGGCGCGCATTTCCCGTCCGAGCATCCGGCCTATATGGGATCGCTGACCCGTGATCAGCAGCAGGTGAGGGACGTTCTCACCCCCTACGATCTTCTGGTGGTACTGGGCGCCGATGTCTTGCGCATGTCGGTTTGGGCCGAGGTGGAGCCGCTGCCCGAGGGGATGCCGATCATCCAGATGGGCCAGCGGGATTGGGAAATGGGCAAGAACTTCCCAACCGAGATCGCCGTGCGCGCCGATATCAAGGAGACCCTGAAGGCGCTCAACCCGGTTATCGAGGCCAAGGGTGGTAGCGCCCAGGCGGCCAAGGCCAAGGCATCCATCGACGCCCTCGTGCCCAAGAACTGGAGCACGAAGCGCGCCGCCATGGTCGAGAAACTGACCGCCGACGCGGGCGGTCCGGTGATCGACCCGTCCTGGATGGTGATGAAGGTCATCGACACCATGGCCGAGGACACGATCATCGTCGACGAGGGTATTATCAGCACACGGGCGCTGAACGCGCTGTTGCCGTACCGGGACCCGACCTCGCTGTTCGGCATGGCCAGCGGCGGCATCGGCTGGGGCGTGCCGGCGGCTTGCGGGGTTCAGGCGGCCTATCCCGATCGCCCGGTGGTCGCGATTATCGGCGACGGCAGCTCGATGTATTCGATCCAGGCGCTCTGGACGGCGGCGAACCAGAAGCTGCCGATCACCTATATCATCTGCGACAATGGCGGCTATCGGATCATCAAGGAACGCCTGCACGCCTTCCACGGGAACGAGAATTTCATCGGCATGGACTTCAAGGAACCGGCGGTGGATTTCGTCGGCCTCGCCACGTCGCTCGGCATGCCGTCGGTCCGGGTCAACGAGCATGACGAGCTGGTCCCGGCCCTGGAAGCCGCCTTCGCCAACCGCGCCGGGCCCAACCTGATCAGCGTGACGGTGGATCGCGGGCGGTTTTAGGGCGGGGTTCAGAGGGGCGGTTTTGGGGGGCGGTGGCTGGATACCGCCGGCATCGCCGCCTGACTTTCCCGGCGCCAATACAAGCGCGCGTGGGCGAGGAATACGGTAACTAAAGACCAAGTTTCGCGCGGATCGCCGCGATGGCGGGTTTAATCCAGCCGAATTGTTCCGGCAGGAAGCCCGCCAACTACGCGACTTCCTTCAAACCGAGAAGAACCAGAGCCTGGGTGCCGAGCTTGGTGCCGGCCTCGACGCCCTTGATAGAGCCGGAGCGCGCGCCGCCCGCGAGGTCTTTCAGGTAACCCGCCGCCGCGCCCGCCAGAATGTTGCCGGTGGAGTTTATGGCTTCGGCCTTCACCGTTGATTCCGTCTCGTCGGCGGCAAGCTGGTTCTCCGGCGCTACCGCCTCGGCGATCATCATCGCGGCCGGGGTGATGTCCTCGGCGATGATCTCGGGATGGTCGACGGTTTGCCTAAGAAAACTCTCGGCCGCTCGGACCGCGCCGGGTGGAGGCTTGCCGCGGCCCTTGGCGAGATAATCCGTCCACTCGTCGAATTGATTGATATGAAGGCCATGCGCCATCGCGAAGCTTTGCAGTTCTGCCGCGCCATCCGCCATCAGAAACTCGTCGCTCCTTTCCGCGAGGGAGATGATCCGTAGCCCGTGGAACCCAAGCTCTATCACCCAGAACGAGTCGTATGCCGTGCCCATGGCTTGGTCATAGGCCGCGAGCGCGCTTTGCAGCACCGGCCAGTTCCGACCCGGATCAAGCGCCATCAACGCATCCAAATGCGCCCGATGCGCTTGCCAAGCCTGGCGCAGCACCTCCTCGCGCCCGGCGTTACCCTCGCCAAGCCCCCGTGGCGGCGCGCGATGTAGCAAGCCGTCGTCGCCCAGCGTGACCTCAATGACGGCGGGGGTTTGATCGGGGATGGTGGTTGGGGTGTCGGGATCTGGCGGTGGTTCGAGCGCGGCCTCTTCTTGCGGGGGCTCGCGGTATTGCTTCTCCAGCGCCGCGATGGTCGCGTTCACCTCGGCGGCGGGGGCGTCGAAATCCGGAACCAGAATGCGATCCAGTTCCAACTCCGGGATCAGCCGCCGTCCCATCGCCGCGCCCGCGAGCCGGTCCTCGTACCAATCCGTCCAGACATGCCAGTCTTGGTCCAGACCGAGAAGCATGTCTTTCAATTCACTCCACGCCGCGTCGAACCTTTTTGATCGCCGCGTTCGCACCAAGGGTTCATTCGCGAGATCCGACGCAGAATAACCCGCATCGATTGAATTTGCGTCCATCTGAACCCTGGCCCAGGCGGCGGCCCCGGCGGCGTCCCAGGCGGCGTCCCCGGCGGCGTCCCCGGCGGCGTCCCTGGCGGCGTCGAGATCTCCTCCGCCTTGGTTCGGCCATGAGCCCGCGAACCAAGGCGGAGCCATAGCACGAAAACAAGGCAAGACGATGGCGGTGGCGCGGGTTTTGGGATCACCGGCGACATAAGACGCGAGATAGGGAAGGGCCGACAGCGCCGCGCGCGTGCCGATAACCCGGGCGACCGCGTCGGGTTGGTCATTCAGCCAGGATAAAAGATCGGCTTCGTTCTTGATCGATACCACGCCCGCTCCATCGCTCCGCTTCACCGGGGATGGAAGAGCACCGCGCGGCGGGTGGAAATAGCGATGTATTCCGTGCGGTCGACGCGTCCGAGATTGTCATCCCGCCACCTCACTGTCGTCGTCCCGCCGCCCGCCCTCGAGAGATCGGGGGGCAAGCGCGGGATGACGACTAAATGGTGGAGGGAGTGGTCGATTTGTTGGATAGCCAAAAGACACACCGCTTGCTGTTGACCCATTTCCCTCTCACCATATCTCGTCGCCCTCGCGAAGGCGGGGACCTCTGGGCAACGGTTGATATGGCCGCCTTTTTCAATGGAAAAGGGGTCCCCGCCTTCGCGAGGACGACGGATAAACACACAAACCCATCCCCCTAAAACCCAAAACGCCCCGGACATTGCCGGGGCGCTTGGGTAACCGTATGGAACCAGCCGTCAGGCGGGCTTGAAGGTCGGCACCGGAGCGCCGTCGGCGTCTTCGGTGGGAGAGAACTTGAGCTCCACCTTCTGGCCGATGGCGAGTCCGTCGAGATCGGCCTCGATGATGTTGGTCATCATCGTCGGGCCTTCCTCCAGGGTGACATAGGCGATCGCGTAGGGCGGCTGGGCCCGGCGCAGCACGCTCCAGGAATAGATCTCGCCCTTGCCGCTGGCCTGGGTGAGCTCGACATCGCTGGACCCGCAATGCGGGCACATGCCGCGGGGATAGTAATGCTTCTCGCCGCAGGACTTGCAGCTTCCGAGCATCAGCTTGCCTTCCTTGGCCGCCGCCCAAAAGGCCTCGGTATCCGGATCCGCCTCGGGAGAGGGAAAGGTGCGTTGTTCAGCCATCGTTCTTACTCCCTTTCCATGATCACGGTGCCGGAGCCATGCCGCGTGCCGAGCGAGCCGCCGGTGCCGTGGGCCAGCGCCAGATCGCAATTGGCGACCTGCACCGCCGGGTGGGCCTCCCCGCGCAGCTGACGCACCGCCTCGACCACCTTGGTGAGGCCGCCGCGGTTGGCCGGGTGGTTGTTGCAGAGCCCGCCGCCATCGGTGTTGAACGGCAGCTTGCCGACGCCAGCGATCAGGTTGCCGTCGGAGACAAAGGCGCCGCCCTTGCCCTTTTCGCAGAAGCCGAGATCCTCGAGCTGCATCAGCACGGTGATCGTGAAGCTGTCATAGATCGAGGCGTATTTCATGTCCGCCGGCTTGACCTTGGCCTCCTCGAAGGCCGCCGCGCCGGAACGGATGGCGCCGGAATAGGTGAGGTCGATCTTGCCTCCCATCTGGGTCTTCGGGGACTCGCCGGCGCCCAGAACCTTGACCAGGGGCCGGTTCAGCGACTTGGCGATTTCCGGAGAGGTGACGATGATCGCGCCGCCGCCGTCGCTGATCACGCAGCAATCGAGCCGATGCAGCGGGTCTGAGATCATCGGCGAGTTCACGACTTCCTCGACCGTCACCACGTTGCGCAGCATCGCGTGCTCGTTGTGCTGGGCATGGTGCGAGGCGGCGACCTTGATCCAGGCGAGCTGTTCGCTGGTGGTGCCGTATTCGTGCATGTGACGCATCGCGCACATGGCGTACATGTTCACCACGGTCGGCCCGAAGGGAAACTCAAAGGCCACGTCGGGCGAGGTGCTGCCATAGTTGCGCGGCGCGGTTCCCGTCGCCATGCCCTCGGCGCGGGGGCGTCCGGCCAGCGTGATCAGCGCCACCGAGCATTTGCCCATGGCGATCGCCTCGGCGGCGTGCCCGACATGCATCACATAGGACGATCCGCCGCTCTCGGTGGTGTCCATGTGGCGCAGGTTCAGGCCCATGTAATCGACCATGGACAGGGCGCCCAGGCCGGGCACGTCGCCGGCGCAGAAATAGCCGTCCACGTCGTTCTTGCTGAGGCCCGCGTCGGCCAGCGCGCCAAGCGCGGACTCGGCGTGCAACTGGGCGAGTGACTTATCGAACGCCTTTCGCGTGGGATGTTCATACACCCCGGCGATATAGGCTTTTCCGTTAATGCTCATGGATTGAAGCGCTCCTCCTGTGGGTGTTCCGTTCTACTACCCCGGTGGCCGGTTGGGCCAGCCCCGGGGCGTCGGTTTGTACATCTTCGTTCTGATGAGTGGCTTTTCGCGGGGTCACGCCGCGCTCAGAGAAACCCGGCCCAGAACAGGCGCTGATCCTTTTCCGGGAATTCCATCACGCCGGTTTCCGTCAAGGTGCCGTCGGCGGCGACCTTGAAGGTCACGAGGCTGAGCGATACCTCCCGCGCGCCGCCCTCCGGCGTTACCTTCGTCGTCGGCTCGGAATTCGCCGCGACCAGCATCCGGCCGGAGGCATCGATCGAGAAGGTCCGGGGCAAATGCCCGTGGGTCGGAGCGTGCTGGATCGGCGTCGGCTTGCCGGAATCCGCGTTTATGGAGAAAACCGCGATATTGTCCTCGCCCTCCGGTGCCTCGCCGCCGAGCACGTGCTGCGAGGCCCCATAGGCCCGGTTCGAGACATAGACCACATGGCCCTTGGGGTGACAGTGGATGCCGGACATCGCCTGGCGCGCCGGACCATTGTTCGGGCCGGCCAGGGTGGAGAGGCAGTGCAGGGCATCGGGATTGACCGATCCGTCGGCCAGTTCGAAGACCTGAAGTTCGCTCTGCCGCTCGATCCCCAGGAACAGCCAGGGCTTCGTCGGATGAAAGTCCAGATGCCGGGCGCCGAAGCCGAAGCCGCCATTGGGCTCGATCGAGGCCCTGGGTGACAGCACGCCGTCCGCAAGCCCATAGACCTTGAGCGCGCCGGGCTGTTCGTCCTTGCCGTCCTCGGCGTCATAGCCCCGGCAAACCAGGATCGCCGCGTCGCCGTCCGGCGTCACCATGACCTGATGGCCGAAGATGCCGACATCGATGGCGTCTGATTGCGGGACCGCCTGGCCGAGCGTGCCGTCGGCCTCGACCTTGTGGACGGTAACCCCGCTCGGGTTGTTGTAGGCGACCAGAAGGTGCTTGTTCTCCCTGTCGAGCGAGAGATGCAGCGGGCGCCAGGGAAGCTCCCGCGCGGGTCCGAACAGAGAGATCTCGCCGCTTGTCTCGTCGATCTTGCAGGCGATGATCCGGTTCTCGTTCCCGGTTTTGCCCGGCCCGCCATTGCTGATCGCGACATAGAACACGGGGAGCTGGGGATGCCGCCAGGCGTATTGAATATCCAGCTCCAGATCGAGCGTCTGCTTCGCGGTCAGGGTCGCGTTTTCAAGTTCCGCCTCGTAACGCGTGAGGACCGAACCGATCGAGGCGTAAAAGGGCGCCGTCGCGCTGCTGGAAGAGGATGGGGCCACGGGACTGTCTCCGATAGGATGGGGTTGAACCGTTTCTCCCATGGTCGGGCGCGGCGGCGGACTTGGCAAGCGGCGCGCGATCAGCCTCGTGTTTAGATGGCTGGTAATGGTCGATTGTCGGTTGAAGCCGGAGGAACGCGCGTGCGACGATCCCTTGAATACGGGGCTAACAACCAGATCAGGGAGAAACCAATGAGAGCCGGATTTTTCACCATGCCGTCCCATCCGCCGGAGCGGGACCTGCGCGAGGGCTATGAATTCGATCTTCAGAACATCCGCTGGGCCGATGAACTCGGCTATGAGGAAGGCTGGATCGGCGAGCATCACACCGCGCCTTGGGAGCCGCATGGCGCGCCGGACTTTCTCGTGGTCTAGGGTTTCAGGCAAACCAAGAACATCCGGCTCGGCCTGGGCGGGTTCCTGCTGCCCTATCACAACCCGGCCGAACTCGCGAGCCGGCTGGCCCAGATGGATCACCTCGGCCAGGGACGGCTGAATTTCGGTGTCGCGGCGAGCGGCCTGCCTTCGGATTGGGCGATGTTCAATGTCGACGGCATGTCCGGTCAGAACCGCGAGATGACCCGCGAGGCCCTGGAAATCATCCTGCGCCTTTGGGGCGACGAGGAGGAGTTCGATCACCAGGGCAAGTACTGGCATATCAGCAAGCCGGCCGAGATGTTCGGCTTTCTGAAACCGCATCTCTACCCGGTGCAGAAGCCGCACCCGCCGATCGGTGTCGCCGGCCTCTCCAAGGGCTCCGATACGCTCAAGCTGGCGGGCGAGAACGGCTATATCCCGATGAGCCTCAATCTCAACCCGGCCTATGTCGGCAGCCATTGGGAGGCCGTCGAGGAGGGCGCCAAGCGTGGCGGAAGGGTGGCAAATCGTGCGGATTGGCGCATGGTCCGCGAGACCTTTGTCGCCGAAACCGACGCCGAGGCCTGGAAGCTCGCGGTCGAGGGCCCGATGGGGAGGATGATGACGGAATACTTCCTGCCGCTGCTCGCCAATTTCGGCTTCCTGGAATTCCTAAAGCACGACCCGGATGTGCCCGACAGCGACGTGACGGCGGAATACTGCGCCAAGCATAACTGGCTGGTCGGCTCCCCCAGCACCGTCGCCGAGAAGCTGGAGGCCGTCTACGACGATGTCGGGGGCTTCGGCAGTCTTCTGGTTTTCGGCTTCGACTATGCCGATCAGCCGGAAGCTTGGCACACCTCGCTCGGCATGTTGGCCAAGGAGGTCATGCCGAAGGTCCAGCACCTGAAACCCGCCCCCGCGACCAGCGCGGCGGAGTAGGGGAAAGGAAAGGGGCGGTTCCAAGCGGGACCGCCCCGTCGTTTGGTTGAATGTCCGCAACGCCCTAGTTCACAACACTCACGCGGTGAACTCTGGTAGTGCATTTCGACACGTCCATCAGCTACCTCCGCGTCCGCGCGGGCCACGGGGATGTGTGGGCTTTTGCCGTCCTATTTTCGTCGCCCTGGCGAAAGGCAGGGCCTCGCGGGGGCGGGCACCGATGGATTGGGATTTGGTTGGAAAATCGCGCGGACCTGGGCCCTGCCGTTCGCCAGGGTGACGGTGGAGTGCGGGATGACGACGATAACGGAGACAGGAACCTCTAGTCCCTAAACGTCCAGCTCCTCCACGAAGCGGGCGTTTTCCTGGATATAGGCGAAGCGGAGTTCCGCCTTCTTGCCCATCAGGGTCTCGACGGTCTTGTCCAGGTGCTTGCGTTCCTCGGCCTCCTCGGGGTCGACCGTGACCCCCTTGGCCCCGGGCGGCACCCGGATCTTGAGCAGCGCGCGCTTGTCCGGGTCCATGGTCGTGGTCTTCAACTGCGCCGGCGGCATCTCGCCGAGGCCCTTGAAGCGGCTGATTTCGATCTTGCCGCGTCCCGTGAATTCCTCGGCGATCAATTCGTCCTTGTGAGCATCGTCGCGGGCATAGAGCGTCTTGCCGCCCTGGGTGATGCGATAAAGCGGCGGCAGGGCAAGATAGAGATGCCCGTTCTCCACCAGTTTCGGGAGCTCGCGATAGAAGTAGGTCATCAGCAACGAGGCGATATGCGCGCCGTCGACATCGGCGTCGGTCATGATGATGACCTTCTCGTAACGCAGCGCCGCCTCGTCATAGCGATCGCCGGAACCACAGCCTAGCGCCTGGACAAGGTCGTTCAATTCCTGATTGCCGCGCAGCTTTTCGCTCGACGCGCTGGCGACATTAAGGATCTTGCCGCGTAGCGGGAGAATGGCCTGGAACGCGCGATCGCGGGCCTGTTTGGCGGAACCGCCGGCGGAATCACCCTCGACCAGAAAGATCTCGGTCCCGTCCGCGTCGTTGCGGCTGCAATCCGTCAGCTTGCCGGGCAGGCGCAGCTTGCGGGTCGCGGACTTGCGGCTGACTTCTTTTTGCTGGCGGCGCTTGAGCCGGTCCTCGGCCCGTTCGACGATGCTGTCGACCAGGGCATTAGCGAGTTCCGGGTTGCCGGACAGCCAATGATCGAAGTGATCCTTGACCGCTTGGTCCACCAGCTTTGTCGCGCCCGGGCTGACCAGGCGTTCCTTGGTCTGGCCCTGGAACTGTGGATCGCGCACGAAGACCGACAGCATCACGCAGGCGCCGGACATCATGTCGTCGGCGGTGGCCTGGCCGATCCGCTTGGCGTTGCCCGAAAGCTCGCCATAGGCCCGGATGCCCTTCAGCAAGGCGGTCCGCAGGCCCTGTTCGTGGGTGCCGCCATTGGAGGTCGGAATGGTATTGCAATAGGCGTTGAGGAAACCGTCGTCGCGGTCGTCGGGCCAGGCGATGGCCCATTCCACCCGCTCGCCGCCGCTGGCCTCGACATCGCCGGAAAACGCCTGGCCGCCGATGGTCGCCCGCTCGCCGAGCGCGCTGCCGAGAAAATCCGCCAGACCGCCGGGATAGTGCAGCACCGCCGACGCCGGCGTCTCGTCTCCCGCCTTCAGCAACGCGGGATCACAGGACCAGCGGATCTCAACGCCCTTGAACAGATAGGCCTTGGAACGGGCCAGACGGTACATTGTGGCGGGGCGAAACCGCGCCGCCTTGCCGAAGATCTCGGTATCCGGTCGAAAGCGGATCGTGGTGCCGCGTCGATTGTTGACCGCGCCCGCGTTCTTGAGCGGTCCCAGCGAGGCGCCGCGCTCGAAGGATTGGATAAAGAGCTTCTTGTCGCGGGCGACCTCGACCTCGAGCAACGAGGACAGGGCGTTCACGACGGAGATTCCGACACCATGCAGGCCGCCGCTGGTGCTGTAGACCTTGTCGGAGAACTTACCGCCCGCGTGGAGCGTGGTGAGGATGACCTCGAGCGCCGACTTGTCCTTGAACTTGGGATGCGGGTCGATCGGAATGCCGCGGCCATTGTCGCGGATCGTCACGGTCATGTCGGCGGCCAGCTCGATCTCGATCCGGCTGGCATGGCCGGCGACCGCCTCGTCCATGGAGTTGTCCAGCACCTCGGCGACCAGATGGTGCATGGCGCGCTCGTCGGTACCGCCGATATACATGCCGGGGCGCCGCCGAACCGGCTCCAGACCCTCGAGCACCTCGATATCCTTGGCCGAATAGTCGTCGGTTGCTCGCGCCGCGTTGCTCTGAAAAAGATCCGCCATGCCGTCATGTTTCCGGTGTTAGACTGATGGAGCGCTCGGACCGGTCTTACAACCGATATTGGGTGCCCCGACCACTGAGGTTACAATATATTGTGTTTGATGCCAAATGCGAGAGCCAAGTTGCGGCGGCCCGAAATGAACCGGATCAGCCGTCGGCCCGAGTCTGATTTACAGACGAGCGCGATCACGCGAACGGCGCCGTGGCGGCTTTGAGGAGAGAGCTAATGATTCGAGGATTGATGGGATGGACCGGACGGACCCGCGTCGTCCAGGTGGCCGCCGGCATGTTCGCGGCGCTCGTGATAGCCGCCGCGTGTCCGGCCTGGGCCGGTAAGGCGGATGTGGTCGGCGCCGAGGTGGTGCGCGACTCCGACGGCTCCTATCGTTTCAAGGTAACGGTGCGCCACAAGGACGAGGGTTGGCATCACTACGCCAATGCCTGGGAGGTGGTGGCCCCCGACGGGACGGTGCTCGGGACCCGGGTCCTGCTGCATCCCCATGAGCAAGAGCAGCCTTTCACGCGCTATCTCGGCAAGGTGAAAATCCCCTCCGGTACCAAGGAAGTAACGGTCCGCGCCCTTGATCTGAAGCATGGCGGCGGCGGCAAGGAAGTTACGGTGAAAGTGCCGGAATGACGGAGCAACCGCATCTTATCGACGAGGTCGGCGGCGCGACCTATCCAATCGACGACGCCCGTTGGTGTTCCGACGCGCGGACATCATTGGCGGTCTCGGAACTTCCGGGGATCACGCGGGATCGGATCGACCCGACCACGCGCTCGCTATGGCGCTACCGCGCGGCCTTTCCGGTGGAATTCACCGATCCCGTAAGCCTGGGAGAGGGGTGTACACCGCTCGTGCCGCGCTCGTTTCGCGACAATCGGGCGCTGTTCAAGCTGGAATGGTTCGCCCCGTCGGGCTCGTTCAAGGATCGCGGCGCGTCGGTCATGTTGTCGCTGTTGCGCCGGCAAGGTGTGCGCGAGGTCGCCGAGGATAGTTCCGGCAATGGCGGCGCGGCGGTCGCGGCCTTTGGCGCGGCGGCGGGAATAAAGGTGCATATTCTGGCGCCGGACAGCACTTCGTCCTCGAAGATCGCGCAGATCGGCGCCCATGGCGCGCAAGTGCATCTGATCCCCGGCCCCCGCGAGGCGACCGAGGCGGCGGCGCTGGAGATGGCCGAGCGCGTGTTCTACGCCAGCCACAATTGGCATCCGTTCTTTCTACAGGGCACCAAAACCCTTGGGTATGAGCTTTGGGAGGATCTCGGATTTCGGGCCCCGGACAACATCATCATCCCGACCGGCGCCGGCAGCAATGTCCTGGGCTGTGACCTGGCATTTCGGGAACTCCGGGCGGCGGGAGAGATCGACCGGCTGCCACGCCTCTTCGTCGCGCAGCCCGCCAATTGCGCGCCCATCGACGCGGCGTTTCGCGCCGGCGCGCGTGATCATGTCGAAACCGACTTCGCCCCGACCATCGCCGAGGGAACCGCGATAAAGCGTCCGCTTCGGATGAGAGCCTTGCTTGAGGCCGTCCGGCGCTCGAACGGCGGCACGGTCGCTATCCCCGAGGAGGGGATCCGCGCGGCGGCGCTCGATCTGGCCAAGGGCGGCTTGTTCACCGAGCCGACCAGCGCGACGGCGGCGGCGGCCTTCGATGAATTGACGGCGACGGGCCTGATCGCGCCCGACCAGGTGACAGTGGTCGTTTTGACCGGCGGCGGGCTAAAGGCGGCGGGTTTCTATGAAAGGGTTTTGTCGGAAACGCTCTGATCGGTCGGGATTGGGCCCGGATCACCGAACCCGAGCGGGTCCACGCCACCGAGCATCGCCGAGATATTCGGCGCGAACCGTCGCCAGACGTCCGAGGAGCCGCGATAGACGGGGCGGCGCACCTGCGCGGCGCTCGCGGTTTTGACGGGTCGTTCGGCGCGGTGAAAGTCCAGGCAGCTGTCGCTCCATTCCAGGCGGCACCAAGCCAGTAGATCGCGGGTGCCGGCCTCCGGGGCCTCGGTGAACGCCTCGTAACCAAGGGTGAGGATGTCGCCGGGTGACTGCCGCGCCCAGAACTCCATGAGATCGCGGTACAGGGCATGGAACCCCGCGATATCCGCGAGATCGTAGGCATAGCCATGAGCCGCTGTCGGGAAATAATGACGATAGAGGGACCAGGCCACGGCCCGGGGATCGCGGTCGGTGTTGATGATCCTCGCCTCGGGAAGCGCGGCGCGGATGACCCCGATCCATTGAAAGTTTCCGGGCATCTTGTCGACGACGACGGCCTTGCCCGCGGCCAGTTTGGCAATCTCATCCAGATAGGCGCGCCGTATCTCGGCCAGATCCTCGGAGCGGTACTCCGTCCGACCACCTTCCGGCGTGCCCGGCAGGTATCGATAGGAGAGGCGCGAGAGATCTTGCAACTCACCGGCGGCGTGGACATCCGGATGACCGGCCAGGATCTGTTCGATCAACGTGGTCCCGGACCGCGGCATCCCGACGATGAAGACCGGGCGGACCGCCGGCTCGGGGTGGGTCCGCAAGCGCGGCGAGAGCGTCGTCGGAAACGCGCGTTTGACTCTATCCATTAGCGTCGCGTGTTGAGAGAGCTCGTAGCCGAGCGCTGATTTCCGGGACGCGTTGCCTTGGCGATAGTGATCGAACGCCGCGTCGATCGCGCCAAGATCCTCATGCGCCTTGCCGAGCGCGAAATGCAGTCGGGCCCGGTCGTCCAGGCCATGCGTGGGATCGTCCAACAAGGACTGGAGCATCGCCAAATGCGGGTCGCCGGCGGTGCTGTATCGCTTGAGGTTGGCGAGAAGACGATGAGCTTCCACATCCCTCGGGGCAATGGTGACGGCTCTTCTCTGAACGCCGATGGCGCCGGCGCGGTCGGCGGCCTCCTGGGTGGCGATGCCGAGATGATTCCAGGCCGTTCCGTGATCAGGGCGGAGAAGCAAGGCGTGTCGGTAGGACGCGCGCGCCGCTGGATAGGCGCCGAGATCGCGCTGAATATTCGCGATATTGAGATGAGCATCGACATGGCTCGGATCGTGCATGGCCGCGGCCCGGAAACAGGCAAGGGCCTTTCGCCAATGTCCCTCGTCACGCAGCAACGCGCCGGCGCTGTTATGCCCCCCCCGCGAAACCGGGAGCGATCCGCGCAACACGATCATACAGCTTCAAGGCCTCGGCGGTTTGTCCGGATCGACGAGCCGCGTTCGCGAGATTGAACAGCGCCTGGTGAAACGCGGGAAACAGCAGGACGGCGCGGCGGCGGTCATCGACGGCTGGGTGTGGCGTGTCGGGGACGGCGCGGGCGGCGGCGCGAATATTGTACAGCCCGGGAACCATCGGATGCTCGGCCAGCAGCGCGTCGACGCGCGCCAGGGCCTCGCGCGCCTCGCCGGCGTCAAGTAGGCGAAGGATGTCGGTGACGGCTTGGTTCAGAGCGCTGGACATCGGTCGATCGAGAGACGAGGACAACTAGGGGACGAGAGATCAGGGAACCCGCGTGGCGGCTGAAAATCAACATGGAAGGTGCATCGCCGACCGGAGGCGGAATGATCCACCCCCAATGCGAAACGGGCCGCCCCACCAGGGACGGCCCGCCTCGACTTCGTCGACTGGTCGGTGATCAGACCGAGTAGTACATCTGGAACTCGATGGGATGCGGGGTCATCTCGAAGGCGAGGACCTCTTCCATCTTGAGCTCGATATAGGCGTCGATCTGGTCGTCGTCGAACACGTCGCCGGCGGTCAGGAACGCGCGGTCCTTGTCGAGATTGTCCAGCGCCTCGCGGAGCGAACCGCAAACCGTCGGGATGTCCTTCAACTCCTCGGGCGGCAGATCGTAAAGATCCTTGTCCATCGGATCGCCCGGGTGGATGCGGTTCTGAATGCCGTCAAGGCCGGCCATCAGCATCGCCGAGAAAGCGAGATACGGATTGGCGCCGGCGTCCGGGAACCGAACCTCGACGCGCTTGCCCTTGGGGCTGTTCACGTACGGAATGCGGCAGGAGGCCGAGCGATTGCGCGAGGAATAGGCCAGCAGGACCGGTGCCTCGAAGCCCGGGACCAGACGCTTGTAGCTGTTGGTCAACGGGTTGGTGAAGGCGTTCAGCGCCCGGGCGTGCTTCATGATGCCGCCGATATAGTAGAGGCACATGTCCGAAAGGTCGGCATAGCCGGAGCCGGCGAACATCGGATTGCCGTCCTTCCAGATCGACTGATGGCAATGCATGCCCGAGCCGTTATCGCCGGCGATCGGCTTCGGCATGAAGGTCGCGGTCTTGCCGTAGGAGGCGGCGACCTGATGAACCACGTATTTGTAGATCTGCAGGTCGTCGGCGGTCTTGATCAGGGTGCCGAACTTCATGCCCAGCTCATGCTGGGAAGGAGCGACCTCGTGGTGATGCTTTTCGACCTCGACGCCCATCTCCTCCATGACCGCCAGCATCTCGCCGCGCAGGTCCTGCTCGGAATCGACCGGAGGAACCGGGAAGTAGCCGCCCTTGACGCCCGGACGGTGACCCATGTTGCCTTCCTCGTAGTCACGGGCCGAGTTGTACGGGCCTTCCGTGCTGTCGAGCTCGTAGTAGCCGCGGTGCATGCTGACGTCCATCTTGACGTCGTCGAACACGAAGAACTCGGCTTCCGGGCCGAAGAAGACGGTGTCGCCGATACCCAGGCTGGCCATGTAGTTGACGGCGGCCTTGGCGGTCGAGCGGGGATCGCGGTTATAGGGCTGGCCGGTGGACGGCTCCAGCACGTCGCAGAACAGCACCAGGGTCGACTGCGCGAAGAACGGATCGATGGTCGCGCGGGACAGGTCGGGCATCAGACACATGTCGGACTCGTTGATGGCTTTCCAACCGGCGATGGACGAGCCGTCGAACATAAAGCCCTCGGCCAGCGCGTCCTCGTCCACCGTGCTGATGGCTTGCGTGAGATGCTGCATCTTGCCGCGCGGGTCGGTGAAGCGGAGGTCAACGAAGCGGACGTCGTTCTCCTTGATCATCTCCATGATTGTGCTGGCGTCGGACATGGTCTTCCTTCCTGACAGAGTAAGTTGATTTGGTTGCTTGTTTGAAAACCGGCGCCGGTGTTTTCGGGCCGATCGGTTGATGCTTCGGGTTAGAGCGCCTCGCCGCCGGTCTCGCCGGTGCGGATGCGGATGACCTCCTCGACCGTAGAGACGAAGATCTTGCCGTCGCCGATCCGGCCGGTATGGGCGGCCTGCTGGATCGCCTCGACGGCGCGCTCGACCTGGTTGTCTTCCATGACCACCTCGATCTTCACCTTGGGCAGGAAATCGACGACGTATTCGGCGCCGCGATACAGCTCGGTGTGACCTTTTTGGCGGCCGAAGCCCTTGGCTTCGGTGACGGTGATCCCCTGAATTCCAACCTCGTGAAGGCCTTCCTTCACCTCGTCAAGCTTGAAGGGCTTGATGATCGCTTCGACTTTCTTCATGTGCTCGCCAATCCCAGGATGTTGGCGTCCCCCGGGGGGACGCGCATGAATAGCATGCGCCGTGCCAAACCGTGCGCTGATTAAAAGGCAGGGAAAACAATGGATTACAGAATCGTATCGAGAAAGTTCCAGGCTCGCCGCCTGGATTTTAGGCGTTTGCCCAAAAATTAACCATAGATTCTGTTCATTCCCTAGGCAAGGCAATCGCGGATGCGGGAAAGCGCCAGGCGAATGTTCTCCGTCGAATTCGCGTAGGAGAACCTGAGATAGCCCTCGCCATAAGAGCCGAAACTGGTGCCGGAGATGACCGCGACACCGGCTTCCTCGAGCAGCTTCTTCTGCAGGGTGTCCGATGTCATGCCCGTCCCGGTGATGTTGGGAAAGGCGTAGAAGGCGCCGCCCGGTTCGATGCAGGAGATACCGGCGATCTGGTTGAGCTCCGAGACGATCACGCGGCGGCGCTCGTCGAAGGCCTTGACCATGGCGGCGGGCTCGTCCTGGGGACCCTCAAGCGCCGCGATGCCGGCGAACTGGGCCGAGGCGTTGACGCAGGAATGCACGTTCACGCAAAGCTTTTCGGCATGTCCGACCACGTCCTTCGGCCAGACACTGTAGCCAAGGCGCCATCCCGTCATCGCGTAGGTCTTGGACCAGCCGTCCAGCAGGATCAGCCGGTCGCGCAATTCCGGATAGTTCAGCAGGCTGACATGCTCGCGTCCGTCATAGAGCATCTGGCCATAGATCTCGTCGCTCATCACCGTGACGTTCGGCCATTTCGCGAGCCCGGCGACGAGGGTGTCGAACTCCGCCTTGGGGACCGCGCCGCCGGTCGGGTTGGCGGGGCTGTTCAGGATGATCAGCCGGGTCCGCTCGTTGATCCGGGAGAGCACGTCCTCGGCGGAGAAGGCGAAGCCGTTCTCCTCGAGCAACGGGATCGGCACGGCCGCGGCGCCGGAGAACCGGATCGCCGACTCGTAGATCGGAAAACCTGGATTGGGATAAAGGATTTCCGTGCCGGGCTCTCCGTACAGCATCATCGCCAGGAACATGGTCACCTTGCCGCCGGGCACGATCAGGACCTGCCCCGGATCGACCTCGGCGCCGAGACGGCGATGCAGATCCGCCGCGACGGCCTCGCGAAGCTGTGGAATGCCGTTGGCGGGCGTGTAGCCGTGATGCCCGTCCTTCAGCGCCTGTACCGCCGCCTCGACGATATGATCAGGGGTTTTGAAGTCCGGCTGTCCGATCCCGAGATTGATGATGTCGCGGCCCTGAGCGGCGAGTTGATTGGCCCGGGCCAGGACCTCGAAAGCGGTTTCGGTGCCCAGATGGTTCATCCGGTCGGCGAGCGTTGACATCGTTCTGTCCCCAGGGTGCGGTGAATGACGGATGGCGGATCGCGGCACCATATGGCCTAACCCGCGGGATCGGAAGAGCCGGAATGCCGCGTGGGCCTTACCGCAGCATGGTTAACGCATGGAAGATGATCGCCGAGATGATGGCCGCGGCCGGAACCGTGATCACCCATGCCGCGACGATGGTCAGGAAGTGCGATCGGCGTACCAGTTTGCGTTGCCGGATTTCCTCCGGCCCCTTACGGGCGGGATAAAGATCGCCGGACCGGTTGACCATGCCGATACGCCGCAAACTGCGGGAAGTGTAGTACTCGCGAAAGAAACCGACGCCGAACACCGCGCCGACCGCGATATGGGTGGAACTGACCGGCAGGCCCAGCCAGGAGGCGATAATCACCGTGATCGCCGCCGAGAGGGCGACGCAATAGGCCCGCATCGGGTTCATCTTGGTGATCTTGTCGCCGACCATGCGCACGAGCTTGGGGCCGTAGAGGAACAAGCCGAGACTGATGCCGAAGGCGCCGATCACCATGATCCAGGCCGGGACCGCCGCCTTTGAGGCGATATCGCCATGCTCCGCGCTGTGCAGGATCGCGGCGAGCGGTCCGATCGCATTGGCCACGTCGTTGGCGCCGTGCGCGAAGGAGAGTAGGGCGGCGGAACAGATGAGCGGCAGGCGGAAAAGTTCGCGGAGCGAGCGGTTGCGGTTCTCCATGCCTTCGGATTGTCGCCTGATGAGTGGGTGCATCAGCGCCCAGGTGGCGACGAACACGGCGGAGCCGATCATCGCCACGGCCATCGCGTCGGCTTTCCAGACGCGCTTCAAGCCCTTGATCGCGAGATAGCTGGCGAAGGCGCCGGCCATGATGGCGATCAGTAGCGGGATCCACCGCCGGGCCGCGGCGATCTTGTCCTCGCGATAGATGATGTTCGCCTTGATGAAGAACAGGAACAGCGCCGCGATCACACCGCCCAGCAGAGGCGAGATCACCCAACTCGCCGCGATCTTGCTCATGGTGGCCCAGTTGACCAGGCCGAAGCCGACCGCCGCGATACCGCCACCCATGACGCCGCCGACGACCGCGTGGGTGGTGGAAACCGGCGCGCCGATCATCGTCGCGATATTGACCCAAAGCGCCGCCGAGATCAGCGCCGCCATCATCGCCATGATGAAGACGTCGCTATTGGGAACCTGGGCCGGGTCGATGATACCCTTGGAAATCGTCGAGACCACGTCTCCCCCGGCGATGAGCGCGCCCGCGCTCTCGAAGATCGCGGCGATGATCAGAGCCGTCATCAGGGTCATCGCGCGCGAGCCGACCGCCGGGCCGACATTGTTCGCAACGTCGTTGGCGCCGATATTGAGCGCCATGTAGCCGCCCAGGATCGCGGCGAAGACGATCAGCGCGGTGTTCGCGTCGATGCCCGCGTAGATCCCGGCCAGGACACCCGCCGCGCCGAGGAACAGGATCGCGAGCCCATGGGTTACGAAGTTGCTCGCCAGTGACCGGGTCGCGGCCTCGACATGGATGAGTTTCGAAAGATCCTTGTCGAGAGTCGGTTTGGACGGAGCCATCAATATTTTCCCATCGGTCGATTAGTGGTACGCGGCGAGGTGCGTCCGCAGATCAGGCACGTTTCGCAAGCTGCTCAGGAACTTGGCGAGGCTGTCCTGGCGAACCATTGCAATGGCGTCGGAAAGATTGCACCAGATTTGTTCCCGCTGGTCTTTTTCCGGCCAATCGAGTTGTTGCTGGGTTACCAAAAGTGGATAGACGAAGACCCTGCATGGGACCCGGTAACCGTTTCCCGTGCGTTTGTCATAGTGGTAGTCGCCGAGCGCTTTATGGCCCATCTCTCCGACCACGCCGGCTTCCTCGCTCGCTTCCTTGGAAGCCGCCATGCCATATGACATGCCCTCGATCGGCCAGCCACGAGGAAGCAACCAGCGCCCGTGTCGCCTTGAGGTCACCAAGAGAACCTCCACGCTGGTTCCATGGATGACGTAGGGAAACGCCGCCACTTGGGTGAGGGATTTCGAATGTCGAAACACGGTGTTGTATGCCTCGCGCTGGAATCGGGTGAGTCGGTCGGCGAGATTCGATTGAATGTCGTATTGTTCGTTATGCGCGATGATGACCGTCGACGGAAGCATTTCAGCGAGTGACATTAACATTGCCAATTGATTACAGATTCGTCTCATTTCGGCACGCGATCGGTCGGTGATGAACGTCGTCCCGCTATTGCGCGCTTGAGCCAACGGGCGGGTTGAACTAATCGATAGTCAACTTATCCGGAGAGGCGAATGAAAGCGGCGAACTCAGTCCTTGGGTCTTATGGGACAACGGTTTTCGAGGTCATGTCCCGACTGGCCATCGAGACCGGATCGATCAATCTGGGCCAAGGGTTCCCGGACGACAGGGGCCCCGATCCAGTTTTGGAACAGGCGGCGGGGTTTCTCTACGACCCGCCGAACCAGTACCCGCCGATGCTGGGCGTGCCGGAATTGCGCCAGGCGGTCGCGGCGCATGGCAAGCGATTCTACGATCTGGATATCGACTGGCAGACCGAGACCATGGTCTCCACAGGCGCGACCGAAGGGCTGGCGGCGTGCTTCTTCGGGCTGATCGAGCCGGGCGACGAAGTGATCGTGATCGAGCCGCTTTATGACTGCTATCTGCCGATTATCCGGCGCGCCGGGGGCATCCCCAAGCTGGTGACGATCCGACCGCCGGACTGGTCGCTCGATCTGAACGCCCTGCGCGAGGCGTTCTCGGAAAAGACCAAGCTTTTGCTGATCAACACGCCGCAAAACCCAGCCTCCAAGGTCTATACGAGGACCGAACTCGAGGCGATCGCGGCACTGGTCAAGGAGTTCGACGCAATCGCGATCTGCGACGAGGTCTACGAGCACATGGCCTTCGACGGGCGGGAGCACATCCCGATGATGACCTTGCCTGGGATGCGGGAGCGCACGATCAGGATAGGCTCGGCCGGCAAGACATTCTCGCTGACCGGCTGGAAAGTCGGCTATCTGACCGGGCCGGAGGCGTTGATGCGCGCGGTTTCCAAGGCGCACCAGTTCCTGGTCTTCACCACCGCGCCAAATCTCCAACGCGCCGTGGCTTTCGGGCTGGGCCAGGACGACGCTTATTTCAACGGCTTGAACGAGTCGATGCGGGCCAAGCGCGACCGGCTGAGCGAGGCCCTGGATAAGATCCCGGGCTTTGCTCCGGCGCCCTGCCAGGGCACTTACTTCCTATTCGTGGATATCGCCGGCACCGGATTCGACGGCTTGGACGTGGATTTCTGCCGGCACATCACCACGGAGGCCGGGGTGACCGCCGTTCCGGTCAGCGCGTTTTACCAGGAAGGCGGCCCGGAAACCTTCATTCGGTTCTGTTTCGCCAAGCAGGACAGGATCCTTGACGAGGCGGCGGCAAAGCTGGCCGCCCATTTCGGTTGACGGAGCCGAAACGGTAAAGTACCTAGTGCGGCCTTCGGTGGCGGGTGTAGCTCAGGTGGTTAGAGCGCCAGATTGTGATTCTGGAAGTCGGGGGTTCAAGTCCCCTCACTCGCCCCACTTTCCCCCGATATAGCGGAACGCCTAGAGGCCGCCGGAGTTTTTCCCATGAGATGGAGAACCCCTCTCGCCGCCATCGCGATTCTCGTGTTCCTCGCCATCTACGTCGCGCTCGCGTCGCTTTTGGCGGATTTGTTGCCGGACATATTCTGGCTCGTGGCGATCTACTATTGCGTCGCGGGTATCGTCTGGCTCCCCATGGTGCTTTGGATCATGGGCTGGGCGCGCCAGGATCCCGAGCCGCCGGAAGAGGGGCGCCGTTAATCCGCCTTATCCTTCCTTCCGGAATACGCCGATCGCCATCCGCTAAACCCCAACAAGAGCCAGCCGACCATGAAACCGACACCGCCGAGGGGCGCGGTCGGGATATGCACGGCGGCAAGTTGCTTCAAATAAATCGACCCCGAGAACAGCATGATGGCGATCAAGAAGATCCAGGCCGTCGCCAGCGCGATGCGATCGCCGCCGCGCGCGAGCACCAGTGCGACGGCCCCGGCGACAACATGAGCGAGGTGATAGCGTATCGCGATCTCGAAGGCTCCACGATCAAATCCCTCGGGGGCCGCGTAGGCATGCGCGCCGATTGCCGCCAGGGCAATCGCCGATGCGCCGAACACGCCAAGTATGATCCATATATATTTCATGATAACAGTAGGATATAGACCGTTTTTAAAGTCATGCATTCGCTATATTCGAGATGCCATGGCCCGAGTTCGAGGCTCCCAGGTCTCCTGCGGCGAGAGTCTACACGCCGGGAGCGGCATATTCCACGTGTTCGCCAGCTCCATGTCGAGCGGACCGGCGGCGGTAACTCACCGAACGGAAATCCATCCGCGTTGGGCTATTATCGAGGCATCGCGCGGTGACGTCGCGCTTGAACCAGACCTTGGCCCGGCTCGGGTCCCGGAGGCAGTGATGAAGATTCCCGCGGAAGACGCTCTCCTTGCCGTGGCCGAGATGGCGCGCGCCGACCAACTCACAATCGCCGCGGGCACACCTAGTATCACCCTGATGGAGGCGGCGGGGCTTGGGGCCGCGCGATGCATCCAGCGCCGTTATGTCCCGAGGCCCGTCGCGGTTCTGTGCGGGCCGGGGATGAATGGCGGTGATGGATTCGTCGTCGCGCGGGCCCTGAGCGAGGCCGGCTGGCCCGTGCGTGTCGGATTGCTGGGCAGCCGTGATCGGTTGACCGGCGACGCGGCGCTGGCGGCGGCGGCGTGGCGGGGCGCGGTGGAGCCGATATCCTCCGGGCTCTTGGATGGCGCGGGTCTGATGGTCGACGCGCTGTTCGGCGCGGGCTTGAACCGGGATCTCGTCGGGGATGCATTGACGGTGATCCGCGCCGCGAGAGATCGCTCGCGGGCAGGCGCTCTCAAGATCGTGGCCATCGACGTTCCAAGCGGCGTCGAGGGCGATACCGGTCGGGTTCTGGGCGATGCCGCGCCGGCGGATATGACGGTGACTTTTTTTCGTGCCAAGCCCGGTCACCTGCTGTTGCCGGGCCGCGCGCTGGCCGGCGTGTTGCGGGTCATCAATATCGGCATCGAGGACTTGGTGCTTGACGAGATCGCGCCGGATCAAGGCCGAAACGGGCCGGCCTCGTGGGCACGCGAACTGGCCCGGCCCGGGTTGAGTGATCACAAGTACCGACGCGGCCACGCGGTTATCGCGGCGGGTGGCGTGATGACCGGCGCAGCGCGGTTGGCGGGGATGGCGGCGCGGCGGATCGGCGCGGGATTGCTGACAATCGCTCCGCCGGCCGCGGCGGGTCCGCTGTTTCGCGCCGCCGCGCCGGGATTTCTGGTCGACGATTGCGATACGCGCGATGAATGCGCGGCGGTGCTCGCCGATCCCAGGCGGAACGCGGTTCTGGTCGGCCCGGGCAACGGTCTGGAGCCGCGAACCCGCGGTTTCGCCGAGGCGGCGTTGGACACGGACCGGGCGGTGGTTCTCGACGCCGATGCCTTGACCCTGTTCGCCGGAGAGGCCGAGGCCTTAGCGGATCGACGGGCCGGGATCTTGGTGATGACGCCGCATGACGGCGAATTCGCGCGCCTGTTTCCCGATCTCGCGGGTCTCGGCAAGCTGGAACGGACGCGGATCGCGGCGCGGCGGAGCAAAGCGGTGGTGGTGCTGAAGGGCGCCGACACGGTGATCGCGGCGCCGGACGGAACCGCGCTGATCAACACCAACGCCCCGCCCTGGCTGGCGACGGGGGGCACTGGCGACGTGCTCGCGGGAACGGTGCTCGGCTTGCTGGCCCAGGGCATGTCCGGCTTCGGGGCGGCGGCGGCGGCGGTCTGGCTGAACGGCGCGGCGGCGCAAGCGATCGGCGAGGGCTTGATCGCCGAGGATATTCCCGACCATCTCGCCGCCATGGCCGCCAGCGCGCGCCGGGCGGCGGCACTATCATGAATTGTTCACTGGCCATGCACGAAAAGCGGTGACAAATTCACGCTATTCGCCATATGCCAGTAATACCGTTTCGCCTTAAACCGAGTAGCCATGATGCCCGACGACCACGGTTCCACTCTATTCGACCGCACGCTGAGAAATTTGCGCCGGGCCTGGACGGATCTCTCGGATACCACTCGCCACTACATCTCCCGGCAGCCACGCCCGGGGTTGCCGGACGAGGATCTGGCGCGGGTTCGCGGCGAGATCGAGGCTTGTATCGTGGGCCGGGGAGACGAGGCCTCGGTGCGCGCCCACGCGGCGGCTCTCGGTCACGTCTATATGGGGCTCGACGCCGATGGCCGGCGAAGGTTCCTTTCCATGCTCGCGGGCGAGTTCGACGTGGACCGGGGAGCGGTCGACGCGGCCATGCTCGCGGTCCAGGAGGCCGATGACGAAACCCGGTCCGCGGCCGAGGGCGCCCTCAGAGAGGCGTTGGAACCTCGGTGGCGCGCGCTGCTTGGCCGTTTCACCACTTTGCCGGAAGGGGTGAAGTTCCTGGTCGATCTACGCGCCGAGATGCTGACGATGGCGCGCGAAGACAAGGCGATCAAGGCCCTCTCGGACGATTTGAGGACCATGCTGGGCGCCTGGTTCGATATCGGTCTGTTGGATCTCCGCCAGATCGGCTGGGACTCTCCCGCCGCCTTGCTGGAGAAGCTCATCGCCTATGAATCGGTTCATGCCATCAAGTCCTGGGACGACCTGAAGAACCGGCTGGAGTCGGATCGTCGATGTTTCGGGTTCTTTCACCCCAACATGCCGGACGAGCCGCTGATCTTTGTCGAGGTCGCGCTGGTCAACGGCATGTCCGGCAGTGTTGACGAGCTCTTGGACGAGGAGGCGCCGGAAACCGACCCGAGGACGGCGGATACGGCGATCTTTTACTCGATCTCGAATGCCCAACGCGGCTTGAGCGGTATCAGTTTCGGCAATTTCCTGATCAAGCGGGTCGTGGAGCTCTTGAGCCACGATTTTCCCAACCTCAAGACCTTCGCGACCTTGTCCCCGATCCCGGGTTTCGCGCGCTGGCTCGACGGGCAACTGCAAGACGAGCAGGCGGTGCTGCTGACCAGCGCCGATCGCAAGGCCCTGACGGCGCTGGGAGAAGGCGCCAACGACGGCGCCTTGCTGAGCGGGTTGTTGAGTCGGCTCGACGCGCAATCGGACGAGATATTGGTCGACGCGATGAAGTCTCCGATAACCCGGCTGGCGGCGCGTTATGTTCTGACCGCCAAGGGACGCGGTGGACGCGCGCTTGACC
>JAYOIK010000033.1:0-7323 GCA_038118725.1 Alphaproteobacteria bacterium | reverse complement strand
CGCTTGACCCGGTCGCGCATTTTCATCTGACCAACGGCGCGCGGGCCGAGCGGTTGAACTGGTTGGGAGATCGCTCGGAGCGAGGGTTCGCGCAATCGCACGGCTTGATGATCAACTACCTCTATCGCCTGCCTGAAATCGAGGCCAACAGCACGGCGTATATCACCGACCTCTCGATCGCCGAATCCACGGCGATGCGCACCTTGGCGCGGGGCTGAGCAAAAAGCCGAATGTCGCGGAATGACGAAGGATTGTTGACGCGAAGTGCGGCTTCCGTTAGCCATGCCGCTCCGACCAGGGGGCTGGCGCCGATGACGGGTTGAATCGGCTTGGCAATCGGGTTGCGCGCGGGTGTGGTGGAATTGGTAGACACGCCAGATTTAGGTTCTGGTGGCGAAAGCCGTGGGGGTTCAAGTCCCTTCACCCGCACCATGCCGACGGCGCCCGAGAGGCGGACGCCGAGGCGGGGCGGCTTTGGGTCGATTTGCCTGGTCCGAGGACCGGGTTGAGCGGAAGGTTAACTAGCACGAGCGTCGAAGGGCGCTTTAGAGGGATCGGGCGACAGTCATGCAGGTTACGGAAACCCTTACCGAGGGTCTGAAGCGGGAATTTCAGGTCGTCATCCCGGCCGCCGATATCGACGGCAAGGTGACGGGGCGACTGAACGAGTTGGCGCCGACCATCCGGCTGCCCGGATTTCGCCCGGGCAAGGTGCCGCCGAAGCTGTTGAAGCAGCGCTATGGACAAGCGGTTCTGGGCGAGGTGCTCGAGGCCGCGGTGAACGAGTCCTCGCAGGCCACCCTGGAAGAGCGCGGTCTGCGCCCGGCCATGCAGCCGCGGATCGAGATCACCGAATTCGACGAGGGCAAGGATCTGGCGTTCAGCCTGTCGGTCGAATTGATGCCGGAGATCACGCCGATCGATTTCTCGACCCTAACGCTCGAGAAAATGACCGCCGAGCCGGGCGACAAGGAACTAGACGAGGCCATTGGCCGGCTTGCCGAGAACCACAAGAGCTCCGAGCCGATCACCGAGGATCGCGGGGCCCAGAACGGCGACGTGGTGGTAATCGACTTCACCGGTTCGATCGACGGCGAGGCTTTCGAGGGCGGCGCCGCCGAGGGCCATCACCTCGAATTGGGCTCGAACCAGTTCCTCACCGGCTTCGAGGATCAGCTGGTCGGCGCCAAGGCCGGCGACGACGTAGAGGTCAAGGTGACCTTTCCCGAGGATTACGGCCAGCCCAACCTGGCCGGCAAGGACGCGGTCTTCGCGACCAAGGTGACCGAAATTCGCGAGCCGAAACCGGTCGAGATCGACGATGATTTCGCCAAGCTTTTCGGGATGGACGACCTGGCCGCACTCAAGGATGTGATGCGCGGGCAGATCGAACAGGAATTCGCACAGGCCTCCCGCGCTCGCCTGAAACGGACCTTGCTCGACAAGCTCGAGGAAGGCGAGGCCTTCGAGGTACCCCAGGGGCTGGCGGACCAGGAATACGAGGCGATCTGTCGCGCCGTGAACCCGCAAGCGGGCCATGACCACGCGCACGATCATGACCACGACCACGCGCACGATCATGACCACGACCACGACCATGATCATGCTCACGCGCATCCGTCGGCTGATGAATCCCTCAGCGACGAGGACAAGGCCGAGTATCGCAAGATCGCCGAACGGCGGGTCCGTCTCGGACTGATGCTTCAGGAAGTCGGGCGGCTCAACAACATCGAGGTCACCGAGGACGAGGTGCGCCGCGCGATGTTCCAGGAGGCCTCGCGCTATCCCGGTCAGGAGCAGCAGGTGATGCAGCTCTATCAGAATAATCCGCAAGCGATGGCCAGTTTGCGCGCGCCGCTGTTCGAGGACAAGATCGTCGATTTCGTTCTCGAGATGGCGACCGTCACCGAGAAGACCGTGACGCCGGAGGAACTGATGGCCGATCCCGAAGGGGACGAGGCCGATGCCGGCGACGCGGAAAAGGCGGACGAGAGCAAGTAGGACTCCCGCCCGCCGTCCGTGCTATCAGATAGTTTCATTCGGATACCCCCAGCCACTCACCGAGATCCGCAGCCATGAACGACCCGGTCGAGACCTATATGAGCAGCCTGATTCCGATGGTGGTCGAACAGACCAACCGCGGCGAACGGTCCTATGACATCTACTCCCGTCTCCTGAAGGAGCGGATCATCTTCATTGTCGGGCCGATCAACGACGCGGTTTCCAGCGTCGTCTGCGCCCAGTTGCTGTTCCTTGAGGCGGAAAACCCGACCAAGGACATCTTCATGTACATCAACTCCCCGGGCGGCATCGTCACCTCGGGAATGGCAATGTATGACACGATGGAATACATTCGCCCCGAGGTTTCGACGGTTTGCATCGGTCAGGCGGCCTCCATGGGCTCCCTGCTGTTGACGGCGGGCGCCAAGGGCAAGCGGTTCTCGCTTCCGAACTCCAAGATCATGATTCACCAGCCCTCGGGCGGCTATCAGGGACAGGCGACGGATATCGAGATCCACGCCAAGGAGATCCTCGCGACCCGGGCGCGCTTGAACCAGGTTTATGTCAATCATACCGGCCAGCCGCTTGAAAAGATCGAGGCGGCCATGGATCGGGACAATTTCATGACGCCCAAGGAGGCCCGTGAATTCGGCTTGATCGACGAGGTCGTCGACAAGCGTCCAATCGAGGATGGAGACGGGGCCGAGACGAAGTGATAGAATCACCCGGACTTGATTCGTTTTGAGGCGGATGCCGGTGGTGGCGGGTTGCGCGGCATGACCGGAAGTCCAAAATGTTTTGACGTTGTACGGTCTCGTGTCGCGAGGCTAACATGAAACTGGATAATGAATTGCGGATCGGTGCGCCATGAGCAAGTCCGGCAGCGGTAGCAGCAGCAGCGGCGGCGACCCCAAGAACACGCTTTACTGTTCTTTTTGCGGGAAAAGCCAACACGAGGTTCGAAAACTGATCGCCGGGCCGACGGTGTTCATCTGTGATGAATGCGTCGAGCTTTGCATGGATATCATTCGCGAGGAGAACAAGACCACCCTGGTCAAGTCCCGCGACGGCGTGCCGACGCCGAAGGATATCTGCCAGGTTTTGGACGATTACGTGATCGGCCAGGCTTACGCCAAGCGGATCCTCTCGGTGGCGGTGCATAACCACTACAAGCGTCTGTCGCATGGCCAGAAAAGCAACGACGTCGAGCTCGCGAAGTCGAATATTCTGCTGATTGGGCCGACCGGTTGCGGCAAGACCCTGCTGGCCCAGACCCTGGCGCGGATCATCGACGTTCCCTTCACCATGGCCGACGCCACGACGCTTACCGAGGCCGGCTATGTGGGCGAGGATGTCGAGAATATCATCCTCAAGCTCTTGCAGGCCGCCGACTACAACGTCGAGCGGGCGCAACGCGGGATCGTCTATATCGACGAGGTCGACAAGATCAGCCGCAAGTCCGACAACCCGTCGATCACCCGTGACGTTTCGGGCGAGGGGGTGCAGCAGGCTCTGCTGAAGATCATGGAGGGCACCGTCGCCAGCGTTCCGCCCCAAGGCGGCCGCAAGCATCCGCAACAGGAATTCCTGCAGGTCGACACCACGAACATCCTGTTCATCTGTGGTGGCGCCTTCTCGGGACTGGACAAGCTCATTTCCAACCGCAGCCAGGGGTCCTCGATCGGCTTCGGCGCGGATGTGCGTTCCCCCGATGACCGGCGCACCGGCGATGTCCTGCGCGAGGTGGAGCCCGAGGATCTCTTGAAGTTCGGCCTGATCCCGGAATTCGTCGGTCGCCTGCCCGTTCTGGCGACGCTTGAGGATCTCGACGAGGACGCGCTGGTTGAAATTCTGACCGGGCCGAAGAACGCGTTGGTCAAGCAGTATCAACGCCTGTTCGAGATGGAAGACGTTCAGCTTGAGTTCCGTGAGGACGCGCTTCGCAGCATTGCCGCCAAGGCGATCGAGCGAAAAACCGGTGCGCGGGGACTGCGCTCGATCATGGAAACCATTTTGCTGGATCCGATGTACGACCTGCCGGAACTGGACGACGTGGAGGAGATCATCATCAACGCCGATGTCGTCGAAACCGGCTCGGCGCCGATCAAGGTCCATGGCGAGCGTCGCGAGGAAGTCGAGTCGAGCGCCTAGGCGTCTTGCGCCGTTCCGCGGGCCCCTTGGTTCTAGAACCCGTGGATCGGGTGCCGAGCGAGGCCACAATTCAAGGGACGGATGGAGCTAGGCGCGTTGCTGTCTTGAAACGCGGCGTGGTCGGGACCAATTTATTGCTTCAGCGCGCGGCGCGCATTTCCTGGGTCGCGTTCATCCTGATGAAAAAAGAGCGATTACGCAGATGACACAGTCTCACGATACTTATCCGGTGCTCCCCCTTCGGGATATCGTTGTCTTTCCCCATATGATTGTTCCGCTGTTCGTTGGCCGCGAGAAGTCCATCAAGGCGTTGGAAGACGTCATGAAGGACGACAAGCAGATCCTGCTGGCCACCCAGAAGAACGCCGGCGACGACGATCCTTCGCCCGAGGATGTCTATGCCGTCGGCACGATCGGCACGGTGCTGCAATTGCTGAAACTGCCGGACGGGACGGTGAAGGTTCTCGTTGAGGGGGCGCATCGGGCCCGGATCGTGGACTATTCCGACAACCCTGAGTTTTTCGAGGCGGTCGCGGAACCGATCGAGGAAGATCTCGGCGATTCCCAGGAACAGGAAGCCTTGTCGCGGGCGGTGGTCGCCCAGTTCGAGCAATATATCAAGCTCAACAAGAAGATCCCGCCCGAGGTCCTGGTTTCGGTGAACCAGATCGATGACGCGCCGAAGCTGGCGGATACGATCGCCTCGCATCTGGCGCTGAAGATCTCCGAAAAACAGGAACTGCTGGAGATCGAGGGCGTGGTCGAACGCCTGGAGCGGATTTACAGCCACATGGAAGGCGAGATCGGCGTTCTTCAGGTCGAGAAAAGGATTCGCAACCGGGTCAAGCGCCAGATGGAGAAGACCCAGCGCGAGTACTATCTGAACGAACAGATGAAGGCGATCCAGAAGGAGCTCGGCGAGGCGGAGGAATCCCGCGACGAGTTGGCCGAGCTCGAGGAGCAGATCGCCAAGACCAAGTTCACCAAGGAAGCCCGCGAGAAGGCGCAGGCGGAGCTCAAGAAGCTCCGCAACATGAGCCAGATGTCGGCCGAGGCGACGGTCGTTCGCAACTATCTCGACTGGCTGGTCGGTATCCCCTGGAAAAAGCGCTCGAAGGTCAAGAAGGACCTGAAACTGGCGCAGGCCATCCTTGATCGCGATCATCACGGTCTGGAGAAGGTCAAGGAGCGCATCCTCGAATATCTCGCCGTGCAGCAGCGCACGGGCAAGGTCAAAGGCCCGATTCTATGCCTGGTGGGACCGCCGGGCGTCGGCAAGACCTCGCTCGGCAAGTCCGTGGCCGAGGCGACGGGACGGAATTTCGTGCGCATGTCGCTTGGCGGCGTGCGCGACGAGGCCGAGGTTCGCGGCCATCGCCGGACCTATATCGGCTCGCTTCCGGGCAAGGTCATCCAGGGCATGAAGAAGGCCAAAACCTCCAATCCCCTGTTCCTGCTGGACGAGATCGACAAGCTCGGCAACGACTATCGCGGCGACCCGTCCTCGGCGCTGCTCGAGGTGCTGGATCCGGAACAGAACAACACCTTCCAGGATCATTATCTCGAGGTCGATTACGATCTCTCCGATGTGATGTTCGTGACCACCGCGAATTCGCTTCGCATGCCTCAGCCCCTTCTTGACCGGATGGAGATCATCCGGATCTCGGGCTACACCGAGGACGAGAAGGTCGAAATCTCCAAGCGTCACCTGATCCGCAAGCAGATCGAGCAGCATGGCTTGCGTGACGGCGAGTGGTCGATCTCGGATGACGCGTTGCGCGATGTGATTCGCTATTACACGCGAGAGGCCGGGGTTCGGAACCTGGAGCGCGAGCTGGCCAATCTAGCCCGCAAGGCGGTCAAGGAAATCCTGATGAACGACGTCAAGCAGGTGCGGGTCACGCGCCGCAATCTCGAGAAGTTCGCCGGGGTCCGCAAGTACCGATTCGGTCAGACCGAGGAGGAAGATCTGGTCGGCGTGGTTACCGGTCTGGCCTGGACCGAGGTTGGCGGCGAGTTGCTGTCGATCGAGTCGGTAACCGTGCCGGGCAAGGGCAAGGTGACGGCGACTGGTAAACTCGGCGATGTCATGAAGGAATCGGTGCAGGCCGCCGAAAGCTTCGTGAAATCCCGCGCCGCGACCTTCGGTATTAGACGTAAGGTGCTGGAAAACAAGGACATTCACGTGCATGTGCCGGAAGGCGCGACGCCGAAGGATGGTCCGTCGGCGGGCGTCGCGATGGTCACGTCGATTGTTTCCGTGCTTACCGGTATCCCGGTGCGCAAGGATGTTGCGATGACCGGAGAGATCACCTTGCGTGGCCGGGTATTGCCGATCGGCGGCCTGAAGGAAAAATTGATCGCGGCGTTGCGTGGTGGATTGACCACCGTGCTGATTCCGAAGGATAACGAAAAGGATCTCGCGGAGATTCCGGACAACGTAAAACGTGGTCTGGATATCCGTCCGGTTTCCGTTGTGGACGAAGTCATCTCGGTGGCCTTGACCACGCAACCGGTGCCGGTTTCGTTGGATGACGAGGAGGAATTGAAACCGTTGGCCGTGTCCGATGACGAGGATGCGCGCGACGGTGTCGTAACCCACTAGGGGGGAACGACCCAAGAATCCGAAAGGCGTGGGATTTATCCGGCGTCAATTGGCTCCGTGGTTTTGGGATCGTCTCGAAACGCGGAATTCTGCGGGTTTCCGGGCAAACTGCGTTGACGCCCGGGAGCACGACGATCTAAAGTGGCGGCTGTCTTAGCGGGCGTGCGCGTCTTAACAAAAATCCATCTCTCTATGATCGGGGGGCGACAAGTGAACAAACAAGATTTGATAGCTAGCGTGGCCGAGGGTGCGGGCCTTTCGAAATCGGATGCGGGAGCGGCGGTGGAAGCCACGCTCGACGCCATCACGAACGCCATGAAATCCGGCGATGATGTTCGACTGGTTGGTTTTGGCACCTTTAGCGTCGCGGCTCGGGCCGCTAGCGAGGGTCGCAATCCCCGCACCGGCGAGAAGATCCAGATCCCCGCTTCCAAGCAGCCGAAGTTCAAGGCCGGCAAGGGACTGAAGGACGCCCTCAACTAAGGACGTTCCGAGTTAGGAAAAGCGCTGGTCGCCGCGTTGGCGCCGGCGCTTTTTTCTGGTGGTAAGGGCGCTTAGCTCAGCTG
>JAYOIK010000032.1:0-51353 GCA_038118725.1 Alphaproteobacteria bacterium | reverse complement strand
CAAAAATCCTGCCTTTCGGAGCTCACACGGTTCGGTTAACCGGACACTAGTGTCTTGATATCATTTCTAATCGAAACACGCCGTTCAGAAGTGACCCGCACGGTCCGTATTGTTTTGCACAATAGCGTGTTTGACGAGATTGACCTGCAGGCAATAAAAACAGATTGGAAATAACAATGGCGTATAGAAATGGCACCTACTTAGCCTTTCACGCAGGGGGAACGTCGAACCCTATCGCCGCACAATCTGACATTAAATACTTCAATTTATTGAAAGCTTGGCACAGCAACAGCCACCATGTTTTTAGATTAATCGATAGTCATGATAAAGTGTCATCCGTTCGAGATACCAGTAAAAAGAAAACCTTAGAACAAAGCCTCAAAAATAGACTCAAATTTTCAATAATAATGCTTTTGATAATAAACACAAACACCAAAAATGACGTAGATTGGGTACCTTTTGAAATATCTTATGCAGTAGATAATTGTGACATTCCGATCGTCGCGACGTATCCAGACTGCAACGTGCCCATCATCAATCCAATCGCGCTTGGGTCCTATTGGCCCGATGCTTTAAAACGACGTATCGACAATGGAACAGCCAGCGTTATTCACATTCCATTTTCAGAAGCAGTTATAAAAGACGCTATCAATCAGTTCGGACCGAACGCCAAACCACTTGGAGCAGGACTAGGATACTATAGCGAGGTCGCGTATAGGTCGTTCGGCTTCATCTAAGTTATGGGAAAAATGTTATGGGAAAAATCGGGGACAGTAACCGATCCAAAACTCTGGGCCACACACGCACCGCGCTTTGCCCCCCTACTCCGCCGCCTCGCCCGCCAGATCCTGCTGATCCTTGGCGTCGTAATTCGAGCCGTACCACCAGGTCATGTAGTCGCCATAGGTGATCGGCGGGTATTGGGCGGGGTTGTCCGGGCTCTGGCAGGTCGGTAGGCATTCGATCGTCGTGTCGAAATGCGGGCCGTAGAAGAACGGGATGGCGTAGCGGGTCTGGTCGAGGGGCGGCAGGGCGCGATGGGGGGTGGATTTGTAATGGCCGTTGGTCCAGCGGTGCAGCATGTCGCCGCTATTGACCACGAAGGAATCCGGGACATAGGGCACGTCCAGCCAATTCTCCTCGTCGACCCGGATCTGCAGTCCCGGCACGCCGGACTGGGCGAGGAAGGTCATGAAGCTGGAATCGGTATGCGGGGCGATGCCGTATTGTTTGGCCTCGCGAGCCTGTACCGGGGGATAATGCGAGAGGCGCAGCGAGTACTGACTCTCGGCGAAACCGGCGTCGAAATGATCCTCGGGCAGATCCAACGACAGGGCCAGCGGGCCGAGGAGCCGCTTGGCCATCCGGTCCAGCGCGTCGGTATACTCCAACAGGGTCTCGCGAAAGCCAGGCAGATCCTGGGGCCAGACATTGGCGCCAACGAATTTGCGGCCTGATTTCAGCAGCGGGTCGTCTGGCCCACGCTCGCGCTTGATGAAGAAGGCTTCGTTGCGGTCCGGCTTGGCTTCCTCGCTGACGCGGGAGGTGCGCACATTGTAGCGGTTCATCGCCATATAGCCGTTATTGTGCTCGTTCATCATGACGGCGAGCTTGGCGTCCATGGGCTGGGCGTGAAACCGCGCGGCCTCGGCGAAGGTGCGCTTGATCAGGCCGGTGTCGACGCCGTGATTGACCAGGATGAAGAAGCCGACGCGCTCAAACACCGCGCGGAACGCGTCGGCGACCTGGCGCTTGCCCGCCGCGCTCCCGTCGTCGAGGGGCGCCATGTCGATGGTCGCGATGCGATCAAGGGGGATATTCGCCGTGTTGGTCATGAGTCACTCCCCAGAGACGATCCAATCGGTGGAACCATAGCCGCTGTCTGGGGACCCGGCAAATCGGATCACGTAAAGCGGATCACAGATCCTCGTAGGTGATCGGGAACAGATCGCGCAGTTCCGACGGATCCGGCACGTCCATGACGTGGTGCAGCGAGAAGCGCCAGGCCGGGCCGACCTCGAGCTCGGGCGGGGTGAAGGGAAAGGCGAGATTGCCCGCCGTGGACAGCCGGCCCGGGAAACCGTGATGCAGAAAATATTGCTTGGTCACGGTGATTATCGATTTGGCTTGCTCCCGGGTCGGAGCGACGCACTCCACCAGGATGCCGATCTCGCGCGGTGGGCTCTGGGGCGGGGACGGCCAGTCGACGACGCCGTTCAGGCCATAGAACCGCGCCCGCAGATAGTCGCCCGCGTCCGCGCCGGCAAGTCCGCTCACCACGTCCTTCACCTCGGCCCAGATTTCCTCGATCCGCTCGATCACCCGGGGGTCGCTGGTACCGGCGAAGAAGGCGCAGCGGAAGCCGGCGGGCGCGGCGGCCTCCAGCTTGAGGCTCGGCTTCATGTCCCGCCAGCGGGCGCCGGACACCCGGACACGATGCTCGTCCAGCGAGGAATAGACCGCCTTGGAGAGATCTAGCTCGCCGCCTGGCTCGCGCACGGTGAACGGGTCACCCTGCTCATAGAGCGCGTGGGCGGCCACCGAGGTCGGCGAGGCGTGACGGTCGGGGTTCATGCAGTCCAGGGTAAAGCCCTCGCCATCGAGGGTCGCGATGATCGAGTCGCGTCCGCCCGGATCACAGCAGAGCGAGGCGCATTCGATGATCTTCGCCATGTGGGTCGACAGCGCCCGGTCATGGCCACGCATCAGCGCCACGGTGGTGTAAATCGCGGTATCACAGGCGCGCCCGGCGATCACCACGTCGGCGCCGCCCTCCAGCGCCGCGACGAAGGGCGCCTCGTCCATCTGCGCGACGATATGCGGGCTCTCCAGGATATCCGCCTCCGTCGCCTCGGGAAACGCGCCCAGCGGCGATAGCTCTCCGGCGCGATGGGCCTGGATCACCCGCTCCTTGGCGATATCGGCGCGGATCGAGGCAAGCTTGAAGGACAGCCCCCTGTCCCGCGCGATGCCGCGGACGATATCGAGAACCGCGTCCAGATGCGGCGCCGCGCCGGCGGTTCCCGCGGTCCCGATGATCAGCGGCACGCCGAGCCCCCGGGCGCCCTCGATCAGCATCGTCAGATCCCGCCGGGTGATCTCCGGGTCCGTCGCCATCTTGCCCATGCCAAGATAGGCCGGGCCCGGATCGACCGAACCCATATCCGCGCCGATCATATGCGGCTCGTGGGCGAGGCCCCGTTCGAAGGCCGGTTTCAGCACGCCGTAGCCGAGCTGACCGGAGGCGGACATCAGACGCACGGGCTCAAGCTTGCTCATGAGGCATCTCCCTCGGGAATTTCCACGTCGAGCAACAGGGCATGCTGCTGGGCGCCATAGACATCGCCGTCACCGGGAGCGCCGGCGGTCATCTTGCGGTCCATGGTGATCTTGATCGCGTTGGCCAGCGGATAGGGGATGCGCCGCACCCGGTTGGCCGACACCCCGTAGCGTTCCGCCACCGCCTCGGCCCGAAGCCCGTCGGCGGCGATCGCGGCGGCATAATCGGCCTCGGAATTGAAGAACAGATCGATGGTCAAAAGCCCCGGCCCGGCGTTCTTGGAGCGCACGATCCGCGCCACGTCGCAGAGCCGTCGGGATGGCGTGGGTTTGGTCATGCCGCTTTCCCCGTCTCGGCCAGGCTGTCATAGACGGCGGTCTCGAAATCCAGGAACAGCGGCAGCGATTTCTCGTCGACAAAGGGGAGGATCTGGGTCGCGTAGATCCCGGCGATGCCGTTCCTCGGATCGATCCAGAAATAGGTATTCGCGAGGCCCGCCCAGGCGAGGCTTCCGGCCGGACGCCCGGTGGGCGCGTCGGCCTCGTTGATCATGAAGCTCAGACCCCAGGTCTTGGGCACGCCCGGGAAAAACTCGGCGGCGAGGGAACGCTTGGAGTCGTAGGTCTTCAGCTCGACCACCCGGCAATCGCCCATCTGGTTCACCGACATCATCTCGACCGTCTCGGGCCGCAGGATTTGGTTGCCGTTGCCTTTTCCCTTGTTGAGGATCATCCGGGTGAAGGCGGCGTAATCGGTGATGGTGGAGTACAGCCCGCCGCCACCAGCCTGGACCTCGGGGTCCTGGACGATCTTGAAACCCGGCATCGGCGAAAGGCCGCCGTTGTCGCGCTGATGCACCACCGCGCGCCGCGCCTCCATGTCGTCCGTGATCCTATAGGCGGTGCTGGACATGCCCAGGGGCTCGAAGATGGTCTCCGCCATGGTGTCGCCGAGCCGCTTGCCGGTGACCGCCTCGATCATCAAGCCGGCCCAATCGATATTGATGCCGTATTCCCAGCGTGTCCCCGGATCAAACATGAGCGGCGTGCCGAGCGCCGCCCGCTTTCCCGTCGCGCGCGAGACGATGCCCGTGGTCTCGGCGAACCATTTGATCTGGCGGTGCCAGGTGTCGTAGCCGAAGCCGGCGGTATGGGTCAGCAGCTGGCGCAGGGTCACCGGCGATTTCGGTGGCCGTAGAACCGGCCGGCAATCGGCGTCGAAGCCCGCCAGGACCTGAACCTCGGCCAGATCCTGGACCACCTCGCCCGCCGGTGCGTCCAGCGACAGCTTGCCCTGCTCGACCAGTTGCATCGCCGCGACACCGGTGATCGCCTTGGTCATCGAGGCGATGAAGAACACGGTGTCCAGGGTCATCGGCGCGCCGCCGCCCAGCGATCGCTCCCCGAACGCGGCCTCGTGGATCACCCCGTCGCGGTCGGTGACCAAGGCCGCGACACCGGGAACATCGCCGCGTTCCACGCCCGCGCTTAATAGCGCGTCAAGCTTTTCGCCCATGGCCATCGTTCGGCTCCCAATTCAATACTTCGAGGCGGACCCAGGCCCCACTCTCGCCTGATCCCGAGATGCTACGGCGGGATCGGGCGCCGCGCCAAGCATCCATGCGATTTCCACGCCGCCAAGGGCATGGACAGCGGGCGACGGCTCCCGTCTAATGCGGGCAATCGCGCCGCTCGGAACGCGGCAACGGCTTCACGGGAGAATCAGTCATGGATATCGGCGTTTTCATTTTCGACACGGATTACAGCATTCCGGTGGATGAGCTGGCGCGCGAGTTGGAGGCGCGGGGATTTGAATCCCTGTTCGTGCCCGAGCACACGCATATCCCGACCAGCCGCAAGTCGCCGTTCCCGGGGGGTGGCGAGCTGCCGAAGATGTATTCCCACACCCTCGATCCGTTCGTGTCGCTTTCCTACGCGGCCGCCGTGACCACCAAGTTAAAGGTCGGCACCGGCATCTGCCTGGTGCCCCAGCGCGACCCGATCGTGACCGCGAAATCGGTCGCCAGCCTGGATCTGATGTCGAAGGGACGTTTCGTCTTCGGCATGGGCGGCGGTTGGAATGTCGAGGAGATGGAGGATCACGGCGCCAGCTACAAGACACGCTTCGCGATGATGAAGGAGCATGTCGAGGCCATGAAGGCGCTCTGGACCGAGGAGGAGGCGGAATTTCACGGTGAGCATGTGAACTTCGACAAGACCTGGTCCTATCCGAAACCGCACCAGACCCCGCATCCGCCGCTGCTGATGGGCGGCGAGACCGACTACACCCTGCGCCGGGTCGTGGATTATTGCGACGGCTGGTTCCCGCGCGGGCGTGGCGGGTTTGATCCGGCGGCGAACATGGCTCGGCTCAAGAACATCGCCGACGAGGCGGGCCGCGACATGTCTACCCTGCAAGTCAGCGTCTTCGCCGCGCCGGCGGATGCCCAGACCCTGGAGAACTACGCCCAGGCCGGGATCAACCGGGCCATCCTCGGATTGCCGTCGGAAGATCGCGACACGGTGCTCGGCCTGCTGGATAAATACGCGCCGCTGGTATCCTAGCGGCGCGGAACGCCGAACCGGGAAAACCGATCACGGTGCTTTAAACCGTAACATTAATCAGGATAGGTTGTGGTCATGCGACGCTATAGAAGCACCAAGATCGTGGCCACGCTCGGACCGGCGACCGCGACCGAATCGAAAATCACCGAGCTCTTCAAGGCCGGGGTCGATGTCTTCCGGTTGAATTTCAGCCACGGAACGCATCGCGACCATCGCGCGACCTATCTGAAGATCCGCAAACTCGAGAAAAAGATTGATCGCCCGGTCGCGGTGATGGCTGACCTTCAAGGGCCGAAGCTGCGCATCGGCACCTTCAAGGACGACACGGTCGAGCTTGAGGCCGGAGACAGGTTCCGCCTCGATCTGCGCGACCAACCGGGATCCAAGGCTCGTGTCCAACTGCCGCATCCCGAAATCTTCGAAGCGGCCAAGCCGGGCACCGACCTGCTGCTGGATGACGGACGGATCAGACTTCGGGTCAAGAAAGTCACGGCAAAAACCATCGATACCGAGGTCCTGACCGCCGGCACTCTTTCTAACCGCAAGGGCGTCAATGTCCCCGGCGTGCTGTTGCGTCTTTCGGCGCTTAGCGAGAAGGACCGCGCTGATCTGGATTTCGCGCTGGATCTTGGGGTGGACTGGATCGCGCTTTCCTTCGTGCAGCGTCCGGAGGACGTGGCCGAGGCACGCAGATTGATCAAGGATCGCGCGGCGGTTCTGATCAAGCTGGAAAAACCCGCGGCGATCGAGCATCTCGACGAATTGGTGGAGATGACCGACGCGGTGATGGTCGCGCGCGGCGATCTCGGCGTGGAACTGCCGCCGGAAAAAGTACCGGGCCTGCAAAAGCGCATCGTCAAGCTCGCGCGCCATCTCGGAAAGCCGGTGGTCGTGGCAACCCAGATGCTCGACTCGATGGTGCATTCTCCCGCCCCGACCCGCGCCGAGGCATCGGACGTGGCGACCGCTGTCTACGACTCGGCCGACGCGGTGATGCTTTCCGCGGAAACAGCCGCCGGCGATTATCCGATCGAGGCGGTCGAGATGATGAACCGGATCATCCGGGAGGTCGAAAGCCACGAGACCTATCACGCGATCACCGCCGCCAGCCACGAAGCGCCGGAACCGACGGTATCCGACGCGATCACCCTGGCGGCGCGTCAGGTCGCGGAGACCATCAGCGCGAAATGCATCGTCACCTATACGACCTCCGGCTCAACCACCCTGCGCGCCTCTCGCGAGCGGCCGAGCGTGCCCGTACTGTGCGTCACCTCCAGCGAGCGCACGGCCCGCCGTCTGGCGATGGCCTGGGGGGTTCACGCGGTGCATATCGACAACGAGGAACGTTTCTCCGCCGTGGTCAAGCGGGCGGTGGAAACCGCGAAGACCCAGGAATTCGCCGAATCCGGGGACAAGATCGTCATCACCGCCGGTGTGCCGATGGGCACGCCCGGCTCGACCAACGTGCTCAGGATCGAGCGGGTTCCCTGATCGCCCGGATGCTCCCGGTCAGGGCACGTCCACCAGGATCACCTCGCTATCGACAGCCGCCTCGATGACCAGCTCGTTCTCCTCCTGGATAGAGGCGCCGTCGCGTTCACCAAGAGCCGTGCCGTTGACCGAAACACCGCCCTTGGAGACGACGAGATAGGCGCGTCGCCCCACTCCCAAGACATGGGTCACGCTTGATCCCGCCTCGATCTTCGCGCCGAGGACCGCGGCATCCTGGTGAATCGGCAAGGCCCCGGACCCGTCGTCACACCGCCGCCCGGAAGCCAGCGCCGTAAAAGCCCCGGTCGCGCGGGTCGGAAAGGCGCGCGTCGCCCAACCCGGCGCGTGCCCGGCGCGGTCGGGTTCGATCCAGATCTGAAAGATACGGGTGATATCCGGCTCACGGTTGTATTCGGCGTGAACGATGCCGGTCCCGGCATGCATCACCTGAACGTCGCCGGCCTCCGTGCGTCCCTGATTGCCCAGGCGGTCGATATGGGTGATCGCGCCCTCGCGCACATAGGTAATGATCTCCATGTCGCGGTGGGGATGCGGATCGAAACCCGAACCGGGCTGGATCGTGTCGTCATTCCAGACCCGCAGCACGCCGCATCCCATGCGCGAGGGATCATGGTAATGGCCAAAACTGAAGTGATGGCGCGCCGACAGCCAGCTGATGTCGAGGCCGCCCAAACTTTCAAAGGGGATCGCGGTAATCATGGTGTCTTTCCAATCTCCGATGCCGCTTCGAAAAGCAAGAGCCGCGCGACGCCCCATAGATCGGCGAGATAAATCGATTTACAATGAGCACCATGGACAACAAATCGTTTCCAAAAGGAAACATCGATGAAAATTGGTAATATCGCCGGCCTAGCGGTTTTCGCGAAAGTGGTTGAGTTCGAAAGCTTCTCCAAGGCGGCGGAGGATCTGGGCCTTTCCAAGTCGGCGGTATCCAAGCAGATCGCCGCCCTGGAGGAACGCCTGGGCGCCCGGCTGCTCAACCGGACCACCAGGCGCCTTAGCGTCACCAATGCCGGCGCCCGGCTGTTCGATCGCTGCCGGTCGATCGTGGCGGAGATCGAGGCGGCCGAACTCGAGGCCGGCCAACTGCACTCCAGCCCCACCGGTATCCTCAAGGTGACCGCGGGGATGTCGCTCGGTCATCTGCATCCCGCGCCGGCGTTCTCGGCGTTTCTGGAAACCTATCCGGAATTGAGCATGGAACTGGCGCTGAACGACCGGATCGTCGATCTGATAGAGGAAGGCTATGACGTTGCACTGCGCATCGGTGAGTTGGAAACCTCGAGCCTCATGCAACGCAAGCTAACGGATATCCGGCTGGTGACCGTCGCGTCACTGGACTATCTGGAACGCCATGGCGAGCCCGAACATCCCTCAGAACTCTCGAAACACGCCTGTATCAGCTACAGCTACGTCTGGGCTGGCGGCGCGTGGCGGTTCAAGATGCCGGACCGTTCGCACCGGTTTCGCATCACGCCCCGCATCCAGGTGAATAACGGCGACGCGATGGCTCGGATGGTCGAGGCCGGAAGCGGCATCACCCAGCTCCCGACATTTCTGGTCCACGAGGGCGTGCGCGACGGCAAACTCAAGACCATCCTCGCGCCGTTCGAACCACCACCCCTGGGGCTCCACGCGATCTATCCGCAAAGCCGCAATCTCTCGGTCAAGGTTCGGGCCTTCATCGACTTCCTAGCCAGGCATTTCGCCGGGACGCCCTATTGGGACGAGGTATTCGACTCTCGTTGAAGCCTGATCCTCGGATCAGGCGCCCTCGCGCCGCCACGCGATCGTCGCCAATCCAAGGACCAGCACCAGAATCAGCAAGTCCGGCATAAGCGGGGTCAGACTGACGCCGGTCACCACGTAATCCTCGTTTGCCCTGAGGCCGATCCAGTCACGGCCCGCGACCGCGCGACCGGGGCGCACGCGCCGCAAACCCGGAAAACCATCCTCGGCTAGCCAATGTAGCCCGCCGCCCGTGGCTTCGACGATCGGCGCGAGTTTCGTCTCGGTGGTTCGCAGATCGGCATATTCGACGGGGTTGAGCGCCCCCACCGCCGCCAGCCGGATCAGCTCGCCATCGCCGAAGCCGTGCAAGCCGACCTGATCGGTTTCGAAACTGGCGGTACCAAGTCCCGGCGCGGTCATCGTGAGCGGCACCGTTACGGTAGTCCCGTCCGGGCGGGTCATTGTCACCGGGGAGAGATCGGAATCCAGAGAGCGGCGCTTGATATCGATCCGGTTACCTTGCACCACGGCGCTTAGATCGTTTTCCTCGAGCTCCGGCTCCTTCATCAGCCAGTGCGCGGTTCGGCGCAGCATCTCGGCCTGGGGACCACCGCCTTCATATCCCCGGCTCCAGAGCCAAATGTGATCCGACAGGAGGTGCGCGACCCGGCCCTCGCCGACCCGGTCCAGGATCAGCAGAGGTTTTTCCTCGGCGCCGTCAATCAGCACCACGCCGCGATCCGGCGTCGCCTCGATCTGACGCAACCACCGACCCCAGCTCGCTTCCTCGACCCTGACGCCGTCCGCGTCCAGACGCCCACCTTGCGAAAGATCCGAGGTGACGGGATGGCGATAGCCGTCATCGGTGATCCGCGGCCTAAACCCTCGCTCGATGATCCGTCCGGTCGGGAAAGCCGGCAGAACCTCGCGCAACGGCGAATTCGCCAGGCTGAGCCGGGTCGCGAAAGTCGGACCCGACGCCTCCAGCAACGCCCCACCCTTTCGGACATACTCGACGATATTGGCGAGATAGGCGCGCGGTAGCACCCCGCGTCGGCGATAGCGGTCGAAGACCACCAGATCGAACTCATCCAGCTTCAGCTCGAACAGCTCGCGCACGGGAAAGGCGATCAGCGACAACTCTCGGATCGGCGTTCCATCCTGTTTTTCCGGCGGGCGCAAGATCGTGAAATGGACCAGGTCCACGGAGGGGTCCGCCTTCAGAAGACTACGCCAGGTGCGCTCACCCGCATGCGGCGCGCCGGAAACCAACAGCACGCGCAGACGATCCCGTACTCCGTTGATCGCATGCACCATGCGGTTGTTGATCGCGCCAAGCTCGCCCTCTCGAGATTCGGCGACCAGTTCGACAATGGTCTCGCCGCCATGTTTCAGCGGCACCTTGATCTCGTGGGAACGGTTGGCGGGGACCATCATTTTTGCCACGTCCTCGCCGTCCAGGCGCAGGGTAACCGGTATCGAGGTGCCGTCGGCGACGCCGTTATCCTCCAGACGGATACTCATCGAGACGTCCCGGCCCACCATGCCGAAGGACGGCGCCCGCTCGACCCGTAGCAGCCGGTCGCTCTCGCCGCGCTCGCCGGTTAGCAGGACGTGGAAGGGTCCCGGCAAGTCACCCCGGGCCACCGCGTCCTCGGCGTCATGGACCTGACCGTCGGTGACGGCGATCACCCCGGCGAGCCGGCGCTTGGGAATGTCGGCGACCGCGCGGTTCACCGCTTCGAGCAGGCGCGTGCCTTCCTTACCCCGGCCGTTCTCGGACTCGCCGATCCTTCCGGTCAGGCGGATCGTGCGCACCTCGAGATCACGCATCGGCGCGAGAGCCGTGCCGATCCAGGACAGCGCATCGATGGTCACCGCCGGGCGCTCGCCGACGCCCTGGCTCGGGCTTTCGTCCACGACGATCACCGCGACATCCGGCTTGGGCGCGCGCTGCTCGTTAACGAGGGTCGGGTTGGCCAATGCCGCGAGCAGGGCCACGAGCGTGCCGAGCCGCCAGACCATGCCGCTGGCCCGACGCCAGAACCCGGCGATGATAAGGAAAACCCCGACTAACCCGGCGGCGGCCAGAAATCCCCACGGGATCAGCGGATCGAAAGCGATATTCGTCGCGCCGCCGGTCATTGACCCAGCCTTTCCAGGATCGACGGCACGTGAACTTGATCGGCTTTGTAGTTGCCGGTCAGCGCATACATCATCAGGTTGACGCCGAACCGGAACGCCATTTCGCGCTGCAACTCGCCCCCCGGAACCACCGGCAGGGCAAAACGGCCGCTGTGGTCGCGCGCCCAGGCGCCGCTCCAATCGTGGCTGCCGATGATGACAGGCGTGACTTCACCACCGGTCGCGTCGCGTTGATCCTGAATCCAGACCTGACCACCGGTGAAGCGACCAGGAAAATCGTTGAGAAGATAGAACGCCTTGGTGAGCACGTGGCCGGACGGCACCGGCGTCAAAGGCGGAATGTCCAAGTCCCTGCTCAGCGCCCGCAAACGCCGCATGCCGGCCCCACCGCCGGACAGGCCGCCCTCGTATTGATCGCGGGTATCGAACAGGATGGTGCCACCGTTGCGCATGAACGCGTTCACCCGCTTGACAGCTTCTTGGGAAAGCGGCGGCTGATCCGGTGAAATCGGCCAATACAAAAGCGCGAAAAAGGCCAGCTCATCGGTTTCAATATCAATCCCCACCGGCTCCGCCGGCTCGATTGCCGTGCGCCGGATAAGCACTTCCGACAACCCGGCGAGGCCCGAGCTACTGAGGATATCTACCGCCTCGTCGCCGGTGATCACATAGGCCAGCCGGGTCTCCAAGGTCGCCTCCAGCGCGAAGGCATCGTGTTCCCGCTCCATGATCTGCGCCGTCGCGGATCCGGAGTTCAACGCCAACCCGACCGCCAACCCTGCTATTAGGATGAACAGGATCACGGTCGAGCCGATGGACCGGCTCGCCGGCGCGCGGGCCGCGAACAGACCCCGCATGAACAGGGTGACAAGCAGATCGATCAGGAACAGTACCAGGGCCACCGCCAACAGGGCGGGCTGGAAGTCAGTCTCCTCGCCGGTCGCATAACCACGCTGGATCACCCCACTCGGCGGGGTGGGTTGAGGTAGGAAACCCGCCGGATCGATCACCAAATTCAAGGCCCGGCGCGACGCCTGGCTGCCGTAATAGCCCGGCGGTTGGCTCGGTCCGACCGTCGGCCCCGCCTCTCCCTCGCCCATGGAGAGCGCGCGCGCGGTTGCCGGCGGCGCGCCCAGCACGCCAAATCCGTCCAGACTCTCCAGTGGTGGCAGGTCCTCGCCGTCCCGCCCGCCGGAGATGCCGGAGCTAAGCGCGACGACGCGGCTCAGCATGTCGACGAAAAGTCCGGACAGCGCCAGATCGCTCCATTCCGGGGTCGCGGTGGTATGGAACAGCACAAGCCAACCCTCGCCCTGACGCCGCGCGGTCACGATCGGCGTGCCGTCCGCGAGCCGGGCCCAGGTCCGCTCGTCCAAATCGATGGACGGTTCGGCCAGAACCTGGCGGCGCACCACCACATCGCCGTAGCTATCCATCTCGGCGAAGGGACCCTCGGGGCTGAAGCTGGTGACCGACAACGGACGTGCCCATGACAGCGCCCCGCCCAGGGCCCGGTCGCCGCCCCTTAGCCGGGTCGGCACGAGATCCTCGATCCCAAGCCCCCTGGTGTCGAGACTGGCCGCCGCCAGACGTGGCCCGGCGAAGCGTATTAGCACCCCGCCGGCCTCGATCCACGCCGAAAGCCGCCGCCTGTCGTCGCTCGGCACGGCCCCGATATCGGCCAGGATAAGCGCCGAGGAGCCACCCCGCAGGAGCGCGCCGAGACTTCCCCTCGTCACCTCGCTGAACGGTGAAAGCGCGCGTTCCAGATAGTAGAGCTCATCCAGCAAGGGTTGCTTGCCGTCGAAGGCGGTTTCCGACACGAGACCGACGGGGCGACGTTTGAAGGCGTCGTCCAGAAGCACAACCGCGGCCGCCGTGGTCTCGCCGACGATCTCCAAGCGAGCAATATCATTGCGCAACTCTACCGGAAGCGAAATCTCGACCTGGGCCCGCCGCTCCGACGCCGCGAACTCTCCCGTCGCGCTGGCCAGAACCCGGCCGTCTCCGGCGATCGCCCGAATCGTGACCGGCTCCATGATGCCGCTTGCCAGCCTCACCGCTTCCACCGTGACGGCGCGTCCGGCGCTGGTCGGCGGGATCAAAATGCGCGGCGCGCGTTCCTCGTCGGTATAGACGGTCAGAGAGCCGAGCCGCCGCAACACGGTGATAAGCTCCGGCTCGCCGGGGTCGAGGATGCCGTTACCGAGCCACACCACGTCGGCGGGCGCGGGCGGCGGCGCGGCGGCAAGAGTCTCCGTCAACAGCGCGAGCGTTGACGGGCGCGGGCGCGGCTGCATCGCCTTGATCACCGAGCGCGCCTCGGAGGGGGTCAACGGTTTGTCCAAGCCGCGCTCGTCACTCGGTGTCCAGGTCGCGCGGATCAAATAGATTGGCCGGCTATCACGCTCGGCCTGGTCAACCAGACCTTCCATGGCTTTCACCCGGCCTTGCCAATCCGCCGCCGCCGCCCAATCGTCATCCACGACAATCACCAGCGCGCCCGAGCCCGGCAATTCCTCTCCGGCGTCACGGATCGGATGCGCCAGGGCGAGGATCACCAGGGCGGCGATCAACAACCGCAAGAGCAGCAGCCACCAGGGGGCGGTATCCGGCGTCTGCTCGGTCGAGCGCAGCCGGTACAGCAGGCGAATCGCCGGGAACCGCTCCATCCGAGGGGCCGGCGGCGTAACCCGAAGCAGCAGCCAAAGCACCGGCAACCCGGCGAGCGCGGCGAGCATCCATGGATTGGCGAAAGCAAGGGAGCCGAGCGCGAGCATCCGTCGTCACTCCCAAACCGCTGTTTTCGAGAGCGCGCCGTATAGCGACAGCAACGCCGCGTCCGCCGGCTGGTCGGTATTGTAACTGGCGAAACTCCAACCGAAGGTCGTGGCTAGGTCCTTCAAAGCCTCGCGGTGCAAGGCCAGCTTCTCACGATATTCGTCGCGCACCCGGTCGGCGCGACGCAACAGGTGCGGGGCCTCGTCCTCGGTTCCCTCGAAGCGAATGCGTCCGGAAAAGGGAAAGCCTTCTTCCGCCGGATCGAGAATCTGCAGACAATGGCCGACGCATCCCCGGGCCGCCAGAGCGGCGATGGACTCGCGATAAAGCGAGATCGGCTCCAAAAAATCCGCGATCAGAACGACTCCGGCGAACCGGGGGAGCGGCTCCGCCGGTGGCGCGCTGGTCCCGCCCTTGGCGACCATCATCGCCTCGACCAGCAGGTTCAGGCCGACGCGCCCGCCCCGGGCCGGCATTCCCTCGCCCAGCAGGCCGACATTCTCGCCACCATTGGTCAGCAGGATCGCCAGGGCCGCCGCCAACACATCGGCCATCTCGGCCTTTTCAGGTAGGTCACGCCGTGAGCGATACCGCATGGAAGGCGAGGAATCACGCCAGATCCAAACGCTCTGCGCCGCCTCCCATTCGTTCTCGCGAACGAAGACATCGGCGCCGCGGGCCGAGCGCCGCCAATCGATGCGCCGGGTCTCGTCGGATGGCTGATAGTGGCGGAACTGCCAGAAGCTTTCACCTTGGCCGGCGCGGCGCCGACCATGCAAACCCTGCGCGACCGTCGCCGCGATGCGCTCGGCGCGCACCTGCAACGGTGGCAGCCGGCCGGCGAGCGCTTCTGATTGCTGTCTGATCACGTCGGGTCCGACATCACAGATGCCGGTCGCAGAGCCGGTCGATCACGCTGTCCAGGGTCACCCCTTCGGCCCGCGCCGCGAAATTCAGCGCCATGCGATGTCGCAACACCGGATGCGCCAGGGCGATGACATCGTCGACCGACGGCGAGATCCGGCCTTGTATGACGGCGCGCGCCCGCACCGCCAGCATCAGCGCCTGGCTGGCACGCGGTCCCGGTCCCCAGGCGACATGCCGAGTGACTTCCTCGATCTCGGTGGTCTCTCGACGTCCGGCCCGCACGATCGCCAGGATCGCCTCGACAACGCTTTCACCAACCGGCAGGCGGCGCAGCAAGGCCTGGGCGGCGATCAACTCCTCGCCGGACATGACGGCCGACGCGGTCTCCTCGCCGGCGCCGGTGGTCGCCAGCAGCATGCGGCGTTCCGCCTCGGCGTCGGGATAGCCGACATCAATTTGCAACAGGAACCGGTCGAGCTGCGCCTCCGGCAAGGGATAGGTGCCTTCCTGTTCCAACGGGTTCTGGGTGGCGAGGACATGAAACGGTCGCGGCAGGGCGTGGGTCTGGCCGGCCACCGTGACGTTCTGTTCCTGCATTGCCTGGAGCAGCGCCGATTGGGTGCGCGGGCTGGCGCGGTTGATCTCGTCGGCCATCAGAACCTGACAGAAAACCGGGCCGGGGAGGAACCGGAAGCTCCGCTTTCCCGACGCATCCTCTTCCAGGACCTCCGAGCCGACGATGTCCGCGGGCATCAGATCCGGGGTACATTGGATGCGCTTGTCCTCGAGGCCGAAAACCGTGCCCAGAGTCTCCACCAGCTTGGTTTTCGCCAAGCCCGGAACGCCGATCAGGAGACCGTGACCGCCGGCGAGGATGGTAATCAGCGCCTGATCCACCACATGTTGCTGGCCGAAAATGACCCGCTCCACCTGATGGCGGATCTTGCCCATGCGGTCGCCCAGGGCGTCGATCTCCGCCAATTGTCGGTCCGGTGAAGCGCTATCGAGGGTGGAGGAGTCGGTCATCGGTGTATACTCTCTCGCGCGGGGTTTCGGGCGGCACGGGCCGCACTGGAACGAGACTAGGATATCGGTCGACCATGGGTGATAAACAACCTCAATCACTAGCTTCGGGCCTAGAGCGTATAGCAGACGCGGTTTCGGGCAAGTCCCAGATCCGTGAGTCGGGCGAGAATCGGCATTTTCAGATGCGGATCGCCCGGGACGGCACCTGGTTTTATCAGGGCACGCCGATCAACCGGATGCCCCTGGTGAAACTGTTCTCGACGGTGCTTCGGCGCGAGGAGGACGGACGCTTTTGGTTGGTCACGCCGGTCGAGCGCGGTCTGATCGATGTCGACGACGCGCCTTTCATGGCGGTCGAGGTCAATCACGCGACCGGCCAGGCCGAGGACGGAAGCGAGGATATCCTGCGCTTCAGGACCAATCTGGACGCGGAAGTGGAATGCGGACCGGACCATCCGCTCAGGGTCGTCATCGACCCGGAGACAGACGAGCCGAGCCCCTATATCCTGGTACGCGACCGCCTGGAGGCCCGGCTGACCCGCTCGGTCTTCTACGAATTGGCGGAGCTGGCCCGCGAACGCGAAGTCGACGGCGCGTGGGTCTACGGCGTATGGAGCAAGGGCGAATTCTTTCAACTGGGCCCGGTGGAACAGGAATGCTGACACTCGAGGATTTTAGCAGGACCTTCGATCGCGCGATCGCCGCCGCCGGAGACGGACCGCCGAAACAGCGTTCCTCGACGGTTACGCCGCTCGGCGACCATAGCCTGAACCCCGGCATGACCATCCCGGAAACCAATCGGCCTGCGGCGGTGCTGGTTCCGGTCGTCGGACGCGAGGGCGAGCCGACGATCCTTCTGACCGAGCGTTCCGCCGACCTGCCGCATCACGCGGGTCAGGTCAGTTTTCCCGGCGGTCGGGTCGAGGAAAGCGATATCGACCACATCGACACGGCCCTGCGCGAGACCGAGGAGGAGATCGGACTGGACCGCCGCCACGTGGAGGTGATCGGTCGCCTGGATACCTATTTCACCCGCACCGGCTTCGAGGTGACCCCGGTGGTCGGCCTGGTCCGCCCGCCCTTCGAATTGACCCCGGACCCGGTCGAGGTGGCTTCGGTCTTCGAGGTGCCGCTGTCCTTCGTGCTGGACCGCTCCAATCATGAACGCCATAGCCGGGAATGGCAGAATATGATCCGGCATTTCTATGTCTTCCCGCATCCCGATAAATATATCTGGGGGGCGACGGCGGGCATGCTGGTCAATCTGGCGGAGCTTCTGCTGCCGGTCATGGGCGATGGAGCCGATGCCACCGGCTGACCCGATCCGCGCCGATTGGCCCCCAAATTGGCTGAACGACCCGGCGGTCCGCGCTATAATGCGAGCCCTGGGCGGCGAGGCGCGAGAGGCCCGGTTCGTCGGAGGCTGCGTTCGCAACGCGCTCATGGGATTGCCGAGCACCGATATAGATATCGCCGCCTCGCATTCGCCCGAGGAGACCACGCGCCGGCTGGAGGCCGCCGGGATCAAGGTCAAACCGACAGGCATCGCGCACGGCACGGTTACCGCGATCCACCACGGGCGCCCCTTCGAGATCACCACCTTGAGACGGGATATCGAGACCGATGGCCGGCACGCCGTTGTCGCCTTCACCGACGATTGGGCCGAGGACGCGGCCCGGCGCGACTTCACGATGAACGCTCTGTACATGGATATGGACGGTGAGATTCTCGACCCGATGCGGGGGCGCGAGGACGCGGCGGCGGGCCGGGTGCGGTTCGTCGGCGAGGCGAACCGGCGGATCGAGGAAGACGCGCTGAGAATACTCCGGTTCTTCCGGTTTCAGGCACGATACGGAAAGCAACCGATTGACCCCGAGGGTCTAGCGGCTTGCCAGGCAAACGCCCATCGACAGGTCGGGCTCTCCGGTGAGCGGGTGCGCAATGAGCTGCTGAAACTTCTCGACGCGCCAGGCGCCATTCCGGTTGTTCACGCAATGGTCGACACCGGAATCCTGGCGCCACTTTTCAACGCGATACCCGATGTCGACGCCCTCAAGCGGCTGGCCGAACTCGAGAGCGAACACGATATCACCGTCGCCGATCCGTTGCGCCGCCTGGCGGTTCTGCTGGGTCATGACCAGGCCGGAATCGAGCGGCTCAGGCTTTCGAATGCCGACCGGGACCGGGTTCTGGCGATGTCCGGTCCCGCTACCGATTTTCCGACGCCCCCCACTAAACACAAGGCGATGCTGTATCGTCTCGGCCCGGAGCGCTATGTCGACCGGGTTCTCGCGACCGCGGCGAAGCACGGTCTTGCTTCAGAGACCGCGCGTGACTTCTTGATGCTCACCACGTCCTGGACCGCGCCCAGGTTCCCGCTTCGCGGCGCGGACCTGATCAAACTAGGGCTTGCCCCCACCCCCGCGGTCGGTAGGATCTTGGACGAGATCGAGGCTCGCTGGATCTCGGAAGACATGCGCGGCGACCGGGCGCTCTGTCTGGCTTGGGCACGTCAAGCAATTGAAAAGGAACGGAAAGCCATCATGACCACTCAAGCGGACACCGCCGCGCGCGCCCTGATGGACGCGCATGCCACCAATACCGCCGTCCATACCTTCCCGGACGGAAGCGCGCCAGAAAGCGTTGCGGCGGCCTATGCGATCCAGGACGCCGCCGTCGCCTTGTCGGGTGAACCGATCGCCGCCTGGAAGGTCGGACCGGCTTCCGAGGACTTTCCCGAGACCTGCGCGCCGATCCTTGCCTCGCGGGTAATCAAAAGTCCCGCGACCTTCCCGAACGCCTTGCGCCTCAAGGCCGTGGAATGCGAGGTCGCGTTCCGACTGGCCCGCGACCTGCCGCCGAGCGACGGCCCATATACAAGCGAACAGGCGCGCGCGGCGGTGGCCGGCGCCATGGTGGCGATCGAGGTAGTCGAGACCCGATACGCGGGCTGGCCGGTCGAGAGCCGGGTTTGGGCGCTGGCCGACAACCAGTCCAATCACGCGCTGGTGGTCGGCCCGGAAATCCCCTTGCCGGATCAGGCGACCATCGACGCGCTGACCGCGACCCTGGCGCTCGGCGAAACCGTCAAACCGGCGGATAAGGGTTTTCCCGGCGGCGACCCCTTTGCCCTGATTGCCTGGCTGGCGAGCCATGTCGGCACCCGCGCGCCGGCGCTGGCGGAACGCGGTCTGAAGGCTGGTGACATCATCACCACTGGCTCTTGGAACGGTGTCGATTTCGCGGCCGACGGCATGACCGTGCGCGCCGATTATCCGGGCCTGGGCTCCGCCGAGATCAGCTACGGCTGAGCTTTGGCCCGAGCGATGCCGCGGATTACCTGTTGCGGATCAGCTTGGCCTTGACCACGCGCAGATCCTCGCCGTCGACCTTGCGGGTGAAGACCAGATCCATTCCCAGCGCGGTCAAGGTTCGCGAGTAGCGCTGAAGCTGGTATCCGCCGTCGGAATCAATGTTTAGGACAAAGACGCTTAGCGTCTGGTCCTCGATACCGGCCCAGGCAAGGCCTTCACCGAAAGGATCGGAGAGCCGGTCGTTGCGATACCGCGAGCCGACACCCGTGGACGTGAAATCCAGGGTCTCGGTCTTGCGCTTGACCTTGCCGCCCGCCGAGCGGACGACGGTCGTCCAGGTCACCGAGAAGCCACCCTCGGCGCGCGCGATCGTCACATCGAGATCACGAACCGATTCCGGCGCGTAGATGTTGTCGAAGGTCTCCGCCACGCCGGTTCCGGCGAAGGTGCCGACAAAGGCGGTGATCGGCGCCGGTTCGGCCTTGACGGCGGGCGCGGCAACGAGAAACAGAAACAGACCACCCACCACCGTGAGTGCCAGGCGCTTGTATCCGCCGAACATAGTCATTCCTCCCGTCCACGCGTTTAACTCGCCGCGCATTGTGTAGTCCCTGGTCGCGTCAGTCCATATCGGGCGCCGGCCAGATCACCTGGGGCGGCAGGCTCATCAGGATCGCCTCGACATTGCCGCCGGTCTTTAGCCCGAACAGGGTTCCCCGATCATGGATCAGGTTGAACTCGACATAACGCCCCCGGCGCACGAGCTGATGATGCCGCTCGGCCTCGGTCCAGCTCTCGTTCATGCGCCGCCGGGCGATCCGGGGATAGATGTCGAGAAACGCCTCGCCGACATCCTTGGTGAAGGCCATGTCGCGCTCGTAATCCGCGTCCAGCTGATCATAGAAGATGCCGCCGATGCCACGCGGCTCCTCGCGATGCGGCAGATAGAAATATCGGTCGCACCATTCCTTGAAGCGCTTGTAGTAGTCCGGATCATGGGCATCGCAGGCGGTCTGGAAAGCCTGATGAAAGGGCTTGGTATCCGCCTCGTCCGGCACCATCGGCGTCAGGTCCGCGCCACCACCGAACCAGGACTTGGTGGTGGTGATATGGCGCGTGTTCATGTGAACCGCCGGGACTTTCGGCGATTGCATATGCGCGACCAGGGAAATCCCGGAGGCCCAGAATCTCGGATCCTCATCGGCGCCGGGGATCTGTTTACGAAAATCCTCGGAGAACTCGCCCATCACGGTTGAGACATTGACGCCGACCTTTTCGAAGACCCGGCCTTCCATGATCGACATCACCCCGCCGCCGCCGCCGTCCCGGGTCCAGTTCTTACGCTTGAAGCGGCCCGGCGCGCGATCCCGCAGCGGGCCGTCATACTCGGCCTCCAGGGCCTCGAAAGCGGCGCAGATTCGATCCCGCAGAGCCTCGAACCAGAGACGCGCCTGCTCCTTCTGACTTTCCGTCGATAGATACATCAGCCGTTCCCTCGCCGTGCCGCTTTCTGGCCTCGACCTTACTGGCAAGGATCGCGGCGCAAGGCAAGCCGGCTTCCGTCTCTCCCGCGACGACACCTTGTCGCGCCCCTTCACGAGAAGAGCATGAGAACCTCCCGCAAGGGCTGCCTTGGAACGTCGAGGATCTCGGCCTTTTCAACACGATCCGGCCTCGCCATAGTTAGGGCCGCGACATTGTCCCGCCTTGGAGCCTAAACATGTCCCGCGCGAAGTTCCTGTTTGTTCTCTTTGACGGCCTGCGCCGGGACATGATCCGTCCCGATCTGATGCCCAATCTGCACCGGTTTCGCGGCGCCTGGTGCGACTTTCCCAATAGCAGTTCGGCGTTTCCGTCCGAAACCCGGGTGCAGGTGTCGAGCTTCGTGACCGGCGCGTTCTGCGGCGGCGCCTCGCTTCCCGCCGGGGCCAATACCGGCGCCGGACACGGGATCATGGCAAACGCCTTCTATGACCCGGCGCTCGGCTATGACGCGCCGATGGACACGTCCGACACGCCGCGCATGACCAAGGCCAAGGAGCTGTATGGCCGCCTCCAGAAAGCCGAGAACCTGGGCGAGGTCATGGCTCGCGCGGGTCGAAAATACGCGGTGCTCACAACCGGCAAGATCGGCAACGCCCGGCTGCTGAACATCGACGCCGCCACCCTCGGTCAACCGGTGTTTTCGATCTGGGGCGCCGATGTCTCCAGTCCGACGGCGAATTTCGACGCGATCATCGAGCGTTTCGGCCCGGTCCCGGAACAGACACTGCCGAACACCGCCGTCGCCGACTACGCGACCACGGTTCTGCTCGACCACATGATCCCCGACCATGACGCGGATATCCAGGTGATCTGGTATAACGAGCCGGACCTCTCCTATCACTACAAGGGCATCGGCTCTCTCGAGAGCGATATCTCGGTGCGCGGGGTCGATGCCGGTTTCGGCCGCATCCTCGACTGGTGGGAGGCCGAGGGCCGCGCGGCGGGCTGGCAAATCATCGCCGCCTCGGATCATGCCCAGATCACCGTCACCGCCCAGGTGAACGTCATCGACGCGCTCAACGCAGCCGGCTTCAAGGCGGGCAAGGCGATCAACGACGCCGTGGACGTGGCCGTCAAGCGCAGCTCCTCGGGTCAGATCACCGTGCGCGACCGCGACCCGGCCCTGGTGTCCAAGGTCCTGGCCTTCCTCCAGGAGCAGGAGTGGTGCGGCCTGACCTTCACCCGCGACGGCGGGGGCGGGGCGCTGTCCATGGGCCTGATCAATGCTCTCAACGAGCGATCACCGGACATCAACTACACCATGCGGAGCTCGGACGGGGTCAATGAATGGGGCTATCCAGGCACCTGTTACGCCGACAACGCCGACATCCCGCTCGGCGGCGGCATTCACGGCGGGTTGCAGCGGACCGAGATTAACAACCTGATGGTCATCGGCGGCGACCTGATCACGACGGAAACAGTGCACGACACACCGACCGGCATCGTCGATATCATGCCGACCATGCTGCATGGCCTGGGGCTGGAGGCACCGCGAACCGCCATGGGGCGCCCGCTGGCCGAAGCCTTTACCGACGGCGGTCCGGCGCCGGCCTGGCGCGAGCGCGCCGAGCACGCCGCCGCCGGCTCTTACGCGCAGGAAATGGTGGTCGCGGATGTCGAGGGCGGCAATGCCGCCTATCTCAGGGGCGGGAGGCGCACGTCATGAGCAGACCAATCATTCTTTACGAGAACATGCGGGCGGCGGCCTATATCCCCTACTATCTCGCCGACGCCAACAAGGCCTTCGCGGCCGAGGGCGTTGACGTGGAGATCCGGACCTCTCCGGCCACCCATCGCACCGCCGAGGCATTGCTCGAGGGCGAGGCCGACATCTCCTGGGGCGGGCCGATGCGGGTGATGCTGCATCACGACCGCGACCCGAACTGTCCGCTGGTGTGTTTTTGCATGGTCGTCGGACGCGAGCCGTTCAGCCTGATCGGACGGGAGCCCAATCCCCGCTTCCGCTTCGCCGATCTCAAGGACGCGCGGGTCGGAACCGTGAGCGAGGTGCCGACCCCCTGGATGTGCTTTCAGGACGATTTGCAACGCGGCGGCGTCGACCCCGCGACCCTGAACCGGGTGGCGGACAGCACCATGGCCGAGAACGTCGCCGCCTTGCGCGCCGGCACCCTCGACGTGATCCAGGTCTTCGAGCCCTTCGCCGATGATTTGCTGGCCTCGGGAGACGGCCATCTCTGGCACGCCTTCGCCGAGCGCGGCGCCACCGCCTACACGACCTTCTACACCACCCGGCGCTTCGCCGAGGAAAACCGCGAGACCTGCCTTGCCATGACCCGCGCCATGGCCAAGACCCAGACCACGCTGTTCGCCGATACCGCCGCCTCCATCGCGGAGCGGGTGTCCGGGTATTTTCCCGAATTGGCCACGGATGCGTTGGTTCGGATCATCAACCGCTATCGCGACACGAGCGTGTGGGCGCGGACCACGGCGCTGCCGCCGACCCCGGTGGTGCGGCTCAAGGCGGCGCTGATCTCCGGCGGCCTGATCAGCCGTGACATGCCGTATGAGCGTATCGTCGCCGAGGGCCTATCCGACATCACTTGAATATCGCGGGGAGAGACGCTTTGACGGCGGACAACACGATCACCGACGGCATTCCCGTAATCGACCTCGCGCCGTTCCTCGCCGGCGATCGGGCCTACAAGCAAGCCGTTGCCCGCGCGGTCGCCCGGATCTGCGAGGAGATCGGCTTCCTTGTCGTCTCCGGCCACGGTATCCCGGAGCCGGTCATTGAAGCGGCGTTCAGCGCGTCGCGGGACTTCTTTGACCAGGATCAGCGCGACAAGGACCAGTGGCATCCAGTGGGCCCGGCGCGTCAGCGCGGCTATCACGCGCTCGCGACGCGCGGGCTGGCCAATACCCTGGACAAGTCCGTGCCGCCGGATCTGCGCGAAACCGTGTTCCTGGGGCCGGTCGACGACCACCGGGCGCATTACGAGCGGTTGCCCGAGGCGGCGACGGCCTATGCCGAGAACATCTATCCCGACCGGCCCGCGACGTTCAGTCCGGCGCTGACGGCGCTCTACCGTGCCTATGAGCGCCTGTCCTCGGATCTGCTCCGAATTTTCGCCGTCGCCCTTGGTCTGGCGGAGAATGATTTCGCGGACAAGATGGATCGCCATTTCAGCATTCTGAGCTCGCACCACTACCCGCCGCTTTCCGAGCCGCCCCGCACGGGTCAGCTCCGCACCGGCGCGCATACGGATTTCGGCGCCTTCACCATCCTGGCGATGACCGACGCGACCGGCGGGTTGGAGGCGCTCTCGCCACGCGGCGCGTGGGTGCCGGTCATGCCTCCCCAAGGCGCCCTGGTGGTCAATCTCGGCGACATGATGGCGCGATGGACCAATGATCGCTGGAAGTCGACCTTGCACCGAGTGGTCAACCCGGACCGTCTCGGCGCCTGGGAGTCGCGGCGCCAGTCGATCGGCTTTTTCGCGCACCCGAATTTCGATGCCGAGATCAAGTGCATCGAAACCTGCCTCGCTCCCGGAGAGAACCCGCGCTATCCGCCGATCACCGCGGGCGGCCATATCGCGTTGAAGATCGCGAAAAGCCACGCCGCCTGACCACCCTGGCCGGTCAGCCGAGCACGCGTCCAGGGCGCGTCAAGCCGAGGCCTTGGCGTCTGGCGAAACGCCAGACCAGCGCGACGCAGGCCGCCGCCAGACCTATGGCCAGACCGCTCCAGACGCCGACACCCTGGAAATCGAACTCAAAGGCCAGGATTCCCGCCGAGCCGAAACCGAGACCGAGATAGCAGACCATCGCCAGCATCATCGGCACCCGCGTATCGTTAAGGCCGCGCAAGGCCCCGGCGGCGATCGCCTGACCGCCATCCACCAGTTGGAACACCGCCGCGACGGCCAGATAACTGACCGCGAAGCCGATCGCCGGCGCGTGACTCGGATCATCGAGATCGAGATAGAAACCCGACAGGGTTCGCCCGAAGACCCAGAACACCGTCGCCGCCGGTACCATGACCAGCACGCCGAGAGCGATTGCCGAATACCCGGCCTTGCCGATGGCGTCCTGGTCGCCCCGTCCCCAGGCCAGACCGACGCGCACCGTCGCCGCCTGGCTGATGCCGAGCGGGATCATGAAGGTCACCGCCGAGCATTGCAGCGCGACCGCGTGCCCGGCGAGCGGCGCGGCGCCGAACTGGCCGATCAGAAATGCCGCGATGGCGAACAGCCCAGCCTCGGCCAGGGTCATGAAACCGGACGGAACGCCGACCTTGAGCAGCTCGAAAAACCGTGGCCAGTCGGACCTCCAGAACCGCGCCAAGACCCAATAGCGCTTGAAACGGCGGTCACGCAGCACAAAGCCGAGCAGGAAAGCCGCCATGAAGAAATGCATGACCGTGGTGGCCAGCCCGGCGCCGAAGAGCTCCCATCTGGGAAACCCGAATTTGCCGAACATCAGCGCATAGTCGGCGAAGCCGTTCACCACGATCGCGCACAGCGTCGCCACCAGCGCGGCGCGCGGGCGGCCGTGGGCCGAGATGAAGTTCCGCAGGACAATGAAGGCGAAACTCGGAAACAACAACCAGACAGCCGCGCGCATATAGTCCTCGGCGAGCGCGGCGATCTCCGGATCCTGATTCATCAGCAGCAGCAAATCCCGACCATTCCAGATCACCACCGTGAACGGCACCGTCATCGCCGCCGAGATCCACAGGCCCTGGCGCACGGTTCGGCGCACCCCGCGATAGCGCCGCGCGCCGAGCTCCTGGGCGCACATGGCCGCTACCGCGGTCAAGGTCCCGATACCGAAAAACACCAACGGAAAGATCACACTGCTACCGAGGGTACCCGCCGCCAGGGGCACCGGGCCGAGCCAACCCATCATGACGACGTCGGTCGTCGACATGGCCACGGTCGCCAACTGGCTCAACACAAGGGGCCAGGCCAGGGTCAGGGTGGCGCGGAACTCACCGCTCCAGGAAGCGTTTCCAGCGGGCTCGCCATGAGCCGAGGTATCCGGGGATGTCATGATTTTGCTCTTTTGGCCTGAGCGGCCGATCGATCTTGGTTTCCATGCAAGACGGCAAGCCGCCATTCGCGTCCTTGAGGCTACAAGGCCTCGATCGTGACGTGACGCGATCGCATAAGTCGCGGTATGGGTGGCGCTAGATCGAACATGAGTGCCCGATACGCCCACTCGGCGCGAGAGTCAACGCGGAAGGCGGATGGTCCGCCGCGTGGGAACCTCTATTCCTTCTGTTCGGGCGGGATCACCGGGCCCGGGTCGAAGGGTGAGATCAGCACCCTAGGCTTGGCCTGCTTGCCCTCATAAAGTTCGTTGCGTCGTTCGGTCAGATAATCGGCGAAATAGAGCTGATCCGCGGTCAGCATCTCCAAGCGCCGGTTCTCCATTTCCGTCCAGAGATTATGAACCTCTCGGATCGCCTCGGGGCTGGGGTCCATCTTATCCAGTTTCGCGGTGGACTCGTTGATCCACCCGATCGCCCGGTCGCGAGTGTCCCGGGCCTCGTTGACCAGGGTCTCCAGGCGATCGAAGATCACCTTGTCGATCTCCGACGGCGTGCCTTCGCAGAACGGTTTCAGAATCCGCAGCAACGCGAAATCCTTTTCGGTCAGCGCGTATAGCGGTTTGCCGAAATAGGTGAACTCCAGGTTGCGCACCGACATAGCCCCGGAGAGCCGCGCGAGACGTTGAATGGGCGCGGTCGCTCCATCCAGCCTTGTGCATTCGGCATCGGTGATTTCCTCGCCATCGGGGCCGAGGACTTTCTCGAGCCCGCCTTCGTCCGGGTTGTCCGATCCGGTCTGTTGACCGCGCGCTGTTTCCGCAACGCCGAGAAATAGAAACGCCGATAGAACCAGCATGCGGAGGGTTGCCGGCAAATTCGATCTTGACGTCGGGTGGGGCTGGGTGTCCGCTCTCATGCCGCCAAGGATAGGACGTGCCGCCCGCCGGAAAAAGCCGTTATCCATCACAAGGACAAGATCATGACCATCACGCCACCCACCAACACCCCTTTCGAGACCTGGAATGTCGCGAAACCCGTCGCGCGCGGCGCCAAGGGCGTCGTCGTTTCCCAGGAAATCGAGGCGGCCCGGGTAGGTGCGGCGATGATCGACGCCGGCGGTAACGCGATTGACGGCGCGGTCGCGACCGCTCTCGCGCTGACCGTCACCGAGCCCTGGATGAGCGGGCTTGGCGGCGGCGGGTTCATGGTCGTCTATCTCGCCGCCGAGAAACGCGTCCGCGTGGTCGATTTCGGCATGATCGCCCCGGCGGGCCTCAACCCCGCCGACTATCCCCTTACCGGCGCGACGGGAGCGGATCTGTTCGGCTGGCCGGCGGTAGAAGGCGACGTGAACTTCCACGGCGCCAAGTCGATCGCGGTTCCGGGCTCGGTCGCGGGCTATGCCCTGGCGGCGGAAAGCTTTGGGCGCAAGAGTTGGGCGGATCTGGTCGCGCCGGCGATCGGTTTGGCCGAGCGCGGGCATAGGGTCACCTGGTGGACGACCCTCAACGTGGCCTCCGAGGCCGGCCTGCTGGGTCGCTATCCGGGATCGAAGGCGGTCTGGCTGCCAAGCGGCCTGGTGCCGGTCATGGCGGCGGACGTGGACCCGAATCATCTTCCGCTCGGGAATCTCTCCAATACCCTCAAGGAGATCGCGTCCAAGGGACCGAGGGCGTTCTACGAGGGCCCGATCGCGGGTTCGATCGCCGCCGACACACAGGCCGCGGGCGGCACCCTGTCCGAGGCCGATCTCGCCGGCTACGCCGCGCGGATCGTCGACCCGCTCACCGTCACCCGCGGGGACGCGGTCTACAATCTCGCGGGCGGGTTGACCGCCGGGCCGACCTTCGCCGACGCGCTCTCGCGACTGCCGACTTTCTCGGGCGCCGCGCCTGGCGCCGAGGCCTATGCCGCCCATGCCCGGGCACTGATCGCGTCCTATGAGCGGCGGCTGGAGACCATGGGCCATGCCGGTGACATGGGCGACCGCAGCTGTACCACCCATATCAGCGCCGCCGACGCCGAGGGCAACATGGTGATGATGACCACCACCCTGCTCTCCCGTTTCGGCTCGCGCGTCGTCCTGCCGACCAGTGGGGTGTTGATGAATAACGGTATCAACTGGTTCGATCCGCGCCCGGGACGCCCCAACTCCATCGCGCCGGGCCAGCGTCCGCTATCCAACATGTGCCCGATGATCGCGACCGAGAACGGGCGGCCCCGCTTCGGCTTCGGCGCGTCGGGGGGACGGCGGATCATGCCGGCGGTCTTCCAACTCGCCTCCTTCGTCAATGATTTCGGGATGGATCTGGAAACCGCGCTCGCCCAGCCCCGCATCGATATCAGCCTGGTGGACCGGATCACCCATGACGGGCGCCTGGACGAGGCGACCGCGGCGGCCCTGAACGCGGTCGCGCCGTCGCGCCCGTGGTCGCCGACCGCGGCGCCATCCATCTACGCGGTGCCGTCCGGTATAGCCATCGGCGCGGATGGCGCTATAGTCGGCGGCGCCCATATCCACTCATCCGTCGCGGGCGTCGCGACGGCCTAGGGAGTCACGTCATGCCATCGGAAAATGAACGGGCCAGCGCCGCCGGACGGCGCGCGATCGGGAATGTCGAGGTCACGAAGACCCAGTGGGATGGGTTCGCGGGCGCGACGGCCAAGGGCCGGCTCGTCGGCTTCGACCCTATAAACGCGGATCGCGATCTCGCCGACCTATACCAGGCCGGTATCGAGGGCGAGGCGCCGGAGCGGATCTGGGACTATCTCGCCTACGGCCCCTTCTCCAGCGCCGAGGATATGCGCCCCTGGCTCGGCTCCGTCGCCCAGGCCAAGGACGCGGTCTATGTCGGCTATCGCGACAACGCGACCGGCAAGCTTGGCGGCATGGGAAGCTTCATGGAGATCCGCCAGAATTTTGGCGTCGCGGAGATCGGCAATATCTGGTTCGGGCGCGCCTGGCAAAGGGGGCCGCGCACCACGGAGGTGCTGTCCCTGATGATGCACCACGTGATGGACACGCTCGGCTATCGGCGTCTGGAGTGGAAGTGCAACGCCTTCAACAACCCGTCGCGCTCGGCGGCGCTCAGATTGGGATTCCGCTTCGAGGGTGAGTTTCTCAACCACCTAATCGTCAAGGGGCGCAGCCGCGATACCGCCTGGTTCTCGATCACCGACGAGGAATGGCCGGGCGTCAGGGAGGCCCATGCCACCTGGCTCGCGCCGTCGAATTTCGACGCGGACGGGAACCAGAAACAGTCGCTCAGCGACCTCACCAAGGCGCTTTGGTAGAACGCCAGCGGAACACGCAGCTGTTTTTTTCACGATGCGCAAGGCGCGTGCTGGCGAATCCGTGTCGAAAACGAGAGAATGCGGCGAGGACATTCGCGACACTGTCCACGCAATCATCCTTGGCCCGCGATCATCACCGGGGCAATCGTCACCCGGCGCCGTTCGGTCAAGAATCAAAGGTAAATCCAGGGAGGACTGGTCATGGTGGGTTCCGATATCGAAATCGCCCGCGAAGCGAAAATGAAACCGATTCTCGAAGTCGGCGAGGGTCTCGGCATCCCCGCGACATCGCTTGAACCTTATGGCCACTACAAGGCTAAGGTTTCGATGGAGTATATCGACTCCCTGAAGGACCGCCCCGACGGCAAGCTGATCCTGGTGACCGGCATTAACCCGACCCCCGCCGGCGAGGGCAAGACGACAACCTCCGTCGGCTTGGGCGACGCGCTGAACCGGCTCGGCCACAAGGCGATCATGGCCTTGCGCGAGCCGAGCCTCGGCCCCTGCTTCGGCATCAAGGGCGGCGCGGCGGGCGGCGGCTACGCCCAGGTCGTGCCGATGGAGGACATCAACCTTCACTTCACCGGCGATTTTCACGCCATCGCGGCGGCGAACAACCTGCTCGCGGCCATGGTCGACAACCATATTTATTGGGGCAACTCGCTCGGCCTCGACTCCCGTCGGATCAGCTGGCGCCGGGCCATGGACATGAACGACCGCTCGTTGCGTCAGATCACCGGCTCGCTGGGCGGCGTCGCCAACGGCTTCCCGCGCCAGGACGGCTTCGACATCGTCGTCGCCTCCGAGATCATGGCGATCTTCTGCCTCGCCACCAGTCTCGAGGACATGCGCCGCCGTCTCGGCAACATCATTGTCGGCTATACCCGTGATCGCAAACCGGTCCACGCCCGGGATTTGGAGGCCGACGGCGCGATGACGGTGCTGCTGAAGGACGCACTGGCCCCGAACCTGGTCCAGACCCTGGAAAACAATCCGGCCTTCATCCATGGCGGCCCCTTCGCCAATATCGCGCATGGCTGCAACTCGGTGATGGCGACCAAGGTCGGCCTGAAACTCGCGGATTACGTGGTCACCGAGGCGGGATTCGGCGCCGATCTCGGAGCCGAGAAATTCTTCGACATCAAATGCCGCAAGGCCGGCCTGAAGCCGGCGGTCGCGGTGGTCGTCGGCACCGTGCGCGCGCTGAAGATGCATGGCGGCGTGGCCCGTGATGATCTCGGCGAGGAGAATGTCGAGGCGGTGCGCCGCGGCGTCGTGAACATCGAGCGGCACGTGACCAACACCCAGAAATTCGGCGTGCCGGTCGTCGTCGCGCTCAACCGGTTCTCCGGCGATACCGACGCCGAGGTCGAGGCGGTGCGCGAGACACTGGCCCCGCACGGGGTCGAGGCGATCACCTGCACCCATTGGGCCGAGGGCGGTGCCGGGGCCGAGGACCTTGCCCGCAAGGTCAAGGAACTGGCCGATGGCGGCACCGCCGACTTCAAGCCGATCTACGACGATGACCTGCCGCTCTTCGCGAAGATCCAGGCCATCGCCAAGACGATCTATCACGCCGATGACGCGGTCGCGCCGGACTCGGTGAAGAGGCAGCTCAAGACCTGGGAGGACATGGGTCTCGGCCATCTGCCGATCTGTATCGCCAAAACCCAGTACAGCTTCTCGACCGATCCGAACGCCAAGGGCGCGCCGACCGGTCACGAGCTTTCGATCCGCGAGGTCCGGCTGTCGAACGGCGCCGAGTTCGTCGTCGCCATCGCGGGCGAGATCATGACCATGCCGGGCCTGCCCAGGGTGCCGGCGGCCACGAAGATCGCGCTCAACGAAGACGGCAGGATCGAGGGGCTGTTCTAATAACGAGGCGCTTTGGCGGGCAGGTTTCGGGCTTACCCGCCAAACGCCTGCTTCGCGCGCTCGGCGACTTCCGCTTCCGACACATCCTCGACATGAGTGGCGATGATCCAGACATGGCCGAATGGGTCCTGGATCTTGCCGACTCTGTCTCCCCAGAACATGTCCATGACCGGGGCGAGTTCGCGCGCGCCGCCACGAAGACAGGACGACATCGTGGTGTCAACATCCGGAACATAGACCATGAGATGGTTGCTCGAGTGCCCTTCACCTGGCGCCGACGTCCCCCACTCGCTATTGGCGTCGCCGAGCATCAACGTGCATTCACCAAGCTTGATTTCGGCGTGCATCACGCCCTCGCCGCCAGGGCCAGGCATGAGGAAACCTTCATCCGCGTTCAAGTTTTCAACATACCAGGCGATGGCTTCGCGCGCGTCCTTCACGAATATGTATGGGTTCAGGGAATTCCCGCCCGCCGGCACGTGAGTCGTCACGATTTATCCTCCTGGTCACTTAAAAATCGGTGCAGCGACCGTTGTGTTCCCAATCACCGAACCGCGTCGGCTCCGGTCCCTTGGGGCCGCCCAGTTCCTTGGGCAGATTTTCCGCCGATGCGCGGGGGTCCAGCCTCGCCGCGACCTCAACCGGGGACGCCGGCGCTTGAGCGACACGCTCCTCGCGCGCGGCGGGTGACTGGCCGGATACGTCGCGGACCTTGGTCTGATTGAAACTTCGGGGTCGTTCGCTCATCGTTCAAATATGGCCACGATCCCCAGCCCGCGCAACCGTTGACCGGCCTTGCAATGCCGCACGGATTTTTTCATCTGCCCCGGCGAATATCGCTTGCCTCGCCGCCCCAGTCGCGCGTATCGGTGCCGGATGAGCAATTCCTCCGACGTATCCGCCGCCCGTAGCGTTGCTTTCGATCTGTTGCGATCGGTCCTGGCGCGGCGCAAATCCTTCGACGACGCCATGGCGATCCATGACGGATTTCGGCGTCTGCCGCCCCGCGACCGGGGGTTCGCGCGGCTTATCGCGGCGACCACCCTGCGGCGGCTGGGCCAGCTCGACGCGCTGATCGATCTCTGTCTGGAAAAGCCCCTGCCCAAGGCCGGCGAGGCGGTTCGCGACATCCTGCGCATGGCGACGGCGGAGATGCTGTTCCTCGGCGTCGCGCCACATGCCAGCGTGGACAGCGCGGTAACCCTGGTGGAGACCCGCAAGCTGGCCAAGTTCAAGGGCCTGACCAACGCGGTGCTGCGCCGCCTGTCCCGCGACGGCAAGACGATGCTGGCCGAGGTTCCGGAAACCAGGAACGTCCCGGAATGGATGCTGACCGCCTGGACCGAGGGATTTGGCCGCGATATCGCCGAACGCATCGCCGGTGCGTCCTTGCGCGAACCGTCGCTTGATATCTCGGTCAAGTCGGATCCAGAGGGAGAGGCGAAAAAACTCGGCGCCACGGTATTGCCCACCGGCTCGCTCAGACGCGGCTTCAATGGCCCGGTGGACGCGATGCCGGGTTTCGCGGAGGGCGCATGGTGGGTGCAGGATGCCGCCGCCGCGCTCCCGGTCCAACTGCTCGGCGACATCAAGGACAAGCGGGTGCTGGAACTGTGCGCCGCGCCAGGCGGAAAAACCGCGCAACTCGCGGCCGCCGGTGCACGGGTAACCGCCGTCGATCGCTCGGAGCCGCGTCTCGGCCGTCTACGCCGGAACCTCGCGCGATTGCGCCTGGACGCCGAAACCCTGGTCGCGGACGCGGCGACCTGGCAACCGGACGCGCTGTTCGACGCGGTGCTGCTCGACCCGCCCTGCACCTCGACCGGCACAATCCGCCGGCACCCGGACATCCTGCATTCCAAAAGCCCCGAGGATCTGCCCAAGCTCACCGCGCTTCAGGATCGCCTGCTCGGCAATGCCGCGGCGATGGTGAAGCCTGGCGGTGTGTTGGTTTTCTGTACCTGTTCGCTGCAGCCCGAGGAGGGAGAGCGGCGAATCGAGGCCTTTCTCGCCGCCGACAAATCGCTGGAGCGCGCGCCACTCGGCCCCAAGGATCTCCCCGGCCTGGAAATATGCGTCAATGACGTTGGAGACTTTAGAAGTTTTCCGTTTCATCTCGCCGAGCGCGGCGGCCTCGACGGTTTTTTCGCGGCTCGGCTGATCCGCGCGTAACCGCCGCCGATTTCGCCAATCCCGCGCTTGCGAGCTCGAGCGCAACCTGATACCTGCACATGCCATGCAACAGCCAATTCGAATCTCCCCCTCGATGCTCGCCGCCGACTTCGCGTGCCTGGGCGACGAGATCCGCGCGGTGACCGAGGCCGGCGCCGACTATATTCATCTCGATGTCATGGACGGCCATTTCGTGCCGAACCTGTCCTTCGGTCCCGATGTGATCAAGGCCATGCGACCGCATAGCGACCTGCCTTTCGACGTGCATCTGATGATCGGCCCGGTCGACCCGTATATCGGCGATTTCGTCGCCGCCGGCGCCGATATAATCACGGTGCATCCCGAAGCGGGCGCCCATGTCCACGGCACCCTGCAGCAGATCAGGAAAGCCGGCAAAAAGGCCGGGATCGCGCTCAATCCCGGCACCCCGGTCGAGGCCCTGGACAACGTACTAGATCTGCTCGATCTGGTGCTTGTGATGACGGTCAATCCCGGCTTCGGCGGTCAGGCCTTCATCGACAGCCAGCTCGCCAAGATCACCGCCACGCGGGAACGGATCGAAAAGCGTGGCCTGAATATCGATCTTTCGGTGGATGGCGGGATCAAACCGGAGACGGCTCGGCGGGCGATCGACGCGGGCGCCGATGTGCTGGTGGCGGGAACGGCGGTGTTTCGCGGCGAGGAAAATTCCTACGCGAAAAACATCGCGCGCTTGAGGCGCCCCTGAGAATGGCGGCGCGCGGTCCGTTCCGGTCGTTCCGCGAACTGTATTTCCGCTCGCCGATTTCCAGGTGGTTCCTGGACAAGAACCGCCTCGGCGAAATCACCACCTCCACGACCGATGCCTGGCCGGGCGAGCCGGAAATCGGTCGGGCGATCGTGGATGGGAGCATCATCTCATCCGGTGTATTGGTCGCGAAGACCGAGAATGCCTGGTCGGAACTCCCGTCCACCGCCGTCCATGTCGAGTATCTGCATGGTTTTTCCTGGCTGCGGGATCTTCGAGACCTCGGCGGCGAAGCCGCGCGAGGTACCGCGCGAGCACTCGTCTCAAGCTGGATCGACCGGCATGACCAGTGGCATCCGCTGACCTGGCGACCTGACATTCTCGGCTCCAGGATCGCTCTTTGGTTCGGCACTTACGAGATCTTTTGCGAGTCGGCGGAAGATGCCTTTCGGGAGCGTGTGCTCGCCAGCATTTCGCGCCAGTTCCGTCACCTTGCCCGTGACTTCAATGCCGCGCCACCCGGCATCCGCGGGCTTCGAGCGATAAACGGTCTGGTTGTCGCGGCGGTCGCCACGGGCACTGGCGCCGTCTTGGACCAGGCGGAGCAGGCGTTGCTGGAGGAAATCAACGCTCGGATCAATCCCGACGGTGGGCATGTCTCGCGCTCTCCGGCGCGCCATCGCGACGCGCTCATGTCCTTGATCGACATACGAACCGCCTTGCGCGCCGCCGGGCGCGAGCCCTCCGTCGATCTCGACAACGCCATCGACCGCATGACCTCGATGCTCCGCCTCTGGCGCCACGGAGATGGAAGGTTAGCCTTGTTCAATCAGAGCACCGAGACCCGGTCGGGTTTATTGGAAACCATACTCGCGCGATCGGAATCACGTCTCAAGACCACCACCGACGCGGGCGACACCGGGTTTCAACGCCTGACCGGCGGCAGAACCTGCGTCATCATCGATACCGGCGCGACCAGCCAGGCCGAGAACAGCGCGCATGCAAGCCCGCTGGCCTTCGAGATGAGCGCCGGAAAGCAGCGCCTAATCGTCAATTGCGGGACCAGCATCGGCGATCCCCGCTGGAGCGGACCACTGCGCGCCTCGGCGGCGCACTCGATGCTGATGATCGATGATCACAACGCGGTCGAAATCAGCGGTGACGGCAAGGTCGGTGGCCGAGCGATGACCATCGAGGTCAAGCGCCATCGCGAGGACGGCGCGAACCTTATCGAAGCCAAGCATGACGGCTATCAAGCGCGGTTCGGCCTGCTGCACAGCCGCCGTCTTTATCTTTCCCCATCGGGAGATGATCTGAGAGGCGAGGACAAACTAATCTATACCGGTGACCCCGGCGCGCTACCCAAGGTCGCGACACTGCGTTTTCATCTGCATCCGAGGGTTCGCGCCTCCGTGGTTCAGCGCGGCGCGTCGGCCCTGCTGCGACCGCCGAGCGGCGGGGTATGGCGGATGCGGACCGATAGCGGACTGGACATCAATGAAAGCGTTTACTTCGGCTCGGACAAACGTCAGCGATGCGAACAAGTGGTGATCACCGCGCCGCTCGACCGGGTTCGCGAAACCGGTGAAATCACAGTAAGATGGGCCCTGCGCCGCGAGGAAGCCCGCGCGAGCGCCAAGGATTAGAGGGCGCGAGAACATGGCGGAGACCAAAGCCCCCATCGTGACGCATTCGAGACACCCGACATGACTAGTGATGCCCTCATCATGGAGCCCATTCGGCTGCTGATCGTCACGGCGGTCGGGTTTCTCGCGTCGACGCTGGGAACCTATTTTCTCACGCGGTACCTGACAAAGCGCCAGATACTCGACCGACCCAACGAGAGAAGTAGTCACGAGGTGCCGACCCCACGAGGTGGCGGCATCGCGGTCCTAGGGGCGGTGGTCGTGGCCTGGCTGATCGGGCTTGGGCTTTCCGACGGTATCGGGGCGTCCGATATCACGGTCCTCTCGGCCGCGGTGATGCTCGGCGCCGTCTGTTTCATCGATGATCTGCGCGGTCTCGGAGCCTTGCCGCGGCTGGCGGCCCAAATCGTGGCGGTCGCGCCGGGCCTTTGGTTCGTGTCGGACGGCGGCGGCCTGTTCCAAGCGATTTTCCCAGCCGCCCTGGACATCGCGGCGACTGGGTTTCTCTGGATATGGTTCATAAATCTGTTCAACTTCATGGACGGCATAGACGGTATCTCCGGTGTTGAAATCGCCGCCGTGGGGGTCGGTCTCGCGGGACTCGCGGCGCTCGGCCTGACGGCGCCGGCGGTCCTTGACCCGGCCTTGGCGCTTACCGCCGCCGCGCTTGGCTTTCTCGTCTGGAATTGGCGGCCGGCCAGGATCTTCATGGGCGATGTCGGCAGCATCCCGATGGGGTATCTTATCGGCTGGCTCCTCATCACCGCCGCTCCCGACGACAGCGGTGCCGGAGCTGACATCTCGGGCCACCAGATCGCATGGTTGATCCTGCCGGCCTACTATCTGGCGGACGCCTCGATCACGCTCGTGTGCCGGCTGTTAAAGAAAGAGAACATTCTTCAAGCCCATCGCCAACACTTCTACCAGAAAGCCGTCATTCGCGGTGTCGGGCACGCCACGGTCTGCCGATGGATCATCACTGCCAATACCGGCCTCGTGGTCACCGCCTGGCTGATCGCGCCAACCCGACCGGCAATGGCGCTTGCCGTGGCCGCGATCATCGTCCTGGCGCTGTTGGCCCGGATGGCGGAACCCTGGCGCGCGCCAGGGCAACCGGCTGAGGCCGAATAGTGCGGGTCGCCGTCATCGGGGCCAGCGGCTTTATCGGCCGTCATCTCTGTCACGCCCTCGCCGCCGCCGGTCACAACGTCACCGCGATCGTCCGACGCAAATCCATCACCAAATTGGCCGGCGCGACCACCGTCAGCCACATGGAAAACGCGGGCGGCGGAACCGACTGGGAGCGCCTGCTTACCGATATCGACGGAGTCATTCACCTCGCATCGCCGTCCGGTTCACCGGGACCGGAACGGGTCGCGGCCTATAGCCGGATGAAGGACGATGTCCTGGCGCTCGCCCGCGTGGCGGGAAGTTCCAAGCAAAGGGTAAAACGCTTGGTCTTCGTCAGCACGATCAAGGTCAATGGCGAGACGACAACCGACACATCTTTCGGGCCGACTAGCGTGCCCGCGCCTCAAGATGATTATGGCGAGGCCAAGCTGGCGACCGAGCGCGGATTGGCCGGAATCTCGGCGGAGATCGGCCTTGCCGTCACCATCGCCAGACCCGCGGCGGTCTACGGTCCCGGCGGGCTCGGCAATGTCCACCTGTTGGTAAAGCTCTTCCGGACGCTTCCCGGATGGCTGGTCCCCCTGGGCGGGATCGACAATCAACGCTCCCTGATCCACGTGGAAAACCTTGTATCGGCCCTGACGCGCTGCCTCGAAGACGCGAGCACCGAGAACCGACTTTTCCTGCTTCACGACGGCGCGCCGGTCAGCACCAGCCAGCTATGCCGCTTCATTCTGGAGGCCCTCGGCAAGTCCGGAACCTTGATGCCCGACCCGTTTGGGCTCATCAGAGGGGTCTCTTCGGTGATCGCCCCGGGTATCGCGCGACGCCTCTACGGATCCCTGGCGATCGAGGATACCGGCATCACGGAGACCTTGGGATGGCGGCCAAGCCTCTCGACGCGCGAGGGCTTGCGACAAACCCTGGCGAGACCGCTTGACGATGAACAATAGGGGCGAGCAAGGATGATCGGCTTAACTGTGATATTCTCCGCGCCTCCAACCCCATCGGGCATTCGAGTCGGAGAGCGTTCGTCTTGACAATACACGGTCTCAAACGCGTGGCGTTCAGCTACTTGCACGATGTCGCGATGGCCGCGGTTTCCTTCCTGCTGGCATTGTATCTACGCTTGGGGAGCGAGCTGTTCATCTGGCCACGCGACGTGGTCCTGAACGGCCTGCTTATCTTCACCCTGGTGGCGGCGGCGGTGTTCGCCTGGATGCGTCTGCATCGCACGATCTGGCGCTACGCGTCGGTCGGCGATCTCGGGCGGATCGTCCAAGCCGTGGTGTTGACCGTGGTGCTCTTCGTGGCCTGCCAATTCGTCTACAACCGGCTCGCGGATTTCCCCCGCTCCTTCCTGATCATCGAAATCATCGTCCTGACCGGTCTGCTAGCGGGGCCGCGCTTTCTCTATCGCTTTTTCAAGGAAGGAGAGCTCGCGACCCTGCTGGAGCGCAACGCCCATGCCCGCGTGCCGGTACTGCTCATTGGCGCCGGCGATGGGGCGGATCTGTTCATTCGCGAGATGTCCCGGGGTCGCGACGCGCCCTACCGTGTCGTCGGCATCGTCGATGACCGCGGAAGCCGGGTCGGCCGTAATATCCGGGGTGTTCGAGTTCTCGGAGATCTGGACGATCTAGAGACCGTGGCCAAGTCCTTGCGCGCGCAAAATCTCGCGCCGCAACGCATTATCATCACCCGTCGGGAAATCGACGGGTCCGTGGTGGCGAGGATCTCGGAGACCGCCGACTCCCTGGGGCTTTCCGTTGCCCGCATGCCTCGGCTGACCGCGTTCGACAAGGCCGAGAGCGGCTCGTTCGACCTGGCGCCGCGTCCCATCGATGTCGAGGATGTGCTGGGGCGCAGTCAGACGGTGCTCGACATCGCCCCGGTCCGGGCGCTGATAACCGGCCGTAAAGTGTTGATCACCGGCGCCGGCGGCACCATCGGCGGCGAGCTTTCCCGGCAGGTCGCGGGTCTGGCGCCGTCGGAGATCGCGCTGCTGGATGCCTCGGAATATCAGCTCTACCAGATTGACTTGGAAATCGGCGAAGGTTACCCGGAGTTGCCGCGCCACGCGCTACTCGGCGACGTCAGGGACGCCGCGCGGATTGATCAGGTCCTCGAGTTCTTCCGTCCCGATCTGGTGTTGCACGCCGCCGCCTTGAAGCATGTGCCTCTGGTCGAGGGCAATCCGCTGGACGGCATCCTCACCAACGCCATCGGCACCCGCAACGTGGCGGAGGCGTCTGCCCGGGTGGGTGTCGGAACCGTGTTGCTGATTTCTACGGACAAGGCGGTCGATCCCTCGAATGTCATGGGCGCGACCAAACGGCTCGCCGAGGCCTATTGTCAGGCCCTGGATATCGACGGCGGGGCAAACGGCGCCACCCGCTTCGTCGCCGTGCGGTTCGGCAATGTCCTGGGCTCAACCGGCTCCGTCATTCCGCTGTTCCAGCGGCAGATCGCCAAGGGCGGCCCGGTCACCGTGACCCATCCGGAAATGACCCGCTATTTCATGACCGTGCGCGAGGCGGTCTCGCTGGTGCTGCAATCCGCCGCCATGAGCGGAAAACTGGATGCCGGCGGGATCTGCGTGCTCGACATGGGAGAGCCGGTGCGCATCCTCGACCTCGCGCGCCAGATGATCCGCCTCTCGGGTCTCGCGCCGGACAGCGATATCAAGATCGCGTTCAGCGGCCCCCGGCCCGGCGAGAAACTTCATGAGACGCTGTTTCACGCCGATGAATCCCTGGTCGAGACCGAGATTCCGATGGTAAGCCGCGCGACCCCACGGACGATTGCCCTGGCGAAACTGCGGGTCGCCTTCGCCGAGCTTGAGAACCACGCCCGCCGCCGCGACACCGAGGCGACGATGCGGGCGCTTCAGACGCTGGTTCCGGAATTCAAGCCGCCGGCGGATACCGCCAAAAGCGGCTAAAGCAGCACATAACCGCCGTCGGAAATCACCGTCTCGCCCACCATATAGCCCAGGACATCCGAGGCCAGAAGCAAGGCGAGGCGCGCCATTTCCGGCGCCTCGGCCAGCCGGTCCAAGGGAATGCCCTTCAACGCCTCGGCGCGTTTCTCGTCATCCTCGAGCAGATAGCGGTTGAGATTGGTCAGCGTCCGTCCCGGGGCGATCGCCACAACCCGCACCCCACGCGGCGCCCATTCCGCCGCGATCGACTTGGTGAACTGGGCAACCCCCGCCTTGGTCGCGGCATAGACCGCGCGCTCCGCCGAGCCATGGAAGGCCAGTTGCGAGGAAGTGTTGACGATCACCCCGGCGCCGCGATCCAACATGCCGAGCCCGACCGCGTGCGCCACCCGCATCGGTCCCATGAAATTGATCGTCGCGACCCGGTCCAGCTCCTCCATCGGCATTTCGGCGAAGGGCCCGGCCCAAAGCACGCCCGCGTTGTTGAGCAACACATCCACCGGCCCCGCCGCCTCGGCCATGGCCTGGATCGAGGCGAGATCCGACTGATCGAACGGGATGGAACGGTTGCCCGGCAATCGGTGCTCCATGGCCTCTAGTCCGGCGGCGTTGCGATCCGCGAGCACCAGGGTCGCGCCGTGACCGTGAAAGGTTTCGGCCATCGCCGCTCCGATCCCGCTGGCCGCGCCGGTAACCAGGACCCGCTTGCCGGTGAAATCGAGATCGGCCGGTTCGATCCTCACGACCGTCTACCCGCCATGGCCGGCCCGCACCAATTTGCCGGGACGTGCCCCGGTAGCGACGCCGCGCTCGAAAATCGGCTGGCCGGAGACAATCGTCGCCTCGTAGCCGTCGACCTTCTGGATCAGCCGCTTTCCGCCCGCCGGCAGGTCGTTGACGATCTCCAGGGCCCGCGGTTGCAGGTTTTCGAAATCGATCAGGTTAACATCGGCCTTCTTGCCGGGTTGCAGTCGGCCGCGATCCGTGAAGCCGAAGAAATCCGCTGTTTCACTGGTCTGGCGCTTGACGATCCACTCCAGCGGCAGCCGTTCACCCCGGGTCCGGTCTCGCGCCCAGTGGGTCAGCATGAAGCTCGGCACCGTGGCGTCGCAGATCACCCCGCAATGCGCGCCGCCGTCACTCAGTCCCAGCAAGGTCTGCGGATCGGTCAGCATCTCGCGCACCGGGCCGTGGTCGCCGGTCACGTAGTTGGTCGAGGGGAACTGGAACATCCGGGTGCCGTCGCCGCCGGTGAGATAGTCATAGGCGAACTCTTCCGGCGACTTGCCCTCGCGCTCCGCCAGCGCGGCGACGGATTGATCCGGCGAGGGCTCGTAATTCGGCGGATCTCCCAGCGGATACATCCGATCCCAGCGCGTCGTGATCGCCCGGCTTAGCGGCGGCAGGATCTCGAGAAGTTCCTCGGACACCTCCTCGCCGAGGATCTTCCGCTTCATTTCCGGGTCACGCAGACGGGCCAGTTTTTCCGCCGGTGCGAGATGCTCCAGCGCCTTGAAGGATTCGCGCACCGAGAACGGTGTCAGCGACGTCGTGAGACCCAGTACCAGCCCGACCTGACGGCCCGCCACCTGGGCGATGATCGAGGCGCCGGACTGCTTGGCCGACTTGGCCCCGGACAGCAAACGCCGCCAGCGCCCCGGGTCATAGGCCCGGTCGGTCAGCAGGAACCAGAGCGGACGGTTGATCTCGGCGCCGAGCTTGGTCATCCACTCGAACTCGGCGGCCTCGTCGTCAAAGTCCGAAATCATGCCGAAGGCGCCGGAGCCGGCCCGGCCCAAGGCCTTGCCGATGCCGATCAGCTCGTCTGTCTCGGAATAGCGCCCCGGCACCAACGCGCCGGAGGTCGTCTTGTGCTGATCCGTGCGCGAGGTGGTGAAGCCGAAGGCGCCGGCGCGCAACGCCTCTTCGGTCAGGCGCGCCATGGTTTCGATATCCTCGGCCGTTGCCGCCTCGTGACGGATCGCGCGTTCGCCCATCACATAGACCCGAAGCGCGTGATGCGGCATCTGGGCGCCGACATCGATGACCCGCTCCTGGCGCTCAAGCGCGTCGAGATATTCCGGAAAACTCTCCCAATCCCAGGCCAGCCCTTCCGCGAGCGCGATGCCGGGAATATCCTCGACCCCCTCCATGAGATCGATCAGCGCCTCGTGATGCTCGCCGCGCACCGGGGCGAAGCCGACGCCGCAATTGCCGAACAGGATCGTCGTCGACCCGTTCCAGGAGGACGAAGCCAGCTCCGGGTCCCAGGTCGCCTGGCCGTCATAGTGGGTGTGGATATCGCACCAGCCCGGCGTGACCAGCAGCCCATCGGCCTTAATCTCGCGCTTGCCGGGACCGACCTTTCCGCCGACCTCCGTCAGCACGCCATCATCAATGGCGATATCGCCGGTCTCTTGCGGCGCGCCGGTCCCGTCGATGATGGAACCGCCTCGAATGACCAAATCATGCATTTCCGTCTCTCCCGATCAAAGCGCGGGGACCATCAGGGCGCGCGCTTATCAGTTCAGGCGCCACGTTGCCTTGAATTCGCCGATCCGACAATATCGCGGGCATAAAAACCAAATAGCTGCTCGCGCCGCCGACAGGAATAGGATCCCCCGTGATGGTCACCCCCACGCCAATCGCCAAGCTAGAGATCCTCGCCTTTCGCGCCGAGATCGCCAATCCCGTCGTTACCTCCTTCGGCTCGATCCCGGCCCGGGCGACTGCGCTGATCCGGATCGAGGACGTGGACGGGGCGCATGGCTGGGGAGAGATCTGGGGTAACTTTCCGATCATCACCACCGCCTATCGGGCCAGGCTGGCGGCCACCCTGCTGCCGGGACATCTGATCGGCGCCACGATCGACAGTCCCGGTGACTTCACCGCGGAACTAGCCCGCAAGTTCCACATTCTGAAAGTGCAGGCGAGCGAGCACGGGCCGGTGAACGGCGTGCTGGCGGCGACCAATCAGGCGCTTTGGGATCTGGCGGCGCGCAAGGCAGGAAAGCCGCTCCGCTTGTTGCTCAATCCCGACGCGCCGGACGCGGTTCCGGCCTATGGCAGCGGTCTGAACCCTGGCGATTGCGTCGAGGTGACCGAACGCGCCCGGGCCGAGGGATACCGCGCCTTCAAGCTCAAGGTCGGCTTCGGGGCCGATACCGACCGGAAAAATCTCCAGGCCCTGCGCGCCGGCATGGGAGCGGACGAGCGCCTGTTCGTGGACGCCAATCAATGCTGGAGCCTCGAAGAGGCAAGGGCGGCGATCCCGATGCTGGTCGAGGCGGGGGTCGAGTGGTTCGAGGAGCCGATGGTGGCCACCACGCCGACCGAGCAATGGTGGACGCTGGCGGCGGAGTGCCCGATTCCGTTGGCCGGCGGCGAGAACATTCTCGATCGCGACGGGCTCCAGGAGAGCATCGACTGGTTCGACTATGTGCAACCGGATATCGGCAAATGGGGCGGCGTCGACGGCTGTCTCGGTATCGCCAGGAAGAGTGTTGCCGCGGGCAAGACCTATTGCCCGCACTGGCTTTCAGGCGGCGTCGGGCTGCTGCATTCCGCCCATATCCTGGCGGCAGCGGGCGGCGCGGGATTGCTCGAGGTCGATACCAACCCCAATCCGCTAAGGACCGAGGTGATCAAGGCGCTACCCGGCATCAAGGACGGCGCCTTCCAGCTCGGCGACGCACCCGGCATCGGCATCGAGCCGCCGGTGGACGACATGCGCCAACGGCTGGAGAGCCACGAGGTGTTTTCGTGACCGCCATGACCCGGACCTTCCCCCGAAGGGGCAGCCGCTCCTAGTAGTCCAGGAAGCTCCGGAGCTTGCGCGACCGGCTGGGGTGCTTGAGCTTGCGTAGCGCCTTGGCCTCGATCTGGCGGATACGCTCGCGGGTGACCGAGAATTGCTGGCCGACCTCTTCCAGGGTGTGGTCGGTGTTCATGCCGATGCCGAAACGCATCCGCAGAACCCGTTCCTCGCGCGCCGTCAGGCTGGCGAGCACCCGAGTGGTGGTCTCGCGCAAATTCGCCTGGATCGCGGCGTCGAGCGGCTGAACCGCGTTCTTGTCCTCGATGAAATCGCCGAGATGGCTGTCTTCCTCGTCGCCGATCGGGGTTTCGAGGCTGATCGGCTCCTTGGCGATCTTCAGGACCTTGCGGACCTTCTCCAGCGGCATCACCAGCTTCTCGGCCAGTTCCTCCGGGGTCGGCTCGCGGCCGATCTCGTGCAGCATCTGGCGCGAGGTGCGGACCAGCTTGTTGATCGTCTCGATCATGTGCACGGGAATGCGGATGGTGCGGGCCTGGTCGGCGATCGAGCGGGTGATCGCCTGACGGATCCACCAGGTGGCGTAGGTCGAGAACTTGTAGCCCCGGCGGTACTCGAACTTATCCACCGCCTTCATCAGGCCGATATTGCCCTCCTGGATCAGATCCAGGAATTGCAGGCCGCGATTGGTGTATTTCTTGGCGATCGAAATCACCAGCCGCAGATTGGCCTCGACCATCTCCTTCTTGGCCCGACCGGCCTCGCGCTCGCCCTTCTGGACGGTCTGCACGACCCGGCGGAACTCGCCGATCGGCAAACCGGCATCGGCGGAAATGGCGGCGATGTCGCCACGGGCGTCGATGATCTCCTCGCCATGCTGCTCAACGAAGCGCTTCCAGCCGGCGCCCGGAAGCTCCGAGACCATCTCGCACCAATTCGGCTCCAACTCCTTGCCGAAATGCTGCTCCATGAAGTCCTTGCGCTTGACCTTGCACTTCTCGGCCTGCTTCATCAGGTTCATGTCGATCCCGACGAGATGCTTGTTCAGCTTGTAGAGCTGTTCGACCAGCGCCTCGATGCGACCGTTGTTCAGGCGCACCCCGTCCATCAGCTCAACCAGCTCGTCCTTCAGCTTGGCGTAGCGGCGCTCGCTCTGGATGGTCAGCGCCTCGCCCTTCTGCATCCGCGAAAGACGGCGGTCCTGCACCTTCTTCAGCTTGCCGTAGGTGTCGGCGATCGCGTCGAAGGTATCCAGGACCTGCGGCATCAGGGTCGCTTCCATGGCGGCGAGCGACAGATTGTTCTCTTCCGCCTCGTCCTCGTCGTCATCCTCGGCGTTGGCTTCCTCGACCTTCTTGGCCTCGGCGGCGGTCGCGGTGCCGTTGGCGACGGCGGCGCGGCTGGCCACGGCGGCGAGCGCGGCGGCCTGGTTGGCGGCTTGGGTGGCCTGGGCCGCCTGAGCCTCCGGCGTGCTGCCATAGGTCGCGTCGAGATCGATCACGTCGCGCAGCAGGACTTGGCCTTCCTTCAGCGCGTCGCGCCACTTGATCAGCGCCTTGATGGTCAGCGGGCTCTCGCAGATACCGCCGATCATCAGCTCGCGACCGGCCTCGATCCGCTTGGCGATGGCGATCTCGCCCTCGCGAGACAGCAGTTCGACACTGCCCATCTCTCGCAGATACATGCGGACCGGGTCGTCGGTGCGCCCGACATCATCCTCGGCGACATTGCCGACCGGGGCGGCCTCGCCCTCTTCCTTGTCCTTGTCCTCGGCGGGGGCTTCCTCGGATTCCTCGCTCTCGACGACGTTGACGCCCATCTCGCTCAGAGAGGAGAGAACGTCCTCGATCTGCTCCGACGACATCTGGTCCTGGGGAAGCGCCGCGTTGACCTCGTCATAGGTAAGATAACCGCGCGTCTTACCTTTCTTGATAAGGTCCTTGACCGCCGTGTTCATGTTATCCATGAGCGGGCCGTCATTCGCGGCCTCTTTTTCCGGGGCCTCTTCCTCGGTCGTCGCCAAAGCCTGATTCGCCATGCTTATCGCCCCTCCGTCTTGGTTCGTAACCCTACCGTAACAGGTGACCGGCGTCTCAAACAGCGTCTTCCAGCGACGAGCCTGAATTCACCGCCGCCAATGCCGCTCTCAAGGATGCCAGTCTATTCCAATTCGCCTCGTTGAACTCAACCGTGACCGCGTGTTGCGCGTCGGCGAGTTGTTCCTCCAACTGGTGCTTGCCCATGCGCGCCAAGAGTTCGAGAACCCCGGCGCGGGCCTGCTCCAGAGACGCATCGGGGCGCGCGAAGGCCGCGTGCCCCAGGGTGGCGGGTCCGAGCAGTCCGTCGCAATCCTCGCTATATCCCAGTTCTAGCAAATGGCGCTTGAGTCCCGCCGCGTCAAGCCCCTGATCGGAAGGCACGTTCTCTAGGATGTCTTGGCGCAGTTTGTCAAGAAAGGGATCATCAAAATGAAGGTATCCAAGCGCTTCGCCGAACTCCTCCATCAGGTCCGGATGATTGATGATCGCCGCCACGACGCTTTGCTGCTGACGATGGCCGAGCACGATGGCGACACGCGCGCGGGCCGTGGCGCTGGCCCGAGGCGCCGGGCGTTCGAATATCGGCTTTCCGAAGCGACCGGGCGCCGTTCGGCCGACGCGGCCACGACCCGCATCACGCATCTCGCGAATACGGCGCTCGATTGAATCGCCGTAGGCTTCTTGCACCGTCTTGTCGGCGATGTCCCGCGCCCGGGCTCGGGCACGACGCATGAAGTCCGCCTGACGTTCCGGTGTGTCCAGCGGATGCGCCCGCAGCTCCTGATCCCAGATAAAGTCCGCCATGCCGGTCGCGGCGGCCATCAGATCACGCATCGCCTTGGCGCCGCCGCGTTTCAGGAGATCATCCGGATCCTCTCCCGGCGGAAGCGAGATGAAGCGCAGGGAATGGCCGGGTTTCAGGATCGGCAGGGCGCGGTCCGCCGCCCTCGCCGCCGCTTTCTGCCCCGCCGCGTCGCCGTCGAAACACACTAGGGGCTCCGGCGCCAGCCGCCAAAGCTCGGTGATCTGATCCTCGGTGAGCGCGGTGCCGAGCGGGGCCACGGCGTTGGGGAAGCCGCCCTGGGAGAGCGCGATCACGTCCATGTAGCCCTCGGCGACGATCACCTCGCCCGCCTTGGAGGCCGGCTCGCGCGCCTGGGCGAGGCCGTAGAGCACTCGTCCCTTGTGGAAAAGCGGGGTATCGGGGGAGTTCAGGTACTTCGGCTGTCCGTCGCCCAAGGTGCGCCCACCAAAGGCGATCACGCGGCCCCGCCGATCGGTGATCGGGAACAGCACCCGGCCCCGGAAATAGTCATAGGTCTCGTCCCGATCCTCGGGCTTGCGGATCAGCCCGGCCTCCAGAAGCATCGCCGGCTCGATCCCCTTGACCGACATGGCCTGGCGCAGCGCGGTCCGGTTGTCCGGGGCGTAGCCGAGCCGGAAGCGGCGGATGGTCTGCTCGCTCAGGCCCCGGCCCAGAAGGTAATCAAGCCCGGCGCGGCCTTGCGGCGACCACAGAACCTCCTCGTAGAACTTGCAGGCCGCCTCCATGGCGTCGCCCAGGGTCTTGCGCGCCACCTCGCGCTCGCGGGCCTCGGGCGTCTGGCGCGGCACCTCCAGCCCCGCCTGATCGGCGAGCTTCTCCACCGCCTCGGGAAAGCTCAGCCCCTCCATCTCCATGGAGAAGGTGATGATGTCGCCATGCGCCCCGCAGGCGAAGCAGTGGTAGAAGTTCTTCTCGTCGACCACCGACAGCGACGGTTTGGTGTCGTTGTGAAACGGGCAAACCCCAAGGAACTCCCGGCCCTTGCGAACCAGCTTCAGCCGCTTTCCCACGACCTCGGAAACCCGAAGCCGGGTACGGATCTCCTCCAGGAATTCAGCGGGAAAGCTCATGGGTCGGGCGTCACTTCCATTTCCGGGCCAAGGGCTTACCGAGCGTTTCGCGCGCCGGCCGGGAATTATGCCGGATTATCACTGCCGAGTCAGCGGCGATGAAGACCCGCCGATCAGACCATCGCCGAGCGGTAGGCCGGCGCGCCGGCGACCAAGGTGGCGGCGATGGTGGCTGGGCCGGTTTCGGGCTTGTCCAGGATCACGATATCGGCGCGCTGGCCGGGCGCGATCTCGCCGCGATCCCCGAGACCGACGGCGCGGGCCGGGTTGGTGGAGACCAAGCGCCAGGCGGCGGTGAAATCGGCGATCGATTTGTCGGCGAGGATAAACGGCGCCTGCGCCAGGGCCGGGTAATAATAATCCGAGCAAAGGATATCGCCGCGCCCCTCGGCGATTTCCGCCGCCGCCGAGATCCCTTGCGGGCCGAGATGGCTGCCGCCGCGCACCACGTTCGGACAGCCGAGCACGATCATGTCGCCGAGCCGCGCGCTTTCCTCGGCGGCGTCGGCGGTCAGCGGAAATTCCGCGATGGTGCAGCCGAGGTCGTGATACTCCCGGCGCATCTCGGCGTTTTCATCATCATGGCTCGCCATCGGCACACCTGCCTCGCGGGCAACCGCCGCGAGTTTTCGGATCGCCTTCGGCACATCGTCCTTGCGTTCCACCAAGCCGTACACCAAGGCCTCGTATTCTTCCTTGGTCAAGCCGGCCCGCTGATAATGCTGGCTAAGCTTGCGGGTCTCGCCGGACGCCATGCGGCGCAGGGTCGGGGGCATATGATCGTTAAAGGCCAGGAGATCGATCCGGCCATCCGCGAGCCAGCCGGCGACCTCGTCCACCGCCTCGAGCGCGTAGGTCTCGAAACGCAGGTGAAAGCGCGTATCGCAGCCGCACCGGGGCTTGGTCGCCTCCATCGCGGCCAGGAGATCGACCACCACGTCACGGCTTCTGAGCCCGGGCTCCCAGGACAGGGTGACCCCGTGATAGGCGGTGGTGATGCCGTTGGCGAGCATCTGGCGGTCGGTATCCATCAGGGCCAGATCGAGGGGGAAGGACACCCCCGCGCGCGGCATGATCTGACGCTCGAAAGCATCGCCGTGCAGATCGACTATACCCGGCAGCACCAGCATGCCGGCGGCGTCAAGAGCCGTCTCCGCGCCGGCGCGCGCCGCGCCCACCGAGGCGACGCGCCCGTCCTCGATCAGCACGTCGGTTTCCACGAGATTTCCATCAGAAAGCGCGACGCGGCCTCCTCGGATCAGCATGGATCGTGTTGTCCCGTCGCTCAAGATCCTTCTCCCCGTCCGGATGGCGTGCCATAAATCAGCTATCTATCTGGCCCGGCGCGCCGTCCCTGTCCACGAGAAACTCATGGGCGCGACGATCTCGCGGGGCCGCGCGAAAGAGGACGCTATGGTAGAGTTCCCGCAACCCCTGGAAGGTCCGGTCGACAGCGGTCCCCGATACGCGATCTATTTCGCGCCGGCGCCGGAAACCCCGCTGCATGTCCTCGGCTCGGCATGGCTCGGGCGGGACAGCATCCGGGATGAGGCGCTTGAGCAGCCACCCATCCAGGGCCTGGCCCCGGAGCGCTTGAGCACTCTGACCGTCAATCCACGCCGATACGGCTTCCACGCGACCCTCAAGCCGCCCTTTCATCTGAAGCCCGGCACGGATATCGACGCGCTTCTGGAGGCGACCCGGGGTCTCGCCCGCGCCCACGCGCCGATCGATACCGAGCTTGCCCCGCGCCATCTTTCCGGGTTCCTTGCCCTGATGCAGGCACGGTCGCGGACCGAGACAAGGGCCCTGGCGGCGGCGGCGGTCTCCGAGCTGGATCGGTTCCGCGCGCTACCCAGCGAGGCGGAACTGGAGCGTCGCCGCGAGGCGGGATTGAGCGCGGCCCAGGAGACGCTGCTGCAACGTTGGGGTTATCCATACGTGATGAACGAGTTTCGCTTTCACATGACCCTCAGCCATCGGATGCCCGACGACGCTGAAAGCGTGATGTTGCGGGAAGCGGCGATGGCACATTTCGCGCCAGTGATTGCCTCCCACCAGGCCATCGACCGGCTGGCGGTGTTCCGCGAGGAGGCGCCAGGCACACCATTCACCCAGGTTGAGCAATTCGCGCTCGGGACCGGCGCGTGAGCGTCGTCATCCGTGACGGTTCTGGCAAGGACGACGCGGTTTGCGGACGCATTGTCGGCGCGGCGGCGGGAAGCTCCGTCTATGCGGAACGATTGCCGCATGCCCGCGCCTTGTTCGAGGATGTCTCGGCCCTCGCCCTGGAAGGCAAGCTGCGGCTGATCGCCGAGATCGAGGGCCGGCCCGTCGGTTTCGCCGACTACACCGCCGCCAAGGGCCATATCAAATATCTGTTCGTCCTGCCCGGCGCCCAGGGAAGCGGCGCCGGCTCGGCCCTGCTCGACGCGGTACAGGCGCGCGCGGACGGCCCGATCAGCGTGCATGTCCTCGCCGTGAACGATGTCGGCATCCTTTGGTATCTGCGGCGCGGCTTCAAGGTGGTGGACGGTTGGGCAGAGCCCTTGGAAGGCATGACCGCCGCCTGGCTCAGGCTGACGCGCGCGCGCGACCGCTCAGGTCAAAATCGCCTCTAAAGCTGGGAGAACCGCGTCGGTATCCTCGGGCAAGCCCACCGTCAAGCGGATGTGCTTCTCGTATCCCGGCGCGGGAATGCCGGAGATCAGAATACCTCGCCCACGCAAACCGGCGATCACCTCGCCCGCGACGCGCGGCGTCTCGCAAGAGACGAAATTTCCAACACTCGGAAGCGGGCGTAGTCCGAGACGCCGCAAACCATCGGCCAGACGCTCCCGCTCGGCGGCCATCTTGGCGACGATGTCACGCATATGTGCCTCATCCTCCAACGCCGCCAGGGCGCCGGCCTGGGCGATGGCGTTGACGGTGAAGGCGTTGCGGGCGACCTGAAACCCGCCGGCCACCGCCTCGGAGCCACAAAGCAGATAGCCGACCCGCACCCCGGCCAATCCATAGGCTTTCGAAAAACTCCGAAAAATCGCCCAGGGGCCCGCGCGTTCGCGCATGATCGGCAAGGGGTCCTCGCCGCCGGCATGCATGGCGAATTCGTGATAGGCCTCATCGAGCACCAGCAACACGCTCTCCGGCAGCGCCTGGGCCACTCGCGCGATTTCGGCCGCCGTCAGCATCCCACCGGTGGGATTGTTCGGGGTCGCGAGAAACATCAGCCGGGTACGCGCGGTAACCACCGCCAGCATCGCGTCCGGATCGCAGGCCCCGTCGGCGCGCACCGGCACCGCCACGAGCTTGGCGCCCTGTATCGCCGTGCCCTTGGCGAAACTGCCGAAGGAGGGCGACGGCGCGACGACCTCGTCTCCAGGCGTAAGCGTCACCCTGGTGGCGCTGGCGATCAGCTCGTCACTGCCGTTGCCGACGACGATCCGCGCCTCTGGAACACCGGTCCGAGCCGACAGGGCACGGGTCAGAGCTCGCCAATGAGCGTCAGGGTAGCGATTGACGGTCCCACAAGCCTCGCGCATTGCCTCGATCGCCCTTGGTGACGGCGGATAGGGCGACTCGTTGAGGTTCATGCGCCTGGGCGCGTCGTGGCCCCCCGGCTCCGGCCCCGGCGGCGGAGACCATGGCGGCATCGCCTGGATATGGACGTTGGGAATCATCGCTCGATCCCCGTCGCGAGCCATGGAGGCGCCCGCCTCAGTCCTGGTCGCCGGCGTTCTTCACCACCAGCCATAGCGCGTGAATCATTCCCGGTACCCAGAAGAAGATGCTGAGCAGGATATTGAGCCAGAAATGCAGGCCGATGCCGACCGTCAGAAACGCCGCGACCGGCGGAATCAGCAAGGCCAGGATGATTCTGATGACATTCATGGAAAACCTCCCCCAAGGAAACGTCAAGGTAAAGCCAAACAGGATACCGAAACCTGATCTGTCTATATTAGCGGATTGTTCCGGAGCGCGACATGCGGCATGAAGAACATACCCGAGAGCGGAAACCGGGGCGGGAGCCTAAGCCATGCCACAGATCACGGTCGGAACCGTCATCAAACTA
>JAYOIK010000031.1:0-51764 GCA_038118725.1 Alphaproteobacteria bacterium | reverse complement strand
GTGTGAGGGCGAGCGAAGGAGAACCACCGCGATGGCCGCGAAACTCGACATATTCAAAGACCTCTTTGTCGCGCGAGCGCCGAACTGGATGCGCAAAGGCATTTGCTGCATGGCCCTGGCCACGGTCCTGACCGGATGCCAGATGTCCCTGCCGAGCGTGCCGAACCCGTTCAGCGACTCCACCCCGACGAGCGTTTCCGCCAGGGATCCAGGCTCTAGGCCACAGGACGCGGCGAGCCAGAACGGCGAAACCGAAACGCCTCGCTTCACGCAATTCACCGACATCCCGATTCCGGCCAACGCCAAGGTTGACTTGGACAATCTACTGGTTCTGGGCTCCGAGGATGGTTGGATCGGACGCCTTGCCTTGGACACGGGCTACGAACGGGCTACGAGATGACCGAGATGTACGCCTTCTATGAGCGCGAGATGCCGCGCTTCGGCTGGGATCAGATCACCATCATACGATCCTCAATCAGCACCATGACCTATAGCCGGGGCGGGCGGATCGCGACCATTACCTTGCTGCCCCGCACCACCGGCGGCTCGAATGTCGATTTCACGGTCGCGCCGGGATCCGATAGCCGCGCCACCGGCGTGCCGGGGCAGACGCGCCCGTTGATCCAACGCCAACCGGTCAAGCCCAGGGCGCAAGTCGGGAGCTCCGGTTAACCCCGTTTGCCCCCTACGGCGGGTCTACTCTCGTCCTTCGATTCGAGGTTTCGATAGGCGGTTTCTCTTGGCGGCGTTGGCGCGGGCCGACGCCCGACCCTTACAGCAGCCCCAGAGATCGCAGCTCCCGCCGCATTTCCTCGGGCATGTCGTCGCTTTCATCCTCGCCGCCGACAAGGTCCTTCGGCGCGTCCTCGACCTTGAAGTAGCGCCATCCTTGAAACGGTCGAAAAGCGCGCGGCTCGGTTCGGATTAATTCGGTATCCATGATCAAGGCACAGCGCTTGGCACCCTCGTCATCGCGCCGCTCCTCGATCCCGATGATGCGTTGTCGCACCCTGATCTGTCGCCGGATCACCCAGTAGAGAGAGCCGCCGTCCAGAACCTCGTCCGCCCGGCGCGGAGTGTTTCGCGTGACATGGATGTCATGGGGCTCCAACCCCCGTCGGCGCATCTCGGCGCGCCGGCGGTCGCGGAAATCCTCGAGTTGCCGCACCGTGTCTATGCCGACGCAAAGCTTGATGAGATGCACGGTCACCACAGGCTCCCATTCGGCAAGTATCCGAGTAATCGCCACCACGCGAGATCCAGCGGCATCAGGATCACGAGGCCAACCACGGAAGTCAGCATGGTCGATTTAAGACCATCGGACGCCGATACCCCACCCAGTTGCATGCCGACGATGATCGGCGGCACCTGATAGGGAAACCAGACCATCGAGAAACCAATCACCTGGGCCATCAGCACCGCCTCGATGGCAAGCCCCGAGGCCGCCTGGAGCTCTCCTGAAATCGGCGTCAGGATCGCGGGCACGCCGGGCATGGTGGAAAACAGGCCGAGCACCATCGCCAGCCCTCCAAGGGAAACCAAGGAGCGTGCCGGCGCGTCCGGCGACATCGGCACGACTTCGAGCATCCAATGACTGAGATAGGCGCCGAGCCCGGTCTCGGCCACCACGGCGCCGATCCCGATGATACCGGCGACATAGATCAGTGGCCCGACGTGAACCTTCTCGCGAAATGTTTCCGGCGGCACCAAGGCCAGCAATGGTAGCAAGCAAACCAGTCCGACACCCAGCGACACCCAGGCCGGGGCCACGCCATGCAGGGAATCCGTCGCCCACAGGACAAGCGCCAGGGTCAGAAGAAGCGACAAGCGCCCCTCCTCGGCGGTGAACACCCCTCTGGTTGCCGGTCTCGCCTCGGCGCTCGCCTCCTCGCGCGCCTCCTCGAGCGCCCGGGCCGCTTCGGCGGCGCTGGGGCGGAACAACCACACGACGCAGGCCCAGATCGTCACCGCCCGCAGCATGGAAAGCACCGGAAAATGCAGCAGCAGATAGTCGAAATAGCGGATCTGCACGCCCTGGAAGGCTTCGGCGGCGCCCAGCAGGACATTGTTCGGAACATTCGCCGGCAAAACCGATGTCGAACAGAGATAGGCGCTGAGCAATGCCGCCATGATCATGCCGGAACGCTGTTTACCGCCAGGCGGAAAGCCGAGCCGCCCAGCCAGGGCGAGCACCACGGGAATCAGCATCACCACCCGGCTCAGGGTCGAGGGCATCAGGAACACCAGGACCATGTTCACCAGGATGATCGCCGCGATGACGACCCGATAATCCGCGCCGACCCGACGGGTAATGGCCGCGGCGATCCTGGCGCCAAGCCCCGTGCGATCCACCGCCGCGCCGATCACCAACCCCCCGAAAACCAGCCAGAACGCTCCGGACGTAAAGCCCGAGAACACGACCGACGGCGGCGCGATCACCAGAATCATCGCGAACAGGAAGAAAATCAGCACCACCAGTTGCTCGGCCAGCACGCCGGTCGCGAGCATGCCGATGGTCACGAGAATGAGCCCGGCACCCAAGGCCATCTCCGGCGCCATGCCCGACGGCGGGACCAGGACAAGCCAAAGCGCGCAAAGAGCGATAAGGCTCATCACCACGCGGCGGGGCGACATCATGCGCGCCAGTCCGGTCGCGGCGCCTCCACTCCCGGCTCCGCCAGCCCCAACACCCGGCCCTTGGGCCATCGACTAAGCCTCCGCCAGGGGCTCGAAATCGAGAAGGTCGGCGCCCTCCTCCACCAAATCGCCGGCTTGGAAATGCACGGCGCGGATCTCCCCGTCGCCCGGCGCGGCGATGGTATGCTCCATCTTCATGGCCTCGAGCACGATCAGCGGCGCCCCGCGCTTCACGCCGTCACCGGCGGCGACAAGCACGGAGACGACCTTGCCCGGCATGGGCGCGGTCAGGCGACCACCCGCCGCCTCCAAACCGCCCGCCGTTTCCAAGGGATCAATCAAGGTCGCGACCACGGGCCTCGAAGGCGTGAACACCGTGATCTCGGCGCCGTCGAAAGCCAGGGAGACCGAAAGCCTGGCGCCGTCGATCGACGCGTTCATGCGGCCATCGGAGTCGATGTCGCCGTGCACAATCGGGGCTTGGTCGCTCGAGACCAAGCGATAACCGTCACCGATCGCTTCGAGCACCGAGACATGCCGCGCGTCCTCGATCTGGAAAACCAGCGAACGCGAGCGCGGTTCATTCAAACGCCAACCACCAACCGCGTGCCAGGGGGAGCCCGGATCGTTTGAGCGCGCCGCCTTGGCCACGGATTGCCGTTCATCCCGAATCAACGCGGCCAGGGAGAGCAACGCCAGGGCCCGATCGTCGGGGCCGGTGGGCTCGGGTATCAAATCAGCGGCGTGCTCATCGATGAAGCCGGTATGAACATCGGCCGCGGCAAAGGCCGGATGGGCCACGAGACGCGCCAGAAAGGGCTGATTGGTGATCAGACCGCCAACTTCGGTCGCGGCCAAGGCGGCGGCCATGCGGCCCAACGCCTCGCCCCGGTCGCGGCCATGGACGATCAGCTTGGCGATCATCGGGTCATAGTGGATGGAGACCGTATCGCCGGCCCGCACCCCGGTATCCACCCGCGCCGGCGCGTCCGGAAAGCGGAGATGGCCGATGCGTCCGGTACGGGGACGGAACTCCACCGGATCCTCGGCATAGAGACGGGCCTCGAAGGCGTGACCGGTCTCGGAGATCTCGTTTTGCGCGCGCGGCAAGGGCGCGCCGCTGGCAACCAGGAGCTGCCACTCCACCAGATCCAGGCCAGTGATCATCTCGGTCACCGGGTGTTCAACCTGGAGGCGGGTGTTCATCTCCATGAAATAGAAGCCGGTCGCGTCCATGATGAACTCGACCGTCCCGGCGCCGACATAGCCGATGGCCTTGGCCGCCGCCACCGCCGCCTCGCCCATGGCGGCGCGGGTCGCGGGGTCGAGATTGGGCGCGGGCGCCTCCTCAAGGACTTTCTGGTGGCGCCGTTGGACCGAGCAATCCCGCTCGAACAGGTGAACAGCGTTGCCTTGGCTATCGGCGAAGACCTGAACCTCGATATGCCGCGGCCGGGTCAGATATTTCTCGATCAAAAGCCGGTCGTCGCCGAAGGCCCCGGCCGACTCGCGCTTGGCGGCGGCGATGGCCGCCTCCAGATCTTCCGGCGCCTCGACCACCCGCATCCCGCGGCCACCGCCGCCGGCGCTTGCCTTGAGTAGGACCGGGTAGCCAATACGCGCCGCTTCCGCCGTCAAGGTCGCGACGTCCTGACCCGCGCCGTGGTAGCCGGACACCAGGGGCACGCCGGCGCCTTCCATCAACGCCTTGGCCTCGGCCTTGGACCCCATGGCCTCAATCGCCGCCGCGGGCGGGCCGACAAAGATCAGCCCCGCCTCGACGCAGGCGCGCGCGAAACCGGCATTCTCGGACAGAAACCCGTAACCCGGATGGATCGCGTCGGCTCCGGCCTCGCGAGCCGCCTCGATAATCCTATCGCCTCGCAGATAGGACTCCGTCGCCGGTGCCGGACCGATGGCGATGGCGGTATCGCAATCCTCGACATGCATCGCGTCCGAGTCAGCCTCGGAGAAGACCGCCACGGTCCGGATTCCCATCGACTTGGCGGTGCGGGCGACCCGTCGGGCGATCTCGCCCCGGTTCGCGATGAGCAGTGTTTTCATCATGTCTCGTGATTACCAGCAGCTGTCGCGGCGCGCCAGTGTCTCTGTAAAAAATGCTCTGTTCACGTTTAGTCATGAACACGACACGGGCGGGTCGTGTTTGACGCATGGCTGCCCCGACTGAAAGGGGATTGTCTACGGCGTTCGAGAGGATCAACCTGTGAGCCGAACAAACTGGCGCCTAGACAATTTGGGAGCAAGTCATGCGTATCGGTGTGCCTCGTGAGATCAAGAACCATGAGTATCGTGTCGGCCTGGTGCCGGCGGGAGTGCGGGAACTGGTGCACCATGGCCATGAGGTGATGGTCGAAACCCATGCCGGGTTTGGAATCGGGTTGGATGACGATGCCTATACCGCCGCCGGCGCGACCATCGCACCCGATGCCGATGCCGTGTTCGCCGAAGCCGACATGGTCGTCAAGGTGAAGGAACCGCAAGCCGAGGAGATCGCCCGGCTACGCGAGGGGCAGATCCTGTTCACCTATCTGCACCTCGCCCCGGACCTGCCGCAGACCAAGGGATTGGTCGAAAGCGGCTGTACCGCGATCGCCTACGAGACGGTGACCGATGCCCGCGGCGGCCTTCCCCTCTTGGCGCCGATGAGCGAGGTCGCCGGGCGGATGTCGATCCAGGCGGGAGCGCATTGCCTGGAAAAAGCCCAGGGCGGCTCGGGCGTGCTGCTGGGAGGCGTCCCCGGGGTTGCCACGGGCAAGGTCGTCATCCTAGGCGGCGGAGTGGTCGGCACCAACGCGGCGCGCATGGCCATGGGTCTGGAAGCCAGGGTGACGGTGCTGGACCGCTCGTTGAAGCGGCTGAACGAATTGGACATGCAGTTCGGGTCGACCCTGAACACGATCTACTCGACCATCGACGCGGTCGAGGAATACGTCCTTGATGCCGATCTGGTGATCGGCGCGGTGCTGATCCCCGGCGCGGCGGCGCCGCGTCTGGTGACCCGCGACATGGTCTCGCGGATGCGCCGCGGCTCGGTCCTCGTGGACGTGGCGATCGACCAAGGCGGCTGTTTCGAGACTTCCCGCGCCACCACCCATGCCGACTCCACCTACGAGGTCGACGAGGTCGTGCACTATTGTGTCGCGAACATGCCCGGCGGCGTCGCGCGAACCAGTACCTTCGCGCTCAACAACGCCACGCTTCCCTTTACCCTGGCGATCGCGAACAAGGGCTGGCGGGTGGCGCTGGATCAGGACGAGCATCTGCGGGCCGGGCTAAACGTCCATGCCGGCGCGGTGAACTACAAGGCCGTCGCCGAGGCCCACGGCATGGCCTATGTCGCGCCGGAGGAAGCGCTGCGTTCCTGACCATCGGCTGTTAACTGGTGATCAAGCCGCCATCCACGTTGTAGCATTGCCCGGTGATGTTGCGCGCGCCGGGCGATGACAGGAACACCGCCATCGCGGCGATATCTTCCGGTTCGTTGGCGCGTCCGAGCGGCACGTCCTTGACGGTTTCCGCGAGCATATCCTCTTCCGAGATCCCCGCCGCTTGAGCGCGCGAGGCAACCAATCCGTTGACGATCTCGGTCCGGGTCACCCCGGGGCAAATGGCGTTCACGGTGATGTTGTGCTTGGCCAGCTGCTGGGACGCGGTCTTGGTCAAACTGATCACCGCGCCCTTGCTGGCGGCGTAGGCGGCGTTGGAGGTTCCGTGGAACCCGCGGCCCGCGATCGAGGCGATGTTGATGATCCGTCCACCGCCCTGCTCGATCATCCGCCGCGCCGCGCCCTGGAGGCAGAAGAAAACGCCCTTGGCGTTGACCCGATGCATCCAGTCCCAGTCCTGCTCGGTCAGGTCCATGATATAGGCGGCGCGGGTGACGCCGGCATTGTTGACGATCACGTCGAGGCGGCCATAAGCCTCCATGACATCCTCGATCATCTTGTCGATCTCGCCGACATCGCCGACATCCGCCTGGAGAGCCGTGGCGTCGACACCGTGCTGACGCGCGGTCGCGGCGACGACCTCCGCCGCCTCCTTGTTGATATCGGCGCAGACCACGTTCTTGCCCGCCTCGGCCATGGCGATCGCCGTCGCCCGCCCAATTCCGCTTCCGGCGCCGGTTACCAATACCGTTTCCCGATCGCTCGCCATGATCCGTTCTCCCGTATAAGTTCTTTGCTAAACCTGCGGTGACGCGCGCCCTCGCGCAAGCTCAAGAAGCGACAAGCAGGTGATGAATAGCGCGCGCGACCCTCTGGGAAGGATCGTCATGGAGAGTTCCATCGTTTTCGCGGTCGACGTCACCCGCGATGAGGAAATCATCTGGCTGGACGCCGAAAACGTGATCGCTCCGGTGCCGGACGGCCACTGGCGCTGGATTCATCTCGATCGCTCCGATAGCGGGGCGGAGCCATTGCTGACCGCGCTGGGTTTCTCGCCCCTCGCCATCCGGGCGCTGAACACCGAGCAGACGCGGCCGCGATCCTGGCACATCGATGATTTCACGATGATCGTGTTGCGCGGTGTCAACCTCAATCCCGCGGTGGACCAGGAACTGATCTCGGTACGGATCGCCGCGCGGGACAACATGGTGGTCAGTTCCAGACGCTATCGGATCATGGCAGTTCAGGAGCAACGCGAGGCGCTGCTGGCGGGAGGCGGCCCCCGTGGCAGCGCGGAGCTCACTCTGGCGATCATCCAAGGGCTTTCCGATCGCCTGTCGACCCGCGAAGACGAGATCAACGAGGTCCTCGACCGCATGGAGGCTCGGGAGAAACTATTGCCGGATGATCAGATGGAGCTGCGGAGCTTGCGGCGCCGCGTGAACCTGATGCGGCGGTACGTCCGCCCGCAATATCAAGCGGTCAGTAGCTTGCAGGTTCTCGACCCCGACTGGTTTGGCGATGACCTTCGCCAGCAATTGGGTGAGCGCACCAACGAGGTACTGCGCCTGGTCGAGGATCTGGATCTCATGAATGAACGCGCCGAGTTGCTGTACCAGCAAATCCGCGCCGAAAGCGAGGCACGCCAGGCGCGCAACACCTATATCCTCTCTCTGGTCGCCGCCGTGTTCGTGCCCCTGAGCTTCATCACCGGCTTGTTGGGCATCAATGTCGGCGGCATACCCGGCGCGGATAGCGCCGGCGCTTTCGCCATCGTGGTCGCCGGCATGGCGACGCTGATCGCGGTGGAACTCGCGATCATGAAACTGCTTAAATGGTTTTAGCCAAACCCGCGCGTCATGCGTCCGGCTTGCCGCCCGGCCACACCGGGTCGCCCGCCAGATCCGGCCAGCCGATCGGAGACTCGGTGGCCGCCCGATTCTCGTCGATGGATTTTTCAGGATCCCAGCGGCCCGCGATATAGCGATTGCCGGTCATTCCGTCACCCTCCGGGGAGCAAAGCCACAGCGCCGGATAGGTCATGTTGGCGGGCTGCACCAGGTCCGCGCGATCAAAGCCGGCGCCATCGGGCACCATGGGCGTGTCCGCGGGGCCGCCGGGGACCACGACATTGACCATGATCCCCTCTTCCTCGAACTCCGAGGCATGGCTCGCGCTCATCGCCTCGAAACCCGATTTCGATGGGCCATAGGGCTGAAATTTACCCCTCAGCATGGTGAAGAAGCTGGTCGTCACGTTGATGACCCGGGCACGCTCCGCTTCTCTAAGATAACCGATCGAGGCCTTGGTCATGTTCCAGGGACCGGTAAGGTTGACGCCGACCATCTGGTTCCAGATTTCCGGGGTGACCTCGTCAATGCCGATCAATTCGATATGATGGCTGTCCCTGACCGACCCCATGCCGAGGCCGGCATTGTTGATGAGCACGGTCAAACCGCCGAAGCGCTCGGCAACCCGGTCCACCGCCGCCTGACAACTGGCGAAATCGGCGATATCGACCTTCTCGGTCATCAGCCGGTCCTCGTTCACCCCCCGGTGCTCTTCCCGCAGGCTCGCAAGGCCTTCCTCGACGACGTCAAAAGCCGCGACCTTGGCCCCGGCATCGAGAAACGCCTTGGTAAACGCGCGCCCGAATCCGCCAGCGCCACCGGTGACGATCACCACTTTCCCGCTCATGTCCACCATCACCAAGCCCTCCAACAGAGTATCCCCGGCAAAGTATAGAGCCCACGGCGGCGTCGGGGCCATCCGTTCACGATCTCGTCGGGTTCCATCAAGGTTGAGATCGCCGCCGACCGCGCCATTCCCCATGAGGTCGCTGCTGCTACAATCGCGTCAAGGATTACGAGGAGCAGCATGAATGGCGAGGAAAACCTGCCTTGTTACCGGTGTCGGATGGGGCACCGGCGCGGCGATCACGCGTAAATTCGCCGCCGAAGGCTATGAGGTCGCGATGTTGGCGCGCCGGGCCGACCGACTGGAAACCCTGGCCAGCGAGATCGAGCACACCCATGCCTATCCCTGCGATGTAACCGATACCGAAGCCTTGGCGCGCGCCGTCGCCGATGTCACGCGGGATCTCGGAGCGCCCTCGGTGGTGATCCACAACGCGGTCGCCGGAGCCTGGGGCAACTTTCTCGAGGTCGATCCCGAGGCCCTGGAGGCGAACTTCAAGGTCAACACCATGGCCTTGCTACACCTGGCCCGCCTCACCGCGCCGGCGATGATCGAGGCAGGCGGCGGCGCCCTCATCTGCACCGGCAATACCGCCGCGCACCGCGGTCGGGGCGGCTATGCCGGTTTCGCGCCGTCGAAGGCCGCCCAGCGCATCTTGGCGGAGTCCATCGCCCGCGACGCCGGTCCCAAGGGCGTGCACGTGGCCTATGTGACCATCGACGCGGTGATCGATCTGCGCTGGACCCGCAAGCGACAACCGGACAAACCCGACGACTATTTCATCAAGCCCGAGGAAATCGCCGGCGAGGTGTATCACATCGCCCATCAGCCCAGGGGCGCCTGGAGCTTCAATGTCGAAATTCGCCCCCATGGCGAGGTCTGGTAGGATCCGATGCTTGACGAGACACAATCAAGACGCGCCGCCGAACTTATCTGGAACTGTTGGCGGGACGGCAAGGTCATCTCGTCACTGCCGACGGATCTGCGCCCGACGGACCGACGCGAGGCCTACGCGATCCAAGCACATTACGAGTCCTTTAGCGCCGCGGCGCCGGTCGGCTGGAAAATCGCGGCCACCAGCGAGGCGGGCCAAAAGCATATCGGCGTCGACGGGCCGTTGGCCGGCCGTCTATTGGCCGAGCATGTCTTCGAGGACGGCGCGACGCTTGATTTCGGTCACAACAGAATGGCCGTCGCCGAGCCCGAATTCGCTTTTCGCATGGCCCGAGACCTCGGCCCACGCGAGGCCGACTATCGGGTCGAGGAGGTCCTGGGCGCCGTCGCCTCGCTGCACCCGGCGATCGAAATCCCCGACTCGCGCTTTGAGCCGTTCGAACGGGCCGGCGCGGCCCAGCTTATCGCGGACAATGCCTGTACCCATGATTTCGTCCTCGGCGCGGCAATGCCCGAGGCATGGCGGGACATAGATCTGGTGACCCACAAGGTTAACGCGATGGTGGAGGGGGGCATCACCCATGAAGGCATCGGCGCGAATGTATTGGGAGACCCGAGGGTCGCGCTCACCTGGATCGCCAATGAACTCTCACGATACGGCATGACCCTGCGGGCCGGGGCGGTGGTGACGACCGGCACCTGCGCCGTGCCGCTCCCGGTCACGGCCGGCGACAGGATCGTGGTCGATTACGGGGTGCTCGGCCAGGTGATAATGCGTTTCTCGGGGTAGGGTAACCCGGCTCCGCGCCGATGCGCGGTCGCATGGAGACGCACGCACTCCCACCATTACTCCGCCGGCACCGCTTCCGAGCCCCCTCTCCCGGCTCGCCGACCGGCTCTCCAAGTCGAGAGGTTCTCGCGTACCATCAACGCGCAGGGCGTGACGAGCAAGGTCAGGATGCTGGCGAAGCCAAGGCCGAAGACAATCGCGCTGGCCAGCGAAACCCACCACTGGGTCGACGGCGCGCCATGGGTGATCTCTCGGGTCACGAAATCGATATTGACCTGAAAGACCATCGGCAAGAGGCCGAGGATCGTCGTGACCGTGGTCAGCAGAACCGGCCGCAAGCGCTGGGCGCCGGTGCGCAGGACCGCGTCCATGGCGTCGCTCGACCGTTTCTTCATGTGATCGAACGTGTCGATCAGAACGATATTGTTGTTCACCACGATCCCCGCCAGGGCGATTACGCCGACGCCCGTCATCACGATACCGAAGGGCTTTCCGGTGATCATCAGGCCGAGCATCACGCCGATGGTGGACATGATCACGGCCGAGAGGATCAGGAACGCGCTGTAGAAACTGTTGAACTGGGTCACCAGGATGATCGCCATCACGAACAGCGCGACACCGAAGGCCTTCATCAGGAAGGCCTGGGCCTCCGCCTGCTCCTCGTCCTCGCCCTTGAACACCACCTCGACGGTTTCCGGCAACTCGATGGTCGCAAGCCATTCCCGCAACTCGCGGGCCTTGGCGTCCGGCAGCACCCCCGGCTGAACGTCCGCTTTCACCGTCATCACCCGGCTGGCGTCGACGCGCTTGATCGTGCCGACCTTGGGCTCCGGCGACCAATCGATAAAGCCGGAGATCGGAACCAGTCCCTTTTCCGTCAGAATCCTGATGCGTTGCAGTTGGTCAAGCTTGCGGTAGGCCTCGGGATAGCGGACCACGACATCGATTTCCTCGTCGCTATCGTCGGGTCGATACTCCGTGATCTTCAACCCCTTGGTCACGAGTTGGACGTAGTTTCCGACCAAGGCGACATCGGTGCCGAATTTCGCGGCCTGCGCGCGGTCGACCTTGAGGCGCCACTCAATGCCCGGGATATCTCGATCATCCTCGATATTCGCCAGCCCCTTCATTCCATCGAAATGCTCACGGATAAGCGCGACGGTTTGCACGAGATCGTCGGGGTGATCGGACCGAACCTGGATCTGCAGGGGTTTTCCGGTTGGCGGGCCGGCCTTGTCCTTGGCCGGCTCGACGACGATCCCCGCGTAGCGCGACGCGCGTTCGACGATCTTGTCCAAGGTCTCCTGGGCGGGACGGCGTTCTTGCCAGTCCTTGAATTCGAGCAGGATTGAGCCGATGACATCCTCGGCGATATCCTGGCCGCCGCCATCGGTCTTGCCGACGAAGGTATAGACCGACTTGAACTCGTCAAGCGCCAGCACCTCGCGTTCAACGTCCATCACCAGCGCGGCTTTCTCATCCGTGGAGAGATTGCCTCGGGCATGCACATAGATCTTGGCGTTCTCCGGTTCGACCTCGGGAAAGAACTGCACGCCGTTGCCCGCCACCGCGTAGAGATATTGAACGCCGATCAGCATCGCGAAGGCGCCGATCAGGATCTTGCCGGGATGACGCAGCGCCCGGCGCAGCAGCCGAATGTAGAGCCCGGTCGCGCCCGAAATCTCGGCAAGATCACCGTTTTCCGCGAGCGCTAGATTGCGGGCGGCATCAGGGTCCTGCGCGCCTGGCCTGCCGATCCGCGCGCCCAAGGCCGGCACGAAAAGCAACGCCATAAGAAGCGATGCGGACAAGGTCGCGACAAGGGTGATCGGCAGGAACTTCATGAATTCGCCGACGACGCCCGGCCAGAATATCAGCGGCATGAAGGCGGCCAGGGTGGTCGCCGTCGACGCGGTGATCGGCCAGGCCATGCGTTTGGCCGCGTCGCCATAGGCCTGCAGGCGCGGCGCGCCCTCGGCCATCTTTCGGTCGGCGAACTCGGTCACGACGATCGCGCCGTCGACCAGCATGCCGACCGCGAGGATGAGACTGAAGAGCACGACGATATTGATCGTCAGCCCAAGCATAGAGAGCACGAGAATACCGAGCAGGAACGAGCCGGGGATCGCCACCCCCACCAGCACGCCGGAGCGCCAGCCCAGCGCGCCGACGATCACCACCATGACCAGCAGCACGGCGCTTAGGACGTTGTTCTGAAGATCCGTCAGCATCCGTCGGATATTGGTCGAGCGGTCCTGGGAGAAGGTGACCCTTACGCCCTCCGGCCAGTCACTCGAGGCATCGGCGACCACGTCACGAACCTTCTCTATGGTCTCGATGATGTTCTCGCCGGTCCGCTTGGAGATTTCCAAGCCTATTGACGCTTCTCCAGACAAGCGAGCAACGGAATCGCGGTCCTTGAAAGTACGTTGGACGTAGGCGATGTCGCCGATCGTCACCACCGCGTCGCCATCAACCTTGATCGGCTGGGTCAGGATATCCTGAAGGTTCTCGTACAACCCCGGAACCTTGATCGGGAAGCGGCCGTTGCCGGTATCCATGGTACCCGCCGCCACCAGCATGTTGGAGCGCGCGACGGTTTGCAGCACCGCGACGGAATCGATGCCGTAACTGTCCATGCGCAGGGGATCGACGACGACCTCGATCAACTCCTCGCGGTTCCCGGTGAGCTTGGCTTCCAGAACCGTGCCGATGCCTTCGATCCGATCCCTAAGGCCGCGCGCCAGATGCAGCAGTTTTCGCTCGGGAATATCGCCTGATAGAGTCACCACCAGAACCGGGAACAGACTGACATTGACCTCGTGAACCGTCGGCTCGTCGGTGTCATCGGGCAGGTCGGGTTGTGCCAGATCCACCTTCTCCCGCACGTCCGTCAAAGCCTTGTCGGCGTCGAAGCCGGCATCGAACTCAAGCACCACGCTGGCGCCGCCTTCATAACCGTTGGCGCGCATCTCCTTCACGCCCTCGATGCCGCGAAGCTCGGTTTCCATCGGGCGCAGCAGCATTCGCTCGGCGTCCTCGGGCGAAATGCCGTCGTGGTGCATCTGGACGTAGACAATCGGAATATTAACGTCCGGGTCGGATTCCTTGGGGATATCAATATACGCCACGGTCCCGGCGATCAGGATCAGCAGCAACGCCGATAGCGTGGTGCGCGACCGTGACAGCGCGGCATTGATGATCGTGTTCACGACGAGGCTCCGGGCGTGTTTTTCTCGGGCACCGGCGCGACCTTCTCGCCGGCGATCACGAAGTCCTGGCCGACGGTGATCACATTGGCCACCGCTGGCAGTCCGGTCACGAAAACCTCCCGCTCGGTTCCACCGACGATACGCACGGGCTGAAAGACAACGGTATTGGCTTCGTCCACGGTCTTCAGACCCAGGCGCCCTTCCGAATCCAAGGTGAACAGCGCGGCGGAGATGCGATGCGCGGGTATCGGCGGCAGCGGCAGGGCCAATTCGGCGGTGACCCCGGCCACCAGCGTTGCGCCCGGGTTCGGTATCTCCAACTCAACCCTGAAGGTTCGCGTGTTCGGGTCGGCCGAGGACGAGACAAATCGGACGACGCCTGGAAATTCCGAGCCGTCGGCCAGTTTGGCCCGCGCGGCCTGGCCAAGCTCCAAGTTCAGATAGTCGCGCTCGGAAACATGCGCGGTAACCAGGATCGGGTCCAGGTCAATCAGCTCGGCGATCTCGTCGCCCTTGCGTAGCACGTCGCCGATTTCGACATGGCGTTCATTCAAAACGGCGTCGAACGGCGCGAAGATCACCGTGTTTCGAAGATCGGTCAGCATTCGGGTGAGTTGTCTCTTCGACGCCTGGAGATTCGCGAAAGCCTCCGCGAGTCTGGTCTGCGCCTGGAAACCCTTCTTCGCCAATTTCTTGGCCGCGTCGTGCTCAAGTTCACGTTGCTTGACCCTTGCCTCGGCTTCCTCGACGCGGGCAGGCCAATCCTCTTCGTCGAATGTCATGAGCATCTGGCCGCGTTTGACGCCCTGACCTTCTTTCGCCCCGACCAGCTTCACCCGCCCGTCGAGTTGCGAGCGAATGGTGATTTGTCGGGATGCCTCGGTCTGGCCGGTAACCAGAATCACCGAGGCATACTCCTCGGCGGCGATCCGACGGGTTCGTACCGCGGTCGGAGCGCGCTCCTTCTTTGTCGCCGCCGCCGTTTGGCGCTCGGCGGCTTGCGTCGGCGGCGCGTCGCCCAATTGTCCCGAAAGGATCCAGCCCCCGACGGCCAGGGCCAGGATGCTTGCCGTGATGATCGAACCTCTGATTTTCATCGATTTTGCCTTCGGCTTGGGCGGGTTTGCGTCATTTCATCAATCCGCGGCATTGCGGTTCAGCGCGGACACGTCGGAGACCAATCGGGCTCGATTGGTCTCTAAATAGTCCGCGGCGGCCTGATAAACGGCGCGACCAAAGCCGCGCACGAAACCATGGCCAATATCGCAAGGACCCTGCGCGTCCAATTCGTTCATATGCGCCAGGGCGCCCCTGAAGTAAGCGATGCGCGCGTCAATAAGCGCGTCGATACGGCGCGGCGGCAAATGCTCCGCGAAGAACAGAAGAAAAAGCAAGTCCGAGCGGATTTGATCCGGCCCGGGAATGAGCTCCAGGGTCGCGAACAGCGCCTCTCGGCCGGCGGCCGTCAGTCGATACAGCTTCTTATCAGGCTTACCGTCCTGGGCGTGCTCGGTTAGCGTCACCATTCCTTCGTCGGCAAGCCGCGCGAGCGCTGGATAGATGGCGCCGAAGGAAGCGGTTTGAAAATGCGCGAAGGGACCTTCCTCGAAAGCCTTCTTGATCTCATAGCCACTCGCCTCGCTCTTCGAGAGCACGGCGAGGCACAGCGTTTTGACGTCCATGACGGATTCCACCGCCGATCTATATTTCGGCGCAATATATGTCGGTCCGATATATATAAGCCGCGTTGGCCCGGCGACAAGTCCAGGGCGAATAAAAATTCATCAGCCCAACGGGTTTCGCGGCCGCACGATCGCAAGCCATCCAGGAGAGGTCGCCAAGCCTCGACCGAGCTGGATTTGACCCTGAACCGCCCACGTGATTTGCTTGCTTCTCGGCACGTACCATTCAGCGAGCGGGCAATGCGTGGAATTCAAGGATACCTGGTTCGGATTGTTTGCCTGGCGGCGTTGCTGGTGTTCCCGCACGGCGCACTACTGGCGCAAGACAACACCTACACGCCCGAGGAGATCGCGGCCAAGGCCGAGGGTTTCTTCGGCGATACCACCGAAGGTCTCGCCAAGGCGATCGAAAAGGTTTTCAACGATCTAGGGCGGCCCAACGGCTATATCGCGGGCGAGGAGGTCAGCGGCGCGATCGGCATTGGCCTGCGTTACGGCAAGGGCGACTTGAATCGCAAATCAACGGCCTCGCGCAAGGTATTCTGGCAGGGACCGTCAATCGGCTGGGATGTCGGCGGAAACGCGTCAAAAGTCTTCACCCTGGTCTACGGACTGGAGGAGGACGCGCAATTGTTCCAAAGATTCCCCGCCGTGGAGGGCAGTTTCTATTTCGTTGCCGGCCTCGGTGTCAGTTACCAGCAATCTAGCAAGGTCGTGCTGGCGCCGATCCGCACGGGTGTCGGCCTACGCACCGGCGCGAATGTCGGATACCTGCACTATGGCGCCGAACATTCTTGGTTGCCGTTCTAGGCAACGCCTGGGACACTCGGCGGTGGCCTCCGATGGCTCAATTTCACTGAAACTGGGATGCCCCATGCGCCTAGACGACACGGTGACCGTGACTTGCACGGATACGGACAAGACCATGCCGGGCACCGTCGTGCGACTGCGCGGGGATTGGGCTGATGTCTCGGTCGGAGACCTGCTGATCAGCCTTCGCAAAGCCAAGGCGGGCCTATGGGTGGGCTCCAAGGCGGGGATGGAGTTCATCGTCCAAGACGCGCGTTAACCCCAGCGCCGCGGATACGGCATGCGTAGCGCGATCGTCCTAGGAGCCGGAATCGGCGGCCTGCTCGCGGCCGGCGCGCTTTCCCGCGCTTTCGAGCATGTGGTGGTACTCGATCGCGACCAGATACCCGACACGCCCATGCCCAGGATCGGGGTTCCCCAGGGCCCACAAGTTCACGCGGTGATGAAACGCGGGGAGCTCGCCATCGAGAGCATCCTACCCGGCTTTCGCGAAAGCCTGGCGGAAGCCGGCGGCACGACCCTGCGCGTGGGCTTGGACTTCAGGGTTTTCGAGGGCGGCGGCTGGCATCCACGCCGGGACCTCGGCATCACGCTTTCCAGCCAAACCCGAGCCCTGTTCGAACAAGTGATCCGTCAACGGTTGCTGGCGAACGGCAATGTGGCACTCCATCCGCGCAGGCGTTTCCGTGGCCTGACCTTTAACGAAAGCGGCGTTGTGAGCGGCGTCATCATCGAGGGGGATGGCCGGGAGGATCTATCCGCCGATCTGGTCATTGACGCCATGGGACGGGGCAGCCCGATTCCCGACTGGCTCGCGCGAGAGGGTTTCGGCCAGGCGCCGTCGGTCTCGACCGGGATTGACCTACATTACTCGACCATCCTCTTCCATGTCCCGGAACGCTGGCGAGGCGAGCCGTGGTGCCTGGTGCTGAGAGCCACGGCGCCGGACAAGGTCCGGGGCGCGACGGTGGTCTCGATCGAGGGAGACCGTTGGCTTCTAAGCATGGTCACCCGTTTCGATGATCGACCGCCGACAACCGTGCCGGACTGTCTCGCGTTTCTGGATGGGCTTGAATCGCCGGAAATTTTCAATCGGATCCGTCACGCTGTTCCGGCGAGCAAGGCCCGTCGGTTTCACATTCCCGAGTCCAAGGTCCGGTTCTTCAGCCGGATGCCAAGGTATCCCACGGGATTGCTCCCCCTGGGCGACGTTATCGGGACGTTTAACCCGCTGCTCGCCCAGGGAATGACGGTCGCGGCTGTCCACGCCGAGATACTTGGAGACATGCTGGAACGGCGTATCAACGCCGGCGGGAGCCTGGACCTGGCGGGTCTGGCGGGCGACTACATTCCAGCGGTTACCGATGTCAGCCAAAAAGCCTGGACCGCGGGGGCCTACGCGGATCATCTCTATCCAAGGACCCGGGGGGAGTTACCCGGTAACTTCGAGCCCTATCATCGGTTCCGGAAGGCACTTCGAAAAGCCATCGACGCGGACCCGGTCATCCACCGTCAGGCCGTTCGGGTGGCGCAACTGCTGGAGCCGTCATGGGTGCTGCCGCGAGATGAAATCCTGGCTCGTTTCGCGGAACCCGACCATGGTGGGTCCTGATTGAACGCGGACTGTGTCACCCACGCGTGACCAAAAGAACTCCGGGTAATCTCAAGAAAACAGGATCAACCCGCCGTCTCAGGGCGCTGCCTCTTCATCGGAATCCGCCCCGCCCTCTCCGGCGGTCGCCAGGTGCATGGCCATCAAACGTCGATAGCCGCGGTAACTGAGCGGAATGGTGACGAGGTAGGCGATGATGATGCCTCCGAGGGTCATCCACGGCTCACTCAAAAATCCGGCGATCACCAGGCCGGCGATCACCAGAAGCGGCAACATCAGCTTCTGTGGCAACCGGGTGCCCTTGAAGGAATAGGTTGGGATACTGCTGACCATCATAAGCCCGATCAGGACCATCCAAACCGCCACGAAGATCGGTTGCGATACCACGCCCTCGCCCACGACGAAGCTAAGGATCAGGGGCAAGCAGCCCAGGCCCGCCGCCGCTGGCGCGGGCACGCCGGTAAAGAACCTATTGGCGAAGGGTGGCGGGTCAACCTCATCAAGCTTGGTATTGAAGCGCGCCAACCGCAGCGCCATGCAGGTCGCGAAGAACAGCGCGCACATCCAGCCGAATCCCTTGACGTCCTGGGTCGTCCAGAGAAACAAAATCACGGCCGGAGATACCCCGAAACTGATGAAATCGGCGAGAGAATCCAGTTCCGCGCCAAACTTGCTTTGCCCGTTCAGAAGCCGCGCCATGCGGCCGTCCAGCGTATCAAGCACGGCCGCCAGCGCGATCGCGCCCACGGCGAACTCCCAGCGCTCCTGCAAGGCGAAGCGAATACCGCTCAATCCGGAACACAAAGCCATCACGGTGATCAGGTTCGGGATCAGCGTGCTGAGCGATACGACCTTGAAGCGGCGCTTGCGACTTGTCGAAAGCATGAGGTTACCTCGCGGTTATAGGCGCTTCAGCGAACCTCGCCGGCGCGAGACGGCTCGCCCGAGAGAAGATCCGCCAGCACGGTCTCGCCGGCGATACAGCGCTGTCCCACCACCACCTGAGAGGCGACGCCGGGCGGCAAATACACATCGACGCGACTGCCGAAACGGATCAGTCCGAACCGCTCACCCGCGTGTACCGTCTGGTCGTCCTGGAGGTAGCAGATGATCCGCCGCGCGACGAGGCCGGCGATCTGAACCGCCGCCACCTGCTTGCCGTCGGGTCGATCTATCCGGAGCATCTGCCGCTCATTCTCCTCGCTTGCCTTATCGAGAGCCGCGTTCACGAAGCGTCCGGGAATATAGGAGAGCTTACCGATCCTGCCGTCACAGGGGATCCGATTCACGTGACAGTCGAAGACATTCATGAACACGCTGATCCGGGTAACAGGCGTGTCCCCCATCTCGAGCTGTTTCGGTGGCGCTTTGTCGACGATCAATTGCACGACGCCGTCGGCCGGCGTGATCACGAGACCTTCCCGGCTTGGCGTCACCCTGTCGGGATTGCGAAAGAAGTAAACGCACCACAGCGTCAGGATCGCCCCCACGTATCCGAGCGGTTCCGCCACCATGAAGAGCAGCACCGAAACACCCGCGAAGACCCCGATGAACGGCCAGCCCTCGCGCGCCACCGGGACCAGAATCCCGCTCAACAGTCCGTCATTGTCGGTTTGCTTGGAAGCCATCACTCACACTTGTTCCGGTTGGGACGGGTATTGGGATCGGCACGTCAGTTGGTCTTCGGCAGTCCGAAGACTTGTCCTGGATAGATTAGATCAGGGTTTCTGATCTGATCGGCATTCGCCTGAAAGATATCGGTGTACCGCAGACCATTGCCGTAAACCCGCGACGCGATACGCCATAGATTGTTGCCCGGTTGAATGATTACCAGGGTCTGATCCGGCAAGCCGCTAAATGGTTTGGCCCGCACGAACGGCAACTCGATCCGGGCCAGCACCTTGCCGGCCTCGGTGACCTTATCGACGCGAATGTCATGCTCGCCGGGCTCAACACGCTCCGTCGGTTTCAAGGTCCACCGCCCGTCCGCGCCCGTGTTGGCGCTTCCGACCAGTTTGTTGTCCACGTAAACCTGAACCTGATCCCCGGCCTTGCCGCGGCCACTGAAAACCACATCGCCCTTGTCGTCATAGTCGACCGTGTCCAGCGCCACCGGCACGCCCGGGTCGCCGCTCGCCGAGGCCTTGGCCTCGTCGCCGGATTTGGCTTCAGGCTCGGGGAAGGAGCGAACGGTTGGCGTGTCGTTCTTGGTCTCGGCGGTGGTGGAGGAATCCGCGGCCTTCGGCGCCTGAATCACGCGGGTCGGCGCGGTCGAGGCCTGATCCCGCGGAACAACCATGGCCAAGGGCGTACGATCCTCGCCGTTTTCTCCGGCGGCATTCGCGCCCGCGATGTTCTTGCCCGGCTCCGGGATAACCAGAACCACGGCGTCCTCGGACTCCGACACCTTCTTCCCGTCCTTGACAATTGACAAGGTCAGCATGCGGCTCCCCGGCTCTAATCGCTTTTCCGGAACGAACACCCAATCGCCACGTCCGTCCGAGGTGACTTCGCCAATAGTCTTGCCGCCGTCGCGAATCCGAACCTTGCTGTTGGGTGTCGAACGGCCCGCGATGACCGTGTTGCCGTCGGGGTCGACGCGAACCACGTCGAATACCGGTTTCGCCGTCGTCTTGTCCTCGGGTTCGGCCTCTGGTTGGGACTTGGCGGAGGAGGCCGGAGCCGCGCTCTCGGTCTTGCGATCCGCCGGTTTGGCGCTCCCCTCGCCACCGGTCGTCCCCGACGGCGACGTGGCGGTCGCGGTCTCCGTTGGAGCATCCTCGGAAATGAAGTAGTTCAGCAAAACCGCCGCTAGGACAACAATGGCGCCGACGACGCCGATTATGGCGGGACGAGAAATCATCTAGGACCGGCTCCGACAGTGTTACCGGACAATAAACCGACCACCGGGGCCGACGCAATCTTCGACGGCGCGCCATCACGAATGCCGCGCATCGTCTCTCCGCTTCAAGAAGCCGCGGTTTGGCCCTGGTAATAGGTGCCTTTGCCGACGCGTTTCTCGATACCGGCCCGCCCCTTGTGAAGCAAGACACCGGGTGCCATCGGACGGTCGTCCTCGCGCAACCAAAGCCGGAGCAACAAACGCTTCATCGCGGGATCATCAGAGTCCTCGAAGGCGGTCCGGGTGTGCAACAACAAACAGTTGTTGGTAAGCACGATTTCACCCGGCGCTTGGATGAAGTTCAAGCGCACCTCGGGGCGGTTCGAAATCTCGTCGAGCGTGTCCAGAGCCCGCAGTTCATCGTCGCTCAGGGAAACATGGCCTTCCTCGACCGCCAGATCGATATAGCCCCGGATATAGATCACGCTCGGCACGCCGTCGGTCACCGAGAAAATCGGAATCCGTTCGGTGGTCACCGGGGGCTCGCCGGGCGGTTGCTCGCCGAACCGATGATGGTGATAGCCGCGATAGAGCAAGGCCAGCAGATCCGGGCATTCCCGTGCCATGATATTGTGAATGGTGAGCGCGCTGGCATAGCCGCTAACCCCGCCCTCGATGGCCGGACGCACGCAAAGCATCGCCAGATGGTCACAGCGGTCCGTGTGCAGCTTTAACTCACGGCTGTTGCGATAGGCCCGCTCGCGCTTGTCCTTGCCGCCGATATTCACCACCTCACCGATCAGATCGCCCATGTTGCTCTGGGAAACCGGGCGTCCGAGATGGGTGCCGAGACCGAGATAAAGCCGTTTCAGATCCTCGGGATCATAGCGCGTCACCGGCAGGCCGCGCAGGATAACAATGCCCCGCCCCTCGCGCATCTCGGCCCGCCAGGCCGCGACGTCGTCGGCGACCGGGTCCAGCGGGAACCGCGTGCTGGTAATCCCTTCATGATCGTCCGAAACCTCCTTCAACGCCGCCAGGGCGTTTTCGAACGCCGCGACATGACGGTCGGTCAGGTCGATCGAAATCGCTTCCTTGCCGCCGAGAGACGGAACCGTCCAGGCGGCGGGGTGGTCGATGGGCTGGATCGCGTTATCGGTCATGACGGGCAAACCTATCCGGATATCGGGGCGTTGAAACCTATCGCGTCGGTCAGCAGCGCGCCTCGCGAAGCCATGAAGTACAGGCCCATGTAATGTGTCGCCGAGCCCGGATGCGACAGGGTTTCCGGGAGACCGAGATCACCGGTGGCGGCGCGCGGCAAATCATAGGTGGCGCAACCCGGCGCGTGAACCACGATATCCTCCAGACCCGGCATCATATCGTGGTTGCGCGCGGACAGGATGGTAAGCACGAAGTCCATGACGCATATATCCGTGCAGATACCCACCACCAACAGGGCTTGCAGGCGGTTCGCGTTAACCCAGTCCACGACCCTGTTGGAGCCGTCCGCCTGGATCGCGCCGATGAAGCCGTTGATGCAATCCTTGCGAACGAGGGTCGCGTTAGCGTCGTCTTCGAGCCAAGCCAATTCCGGCACCAGGTCTTCCTCCCCGGTTCCCGCCTCGCAATGCGGCGGATAGGGGGGCTCCGGTTTGCCCGGCGCATGGGTGTCGAGAAACGCCAGAATGCTCAAGCCACGACTGCTGAACTCTCGCGCGAGCCGATCGGTTTCGCTCACCATGGTGGTGACTTGCGGGTTCTCGACCGGCGGCGCCAGATTACCGGCCCCCACGGTCGCGAAACCGTTGACTTCATCGACGATGACAAGGCCGACGCGCCGCTCGCCCAGCTCATAGGGTTGGATCGCGAGCGGCATGGCATCCGCCAAAAGCGTGGTGAGGGGATCCGTGATGGTTGAATCCGGCATCGTCGCCTCCTTGGGGTCGCGCAACGCTCGAGGCCTCAGTCTGCGTTAAGGCGCGGGTTGAAACAAGCGCCACGCCGGCGCCTTAAATCCCTTCGTCCCTTAGAGAGTATTTCAGGAAAGCACCGATGATCTCGCGCACCATATCCCGAGACGGATGTCGCGACACACCATCATCCGCTCCAAAGAACAGACCGTCCGGCAGTTCCCGACCGTAATGCGGCAAAATCCATTTCGCGATCTCGAAAGACGGCCAGTAATACAGGCCCTCCTCTCCGGCGCCCATCAGCTCATCAATGGCGACCCTGAGGGTGGATTTGGACAAGAAGTCTCCCACGACGGCGGAATCCTCGTCGAATGCCCGGGCCAGCGGCACCGCGAGACCGTCAGGATAATCGCGATCCCCGGATTGATCCGGCGCGCCGCCGATACGATCGCGCGCAGATTGGCGGTGTTCTCCGCCACGGTTATCTTGCGCGCGACATTCTCGCGGAAGAACACCGCGTTGATATTGGCGTATTCGCCGCCCGGGATCACGGGAGAGCCATCCGGCTTGAAGAAGCCGACGGACGTGCCACAGGTAAATATCAGAACCTTCGCCTCGGCGATCAAACGATGGAGATCGCCAAGGGATTGACCCTGGAAAACACCATCCTCGCCGGTTTCGTCGAACCCCAGGAGTTGCTCGAAAAGCAACCGGTTCACATGCGTGTTGTTGATCTCCTCCGAGAACGGTAGAGCGTGCGCGTCCATCCCGAGATCGGTGAGCGCGTAGGAAAGGTTAAGCGCGAAACACGACCCGACGGCGACAATCCTGTCATCTCGCGCGATCAGCGACCGTGGCCCGCCGGTCCATCGCAGCACCTGATCGTCCAGAATCCTACCGAGGGATACATCGGTTCGAGAAAGCCACCGTTTCGAGCGAATTTTCTTGGCGCGGACCTCGGTCTCACCACGGTCGGCGGCGGCGCTCAGATAGTCCCAATTGGGCTCGACATACCCCACCACCGACGGCGATCGCCTAGTGGTTTCCATAAGGTCCAGCGCTTCGGCGCGCCTTCCGAGTTGCGCCAGGCATTCGGCGACGAGAAAGCTCATATATCGATCTCGTTCGCGCGGCAGCATCGCCAGCGCTTCATCGTGGTCCCCCGCCGCGATCGCGGCCTCAGCCTTGACGATCAAGCAAAGGGTCCCGAGATCCGACTGGTCGTCGGGGTCGATTCTCGCGGCGCATCCACGGATAAGCTGGGCGATCCGGAGGCCGGCCACCCGTAACTTTCGTTCTCGGTCGCTGACCCTGAACCTCTCGTGGTAGCGCTTCATGTAGAGCAAGTGCTTGTGGAAGGATACGATCGCGGAGAGTTTGGTCGCGCGCGGAAGGTCCAGAACCAACAGTTCGGGCAGGGCTTCCAAGGTTTCGACGGACTCGAAAAACGCGCCATCGTTCAAGAACCCGTGCAACGCACGCATTCTCTAGATCAGAACCGTCTCCTGAGTGTTTCTCGATGCCACGCTACACTCGCCCCTCGCGCAAGACCGTCATTGGACGGGTCGCCTACCCTATGCGCTGACGTTCGGCGATCAACATCTAACTGAATCGACAACGCGAAGAGCCGTCACGAGGAACCCGTCCCAGGCTCCGCCAATCCGACGCGCGTGGAATAAAACGGGCGTTTCTGCTATAGATGTTTCGCGTCCTCGAAACTCGCGATCCGATCGAGAATCAATGGCTACTCAAACCGTCTCCCGCGCGCGTCGCATTTTGACTCCCGACCAAGCGCCTTGGAGGAACTCCGTCGACGACAAGCGGAAGGTCTGTTTGATCATACCGCCGTCCGAATTCCTGCTCGACGACCGCGTTTTTCCAAGCCTTGGGGTTCTGAAGATCGCCGCGGTACTGGAACGCGGCGGGCACGACGTGGAAGTGTTGGACCTGTCGGGGATCGCCAATTTTCTCGACGTGGTCGGCCACGCGGTGGATGAGAACGACTACGACGCCGTCGGCATTACCGTCACCACGCCGCAGCTCCCAAGCGTTTTCAAGATCCGTGACCGCATCCGCGAGCTTCGCCCGAACTTGAAGCTTATCCTCGGCGGCGCGCACGTGGCGCTCGCCTATTCCGGACGGGCGCAGGAACTCAAATCCAAGCGCATCGGCGGACGAGCCAGCCGGGCGGTGCGGACACTGGAAGAGAATTTCGATGTCCTTTGCGCCGGCGACGGCGAGGTCGCGGTTTTCGCCGCCCTGCGCGATGACGCGCCGAAATTCATCGACGGCGACGACCACAAGAGCGAGTTGTTTTTGACCGACGAGCTCTATGAATCGACGCCCCCGCCGGCGCGACATCTGATCGATCTTTCGACCTACAAATACAGCGTCGAGGGCTTTCCCGCGACCAGCCTTATCGCGCAACTCGGATGCCCTTTCGCTTGTGGCTTCTGCGGCGGCCGGTTCAGCCGTAGCCTTCGGGTGATCCGCACCCGCTCGCACCAGTCGATCGTCCAGGAAGTCGCCGACCTGCACGAGAAATACGGCTTCACCGGTTTCATGTTCTACGACGACGAATTGAACGTGAACCCCAATATCGTCGCGCTGATGAACGGGCTCGCGGAGCTGCAGGAACAACGCGGGGTCGAGTTCCGTCTGCGCGGCTTCATCAAGGCCGAACTGTTTACCGAGGAACAGGCCGAGTCCATGTACAGGGCGGGCTTCCGTTGGCTGCTCTGCGGTTTTGAGGCAGCGGATCCGCGCATTCTGGTGAATATCCAGAAGCGCGCGACCCGAGAGGACAACACCCGCGCGGTCGAGATCGCCCGCAAGCACGGCATGAAAATCAAGGCGCTGATGTCCTGCGGCCACCCGGGCGAAACGCGGGAATCGATCCGCGCGATCCGCGATTGGCTGATCGACATGAAGGTCGATGATTTCGACTGCACGGTGATCACCCCCTATCCCGGCACGCCGTATCACGACCTGGCCGTGCCGAACGAAGAGGCCGAGGGCGTCTGGACCTACACCCAACCCCAGACCGGCGACCGCCTGCACGCCCGCGAGGTCGATTACTCGACCACCGCGGATTATTACAAGGGCATCCCCGAGGAAGGCTATCGCTCCTTCGTCTATACCGACCACCTGGATGGCGACGAGATCGTGGCTCTGCGTGATGAGTTGGAAAACGAGGTACGCGCCGCGCTCGACATCCCCTTCAACCCAAGCCGCCCGGCGCTGATGTACGAGCACTCCATGGGCCAAAGCCTGCCGGAATTCATCCTCCGCAAGAAAGCGGCGGAGGTTGCCGAAAGCGGATAGTCTCGCCGGCGCCCTCAGGTTCCGTTCGGAGGATCACGTCGAGATGTCGTGATCCTCGGCCATATCAGAGCGGATCGCCAGAACGTCACGCACGCCGTTCATCAGGCGGTATAGGTAACCGTTCTCTCCGAGGCGGCGCAAAACGTCGGATTGATCGGTCGGCGCGACATGGGCGATCTCGCAGATAATCACCGCTGGCCGGCAGCGGTCGAGGAACTGATCCAAAATCACCCTATCCAGCCCCTCGGTATCGATGAGCAGGAATCCCGGCTCGCCGATCCCGTTGGATCGCAGCAAGGTTTCGACGGTAAGACAGGGTACTTGCACAACCCGGCTGGGCTCATTGAACCGTTCGCGCATGCGTAACGTCCGGGCGGCCATCGAGGACCAGCGGTCACGCCGATAGACCGTCAATTCCGCCGTTCCGTCATGATCCGCGATGGCCGCGTTGATCAGCGTCACATTCGGCGCATCACCGATATTCTCGCGCAGCCGCTCGAACACCAGTGGTTGCGGCTCGACCAGAAAACAGGCCCAATCCGGGGCGCGGATGATCCAGGATTGCCCCTCGTCATCGGCGCCGCGAAGGTCATTGGCGCCGATATGGACAAAGCTCTTGTTCTTCACGCCGCCCAAAACCTCGCGAACTCGATCCAGGATCAGCGGGCTCTGCGCCGACAGAGCGGCATGGAAATCCGTGATCTCCGACGTTAAAGGCAGGCCACTTGCATCCGGCGCGCCATCCCGCGCCAGGGCTTGCAATAGGTGGAGTTCCACATTCGTCGCGTGGACCTGACGGTCATAACGATCACTTTGGCAGTACTGGACAAAACGACTATCGAAAGTGATCGCGGAACCATGGCGCGCCAGGTAAGCGGCGATCGCTACCTTGCGATCCAAGGGCGCGCGCGGAAACTCCGCGGTTAGCGATCGGATCGTCCCGGAATGCTCGGCATCTGTCGAAAGCCCCAGATAGGCCGCGAGAGCGGCGACGCTTTGCTTGGCGATCTCGCGCACATGCTGAGCATGCAAGGTCGGCCCCTTCCTTGTCTTGGATCGAGGGGCCGGAACCTCTACTCGGCCGCTGCTTCCACTTTCTCGCCGCTTAGAACGAAGCCCTCATAGCCGTTGGCCACGACCTCGTTGCATTTCGCCGTATAGGCCTGCACGCCGCCGACATAGGGCATGAAGACCGCCGGCTTGCCGGGAATGTTGACGCCCATGTACCAGGAATTGGCCAAGGGATAGAGGGTCGAATCCGCCACCTCCTTGGTATGGCGAACCCAGTCCTCCTGGGCTTGCTCGGTGGCCTCGATCCGGTCGGCGCCGGTCTCGGCCATATGCGCGAGACAATCGGCGATCCAATCCACGTGCCATTGGATCGACAGGATCATCTGGCTTTTGACGCCCGGGCTTTGCGGCCCCGTGACCATGAACAGGTTCGGAAGCCCCGCGACCATGATGCCGAGATAGGTGCGCGGCCCGCCCTCCCACTGTTCTTCGAGAGTCATGCCGTCCTCGACATGGATATCGATCTCCCGCATCGCGCCGGTCATGGCGTCAAAGCCGGTGGCGAAGACGATGGCGTCGAGTTCGTACTCTTCCTCGGTGGTCTTCAGCCCAGTTGGCGTGATCTCCTGGATCGGCGCGGAACGCACGTCGACCAGGGAAACATGCGGCTCGTTGAAGGTCTCGTAGTAGTTCGTATCCAGGATCAGACGCTTGGTGCCGATGGGATGATTGTTCGGACACAATAGCTCCGCCGTCTTCGGATCCTTCACGGTGGCGCGGATTTTCTCGCGCACGAATTCCGAGGCGGTCTCGTTCGCCGCCTCGTCAAGCAGCAGGTCCTTGTACGAGAAGAGATAACTGATCGAGCCGCCCTCGCCCCACTTGGCCTCGTATTGCGCCCGGCGCTCTTCCTCCGAGGCCTCCAGCGCGTTCTTGGTCGGGGCGGGATAGCCGGCGATACCGAAGGGGGTGTCGAAGGCGGCGGCCCTGCGATCGCGGTACTCACGCTTGTGTTGCGCTTCTTTCTTCGGGTCTAGCGGCGCGTTGCGGGCGGGAAGGCTGAAATTCGCGGTGCGTTGAAACACCGTCAATTCCTTGGCCTGGGCCGCGATATGCGGGATCGACTGCACGCCGGACGAACCGGTGCCGATCACGCCGACCCTGAGGCCGGTGAAGTCGACGCCTTCCTTCGGCCAGAGCCCGGTGTGGTACCAATCACCCTTGAAATCGTCGAGGCCGGGAAAGTCCGGCTTGCGCGGTGTCGAGAGATTACCGGTCGCCATGATGCAGGCCGGCGCGGTCACCGTCTCGCCATGCTCGGTGGTGACGGTCCAGAGTTTGGTCTTCTCGCTGAACACGGCGGTCTTGATCCGGGTGTTCAGTTGCACGTCGCGCATCAAGTCATGACGCTCGGCCACATGGTTCACATATTCCAGGATCGCCGGTTGGGTGCCGTAGCGTTCCGGCCATTTCCATTCCTGCTCCAGATCCGGATCGAAGGAATAGGAGTACTCCATGCTTTCAACGTCACAACGACACCCCGGATAGCGGTTCCAGAACCAGGTCCCTCCGACCCCGTCGCCGGCCTCGTAGGCGCGGATCTTGAGACCTTGCTTACGTAGCCTATGGATCGCGTACAAACCCGCGAGCCCGCCACCGACGATGATCACGTCAAGATCGGGTTGGACTCCGTTTCGGCTTTGCGTTGTCGATGCGTCTGGCATGGCGATCTCCTTTATCACGGCCCGGTATCTAGGGGGCGGCTCAAGACTAGTCCCGGTTCCCACCAATGCCAACGCGCGCCAAGCCCCTGGCGGCAAAGATCACCAGCATGAAGGCCGGCCTCCTTTGCCCGTCATCCCGCGTCAAGCGCGGGATGAAGGATATATAGAGGAGTATTTACAATCTCCGTGAGTTCCCATGCGGCGTCATCTACCCGCCCTATCCCGATCTCGACAGTTTCTCCGCCGCCCTGATCGTCGCGTTGAACGGCAGGAGGATCGACTGATGCCGGTTTCCAAAGGCCCGGGCCGGCTCCAGCAATCGAAGCTCCGACCAATCACCGTCGGGTGGCGGCCCGCCCTTTTTCAGCATGTCGCGCATCTGGTCACGCACACGCCGGACCTCCTCCAGCGTCTTGCCGACCACCACTCGGGCGAAGATCGACGAGGACGCGCTTCCAAGCGCGCAAGCCTCGACATCCTGGCCGTAATCCGTGATCACGCCGTCGCGTATCCTGAGGTCCACCGTGACCTCGCTCCCACAGGAGCGCGAGACGACCTTGGCGCTGGCGTCGGGGTCGTCTAGCCGCGTATTGCGCGCGATCTCGCCCGCATAGGCCAGCAATTGATCCTGATAGATGTCGTCAAGCGCCGTCATGGGATCACCACCCGGTCCTCACGCTTTTCTACCCCGCCTCCGCGAGCGCCATGGTCGCCCGTTGCTTGATCGCCGTCACCATGGCGCCGAGACCGTTCTTACGAGTCGGCGAGAGGTGGGTTTCAAGGCCGATTTCGGCGATGAAATCGGGCTCGGTATCAAGGATCTCGCGCGGTGTCCGGTTCGAATATATCCGCAATAGCACCGCCACCAATCCGGAAACGATGGCCGCGTCGCTGATCGCGCGAAAGACAAGCCGGTCACCGACGGCCTCTCCGGCGAACCAGACCTGGCTCTGGCATCCCTTCAGCTTGAACTCATCGCGAAGGTACTCCTCGGGCATTTCCGGAAGTTTGCGGCCGAGATCGATGAGATACTGGTACCGGTCCATCCAATCGTCGAAAAACCCGAACTCGGCGATCAGGTCTTCCTGTTCCTCGTCGATCGAGGCCTCGGGCGGCGCAATTTCATCGGTCTTGGACATGGCGTCTAGGCTCGCGGGTTAAGCGGATGCTCGCGGTCGGAGTTGGGCCGGCGCGGTGGCTTTGTCAATATTCAGAACGCGGCGCCGCGCGCGGATACCGGCCAGAGCGTCTCGACCACCCCGCCGCGCACCCCGACATACCAGTCGTGCAGATTGACCGTCGGATCGCAATGGCTGGGGATCAGACGGACCTTGTCGCCGAGTTTCAGCTCGGGCGCCCCCGGGCCGAGCACCAGGGTGCCATGCTCGTCCGACGCCCCGGAATAGGTCACGTCCGGCAGATCGGCGATCCTCGGCAGACCGGAATCGATCGACGCCGCCTTGTGTCCCGCGTCCAGCACCGCGCGATCCTTGACCGGGTGGCTCATCACCGTCGCCAGAACGAACAGGCTTTGGCGGAAGGTGTCGAAAAACTCCCCCTCCTCGCCCAGGTTCAGCGCGTAGTCGGCGTCCATGAAGCAATAGGAGCCGGCCTGGAGTTCGTTCCAGATGCCCGAGCCCGCCTCGAACTGGAACGTGCCGGTTCCGGCCCCGGTTACCAGGCGGCACGCCAGACCGGCGGTCGAGAGTTGGTCCACGGTTTCCTTGACCAGGGCGCCGGCCTTGTCGATCGCGACCTTCCGCTCGCCATGGCCGCGGATATGCTGGGCCCGTCCCTGATAGGCTTGCAAACCTCCAAAGCTGAGATTGGAGGCCGCGTCGATGCGCTTGGCGAGATCAACCGCCGCCTTGCCGGGCACGACCCCACAGCGGCCCGCGCCGATATCGATCTCGACCAGCACTTCGATGGTGGAGCCGAAACGCTGGGCGGCGGCGTTGATATCCTCGATGTTCCCCGCGTCATCCACGCAAACACCGATCCGAGCTTGCTTGGCCAAGGCCGCGAGACGATCAAGCTTACGGGGTCCGACGATCTGGTTCGAGACCAGAACGTCCTCGATACCGCCCGCGACCAGTACCTCGGCCTCGCCGACCTTCTGACAGCATTGGCCGACCGCGCCGGCGGCGATCTGATGGCGCGCCACATCCGTGGATTTGTGAGTCTTGGCGTGAGGGCGGTGATTGACGCTAAAGGACGCCACCATCTTGGCCATCAGGGCAACGTTGTGCTCGAACGCATCCAGATCCACCAATAGCGCCGGCGTGTCGACATCATCAGCCGCCATGCCGATTTCCGCGGGAGGTCGTACCGTCATCCCAATTCTCCATCACTCTGGCCCGAAAGCCGCCAATACACGTTCCGCCGCGAGGCCCGGGGTCATCCGGTCCTCGGCGACCGCGCTCTCCAATTCCGCGATGATTTCCCGCACCGCCGGGTGTCTGTCCAGACTTAGCATAAGCCGGTCATGGATCGTCGACCACATCCAACGTACCCGCTGGCCGCGCCGCTTGGCATCGAATTCACCGGACGCGCCAAGGGCGATGCGATGTTCGCGGATTTGCTCCCAGATCTCCGGCAGGCCATCGCCGGTCAAGGCGCTGCAGGTTTGCACGGGCGGGCGCCAGTTCGGGCTCGCCGGGGTCATGATTTCCAGCGCCCGGCGATAGTCCGCCGCCGCCCGGCGCGCCGGCAACGCCATATCACCATCGGCCTTGTTTACCGCGATCATGTCGGCGATCTCGAGAATGCCCTTCTTGATGCCCTGAAGCTCATCCCCGGCCCCCGGCAGCATCAGCGCCAGGAAGAAATCCACCATTTCGGCCACGGTGGTCTCGGATTGGCCGACGCCGACGGTCTCCACCAGAACGACATCGAAACCTGCGGCCTCGCAGATGATCATGCTCTCCCGCGTCGCCCGCGCAACGCCCCCGAGGGTGCCCGAGGTCGGCGAGGGCCGGATGAACGCATTGGGATCACGTCCCAGCTCCTGCATTCTGGTTTTGTCGCCCAGGATCGAGCCTCCGGTGCGCGAACTCGTGGGGTCGACCGCCAATACCGCGATCCGGTGACCCGATGCCGTCAATTGACGCCCGAAGGCCTCGATGAAACTGCTTTTGCCGACCCCCGGCACGCCGGTGATGCCGACCCGCGTCGCCTTGCCGGAACGCGGCAGCAACGCGTTCAGAACCGCGTCGGCGGTCTCGCGATGCCGGGGATGACGGCTCTCGACCAGGGTGATCGCCCGCGACAGCATGGCCAGGTCGCCGCGCAACACCCCCTCGACATAGTCTTCGGCGGAGGTCGGATTTGGACGCGGGGTCATGCCGAGCGTTCCCGATCCGATGCGTCCAACGACACTCCTAACATCGCAACTTTCGTCATCCCGCACTTGATCCGGGATCCAAGCCTGAAGCCTGTCATCGTGACGCGCGCCGAAACATTTTCTCTGGATCGAGGAATTGCTCGGCTATCCGTCACCATCAACCTCCCCAGGCGTCGGTCCCGGATCTGGTCCGGGACGACGAATTTAGTGTCAAAAACTCGGCGGATAGATTGGAACGACACTAGACATCAGTCGTCGCGCGGGCGCCAACCTACCCGCCATGACCGAGCGCCGCGCCCAGTTTGGCGAGGAGATCTTGCGCGGCGTCGGCGATGACCGTACCCGGCGGGAAGATCGCCGTCGCGCTGGCCTTGTACAGCGCGTCGAAATCCTGGGGCGGAACCACGCCGCCGACCACGATCATGATGTCCTCTCGGCCGAGCTTGGCGAGATGATCGCGCAATTCCGGCACCAGGGTCAGATGGCCCGCGGCAAGCGAACTCGCGCCGATGATATGCACGTCGTTCTCAACCGCCTGACGGGCTGCTTCCTCGGGGGTTTGGAACAGCGGCCCGATATCCACGTCGAAACCGAGATCGGCGAAAGCGCTGGCGATCACCTTCTGGCCCCGGTCGTGCCCGTCCTGGCCCATCTTGGCGATCAGGATGCGGGGCCGACGACCCTCGGCGGCCTCGAACGCCTCAACCAATTCCAATACCTTGGCGGCCGCGCCGGTTTCCGTGCCAAGTTCACCGCCATAAACACCAGACACCGTTTTCGTCTCCGCGACATGCCGGCCCCAGATCTTTTCCAGGGCGTCCGAAATTTCTCCGACCGTGGCCTTGGCGCGCGCCGCCTCCACGCCGAGCGCGAGAAGATTGCCCTCGCCGGTCTCGGCGGCCTTGGTCAGCGCGGCGAGGGCCGCTTCCACCGCCGCCGGATCGCGCTCGGCGCGCAGCCGCGCCAGCTTGTCGAGCTGCTGGCGGCGGACTGAGGCGTTGTCGACCTTGAGGACATCGACCATCTCGGGGTTTTCGACCCGATGCTTGTTCACGCCGACGATGGTCTGGCGACCGGAATCAATCCTAGCTTGGGTTCTTGCCGCGGCCTCCTCGATACGCATCTTGGGAATACTGGCCTCGATCGCCTTGGCCATGCCGCCGAAGCCCTCGACCTCCTCGATATGCGCCAGCGCCTTGGCCGCGAGGTCATGGGTCAACCGCTCCACATAATAGCTGCCGCCCCAGGGGTCGATCACATCGCAGGTCCCGGTCTCCTGTTGGATCAGGAGCTGCGTGTTCCTGGCGATACGAGCGCTGAAGTCGGTGGGCAGGGCCAGCGCCTCGTCCAGCGCGTTGGTGTGCAGCGATTGGGTATGACCATGGGTCGCCGCCAGCGCCTCGACACAGGTGCGGGTAACGTTGTTGAAAACATCCTGGGCCGTCAGGCTCCACCCGCTGGTCTGGCAATGGGTCCGCAGTGAAAGCGAGCGCGGGTCCTTGGCGCCGAGATCCTTCATCAGCCTTGCCCAGATCAGCCGGGCCGCGCGCATCTTGGCGACTTCCATGAAGAAGTTCATGCCGATCGCCCAGAAGAACGACAGGCGCGGCGCGAAGGAATCGATTTCCATTCCCGCCGCCATTCCGGCGCGAACATACTCGACACCGTCGGCGATGGTATAGGCGAGCTCCAGATCCGCCGTCGCGCCGGCTTCCTGCATGTGATAGCCGGAGATGCTGATCGAGTTGAACCGCGGCATCTCCTTGGAGGTATAGGCGAAAATGTCCGAGATGATGCGCATCGACGGGGTCGGCGGGTAGATATAGGTGTTGCGGACCATGAACTCCTTCAGAATATCGTTCTGAATGGTCCCGGAGAGTTTGGAACGCTCGACGCCCTGTTCTTCGGCCGCGACGATATAGAGCGCCAGAACCGGCAGTACCGCGCCGTTCATGGTCATCGACACGCTCATCTCATCAAGCGGAATACCGTCGAACAACTGACGCATGTCATAGATCGAGTCGATGGCGACACCGGCCATGCCGACATCCCCGGCGACCCTGGGATGATCGGAATCATAGCCGCGGTGTGTGGCGAGATCGAAGGCGACCGACAGTCCCTTTTGCCCCGCCGCGAGATTGCGCCGATAAAAGGCGTTCGACTCCTCGGCGGTGGAGAACCCGGCATATTGCCGGATCGTCCAGGGCCGGGTCGCGTACATCGTCGGGTACGGCCCCCGGACATAGGGCGCGATCCCTGGCCAGCCGTCGAGAAAATCCAGCCCCTCGGTGTCCTCGGCGGTATAGAGCGGTTTGACGTCGATCCCCTCCGGCGTTGTCCAGGCCTCGGGTAGCGCTTCAACACCCCGAGCGGGCGTCGCGTTCGCTCCGCCGTCAAAGGAAATCGTGGAGAAATCAGGTATCGCGCTCATCACTCGATCATCCCCATCTCGCGGGCCAGGATACGCAGGGTGGCCAGCATGTCGTCGCCGGCATGGATGAAGTGGTCGATGCCGGCGGCTCTGAACGCGGCCTCCGCTTCGCCCGGGCGTCCGGCCAGAACAACCACCGCCGCGCCGGCCTCCTTCAAGGCGCGGGCGCAAGCCTCGGCCTCGGTCGCGTATAGCGTATCAGAAGAGCAGATCACCGCAAGATCCGCCCCGGTGCCTTTGTACTCGGTCGCCACCGTGGCGGCGGCGGTTTCCACCTCCCACGCGTCGATACCGCCCGCCGCCAGATAGCTTTTGGCGAATACCGAACGCGCGGTGTAGTCAGCGGGCGAGCCGATCTGGGCGAGAAACCCCGCGGGGCGCCGCCCGGATCGCGCGAGGGCGGCGTCGCTTGCATCGCGGAGCGCCTCGAACGCCTCGCCGAGACGGTGCCGACCGAGCGCCGTTGCCGCGACCCCTTCACCCGCCAGCGATTTGCTCAGCGCCCTGACGCTGGCCCCGTTCGACGCGGCGGCAACCAACTCATCGATATCCGGCGCCTCGGGGACGGAAATCGTGTCTCCAGCCTTGCCGGCCTCCAGGATCTCCTCAAGCATCGCCCGGTCCGGCTCCACCACCCGGCCGGGCTCCTCGTCCAGGTTCGGGAAACTCGATACCCCGGTCAACTCGTCCCGCCGGCGCGCGAGGTTGCGTTCCCGTTCCGCCCAACCCTTGGCCAGGTCATCCGCGACGCGGCCCGAGATCAAGGCCTCGGACATGCCTCCACCAGCCTCGATTTCCCGCATCAAGTCCCAGGCGCGACGGGCGTAATCGTCCGATAGACGCTCCACGAAATAAGACCCGCCCGCCGGGTCCGCGACCTTGGCGAGCGAGGATTCCTGGACCAGAATGGTTTGTATGTTGCGGGCAACCCGTCGGGCCAAGGGCTCGGACGCCCCTATCGCATCCGTATGGCCGCGCACGGTGATGCTGTCCGCGCCGCCGACGCCCGCCGCGAAACAGGCGCAGGTCGCTCGCAGCTGGTTGACCCAGACATCGCGGCGGCTCAACGCCCTGGCGGCGGTCACCGCGCCAAGCGCCATGCCCCGCGCTTTCTCGTCCGCGCCGCAAGCCTCGGTTATCCGCGCCCAAAGCCGTCGCGCCGCCCGCAGCTTGGCGATGGTCTGAAAGACCTCGGTGCCGACGGAGAAGGTGAAGCCGATCTGCCCGCAAGCGTCATCGACACTCATGCCGGCATCGGTCATCGCCCTGAGATAGGTCAGCGCCGTCGCCATCGCGTAGGCGAGGTCCTGGGTCTCGGTCGCGCCGGCATCATGATAAACGCTGGTATCAACCCAGACCGCGCGGATCCCCGGCGTCATCCTGCTTGTCCAGGACGCGAGCGCGGCAAGCCCCGTCATTTGCGCTCCAAGCGGCCCGGGAAGGCGTCCCGTCTCCGCCAGGGCGCCGAGCGGGTCCGCGCCAAAGCTTCCGGAAAGCTCGGAAAGCGGAACGTCCCTAAGCTTAGCGGTGGCGATCAAGGCGCCCGCGCCAGCCAAAAACGCGTTCCCGGGCTGCAGCGCAACGCCGGTGCGCGCCAAATCAACGCCCGCTAGTGCTCTCTCGAGATCCTTGGCCCGGCGCATCACCAGACCATCGGTATCGAAACCCTCGCCCCCCCGACGCGCCGCCGCGTCCAGCCGGATCGCCGCCGAGGTCGCGCCGCCACCCAGATCAGCCTTGATATCCTCGTTCAAACCGGACGGCTCGGCCCGGGCGTGCAACTGGCGAATGTCCCAGCCGGTGCTGTTTCTCGAAAGCGGCGCCAGGGCGCGAGGGGAAGAGCGCCCCCCCTCCTCCGAGCGATAGAGCGCCTCGATGGTCACGCCCTCGTAGGTCTTCTTGTGTAGCGCCCTCTCGATGGGGCGCCCCTTGAGGGCTTTTTCGACAAGCGCCGTCCACTCCTCGCGGCTGGCTTCCTCGAACCCATCGGCGAGCGGGAGTATTGGTGTTTTTGATGCATCTTCCATGGCCGGAATTCCTAATCTCGCGGCCCGGGAAAGGCAAGGGGAGGTCGAAGTGGCCCCGCCCCCTACTCCGCCGGGTGCGGCTGAACCCGTCGCTGGGCCGGCAACAAACCGATCGCCGCCAGCACAATGGCTCCCATCACCGTCATGATCAGGAAGAGCTGGGAAAAGCCCCCGGCACCGTGAATATAGGCGATCGCGGGTATCGCCGCCGTCGAAGCCCCGAAAGTGATCAGATAGATGAAGGCATAGATACGCGAGCGCAGATGCGCCGGAGCGTTGCGTCCGACAATGGTGTCGGCGATCGGCAGGCTCGCATAGACCAGCAGCATCATGGTGCCGCCGGCGAACATCACCGCCACTCCCTCGGCGCTGACGACCCAGAACATGGCCGCGGTCTCGGCGGCGGCGACCAGCGCGAACACCGTCTTGATCGAGAAGCGGTCGATCAGGCCACCGACCACCAACTGGCCAATCCCGGCGATGATGTAGACACCGAACGCCAGAAACCCAACCATCGGCGCGCTATTGGCCAAGTCGCCCAGGCGTTCGTCGAAGAGTTTCGGCAACGAGACGATCGCGGCATTGAAGACGAACCCGGTCAGCACCGTCATGGCCGAGATAATCACGATCACCCGCTTCCAATTGACCGGCGCGGCGGTCGTCGGCTTCGAGGGATCGACATCCGTTACGTCAATCTCCTCGGGCCGGGTCACTTTCAGCCATAAGAGGCCAAACCCGATGCACAACGCGCCCGGCACATGGAACGCGGCCTGCCAGCCGAACTGGTTCGCCAGATAGCCGGCGACAACGGCCGAGAACGCCACGCCGATATTGCCCCAGACACCGTTCACCGCCAAACGCTTGCCCAGGCTCTCCGGGGCTCCGCCGGCCAGGATCGCGACCCCGACGGGGTGATAGATCGAGGCGAAGACCCCGAGCGCCATCAACGCGCCCGCGATCTGCCAATAGGACTGGGCGACCGCGGTCAACAGGCACGCAACGCCCGAGCCGATGAAGTAAACCGCCAACATGCCGCGCCGGCTCCATCGATCGGCGAGCCAGCCCGCCGGCATCGAGCCAAGCCCAAACGCCAGCCAGCTCCCGGTGGTGAGGATCAGCAACGGACCATAATTCGCCGCGAGCTCGCTTGTCGGAAGGCCGAAGATCGCTGGAACTTGCCCAAACTTCTCGGCGAAACCGCTTCCGGCGAGCGCCGCGACCGCCGGAAACAGGAGCATCAGCAGATGCACCAGCCCGTGACCGAAATTGATCATTAGCATTCGAGCAAGTGGCATGACCGTACTCCTGGTTGCCGGCGGCGTTTGCCGGTTCAGTCGTCGCCGGCGCCCATTGGCTCCGGTGACGCCGGACGCCGACCCGGAAGCGCGGCCACGGTTACCGTGATCACCACCGCCGCGATCGCGGCATAGGTGAACATGGTCGAAAACCCGCCGAAGCTATCATACATCAGCGAGATCGCCGGTACCGCCGCCGCCGAGACCGTGAAGGACAGCACGTATTTCACCGAAAACACCCGGCTCCGCCAGGAATCCGGCGTGTAACGCGCGATCAGGGTGTCATTGATGGGAATCTGACCGAACACCAGGACCATGACCATCACCGAGATCGCCACCATCATCCACCCGGACGCGGAAACCGCGAGATAGAGGCCGATCGCCTGGCCGGCGACCAGAGCCAGGAAAATCGGCTTGATCGCGTATTTGTCGATGGCGCGCCCGACCACGACCTGGGTAAAGGCCGCCGCCGCGTAAACCGCCGAGGCGATGGCGCCCACCTCGGTCGCCGTCAGCGAAAAGTCGATAAGCCGGTCGGACAGCACCTTGGGCAGCGAAACCGTCATCGCGTTGAAGATAAAGCCGCCGACGGTCGCGGTGACCATGACCACGACCAACACCCGCTTCCAGTCGACCGAGGGCGTGCCCGCCTTTTTCTTGGCGCCTCCGCCCTCGACGCTTGTCGCTCGGATGACCCGCATCCAGCCAAACCCGAGCAGGATCGACGCCGCGCCGACAAGCAGGAAGGCCTCGCGCCAACCGGCGAAATCCGCGAAAACGCCGATCGCCAGCGCCGAGGCCGCGACCCCCATATTGCCCCAGACTCCGTTGACCCCCAGCCGCCGGCCAACCTCGCCGCCACCCTGCGAAACCATCGCCAAGCCGACGGGGTGATAGATCGCCGCGAACAACCCGACCAGGGTAAGAGTCACCACCACATGCCAGGTCTCCTGAGCGATACCGGTCAGGATCATCGCCAGCCCCATGCCGAAAAAGAACACCGTCATCATGAATTCCCGGCTGAACCGGTCGGCCAGCCAGCCCATGGGCAGAGAGAACACGCCGAAGGCGATGAAACTTCCGGTCGCGAGTCTCAGAACCTCGCCATAGCTGGCGCCGAACTCCACCGCGGCCAACGCGGCGACGGCCGGGAACATCAGCATGAACAAATGATCGATCGCGTGACCGACATTGAGAAACAGAAAGCGTGAATACGGCATGAAGACCTCGTCTCGGAATCCGGCGGCATGGATTGATAATAGTTGCACGGCGCCTTGATTCTGTCTCACGATATATCGACAGATGATACCGCGAAACAGACATACCCGGGTTGACTACCGAGCCGCCGCGAAACGGATGGACTCGCCACGCGCCATCGTCGGCTTCACCGCCGATTATGAAGCCGGCGACACGACGGGGATGCATGCCCACGACCGGGCCCAACTGGTCCATGGTGAAACCGGTGTGATGACGGTGCGGACGCATCGAGGCGCATGGCTGGTTCCGCCGGGCTTCGCGGTTTGGGTTCCCGCGACCATGGAGCATCAGGTCAACGCGGTCTCGGCGATGCGCATGGCCACGCTCTATGTCCGAGATGATGCCGGTGTCCCGTTGCCCTCTGATTGCGCCGTGGTTTCCATCCCGGTTTTGGCGCGGGAGCTGATCCTGCGGGCGGTCGCCCTGCCCGACATCTATCCCGACAATGGACCGGAGGAACGCTTGATCGGCGTGCTGCGCGACGAGTTGATCGGGCTGGAGCCGGCCCCCCTGCACCTGCCGCTGCCCTTGGACAAGCGCGCCCGAGCCGTCACCGATTATCTGATCGAGAACCCCGCCGACCCCCGCGAGCTGGAGGAATGGGGAAAGCTCGCCGGCGCAAGCGGTCGAACGCTGGCCCGGCTGTTCACGGCGGAAACCGGCCTCGGTTTCGGGCGATGGCGACAGAAGCGGCGACTGCTCGCCGCCCTGGAACGTCTTGCCGCCGGCGCCCAGGTGACGACCGTGGCCCTCGATCTCGGCTATCGCAGCCCAAGCGCCTTCATCGCCATGTTCCGCCGCGAACTGGGCGAAACGCCGGGGCGGTATCTAGACCGTACCCGCGTCTCGTAGCGCCTCGATCTCGGCGTCATCCAGTTCCAGCAGCTCGGCCAAGACCTCGTCGGTATGTTGGCCTAGGATCGGCGGCGCCATGCGGTATTGCGGCGGGGTCGCGGACATCTTGAGCGGATTGCCGATCAGCGGCACCTTGCCGGAACCGGCTTTCGGGTGGTCCATCTCAATCCGCATCCCGCGCGCCTGGACCTGCTCGTTCTCGAAGACCTGTTCGATATTGTTCACCGGGCTGCACGGTACCTTCGCCTCGGCCAGGATCGCGAGCCACTCGGCGGTGGACTTGCTCTCCATATAGGCGGGCATCGCGTCGTATAGCCGCCGGCGATTGGCGATGCGCAGCGGATTGGTCGCGAAATCCGGATCACCCGCCAGATCATCGGCCCCGGCGCAACGGCACCAATCCTGAAACTGGCGATCATTACCCACGGCCAGGATCACATAGCCGTCGGATGTCGCGAAGACCTTGTAGGGCACGATGTTCGGATGCTCGTTGCCGAGCTTGGTCGGAATCTTGCCGGAAACGAGATAATTGGTGCCTTCGTTGATCAACCAGGAAACTTGCGTGTCCAGCAGACAGGTATCGATATGCTGGCCCTCGCCGGTCGAGTCACGGTGGCGCAGCGCCGCCAGGATCGCGGTCGAGGCGTACATCCCGGTCATCACGTCGGCGATCCCGACCCCGACCTTCATCGGCTCGCCGTCCGGCGCCCCGGTGACACTCATGATCCCTCCAAGGCCCTGTGCCAGGAAGTCATAGCCGGTACGCTCCGCATAGGGTCCGGTCTGTCCGAACCCGGTGACCGAGCAATAAACCAGGCCCGGAAATTCCTCCTTCAGGTCCTCATAGCCCAAGCCGAGCTTGGCCAGGCTTCCGACCTTGAAGTTCTCGATCAGCACATCGCATTTGGCGATCATCTTCTTGGCCAAGGCCACGCCCTCGGCGCTACGCAGGTCAATGGTGATCGATCGCTTGTTGCGGTTCGCCGAGAGGTAGTACGCCGACTCCGACGTGTCCTCTCCTTCCGCGTCCTTGACATAGGGCGGCCCCCAACTCCGCGTGTCGTCGCCGATGCCCGGCCGCTCGACCTTGATCACATCGGCACCCAGGTCGCCCAACAGCTGCGTGCAGGTCGGGCCGGCGAGAATTCGGGTCAGGTCGAATATGCGAATCCCGGCGAGGGGCAGTGGCTTGGACATCTCTTGAACTCCGATGGCGCGGTGATGGCCTTTCTTACAGGGACACCCAGCGACGGGAAAGAGCCACGCCTAATCCGGAAGCGACGTCGCGTCCGTGACCAGGTGAACCGGCAGGGTTTCCTCGCGCCCCCGGATCACCACCTCCTCGATCGGATAGGCGGATAGGTCCGCGCCGGCGGCGGCGGCCACCTCGGTGGATACTACGAGTTGCACCGTGAAGTCCTTGGTCAGGTTTTCCAGCCTGCTCGCGGTGTTCACGGTATCTCCGACCGCCGTCAGCCCTCGGGTCTTGCGATAGCCGAGCTCGCCCACGATCGCCGGTCCGCCATGAATGCCGATGCCGATCCGCAATGGCCGATCCAGGTCGTTCCGCAAACTTTCGTTCAGATTCTCCAGGTTTTCGGCCATCGCCTTGGCGGCCACGACCGCATGGCGCGCGCCGTCCTCCAAGCTGTCGTCGACGCCGAACAGCGCCATGATCTCATCGCCGATAAACTTGTCGATCCGCCCGCCACTGGCCTCGATCGCGGCGCCCATCTCGGCGAAATAGCGGTTGAGGATAAACACCACGTCATAAGGAAGACGCTGCTCGGATATCTGGGTGAACCCCCGGATATCCGCGAACAGGACGACGATGTCCCGCTCCTGCCCCTGGCTATAGGTCGCCCGCGCGCCGGCGTCCTGGACCGAGACCTGTTGCGGCGGCATGAGCGGCGTCACCTCGACCCGCGCTACCGGGCGGGTCTGGCAGGCCAAGCGAACATTGGGCGCCGCGCCAACGCGCTCCAACACCTTCAACTCGGCCTCGCCCGGCGGCGGCAAAGCCTCGAACCCGTCTCCTATGCGAACCCGACAGGTCGAGCATCGTCCACGCCCACCACAGACACTTGCGTGCGGGATCCCGGATTGGCGACTTGCATCGAGGATGGAGGTACCGGGGGCCACCATGACCTCTTGACCGTCATGATATTTGACCGTCACGCCGCGTCGCGCCTTGCGAAGTGAAATCCGAACTTGGCGCGCGACGAAAAGCAACACGACGATCCCAAGATAGCCGTACCCGACATCCCGCATCGTCTCGAGAACCCAATCGATATCCGCCTGCGAGGGATAGTTGATCCCCTCCATGGTTTGGCGCATCCAGCGCCGGCTGGTCGACAGGCGGACGATGTCCACTCCGGCGGCCACGAAGCCCGAGATCGACAGCACCGGCACCAACAGCGCGAGGCCGTACCAATAGGCGATGTGGCGGCGGTAACTTTCCTTGAAGCGCAACCAGAGATGCATGCCGATACAGCCATGCGCCCAAATCACCAGCAAGGCCGCGACCTGGGTAAGCGCGGCCGAGGGCTTGAACACCCAGAGCGTCAACAGGACGGAGTAGTAGCTGTCATTGACCCCGAATACCTCATGCACCATCCGGGTGCCGAGAATGTGATCGGAGATCAAATAAGGCGTCAGCAGGCCAAGCCCCAGCTGCAACCGCTCCTGCCAGGTGGTGTCGAGGAGGCTTTCGCGCGTGACGATCGCGTGCGCGGCGGCGAGCATATGGGCGACCAGGGCGCCGTACAGCACGATCGTTGCCGGCCAGGGCCGCCAAAACCCCACGAAAATCTCGCGAACCTGCTCCAGAACATCAAGAGACCAAAGCCCGAAGGCGTGGTTCACCAGATGCGTGAACACGTAGAACATAAGCACCAGACCGCTGACGAGCCGGACCTGGCGCAAGATATGGGCGGTATCGGTCCCGGAGGACGCGCGTGCGGCGTTGCCGTTATCGGTCATGGCGTCCGATCCAAGCTGAATTCACGAAACTATATGTCTGAACGCGGTTCTTTGTCGTCAAACTCTTGAAATCATCTCAAAAAACCTTACACCAACGATGCCCGTGTTTTCGGAGCAGAACCGAACGGAAGACATGACACAGATACTGTCCATTCAAGGTCTCACCAAGACCTTCGGGTCGAAGACGGTGGTCGACGACGTCAGCTTCGATGTCGGTACCGGAGAGGTGCTTGGATTTCTCGGCCCCAACGGCGCCGGAAAATCCACGACGATGAAGATGATTGTCGGCTTTCTCACGCCGACTTCCGGCACGGCGATCGTGCATGGCCACGACGTATCGCGCGATCCGCTCGCGGTAAAGGCGTCGGTGGGGTACCTGCCCGAGGGCGCGCCGGCCTATCCCGACATGACACCGCTAGCTTTCCTGGGTTTTATCGCCGGCGTTCGCGGCTTCGACGGTGCCGAGCGGCGCGCCAGGGTGGAGCGGGTGGTCGAGATGACCCGCATCCAAGAGGTTTCCCGTCAGCCGATCGAAACCCTGTCCAAGGGCTTCAAGCGCCGGGTCGGGCTGGCGCAATCACTGTTGCACGATCCCGATATCCTGATCCTGGACGAGCCGACCGACGGTCTCGACCCCAATCAGAAACAGGTCGTGCGCGATCTGATCCGCGACATGGGCAAGGAGAAATGCATCGTCATTTCCACCCATATCCTGGAAGAGGTGGACGCGGTCTGCACTCGCGCGATGATTATCGCCTCGGGCAAGGTCATGGCCGATGCGTCGCCGGCCGAACTCAAGGCGCAATCCGGCTCCGGCGATCTCGACGAGGTTTTCCGCAAGGTGACAGCCAATGCGTAATATCTCCTTGGTTTTCAAACGAGAATTCGCCGCGTATTTCGCGACCCCCCTCGCCTATATCTTCATCGTCATCTTCCTCGCCCTCGCCGGGGTTCTGACGTTTCGGCTCGGCGGCTTTCTGGGGCGCGAGCAGGCCGATCTGGTGCCGTTCTTCGAGTTTCATCCATGGCTCTATCTGTTCCTCGTTCCGGCTCTATCCATGCGTCTCTGGGCCGAGGAGCGCCGGCTGGGAACCATCGAGCTGTTCCTGACCCTGCCGATCTCGATGACCGAGGCGGTGGTGGGGAAGTTTCTCGCGGCCTGGGCGTTCACCGCCACGGCGGTCGCCCTGACCTTTCCGATGTGGTTGACCGTCAACTACCTCGGCAATCCCGACAACGGCGTCATTCTGGCGTCCTATGTGGGGAGCCTGCTGATGGCCGGGGCCTATCTCGCCGTTGGCTCGATGATCTCGGCCTTGACAAAGAATCAGGTCATCGCCTTCGTGGTGACCACCAGCGTGTGTTTCATTCTCACCCTCGCCGGTTCGCCCACGGTGTTGGAGTTCTTCTCTAGCTGGGCCCCGGCCAATGTCGTTCAGGCGATCGGAAACTTCGGCTTCCTGCCACATTTCCAGTCGATCCAACGCGGCGTGATCGACCTTAGGGATCTGATTTTCTTCGGCTCCGTCATCATCGTGGCGTTGATCGCCAACGCGATCATCGTCGATTGGCGTAAGGCGTTTTGAGATGAGTGACACAACCTCCCCAGCCTCGCCGGCTCCCGCGGCGAAACCCACGACCCAGCGGGGCGAGGCCAGGCTCGCCGGCATCGCCCTGGCGCTTCTGGTCGTCCTTTTCATCGCCATCAATGCCTTGGCCTCGGCGTGGTTCAGCTCCGGGCGCCTGGACCTCACCCAGGACAAACTTCACACCCTCTCGGGTTCCACGAAGACCCTGCTGTCCCAAGTCGAGGAGACCGTCACATTCCGGCTGTACATCTCTTCCGGCCTGGCTCGGGAGGTGCCGCATCTGGGCATCTACGCGAACCGGGTGCGCGATCTGTTGCTGGAATACCAGAACGTCTCGAACGGCAAGGTGAAGCTCGAGGTCCTGGACCCGATACCGTTCTCCGACGTGGAGGATCGCGCCGTGGCGGCTGGACTGCAGGGCATTCCGGTCGTCACCGGCGGCGACAACATGTATTTCGGTCTGGTCGGCACCAATACCACCGATGATGTCGAGACCATCCCCTTCATGCAGGTCGATCGCGAGGCCTTCATCGAATACGACATCTCGCGCATGCTTTACGCGCTCTCGACGCCGAACCCCACGGTCGTGGGCATCGTTACCGGCCTGCCCATCGACGGCACCATGCGGATCACCGCCACCGGCCAGCAAGAGCCGGTACCGCCCTATGTCGTCCGCGGTCAGATCGGCCAGCTGTTCGAGACCCGGTTCCTCGGCGCCCAAGTCGACGAAGTACCGGAAGACGTGAACGTGCTCTTGGTGATTCATCCCAAGAAAGCCGATCCGCGCACGCTTTTCGCCATCGATCAGTATCTTCTCGCCGGCGGCAAGGCGATGATCTTCGTCGACCCGTTTTCCGAGGCCGAGGGCATGCAAGGCCAGTTGCTCGGCACGGTTACGGATGGAAGCTCGCTTCCCGCGATGTTCGAGGCCTGGGGCATAGAGTTCGACACCGACACCGTGATCGGTGACCGTCTGAGCGCCCGCAAGGTTTTGCCGGAGAACGGCAACCGCCCGGTCGAATATCTGCCCTGGCTGGAGTTGCGGGGCCCGGCCCTCAATTCCACCTCGCCGATCACCTCCGGCATCGACGTGGTCGCGGTCGCCAGCGCCGGTCACATCGGCGTCAAGGAAGGCGCCAGTGTCACGCTTGAGCCCCTGCTGACGACCTCGCCCGGCTCCAGTTTGATCCCCTCGAAGGAAGTCCAGGGCTTTCGCAACCCCCTGAGATTGCTTCGCAATCATCCCAACGGCAACCAGCAATTCGTTCTCGCGGCCCGGGTTACCGGTTCCGTGCCGACCGCCTTTCCGGACGGCCTACCCGTCATCAAGCAGGACGAGGATGAAGCGCCGGTCAAGGCGCCTCCCTGGACCCGCGAGATCCTCACGAAATCGGCTAAACCCTTGGATGTCGTGCTGCTGGGCGACGCCGATCTGCTGGCGGATCGATTCTGGGTCATCATGCGCGACTTCGCCGGGCGCCAGGTGCCGGTACCCACCGCCAATAACGGGGAATTCGTGCTGAACGCGATCGATGCCTTGGCCGGATCCAGCACGTTGCTTGAGCTTCGGGGACGCGGGACCGCCAGCCGACCGTTCGTTGTCTTGCAAGACATCCAGCGCAACGCCGCGCGGCAGTTCGAGGATAAGGAACGAGAGTTGCGGGAAACCCTACAGAAGACGGAACAGAAGCTGCGCGCGCTCCGGCAACGCAATCCGTCCGGCGGCGCCGGCGTGATCTCCGAGAATGACCGCCGCTCGATGGAACGCTTCCAGCGCGACATCCTCAAGTTTCGTTCGGAATTGCGGACCGTGCGTCGCTCGCTCAATCAGGAGTTCGAGAACCTGGAGGCGAGGCTGTGGTTCCTGAACATCGCGCTTGTCCCCATCTTGATTGGGCTCGTCGCGGTCCTGCTCGGAATCTGGCGCGGTGTGCGACGGCGCGAGCGGGCTCACGAAGCGACAGCGGGTTGAGGAGGCCGTGATGCTTACCAAACGTTCGGTCCTCATTCTCGCGGTGGTCACCGCCATCTTCACGGTAGCGGCCATTGGCGCGCAATATGCCCGTTGGTCCGACACCATCAGAAGCGTTGAATCTGAGCCGGCCTTCCCCGATATCGGCGAGGCCCTGTCCGACGTCACGCAAATCAAGATCATCCGAAGCGACGACAACCCGGATGGAAACTTCGGTTTCTCGCGAACCGGCGAGCGCTGGACCATGGATGAGAAAGGCGGCTATCCCGCGACCCAAAGCGTGATCCGCGAAATGCTACTGGGCTTCACCGAACTGGAGCTGGTGGAAGCCAAGACCCGGGACCCGAAGCGTTTCGGAAAACTGCATCTATCCGATACGGCGCGAGCGGGCTCCAAGGCCTCCCGCGTGGTCCTGAGCGACGCCCAAGGCAAACCGCTTCTCGATGCGCTGTTCGGAAAACGCGTCCCGAGCATTTCCGGCGGCAAGCCCTCGATCTACGTGCGACGCCAAGGCGAGGATCAGACCTGGCTGGCCACGGGAGAACTTGAGGTCCGCGCCGGCGCGGTGGAGTGGCTACCCAATGACCTGATGTCGATCCCGCGGGAGCGCGTGGAGCGCACCACGCACATGGCGCCGGGCGAGGAGCCGCTGGAGTTCTACTACAACGACACCCATCAGCGTTTCGACATTGTCGACCTGCCGGACACACTGAAAATCAGTTCGCGTTACCGGCTTTTGCAGGCCGCCATTCTGCAAGAGCGGGTGAGCTTCGTGGATGTGCGACCCGCCGAAGGTTTGACCGTCGACCCCGCGCTGGGTGGCGCCGTGTGGCAGACCAGGGATGGCCTGACCGTGACCCTCGGGTTGGCGCGCGATCCCAAGTCCGAAAGCGACGCGGACGGGAAGCGGGTCTGGGCGATAATCTCCGTCGATGTCGCCACCGACGCGGAGGAGAAAGTCGTCAAGGAAGGCGCCGATATCGCCGAACGCACCAAGGGCTGGGCCTATTGGTTGGGCGAGGACGCGATGAAACGCCTCTGGACCACGCGCGCGGAACTGACGGAAGCCAAGTAGAGACCGCCGCTCCCCTCCATGGCAGATCGCGCTGACCAAAACCCGCGACTCTCCTGCCTCCCACAAGCTTACCGTCGCCCTTGCGAAGGCAAGGGCTTGTGCCGTGAACGTAGACCACACGGGAGATTTTCAAGCCTCAACCGCATAAAAAATACAGTTGCTTACCTGCGTCAGGACGACAAAGAACAGTGGGACGACGAAATACGCCGGGGCGGCGGATCGGCGACTATGTGGCACGGATCGATCCACGAAAAGACTCAGGCCAAAAGCCGCCCCGTCGACCGCGTCCGTCGCCCTGACGAAGGTCAGGGCTTTTGCCGTGATGGTTCGGGTTGAGAAAATTCGGAAATGCCGCGCCTCCCGGTCAAGGCCGGCGGCAAGAGCCCTTGTCTATCTTTGTGGGCCTTCGTCAGGGCGACGGAGAACGCGGGGCCACGAGATCCGATGCGACGGCGGAGAACGGTGGGACGACGAGATACGCTGGGACGGCGGGCTGACGGCGCCGGACACACAACAAGGTACGCCCAAAGAGCGTCGGAGCGGCACGGGACCGTTCACCCACGATTGCCGCCGATCACCAAGGTCGATACTCTAACCAGTTCCATCGACCGAGCCGATTGCCGTTGAATTCGGATATCGACTTCCCGACCTCCAATGATGAATGGGAGCGAGGCATGGCGAAACGCCCCTCGATCTGTGTTTTCTGTGGTTCCTCCTCGAATGTCGCCGAGGTCTACAGGCAATCCGCCCGCGACATGGGCCGGATTCTCGGCGAGGCGGACATGGACGTCATCTATGGCGGCGGGCATGTCGGCCTGATGGGGATCGTCGCCGATTCCGCGCTTGCCGCCGGGTCGCGGGTAACCGGGATCATCCCCCGATTTCTCGATGAATGGGAGGTCGGACACGAAGGCCTGGACGAGCTCGTCGTGACCGAGACCATGCATGAGCGCAAACACCTGATGTATGACCGCGCCGATGCGTTCGTTACATTGCCAGGCGGGCTCGGCACCTTCGACGAAACCATCGAGGTGATCACCTGGACCCAACTGGGCCTGTCGAAAAAGCCGGTGATCCTGGTCAATGTGAACGGCTACTGGACACGGTTTCTCGAATTGATCCAGCATTCGATCGACGAGGGCTTCGCGAAGCCGGAGCACGCGAAAATCCTGACCGTCGTCGACACGCCCGCCGATGTTCCCGGCGCGATCGGGCAATTGCCGGATATCCCGTCCCCCGAAGGCAAATGGATCTAGACACCATGACCGAACACACCACCGATCTGGAAAAGCCGGACGGCGCCGCCTACGGCAAGGCGCTGCAAAGCTTCGGCGTCAATCTGCTGGTCCGTGACGTTCTGGCCTCCGTGCGCTTTCAGGTCGAGGTTCTGGAGGTCGAGCAGGTCTATTCGAACGCCGATTTCGCGATCATGCGCCATGACGGCACCGAGTGGATGCTGCATGCCGATCACACCTACCACGCCAACCCGCTGCTCGGCCTGACCGGCGACGGCGCGGTCCGGGGTATCGGCTGCGAGTTGAGGCTCTACGGCATTGATCCGGACCGGGCGGCGGCGCGGGCGCGGGCGCGGGGCGATACCGTCCTGGCAGAGGCCGCCGACAAGCCGCATGGCCTTAGGGAAAGCTATCTTGTCGATCCGGACGGCTATGTCTGGGTTCCCGGCGTCGCACGGGCCGACTAGCGTCATCCGCTCCCGCGATATCGCTTTCCAGGCGGGGGTCGGCGGTGGTTGCCGGGAATTCGTTTCGGCGATCGGCAACGCCCCCGTGATCAAAGCCATTACAACCTTTACAGACGCGCCGCTTCACATCATAGAAGGGCCCGAACTTTCATTCTCCGGATCGCACGCCCCCAGCGGGCCAGCGCGAATGGGTTCACGCGCCGCGCGCTCCGGACAAACCTGTTAGCGAAGAGGCTGATATGATCGATCTTATGTCAATCGCGCGTACCGAGGCCGATGGCGGCGACCTGCTCGGGCTTATGAACGAGCTTTACGAGCCGACCGACGTGCGCCCCGACGGCCACCCCGACGCGGTCGTGTGGCAAGGCGGCAATCACGACGGCAAGGTCAACCCGGTCGCGCATTCGATGACCGACGCCTACGCGTTGCTCGGCACCATCGCGGCGATCGACGTGCTCGGCCTGCCGTTCTACGCGGTGCCGATGTGGTCCCAGTACCGTCATGACACCAAGCTCGCCTGCCTCGGCTGGTTCGGCAACATGCCTTGTGTCTCGATCAAGTGGTCGACCGCCGGCGACGCCTATGTGAATGACGGCCAGGGTGGCCGCGTGGTGGTCATGGGTAAATCCGGCAACGCGCCGCTGCGCACCCAGGCCGGCGTGTTCTGCAACGTGCGCCCCTACGGCCCGATCACGGCGGTGCGCTGCATGCCCTGCCTGCCCTATTCCCAGGATCGGCCCAAGTTCAATGTCGACCCGTCGACCGGCCTGATCCATTCGGAGATGAACTCCCCAGGCGTCCAGATGGCCTATGCGAACCGTCTGTTCCTGAAGATGGTGCACGAGACCGGCCGGCTCGGCCGGGTGGCGATGAAACCGACCCAGGCGATGGAAGACGGCATCAACGCCGGCCTGCACGCCTGGCTGCTCAAGGGCACCAAGTTCGAGGTCGGCCGCAAATACGCCGTCGATCCCTATGAGGAGCACAAGGAAAACATCGACAAGATCATCGCTCTGCTCCCGTCCGACTTCAAGGACGGCATGGAGAACTGGGGCGGCCGGATCGAGCAGCACATCGCCGACACCAATTACGGCTTGCTGTTGTGGGATCTGATCGAACAGCGCGACTGCATCGTGCTGGCGACCGACCTTGACGGCGACCGGCTGACCGACCTGATGGCCGATGTCTCCGACCCGCTGCGCGCCTTCGCCGGGCGAGTGGCCAGCCATCTCGGCCAGGATATCAACACCGCCAAGGTCTGGTCCGAGATGGGCTACACCACCGGCAACGGCCGCGACATGACCTCGGTCATGCACCGGATGTCCGGTCAGCCGATCCACGAGCAGACCCTTGGCTCGGCCGACGCGATGCTGCTGCGCCTGCTGGATGGCGATGAGTCCATGGGCGGCACCAAGCAGCCCTATGACCCGCGCATTCATTTCGTGCTGATCCGCGACGCCTATCTCGACGCCAATCCGGGTAACACCGAACTGGCGGCCTGGCTGGACGATGCCCTGGCCAAGTTCGACTCGGTCTACGACGCGACGCGGCCCGGCTTCCTCGAGGGCTACAAGGCGCTGAAGGAGGCGATCACCCCCTGGGGCGCCTGATCCGAAAAAGCCGTGCGGGCGGCGCGTCAAAACCGCCGCCCCAAGGCTGACCGTAACGGAGCGAACGCATGAGAGGCCGCCACACCTGGAGGCCGGGTTCCCAGATCGCGCTCGGGCGCGTCATCTTCTTCGTCGGCGCGCTGGCGATCGCCGGCACCATCGCGGTGCTGCGGGACACCGACGAAGGCGGCTGCGTTCCCTCGCAATTCCCCGACAAATGGCTCGAGGCGCAGGAGCGCGCGGGCGGCCACACGCTCGCGCGTCATATGGACAAGGACGATGCCTGGCTGGCCGACCGGCTCGCCAATGACCCACGCATACTCGCCGCGAGCAGCTTCAACAGCCTCGCGGACGCCCGGCTCGCGATTCGCGCCGCGCTTACCGAGCATCGCGCCCGGATCAACAACTGGGCGAACACCACCGCGCGCAACAAGCGGCGCGCCTGGGATTACGACGGATCCTTCTTCGCCGGCCGGGTATTCGAGCGAGGCGACGCCGACGGCGTGCCGGATCGCAGCACCGATCTCAAGGTCGTGCTCAAGGCCGACGGCAAGGGCGGCTGCACCCTGCTGACCGCCTATCCGATCCTGGAATAACCGGGGCGCGGTCCATCCAGCGGGAGAATGTCATGGACCACTATCACATCTGGGCCAGCCTGAAACCCGGCACGCGGGATACCGATTTCTCCGACGCGGCGCATGGCTATTTCGAGCACCTGAAGGCCGACGGCCTTATCGCCGGCTACCGGATCACCCGGCGCAAGCTTGGCCTCGGCCCGCCGCAACTGCCGGAATGGCATCTGGTGATCGAGACCGAGGGTCTGGCGCAACTCGACGCCGCGTTCTCCCACGTCTCCAGCCGGAGCGATCCCATCGAGGGCTTCCACCACGCGGTGAACTCCCTGGTGGAGGAGGTTTTCTTCGCGCTCTATCGCGACTTCCCCGACCCAACTCGCGCGCGCGGCGAGGAACGATTTTGAAGCTAGGGCGCCTTTACTACTCTTGTCACGCTCATCCCCTAGAGCAGGTTCAATGATCATAGAATCGTAAGAAAGGGATTCCCCTGGGCCTG
>JAYOIK010000030.1:0-52394 GCA_038118725.1 Alphaproteobacteria bacterium | reverse complement strand
GTTTGCGTGGTGAGCGCGACAGGATTCGAACCTGTGACCCGCTGATTAAAAGTCAGCTGCTCTACCAACTGAGCTACGCGCCCACGCGCGTCGGAAACTAGGGAATCAAAACCCCTGGGTCAACCTCGACTATTCGGCGAACGACCCGCGCCGAGTCAGACACCCCCGCCGAGTCGCCCGAGTATCGCCCTCGCCTCGGTCACGATGTCTTCGACCACCGCGCCGGCCGGCTTCACCGAGCCAATCAAACCCGAGCCTTGGCCCGCCGCGAGAACTCCGTTTTCCGCGTCACCCTCGACCCGACCGGCCACCGACGCGGCCAAGCCGACTTCCTGGAGCTGTTGAGGGAACGGCTTTATGTCATGCTCTCGGTTCTTCCACGATTCGGTGAAGGCGTTGCGAATCATCCGCGCCGTCTTGCCGGAATTGGCCCGGCTGACCACCGTGCCGTCCTCGTCGATCTCGACGATCTTGTTCTTGTAGTTGATATGCCCGCGCGCCTCCTCGGTGGCGATGAAGCGGGTGCCCATCCAAACCCCTTGCGCCCCCAAGGCCAATGCCGCGACCAAGCCGCGGCCGTCGGTGAGGCCGCCCGCCGCGAGAACCGGGATCCTGACCCGGTCGACCACGCTCGCGACCAGGGGCAGGGTTCCGACGCGTCCGACATGGCCGCCACCCTCATGGCCCGAGGCGATCACAACGTCGACACCCGAGGCCTCGACCTTCAGAGCCTGGCGCGAGGTGCCGACAAGCGACATGACGACCATTCCGGCGGCATGCGCCCGGGGAACGATGCGCCCGGGATCGCCGAGCCCGGAGACGATCACCGGCGCGCCTTCCTCGAAGGTCACCTCGATATGTTCCTCGACTTCCCGCGTATAGGTCGCCGAGGCATCGTCGGAACCCCGCGCCTCCGCGAACAGAATATCGACGCCGAAAGGCCTGTCGGTGATCTCCTTCACCAACCGGATCTCGCGACGCAATTGTTCGGCATCCATGAAGGCAGAGCCGATCACCCCCAGGCCACCGGCCTTCGATACCGCGCCGGCAAGGCTTCCATGCGCGACCGAGTACATCCCCGCCTGGCAAATCGGATAGTCGATGCCGAGCAGCTTACATAGCGGGTTGTCGTCAAGAACGCCAAAGCGGGCCATCATCGCTCTCCAATAATCTCGCGGGTCGCCATGACCCTATCCAGGGCGCCGGCAAGCGGCAAGCCGGCAAGATTGACAGTCTCGTTGAGAGAGCATAATGGACATATGTGTCTAGAGATTTGCCGAACGACCCATCAGGAGGCGATAATGGCCGAGAAACGCGAAAGCGGAGGACGTCGTGGTCGCCGTGACGCGCGGCGCCGAGGTCGACAAGACGAGGCTCAGGATCGACCGACCCGCGATATCGATTACCGCCTGCTCCGCAACCCGTTCCCGCCGATGCGTGTTTTCTCGGAGGACCAGGTCGCGCATATCCACGACACCGCGCTTCGAGTGCTCGAGGAACTCGGCATGCGCGTGCTGCTTCCCAAGGCGCGGGCGTTTTTCAAGGCCGCCGGCGTCGATGTCGACGACGCCGAACAGATGGTACGGGTTGATCGGGGCCTGGTGGCCGAGGCGCTACGGACCGCGCCGAGCGAAATTCCGGTGACCGCCGGCGCCCCCAATCGCTCCTACACCCTCGGCGGCGATCGCGTGGTGTTCGGCTCGGTCGCCGGCGCCCCGCACGCCAGTGATACCGACCGCGGTAAACGGCCAGGCACGCTCGCGGATTTTCGCGATCTGACCCGGCTCTGTCAGTCCTTCGACGTCATTCACTTTCTAGGGCCGGTGGCGGAGCCACAGGATGTCGACAACGCGACGAGACATCTGGAAACCGGGCGCATCGCTCTGTTCGACAGTGACAAGCTGGCCTTCATTTTCGCGCGCGGCACGCCCCAAGCTCGCGATTGCTTCGAGATGATCAAGCTGGCCCGCGGCCTGCCCGACGACGAGGCGTTGCGCCGCGCGGTCTATTGCCAGACCGTGATCAACACCAACTCGCCCCTCACCCTCGACAGCCCGATGGCCAACGGCATCATCGACTTCGCCGAAATGGGCCAGTTGCTGATCATAACGCCGTTCTGTCTGTCCGGCGCGATGGCGCCGATCACCATCGCCGGCGCGTTGACCCAACAACACGCCGAGGCGCTGGCGGCGATTACCTTGTCGCAGATCGTCCGACCCGGCTCACCGGTGATGTATGGCAGTTTCAGCTCCAACGTGGACATGAAGTCCGGTTCTCCGGCCTTCGGCACGCCGGAGCACGTGAAGACCACCTTCGGCGCCGGGCAGCTCGCGCGGCATATCGATCTGCCCTGGCGCTCGGCGGCGGGAACCGCGTCCAATATCGCCGACGCCCAGGCGACCTACGAGACCAGCGCCAGCCTTTGGGCCGCGGTCATGTCCGGCAGTGACCTGGTGCTGCACGGCGCCGGCTGGCTGGAAGGCGGGCTGACCGCGTCCTTCGAGAAGTTCATCCTGGATATCGAGATGCTCCAGGGATTCGCCGAGATGTTCGCGCCCGTGCCCGCCAGTGACGACGACCTCGGCTTCGACGCCATGGCCGAGGTCGGCCCCGGCGGCCACTATTTCGCCGCCGAGCACACCATGAGCCGTTATCAGACCGCGTTCTACGAGCCCCTGGTCTCGGACTGGCGCAATTTCGGTCAATGGACCGAGGCCGGCGCCCCCACCGCCACCGAGCGCGCCAACACGATCTGGAAACGGGTCCTGGAGGAGTTCGAGCCGCCGAAACTCGACATCGCGCGCCGGGACGCGGTCAATGACTTCGTGGAACGCCGCATCCGCGAGGGCGGCGCCATGCCGGAAAGTTAAACCCTGTTCGAATCCTTGGGTTCGGGTGATAAAGGGATGTCGCCCAGGCGAAAGGCAAGGCCTCGGCTTGGGATTGTCACCGTGACGGACGCGTCCGCGCGTCGATCATCCGTCGCGAGGTCCCGCCGTGCGCCAGGACGACGAGGAAAAATCACGCTATCACGCTCCGCCGTCGCCCTGGCGAAAGGCAGGGCCTCGGCTTGGGATTGTCACCGTGACGGACGCTTCCGCGCCTCGATCATCCATCGAGAGGTCCCGCCGTGCGCCAGGACGACGAGGAAAAATCACGCTATCACGCTCCGCCGTCGCCCTGGCGAAAGGCAGGGCCTCGGCTCGGAGTTGTCACCGTGACGGACGCTTCCGCGCATGCATCATCCGTCGCGAGGTCCCGCCGTGCGCCAGGGCGACGGGGTGTGCCGGGTGTGGCTATGTCCAACGCCTCGCCCGATCGCGCCCCCTACACCGCGTAACCCGGATTTTCGCGGTCGAGCTTGCGCAACAGCGCGGGCCACTCGAATTGGCCGATCGGGCGGTGGCCGGTGGCGCTGATTGCCTTTCGCGAACGCTCGATGGAGATATCCTGCACCGCTTGCGGGATCTCCACGGCCTTGGCGCCGGCCTGCTGAAACGACAGCTGGAAACGGCAGGCGCGTTCGGCCCGGAACATCCACACGAACGCCTCGGCCACGGTGCGGCCCACCGTCAGCAAGCCGTGGTTGCGCAGGATCAGGACGTTGTTCTCGCCGAGATCTGCGATCAGTCGCTCCCGCTCGCCGAGATCGAAAGCCGGCCCCTCATAGTCGTGATAGCTGGTCTGGGCGATCACCGCCAAGGCCATCTGGGTCAGCGGCAGAAGACCGTCTTGCTGGGTCGCCACGCCGAGACCGGCCGCGGTATGGGTATGCATCACGCAGCCGGCGTCCTCGCGGCCCATATGCACGGCGCTGTGGATCGTAAAGCCGGCGGGGTTGATGCCGAACTCGGAATCCGACAGCAGATTGCCGTCGACATCGACCTTGACCAGGCAGGACGCGGTCATCTCATCGAACATCATGCCGACCGGGTTGATCAGAAAGTGATCCTCGGTGCCGGGAATGCGCGCCGACAAATGGGTGGCCAGCATGTCGGACCAGCCATAGAGGTCCACCAGGCGAAAACACGCCGCGAGATCGACGCGGGTCTCCCACTCGGCTTTTGACATATCGCGGATCGGGACAACGGTCTCGGACATCGCTTGGAACTCCTCAATACAGGACTAGGCGGCGGCCTTGGCGGCACCGGATTTCGCGTCTTCCTTGATCATATCGGCGGCTTTTTCCGCGGTCATGATCACCGGCGCGTTGATATTGCCGGACGGCATGGTCGGGAAGATCGAGGCATCGACCACCCGAAGCCCCTGCATCCCATGAACCCGGAGGCGATCGTCGACCACGGCCATGGGATCGCTTCCCATCTTGCAGGTACCCATCGGGTGATATGTGGTGGCGCCGGTATCGCGCGCGAATTGCAGCATGCCCTCGTCACTGGTCACATCGGCGCCAGGGTTCATCTCGTGATCGATGTACTGGCCCAGCGCCTTGGTCTGGCCGATCTTGCGGCAGAGATGCAGGCCCGCGACCAGAGTGTCCTGATCGAGCTTGTTGGCGAGGAAGTTCGGGCGGATCAGCGGCGCGTCATAGGGATTGCCGCCGCCGATATGGATCGAGCCCTGACTTTCCGGACGGCACTGATAGCACGCGAGCGTCATGCCCGGCTCCTTGTCGAGCTTGCGGTCGGTCGCGGTCTTGAAGCTACCGTGAACAAAGAAGAATTGGACATCCGGGGTCTCCAATTCCTCGCGGGTTTTCATGAAGCCGTGGCCGACACCCGCCGTCCAGGTCAGCACGCCGCGGCGGGTAAACGCCCATTTCACCGCCTCCTTTACCAGGTTGAGGCCCCGGGTTTCCTCGTTCAGCGTGATCGGTTTGTTGACCCGCCAGTTCATCCGCGCGGCGTAATGATCGCGATAGTTCTCGCCGACGCCCTGGAGCTCGTGCACCACCTCGATACCGTGCGCGCGCAGCAATTCCGGCTGACCGATCCCCGACAGTTCCAGCATCTGCGGCGACTGCACGGCGCCGGCGGAAACGATGACCTCGGCGTTCGCGCGCTCCTCTCTTTTCAGGCCGTCCACCTCGAAGGCGACACCGACGGCGCGCTTGCCTTCGGTCAGGATCTTGGTCGCGTGGGCGCGCGAGATCACCGTCAGATTGCGCCGCGACTTGGCGGGATTGAGAAAGGCACGGGCCGTGCTTTCGCGCCGGCCGTTGCGCTGGGTGATCTGGTAGTAGCCGAAACCCTCCTGGTCGGCGCCGTTATAGTCCGGGTTGCGCTTGGAGCCGATCTCGACACCGGCGTCGATGAAGGCATCAATCAACTCATGCCGCTCGTACATGTCATCGACATTGAGCGGGCCGGAGCCGCCGCGATAATCATCGCCGCCGCGCTCGAAGGTCTCGGATTTCTGGAAATACGGCAGCACGTCCGAATAGGACCAGCCGCGATTGCCGAGCTGTCCCCAGACGTCATAATCAAAGGCCTGCCCCCTCACGTAGAGCATGCCGTTGATCGAGCTGGAACCACCCAGGACCCGGCCACGCGGGATCGGGATCGAGCGACCCGAGACATTGTCCTCGGGTTCGGTTTTGAAGTTCCAGTTCACCTCGGGATTGTTGAGAGTCTTGGTGAAGCCGACCGGCACATGGATCCAGAAGTTGCTGTCCTTGTCGCCGGCTTCCAACAGCAGCACGCTGGTCCCGGGGTCCTCGCTCAGCCGGTTCGCCAAGACACAGCCTGCCGAACCGGCGCCAATGATGATGTAGTCGAAAGCCATGGATCGTCCCTCCCAAGAGCCGCCCTCTGATTTTGCAAGAAGATGCCTCCAAAAACCACGTTTGGCGATCACGAATGCACTATCGCCGCGCCTGGGCTGTACGACGGGGCCGACTTCGCCTTTGCTTGTCTCCCGATAAACGACATCCATGGGGAGCCGCATCATGAACATCGGAAAACGTCTGGAAGGCAAGGTCGCCATCGTCACCGGCGGCGCGTCGGGGATCGGGGCAGAGACGGCGCGGGCCTTCGCGGCGCATGGCGCCTCGGTGATGCTCGCCGATGTGCAGGACGATCTCGGCGCCACGGTGGTGGAGGAAATCACCGGCGCCGGCGGGACCGCGCGCTACATGCAACTCGATGTCGCCGACGAAGGCGGCTGGAGCGCGGTGGTCGGCGCGACGGTCGAGGCTTTCGGCGCGCTCCACGTGCTCGGCAATATCGCCGGCATCTCGGGGCGCGACCCCAATATGGTGGTTCAGACCAGCGGCACCGCCGGCCCCAGGCTGGAGGATCAGACCCTGGAGCAATGGAACCGTGTGATGGAGATCAACGCGACCGGCGTCTTCCTCGGTACCAAGGCGGCGATCCCGCATATGCGCGAAGCCGGCGGCGGCTCGATCATCAACATTTCCTCGATCTGCGGCATTGTCGGCAGCCACGCCAATGCCGGCTATCACGCCTCCAAGGGCGCGGTGCGGATCTTCTCGAAGGCCGCCGCGATCCAATACGCCCCCGACAAGATCCGGGTGAACTCAATCCACCCCGGCTTCGTCGACACTCCCATGACCAAGCCCGGCCACTCCAACAACGAGGTCGCCAAGGCCCGTATGGAAGCCACCCCGCTGGGGAGATTTGGAAGGCCCGAGGACATCGCCATGGGTTGCCTCTACCTCGCCTCCGACGAGGCTTCCTGGGTCACGGGGAGCGAGCTGGTCATCGACGGGGGCATGACGGCGAACTAGGCGGCGCCTCTCAACCATATCCCAGACGAAGGTCGGGGCCCACACCCGCGGCACCAAAGCGTGTTCGGTAGCAGAGCACTTTCAAGGATTGTCTGAAGTGATCCGCTAGCCCGCGGATGGACAGGTATCAGGCGTCGACCCCGACCTTCGTCGGGGATACGGTAAGTTTACTTTAGTTGTTGTTCACGCCGCCCGCGCCTTGTCTTCGGATCCCGCCTCATCCCGTTGGCGGCGCAGCAGCGCGACCAATTCCGGGTCCGGCGTCTCGGGAAGGGTGATCTGGAGCGTCACGAGCTGGTCACCCGCGGGTTTGCCGGAGCGCTGGACGCCCTTGCCCTTGAGGCGCAGCACCTTGCCGCCGATGGAGTTCACCGGGACCGTCAGCGCGATCTCGCCGGAGATCGTCGGCACCCGGACCTTGCCGCCCAACACCGCGTCGGCGAGGGAAATCGGCTGGGTGACGTGAATGTCTTCGCCGTCGCGTCGGAAGCTCGGATGCGGGCGAACCTTGACCGTGACCAGCGCGTCGCCAGCGGGCGCGCCGTTCATGCCGGCCATGCCCTTGCCCTTGAGACGAATGGTCTGACCATCGTTCAAGCCCTTCGGCAGGTTCACGTCGAGAGACCCGCCATCAGCCATCGTGATCCGCTTTTTCGCGCCGTTCACCGCATCCAGGAAATCCACCGTCAGCTCATAGCGCAGATCCTGGCCCCGCATCTGATGCCGGCGGGCGCCGCCGAAGCCTTGACCGCCGGCGAAGCCACGCCCGCCACCGAAAAGACTGGAAAAAATGTCGCCGAGATCGCCGAGGTCCGCGTCCTCGCCGTTCACCGTGTAGTGGAAACCGCCATTGCCACCGGGGTGACCGCCGGGATGGCGGCCATGGAAGGGATTCGCCATCCGCTCGTTACCGTCGGCGTCGATCCCGCCCCGGTCGAACATGGCGCGTTTCGTCTCGTCGCCCAAGATCGCATAGGCCTGGGAGATCTCCTTGAACCGCCGCTCCGCCTCGGCGTCACCGGGATGCAGGTCCGGGTGATGGGTCTTGGCGAGCTTGCGATACGCCTTCTTTATGTCGCCCGACGGCGCATCCTTGCCGACGTTCAATACCTCATACGGATTCCGTGCCATGTCACCCATCCCCTGCCATGCCATCAATCGATTGTGGCATTTATGCAACAGTGAATTTGGTGTGACTTCCTGTCTTTTCAAGGGTCTTGGAAGTGAATGTTGACCCTGATCAGATGATTTCGGAGAAGACCCTTTCCAGCGACCTGATTAAACACGAAACCACTGGCGATCCGCGCCCACACCTGTGACCATATCCGTCATTCAAGCAGCGGGCGACGCGAGAGGACGCGATGATCACCAAGTTCACTACCGTTTACCCCGGCCATATCGACCTTCCCAACATGGGTCAGGACGCCACCCCGGCGAATGAGCGGCGCTTCGACAACAGCCAACTCGCCGGTGTCTTCGAGAAGACCGAGAAGCTCGCCAAGTGCCTGGACGAAAACGGTTACGACATGCTGTGGCTGGCCGAGCATCATTTTCAGCACGAGGGATACGAGGTGATCCCGAATCTGCTGATGATGGCGGTGCATCTTTCGCATCTGACGGAGAAGCTGCGGATCGGCTGCGGCTTCAATATCTCACCCATGTGGCATCCCCTGCGGCTGGCCGAGGATTTCGCGACCGCCGATATCATGACCAAGGGGCGCACGGTGTTCGGCGTCGGCCGCGGTTATCACGGCCGCGAGGTAGAGACCTTCGGCGCGCCGCTCAGGGATTCCGACGCCAATCGCGAACTGTTCGAGGAGCAGGTCGAGATCATGTTCAAGGCCTTCAACAACGAGTCCTTCAGTCACCAGGGCAAGCACTACACCCTGCCTCCGGAGATGCCCTATCGCGGCTATGATCTGAAGGAACTGACCTTGGTGCCGCGCCCGGTCAACATGCCGGTGGAATGCTGGCAGCCGGTGGTGAGCGCCAATCCGCGCGGTCTCGACTTCATGATCCGGCATGGCATCCGGGGCGCGGTCGGTGGCGGCGCGGCGACCCTGTCGGACGGCCCGATCCAGGCCTATCGCGACGCGGCGGCGCGGGCCGGGCAAGATCTGGAGCTCGGCGAGAACCTCACCATCGGGATCTTCTTTCATCTCGCCGACACCAAGGAAAAGGCGATCGCCGAGATGACGCCGTTCTACGAGGAACATGTGAAGATGTTCGGCCCGCTTGGCTTCGTGCCCGGCCTGACACCCGAACAGGTCAAGATTACCCAAGGCCGCGGCGGCTGGTACGAGGCCGGGGTTCCAGATCTCCGGCACTTCATGGATCTCGGGTCCTGGTTCGCCGGCACGCCGGACGAATTGACCGAGAAGCTGAAGGACTTGGAGGGGCGATATCCGGGCATGGAACTGATCAATCTTTCCTGCTCCATGGGCACGCCACTCTCGGTGATGCTGGAACAATATGAACGGCTCGCCAAGGAAGTGATGCCGCATTTCGGAGGCTGACGGGCCATGCATGACGTTGTCATCATCGGTGGTGGACTGCACGGCTGTTCAACAGCCTATCACCTGCTCCGCCGGGAGCCGACCCTGCGGGTGGCGGTGATCGAAAAGGACTCCACCTACGAGCACGCGGCCTCGGCGCGCTCGAACGCCGGGGTGCGGATCCTGTTCTCGCAGGAAGAGAACATCGCGATGTCTCGCTATGGCCACGAGGTCTACGGCAACTATGCCGAGCTTATGGCCGTCGACGGAGAGCCCGGCCAACTCGACTTCAACAGGCATGGCTATCTCTTCATTTCCAATACCGAGGCCGAAGCCGAATTGATGCGGGCCAACCATGCTTTCCAAACAAGTCTCGGCTGCGAGGTGCAACTGCTGGACGGCCCCGGCGTGGCGGCGCTCTATCCGTGCTTCAATCCCGATATCATCGTCTGCGCCGCCTATTCGCCGAATGACGGCTGGCTCGACCCGCACGGCGCGCTCCAGGGCATGCGGCGCAAGGCCCGCTCCATGGGCGCTGATTTCATCGACGGCGAGGTTACCGGGATCCAGACCGATGACGGTCCCAATGGCCGGCTAGTCCGCGCCGTGACCTTGCGCGACGGCCAGCGCCTGGAATGCGGGCATCTGGTCAACAACACCGGCGCCTGGGCGAACGAGATCTGCCGTATGGCCGGTTTCGAGATTCCGGTCGCGCCACTACACCGAGCCACCTTCTATTTGGAGCCGGGAAGCCCCATCGGCATGACCCCGCAGACCCGCGACGGACAGCCCGTGGGCATCCGCCCCGAGGGCAAGGGCTTCATAACCGGCAACACCGATTTCAGCCGCGCCGGCGCCTTTGACTGGACCATCGATCACGACATTTTCGAGAATATCTTGTGGCCGAGATTGGCGCGGATGGTCCCGGCGCTCGAGACCTTGAAGGTGATGAATTCCTGGCCCTGCCACTACGCCTACAACACCTTCGACGGCAACATGCTGATCGGCGCCTGGCCGGACGGGCCCTCCAACATGGTGATGGCGACGGGGTTCTCAGGGCATGGACTGCAACACGCGCCGGCGGCGGGACGCGCTCTGTCGGAGCTGATCCTGGCGGGCCGCTTCGAGACCATCGACCTCGACCGCTTCCACTGCCGCCGCGTCAAGGAAGACCGGGCCGAGCCGGAAGTCGGGGTCTTGGCTTAAGAGGCCCGCCACCCGGGCTCGCCCCTAGAGAGATGAAGCCGGAGGGAACGCCTGATCCTGGGCCCTGCTTTCGCCAGGGCGACGGCAACGACTTATCTAATGACAACGGGTAGTGACGCAAAACGTCCGAAACAAAGCCGACATGCCCATCGTCTTGTAAGGTTTAAGCTTCCTGTAACATCGTCGCCCTGGCGAACGGCAGGGCCTCTCGCCGTTACCTGGCGAAAAATCTGCCCATTAATCCTCGCCGCCCTAGCGAACCGGATCACCCTCGAGCTGGGTGCGCTGCATGCGCCGCACCGCGTCGTGGTTGTCATGGATCGCCAGATGCTGGACACAACGATTGTCCCAGAACGCCACCGATCCGGTGCGCCAGCGGAACCGGCAGGTGAATTCCGGTCGACAGGAATGCTCGTAGAGATAGTTCAGAAGCGGCGCGCTCTCTTCCTCGGTCAGGCCCTCGAACCGGCTGACATAAGTGCCGTTCACGAACAGGCATTTGCGCCCGGTCTCGGGATGGGTGCGGGCGACGGGATGGGCGTTCTCGGTCATCCGCCAATCATCGTCCTCGCGGACCTTGGAGGTTCGGGTCGCGTTCTTTCTGGCCTGGGGGCCGGCGACCTTGATGTCGTTATGGACCGCCTTCATGCCGTCCAGCATCTTTTTCATGCCGTCCGACAAGCTCTCATAAGCCAGATACTGGTTGGCGAAGAGCGTGTCGCCGCCGGTCTCGGGCGTCTCCAGCGCGTAGAGGATCGCGCCCATCGGCGGGTTTGCCATCATCGTCGTATCCGCGTGCCAGGTCTCGCCCGCCGCGCTCCGGTCCCCAGGCATCCGGGTCAGATAGACCATCTCCGGGTTTTCCTGACCCAGGTTATAGTTCGGGTGGATGAACAACTCGCCGAAACGGCGGGTGAAGGCCTTGTGCCGCTCGATATCCGTGAGATCCTGATCGCGGAAAAAGATGACGAGATGGTCAAGCAGCGCTTGCCGGATCTCGGCGATGACCACGTCGTCCAGATCCTGGGAGATATCCACCCCGCCGATCTCCGCCCCGACCGCCATGGATAGCGGCGCCACGGTTATATGCTGGAAATTCGTCATCTCGGCCTCCAATTTGCCGTACCTGGTTCAATCCGCGGCATGCTTGCCGACGTCCCAACCGCGAGCGGCGAGTTTCTCCGTCGCGAAGGCCCTCGGCGCCTCCTCCAGATCGCTGGCGAAGGTGTCGTTCCAGCGATTGAGCCATCCGAACAGCGAGATCACCGAAACCATTTCGACGATCTGACCTTGGGTGAAATGCTTACGAAGCTCATCGAAATGCCCGCGGTTCGTGGCGTTCGGCACCTCGCCGGCGGCGAGCCCGAACTCGATCACCGCGCGCTCCGCGTCATTGAAAAGCGGGCTCTCGCGATAGTTCAGCAACTCCTGAACCTTCTCGGTGGCGAGACCCTTCTTGCCGCCATTGGCCGCGGTATGCGCCTGGCAATAGACGCAACCCGCCGCCGTGCTGACGGCATGGGCGGTGAGCCACTTGGTCACCATCGGCAATTCCGTCTCGGTGCGCATGATCGCGCCGATCAGGCCGCCGAAGGCACGCAGGATGTCGGGCTTGTGGGCCATGATCCGCATACTGGTCGGCACATAGCCGCTGGCCTGACGGGCGACGGAGATCACGTCTTCCACTTCCGCCAGGGCATCAAGCGCGACGGGCTCGATATGCGCAGACCCAGATAGCGTTGATCCCGGGGGTTTCACATCGGTCATGGCCTACCCCTCCTAGCTCATCAGCTCACGGCACTTGGCCATGATATTGGCGGCGCTCATGCCATAGCGCTCCCGCACTTTCGGCGTCGGGCCGACGATAGCGAACTCATCCGGCATACCGACGAAGCGCATACGTGTCGGGTGCTCCTCGGCGACCAGTTCGGCCACCGCGCCGCCGAGACCGCCGGTCAGATGATGCTCCTCGGCCGTGACGATACCCCTGGTTTCCGCGGCCGCCGCCAACACCGCCTCTCGGTCCAGCGGCTTGATCGTGTGCATGTTGATAACCCGCACCCCGATGCCTTCTCCCGCCAGTTCATCCGCCGCCGCCAGGGCCTCGGGCACCAGCACCCCGCAGGCGATGACGGCGATATCGGTGCCGCGCCGCAAGGTCGTGGCCTTGCCGATGACCGGCGTCGCGTCATGGGCGGTCACCGGCACTTCCTCGATCCGGCCGCCGATCCGGACATAGCTCGGACCGTCGAGATCCTCGGTCGCCTGGGTGAGATGCCAGGCCTCCAGCGCGTCGGCGGGGACCAGGACGGTCATATTCGGCAGGCTTCGCATCAGCGCGATATCCTCGACCGCGTGATGGGTGCCGCCGGAGACGCCGAGCGTGATGCCGGAACAAGCGGCCCCGATCACCACGCGCTGATTGGCGTAGGCGACATCGTTGCGCAGCTGCTCCATGGAGCGCGCGGTGATGAACGGCGCGTAGCCGCAGAGATAGGGCCGCATGCCGGTGGTGGCGAGACCGCTGGCGACTCCCATGGCGTTCTGCTCGGCGATACCGGCCTCTATCACCCGATCCGGGGCGGCGGCGACCATCTCGCGCAGGCCGATCAGATCCAGGGTATCGGCGGAGACCGCGACCACCTTGTCATCCCGCGCCGCCATGTCGGTCACCGCCAGGCCAAATGAAAGCCGCGACTGGTTCTGAACCTTTTCCACCCAGGCCGGGGCCGCCTTCGCCGCGCTCATGCCGGTTCTCCAAGTTCAGCCAAGGCCTTCTCATAAACATCGTCCGGCACCATGTTGTTGTGCCAGAGATGGGTGTCCTCGGCGAAGCTGACGCCCTTGCCCTTGACGGTATGGGCGATGATCATCGACGGCTTGTCCTTCTCGTAGGGCAGATCGTCGAGCGCGCTTACCACCTGATCCATGTCGTGGCCGTCGACCTCGCGCACCGCCCAGCCGAAGGCGCTCCACTTATTCGCCACGGGCTCCAACGCCATCATGTCCGAGACATAGCCGCTTTGCTGAACCTTGTTGTAGTCGAGGATCGCGGTAAGGTTTGAGACCTTCTGATGCGCCGCCGCCATCGCCGCCTCCCAGTTCGAGCCCTCCTGCAGCTCGCCGTCGCCGATCATCACGATGGTCCGGAATTTTTTCTTCTGAAGCCGCGCGCCGAGCGCCATGCCGAGACCGATGGAAAGCCCGTGGCCAAGACCGCCGGTGCTCATCTCAACCCCAGCCATCTTGATGTCCGGATGCATGCCGAACAGGGACTCATAGGCATAGAACTGATCCAGCACCGCGTCCTCGATGAACCCTGCCTGGGCCAACACCGCGCCGAGCGCCGCGTTGGCATGGCCCTTGGACAGGATGAACCGGTCGCGATCCGGCCAGTCCGGCTCGTCCGGTCGGATCTTCAGATGATAGAAATAAAGCGCCGCCAGGAACTCCGCCGCCGACAACGAGCCGCCCATGTGACCCGACCCCGCCGCCTTGAGGGCCCGCCAGACATTGCGCCGGATCTTCAGCGCTTCATTGCGCAGGCTGTCGAGCGTGGCTTCGCGGTTGGATTTCTTCGCCCTGGCCATCGGCATTCCCCTGGTCGCGTGATCACACCGCGTTAGTTTTTCAAATGCCGGCGTCGCTGACCAGTCGCTTCTATCGCGAGGGTGTGATGGTTTGCGGCCGCATGGCCATTCCAGCACTATGATTCATCGTCGTCCCGCGCCTGCCCTCGAGAAATCGAGGGTCAAGCGCGGGATGACGGTGAAGGGGAGCCGCCGGCTATCCCGCCAGGCGCTTCAGGCGTTCCAGCGACTCCATCGGCCAATAGGCTTTGTTGTCGTAGTAGTTCTCAACAGCCGGCACCCCGTCCGGAAGCGTCACCCACGGCTGTTTGGACACCGTGTGGATATGAATGTCCGGCGCAAGCCTGTCCGGCTCCTCCATGGTTCCGACGCGCACGAAGCGGATTTTCTCACCCGCCCGCAGATAGTTGCTCCAGACAGAGATCCGACACGTCGGACAACGGAAAACCTTCTGACCGGCGCCGCTGGGCGTCGGCACGAGAAACGGCTCGGGCTCCCCTTGCAACAACTCCACCCGGTCGGCCTCGATCATCGCGTTGATCGCGAAGGCGCCGCCGCTTTCGCGCTGACACCACCGGCAATGGCAGCCATGCACGAAAAGCGGTTTCGAGACGATCCGATACTTGACCGCGCCGCATGTACAGCGGCCCTCCAGGATATCCGTGTCCGTGCTAATGAACCCTCTCCGCTCGTCGCGCCCGGCATCAGACCAGGCCGCCGTTCACATGAATGACCTGTCCCGTCACGTAGGACGCGTCGGGCGAGGCGATGAAGTCGATCACCGCCGCGACCTCTTCCTGGCTCCCCTTGCGGCCCATGGGGATCTGTTGGTTGATCGCGGCGGCGGTTTCAGGCGGCACCGCGAAATGGGCGCCCGCGTCCTTTTCGATAAAGCCCGGCGCGACGACATTCACCGTGATGCCTTCCGGAGCGAGGTCCAGCGCCAGGGACTTGGCCATGGTCTCCATCGACGCCTTGGCCGCGGAGGTCACAGCGAAGCTCGGCACCTGGGTGCGCCAGACATGCGGGCCAAAGGCACTGACCGCGATAATGCGTCCGGCGGGGGATTGCCGAAGATGGGGTATGGCCGAGGTGGCCATCTGGTAAAATCCGCGCGAGATCGCGCCATGCGCCGCCTCGAACGCCGCGTCACCCGCCTCCAAGGCGGACTTCCGCAGGGCATAACCGGCATTGGCCACGAGAACATCAAGCCCACCAAGCGCGTCCACCGCCTGTTCCACTAGGGAGCGGCCAGCGCCCGCGGCCTCGAGATCGACCAACGCCACCTCAACCTCGGCGCCGGCGACGCGAGCTTCGGCCGCGACCTTTTCGATGCCCTCGCGATTTTTTCGGGTGTGAATAAGCATCGCGGTTCCCGGACTTGCGATGCGCCTGGCAAGGGCCGCGCCGATGCCGCTCGCGGCGCCGGTAATCAAAACGCGACGTTGGGCACTCATGCGACTTCCTTCCTCGACTCTCCGAGCAGATGCGCCAGACCGTCCAGCAGGCGCGCGCGATCGGCCTCGTCGTTGTAAAGATGCGGGGTCACGCGCAGGGAATCACCGCGCTTGCTGACAAAGACGTTTCGCGCCGCCAGACGTTCCACCGCGCCCTCGGGCAATCCTCCGGGAAAGCGAATACCGACGAAATGGCCGGCGCGCAAAGGATCGGTGGCGACCCGCAGCCCACGTTCCCGCGCCCAGGCGGCGATCGGCGCGGTATAGGCCGCGAGCGTCTTCTGGATCGCCGCCGGCCCCCAGGCCGCCAGTTGCTCCATCGCCGCGCAAGCCGCCGGCACCAGCGCGAAATTCGCCGACTCTCCGACATCAAACCGGTGCGCGCCGATCTCGAAGGGCATGTCCCGCGCCACCTGATCCTTGAACAACGGGTGGGTGGCTCGGGCGATAAACCCGACCTCCAGGGCCTTGCCGGCGCGGTACTTCGGCGCGACCCACAAAAAACCGATGGAATACGGCGCCATCAGCCATTTGTAGCCCGCGGCAACCAGGAAATCGGGTTGCACCGTGGCGACATCGAACGGCATCGCGCCGATACTTTGGGTGATATCCAAGGCCAACGCCGCCCCGACCTCTCGGCATCGCGCCCCGACGGCGACGAGATCAACCAACGTTCCATCGGTCCAATGGCAGTTCGGCAGGGCGACGACGCCGGTCCGCGCGTCGATCGCCTCCAGGATGCGGGGCGTCCAGTCGCTGTCGGCGGGCCTCGAAACCCTTATCACCTCGGCGGAATTCGCTTCCGCCAGTTCAACCCAATGAACCACGTTGGAGGGAAACTGCTCCTCCAGCAACACAATGTTCTGACCTTTTCCCAATGGCAGGTTCGAGGCCGCGGTCGCCATGCCGTAGCTCGCCGAGGGAACCAGGGCGACGCCCTCGGCGTCGGCGTTGATCAGCCCCGCGAAAAGCTCCCGAGCACGGTTCGGGCCGAGCCAGAAATCATCTCCGCCGATTTCCCATGGCCGCGCCTTGCGCTCCAGGCCCCGACGCCCGGCCTCAAGAACCGAGTGCATCAGGGGCGAGAGATAAGCGCAGTTGAGGTATGCAATCTCTTTTGGAATATCGAAGAGCGCGCGCTGGTTCTCGATCATGGCGGCTGTCTCCCTTGTCCGAACCGCGGCTAGACGGCGAATCTCCGATCCAGCCAGTCCCGCAGCTGATAATAGCCGCCAACCATGGGCAGGAACCAGGGATTGCCGCCGTAAAACGGGATCGAGGGTAGTTCGACCGCCTCGAAGGCGCTGACCCGATTGGTCCGGCCGAGGATCTTGAGCGCCGTTTGGTGTCCCAGATGGCTCATCATCACCACGCCGCTGCCATTGCAGCCGAGGCAGTAGTGCAACCCACTCTGGGTGCCCATATGCGGGACCCGGTCATAGGTGAAGGCGACATTGCCGGTCCAGCCATGGGTGATCCGCGTCCCCTTCAATTGCGGAAATACACGAAGCATGAATTCATGCAGACGCGGCGCGGTCTCCAGCACCGACTTCGCCGCGAAGCTCGCCCGACCGCCGAAGATCACCCGCTTCAGGTCAGGCGACGGGCGGAAGTAGTACAGCACCCGCTTGGTGTCGCCGACGACCTTGAGCTTGGGAAACAACGCGCGCACCCGCTCCTCGCCAAGTTCCTCGGTGGCGATGATGTAGCTTGAGACGGGCACGACACGCTGTTGATGCCAAGGCGTCGCTTCGCCGGTATAGCCGTTGGTCGCAACGACCACTTGTCTCGCTCGAATCCGGCCCCGGGATGTATCGACGGTGAAATCATCCTCGTTGCCGGCGATGTATCCCGCCCGGGTGCGCGGACAAAGCGTCACCTCGGCGGCTCGGCAGGCCTTGAGCAGTCCCCCATGATACAGGGCCGGGTGCAGACACCCGGACAACTCCACCGTCATGCCGCCGTAATAGAAATCGGTGTTCAGCTCCTCGCGCTGTCGCTCGCGCGGGATCATCTCGGCGCCGGAATCCGCGTGGGCGTTCAACTCCTCCACCCGGCGCTCCAGCTTGGCGTAGGCACTGGGGCAATGCGCGCCGACAAAGCGGCCGGAGCGGCGATAAAAGCAATCGATGTTCTCGCGCTCGATGACGTCCTCGAGATGCTGATAGGACTCAGCCGCTTCCTCGATCATCGCGTTGATCTGCTTGGCCGGCAGGCCGCTGGACTTGCCGATATTCACCCCGCCCGAGACATGTCCGCCATTGCGCGAACTGGCGCCCCAACCGAGGGCCTCGGCGTCGACGACACAGACATCAACCCCATTGCGTTTAAGCTCGAGAGCAGCGGAAAGCCCGGCGAAACCACTACCGATGACCAACACGTCGCAAGCATCGGGGAGCGCCCGTTCCTCTTCGTGGTCGGGCCGCGCTGCCTCCCACCAATAGGGATCGGTTTTGAAATTCTCGGTAAAAACGCTATCCGCGCTCATGATCGGACACGATCCGTGTCTTGCGCGTCGGACGGGATGGTCATCCAGCCATTGAGCGGTTGAATCGACATCACGCGTACAGCCAACTCGCCCTCAAGCACCAACGTCTCCGCTTTCGGACACAAGTCGGTTTTCAGCTCCATCGTCTCTCTCCGTCCGGATGGTCGGTTTTCGCTAGACCAAAGCCGCGCGTCAAACCGGGATCACGACTTCCCGATTACCAGGAACATCGTGGGAAGAGGGTGTTTTCTTTCCATTCGCATCGCGCCCCTCTCGATCGCGATGATCCGCATCCCGGCGGACCGCGTGGCGGTCTCGACGTATCCGAAGGAGTGACTATAGGTATTGCCGACGGCGATCCCAAATCCTTCTTCGTCTCGCTCGTGCACGGTCATCGCCAGCACCCCCGTGGGAAGAAGTGCCTCCGACACGGCCTCGAGGAACGGCGCCAGGTCTCCGATGTATGACGTCACATCCGCCGCCATCGCGATATCGAACCCGCCGGCGCTCTCCCGCAACCAGGAAACCGCCTCGGCCTTGCAAAGCGCGTCGTAAACGCCACGTTCGCGCGCACGCTCCAGCATCCGCTCGGAAAGATCGACACCGGTGAGATGATCGGTGAAACGCCGAAGTTCCGCTCCCGAGAGGCCACTACCGCAGCCAAGATCGAGGCCACGGCGGCCCCGCCCGACCGACAGTTCATCGAGCATTCGGCCAAGCACCGGCGGCCCGACATATCCCAGCGTGCCAGTCAGGTGCTCGTCGAAGCGATCGGAATAGCCGTCGAACACACCCGCGACGAAATCCGGCGACATCGCCTGATCCGTCTCCAGGGCTCCGACCCGCGCCAGGTCGCGGCGCACCCCGACACGATCACCGGGGTCGAGGACCGAGTATCGGCGATACGCGAGGATCGCTTGCTCGACATTGCCGACAACCAGTCGAGCCTGCGCCACGCGGCCGAGGTTTTCGGGCAAGCCGGGCGCGGCGATATGCGCCAATCGCGCCGCCCGCAGCGCCTGGTCGGATTGCCCCGCTTGAAGGAGATGGAATGCCTGATCAGCCCGCGCGCGCGCGTGGTCCGGTCGCAGAACAAGGAGGCGCTCAACCAGGCGCTCCCGGCATTCTCCTTGCGCCCGCGCCGACAAATTGTTGAGGTAGTTCGCGTCATCCGGTCGCAACAAAACGGCGCGCCGTTGATGGCGAACCGGCGTTTCCTGGCCGGCGTGAATCTCCGCGAGCGCCAGATTGTTCCAATGGCTGGATCGGTCGGGACGCGCCCGCGCGAGTTCGCCGAACAGATTCGACGCGAGCCCCCAGTCCTTCCGCTCCGTCGCTTGCCTCGCGGCCCGCGATGTTTCCGAGGAGGACCTACTCGCCATTGCGTTCGAAATATTCGAGCGCGGTCTCCGCCAGATGGAAATCGAAGGCGCCGTGGATGTCGATACCCGAGGCGGTATCGTCGATCTCGATAATCTCCACCTTGTGGCCCGTGCGGCGACCCTCTCGGATCAAGGAAGAACGGATCGCGCTGGCGAGGCCCGTATCCTCGCGGAACAGCGGCGTTCGGGTTTGGCGGGGACCATAAATCGCCATCCAGTCAAACACGCGCTTCCATTCGCCATCTTCCGCCCGATACCAAAAGTTCTTATGGGTCTTATTGGCGACGAAGACCGTTTCCAGGCTGTCATCGGCCTTCATGGTATTGACCGCCTGGGTGATCCATTCCGGCTTGCGGAAAATGTCGGTGGGCTGAAGGAAGACCACGATATCGAACGGCCCATCGATCGCCTCGGCCTTCTCAAGGGCATCGGTCAGCACCGGCTCGGTCGGCGTCAGGTCCTCAGCGAGACCGGTCTCGCGCAGGAACGGGCACCAGGCGCCGGCGGCCTCGGCCGCGGCCTTGATCTCGGGACTATCGGTGGTGACCAGCACCCTGTCGCAGACCCCGGATTGGATCGCGTGCTCCACCGAATGCGCGATCAACGGCTTGCCGCCGATGGGGCGCACATTCTTGCCCGGCAACCCCTTGGAGCCGCCGCGCGCCGGTATCAAGGCGATGGTGCGTTTTTCGGAAGCGTTCATGCGATCCTATCCCTGAGCTCGGTCAATCTATCGGCGACCAGTTCGGCCACGCCGTGTGTCACGTCGTCACTAATATCAATCAGCGCCCAGAACTGGTCCACCACCTCGAAACCGACGGCATCGCCGAGACGGCGGCCGTCGCGTATCAGGTCCGGACGCGTGGCCAGCGCTAGGCCCACCATCTCCTGGAAGTAGGTCGCGTCGCGGCGGTCGCCGCCCGGACCGAGAGCGGTAATGGAATTGCCGGGTTCCAAGCGCCAGAGATTGGCGCGGAACTGGCGCGCGCAAACAACGCTGTCCAGATGGTCGCGCGCGATCAGGTTCTCCACCGTCCGCCTAATCAACCCGCGAGGCCGGAACGGATGCGTCGCCTCGACCACGGCGACCCGGTCGGCGGGGTAGGCATCCACGACGTCTATCAGAGCGCCAGTATAGGAGTCCGAGGTCCGCTCCATCAGCGTCACGTCGCCATCAATGCCACGCGCTTGAGCGGCCACCGCGTCGCTGTCACTGGTCACGACTAAGCGCGCGCCCGGCAGATCCTCCATCGCGGAGGCCAGGGTACGCTCCAAGCTGGACGGCCCGCGCAGAGGCTTGAGGATCGCCTCGGTGCTTTTGGAAGCCGCGAGGACCGGCACGATGATCAGCGTGTCGTTCATGGCGCGCTCGTGCGGATATAGTCGATGACCTCGGCGACCCGCTTGGCCCGCCCCTCGTCCCGACCCTGGTGGATCCCGTGTTGATGATAGACCCTCAGATGCGGCTCGTAGACGATTTCATGACCCAGCCGGATCATGCGCTTGCCCCATTCCCGGTCCTCGACACCGCGGATCTCCTCATCAAACGGCTCGTCCCGCCAGATCGACTTACGGATGCCGGAATTGGCGTTGTGAAAGAAATAGTCCCGACGCTGACGGACCCGCTCATCGCGAAAGGTCGTCCAGAGATCCCGCTTGTCGATGGCGCTGGTATCGGGCATTGGCTCTTGGCGACCATAGACGCCGCAGACCTCCGGATCACCGTCGGGGCCGAGATGCGCCAGCAGGTAATCCGCCCATAGCTCGTCGATCGGCACGCAGTGCGAGGACAGCAGCGCGACCACATCATGCCGCGCCGCCTCGATCCCAATGTTCAAGGCTCGCCCATAGGAGAATTCATCGCGAGAGATGGTCCGCACCGTCACCCCGTGACGCTCGGAGATCACCACCGTGTCGTCGGTCGATTCATTGTCCACGAGGACAACATCGATATCCGGCACGCGCTGGTTGCGAAGCGCGGTCAGACATTTGTCCATCCAAAAGGCCTCGTTCTTGGCCCTTAACACCACGCTGATCACGCCGGCTCCTCCCCGCGTTCTCCGATCATGCCGAAGTCGATCGCCGATCCGGACGGCAGATCATAGAGCAGCACGCGTCCGATAACAGTGTCTTTCAATTCCGCGGACATACCGGCGCCTCCGCTCTCCGTCGCCAAATCCGCCACCTCGATCCGATGTCCGGCATCCATCGCCCGAGCCGCCAGCAAGGTCGGTCGCAGCGCCCGATGACGATCCAGTCGCGTCAAGAGACTTGGATTGAACACGATGTCGAAATCGCCGGCGACGATGGCCAAACGCCGCAAGGCCTCGAGCCGGACACAATGCAACGCAACCCGCGCCTTGCCGTTCAAACGCGGCGGAACGCGCAGGTCATCCGCCGGTATCACCACATCGAAACCCGCGAGCACTTCCTCAACGGGACTTTCCACGGTTTGATCGAATTCAAGCGGCCAGAACCCACCGGCGTCTTCTTCGGCGAACCGGGACCAGGCTGGATCGCGAACCAATATAACGGTCATTTATGGCTCAACCAGCCGCCTGCATGGCATCACGAATTGCGTCGATGGAAAGCTGTCCCGGATTGGCTTTCTCAAAGGCGATAACCGCCTGATCCAAGTTCATTCCGAGTCCGTTCAAGGTGACCAAGCCAATGACCTTGGCCTGACGGAGCAATTCGGTTTCCGCCGGCTGATAGATGATGTCGTAGATCACCGTGTCGTCGGGCATCGCGTCCAGCAATGTCTCGCTGTTGTCGCCCAGGGATGACCCCTGATCGCCATCCTGGTGACCGACCGACGTGCAATTCACGATGAGATTCACACCCCGCAGGTCAGCGGAGGATCGCGGCAGGGGCACACCACGCACCTTGCCGCCCAGACGCTCCGCGAACGTGGCCGCCGTCTCGATGGTTCGGTTCGCGAGACGTAGCGAGGCAACATTGTCCGCGAGATAGGCCGCGACCGCCAAACCGGCGCCGCCCATCCCTAGAACCATGGCGTGCCTGCCATCCAAATCGTCGACGAGTTCCCGTAACTGCGCCAAGGCTCCGGCGCCGTCGGTATTCGCGCCGACCAGATCATCACCATCGCGGTAGATGGCGTTCACCGCGCCGATGCGCTCGGCCTCGGGCTCCAATCGGTCGAGAAGCGGCACCAGGCCTTGCTTGTGCGGCACCGCGACACTACCGCCGATATAGCGCGGGTCGGCCTTCAACGCCGCGACAAGACCGGCGAGATTAGCCTCGGTCACATCGAAGGGATGCATGACCGCGTCCAAGCCCGCCGCCGCGAACGCCGCGTTCCAGAGCGTCGGGGATCGCGCGCCCTTCGACGGCGCCAGGCCCAGGATCGCCGCGTATTTTGCCGTGGTCATGGTGACCGAATTGTCGAGGAAATCGGGAAACAGAGTGTCCGACATAATCCTTGTCCTTTTTGGGTCGCCAATGATTTACCGCGCGGCTCGCGGGGGGCCAAGCTGTTTTCCGAATTTTTTGATCAGCCTACCCGGGGATTCTCTCGTAAATTAAAATGTTTCTGTTTGACCAATAGCGTTGCGGCATCCAAAGACGGTGGGTTTCGTTCGCCGCGAGCGCGGGGGTCTCGAGACGCGACGCGCGTAACCGATAGCCCGCCGCGCGATACGCCGACGAAGGGTCGAAGCGGCCGATACAAAACGCCCAGCTGGTCGTCACCGAGATATCAACGATCACTTCCGGCTTGGGCAACGTCATGCGCCCCAGCACAAGCGGGAGTTGCCCATCGTCGAACACATTGGTGAAGCTCGTCGAGAAGACCACATCGACCTCGCCCAGCCCCCGAATACGTTCCACCGCGCCCTCCGCGAGAATGTCCAGGGATATAAACCGCTCACCTCCGGCGGTGGCGCCGGACGGCGGGACGGCATCCCGCTCATGGCTCGAAACCACCGCCCTGGTACGCTCGACGCGCTTCTCGTGCAGATCAAAGGCACGGTAGCTTGACGGATCGACGCCGAGTTCCTCGATCAGCAAGCTCGCGGTGTGGCCATGCCCGCAACCGCATTCCAAAAGCCTCGCCGACGACCAGAACGCCGATCCAAGTTCATCGCGCAAAAACTCCACGAGGGTGCGCTCGTTCGCCGATCGCGAAGAATCCGCCACTGATTCAGGTTCGTTGTTGAACTGATCCTCGCGCCATCGATCGCTGGGCGCGGCCCTGGCGACCGGCAGCGACGCCCAAAGGAAGTAGAACGGGTTCATGACCTGCCAGATAGCCAGCCCGCGGTCCTCGCCGCGGTTTAGTATCGAGCGATATTTTCCGAAGTTTTCGATGCCGCGACGCTGAACCTCTCCGATGCCGCGAACCGCGTCGCCCGGCCGGCCACTTAAAAAGTCGAGAATGGGTTGATCGAGGATCGTCCTCGGCTCCATTTCCGCGACACGGCGAAGCGCGGCATGAGTGGTCTCGCGCGATCCGGCCACTTCCGCCCAGAACGACGGCGAGACGCCGCTTTCCAGCAGACGGGCCGCATCCTCGACCGTCGCGTGCAGACCCTGCTCACGCGCCACCTGAATGAACTCGTGATTTATCCGATAAAAGTCGCCGCGCGCCATGCGGTCGCGCGGAACATTTCGAAAATGATCAATCAGCGCGTCGACCAAAACATGGGTCATTGCAGGTTCCAGCCCGGGGCAGGTTCCAGCCCGGGACACATTCCCACCCGTATCCGGCCCGGAACGCCCGAGGGCACGGGAGAATCAGGTCGCGCCTTGACCCGATTCTCCGTCATTGGGATCTATGCGTCCAGCGTGCGCCCAATCGCGGCCGCGACGGGCCGCATCGCCTTCATCATCTCGTCGAACTGCTCGAGCGAGCTGCACTGCAGTGGATCGACGGCGGCTTCCGGCGGGTTTGGGTGAACCTCCAGCATCAGGCCGTCGGCCCCGGCGCCGATCGAGGCCAGCATCATCGGGCGCACCCATGGCTGCCAGAATGTCGCGTGCGAGGGATCGGTCATCACTGGAAGATGAGTAACGTCCTGGGCCGCCGGCACCACTTGAAGATCAAGCAGGAAACGCGAGCCGGCGCGATGCGTGTGGTTGGAGACCACGCCGCGCTCACACAGCACGATCTGTTGCTGTTGTCCCAGGCGGTCATGCTCCAGCGCGATATATTCCGCCGCCATGAGCCAGTCGCGGAGCGAGGAGCCATAACCGCGCTTCAGCATCACCGGCATGCCGGTCTTGCCCACCTCGGTCAGCAGGACGTAGTTCTGCATGTTGCGGGTGCCGATCTGCAGCATGTCGCTGTTCTTGGCGACCACGTCGATCTTGGCGACGTCCATCACCTCGGTGACGATCGGCAGACCGGTTTCCTTCTTGGCGACCTGAAGCCATTCCAGGCCTTGCTCTCGGGTCTCGTAGTATTTCTCGCTACGATACGGAAAGGTCAGCGGCTTGAAGGCACCGCCCCGCAGGAAATGCGCGCCCGACGCCTTGATGCTCTTAGCCGTCTTGACGATCATTTCCTCGTTTTCGACGGTGTTTGGTCCCGCCATAACGGGAATCAGCGGCCCGCCGAACTCGACGCCGCCCACCGAAAAGCGGGATTTGTGCTCCGGGTGATCCTTGGCGACCAGCGGGATCTTGTCGCGGATATCGTCATCGTTGAGATCCTTGCCCGCCATCTTGTTGTCCAAAGCCATCTTATGATCCCTTCGCTTGCTGGATGCCCGTCGCCAGCGTGGTTAAACAGAATTCAGCGACCGGTTCAAGCGCGTTGAACGGCGCCCGTTTGGCCAATTCCTCGGCCTTCCTGGTCGCGTTGTCCCGTAGATCCTTGGATTCCAAGGCGTGTCGCAGCGCCTCGGAGACATGTTCCTCCTGGAAACGCCCGCCGGTTTGCATGCCGACGGCCAATCTTAGCCGCCCGGCCATGGCCGCGTTCACGCCCTGCTCCAGATGTCTGGGAACCAGCATCTGAGGGCGCCCCAAGGCGAACACGGTTTCGATCGTGCCCAGCCCGCCGTGATGGATCATCACCGCGCTTTGACGCGCCATTTCCCTCATATCCTGCGGTCCGTCGTGAATCGTCAGTCCCCGTTCACGCCACGAGTCGCGCTGCAAGGCCGAGGAGTCGCGGAGATAGATACTGCCCCGAAGTGGCATCTTCGCCAGCGCCTCAAGCACCTTGACCGTCGGCCGGAAGCCGAGAGACAAATACGCGAAGTAATCCACCTCGTGATCCGCGTTCTCCAGCGGCTCGGCAAGCGGCGTCAGGGGGCCGACCGCCGGGTGCCGCCGATGGGCGGCGTATTGGTCCAATTCCGGCAAGGTGATGATGAACGCCGCCGCGCAATCGAGAATGCCAGGCATGGCGGCCGGCGCGGATGCCCCACGGCGCCGCTGTGCCTCCTGAACGACGCTCAGAAGCTTTGCCTCCGGGATCCTGGGTCCGCTTTCTCGCAGGTATGGAAAGGCCGCGAGCGTGTTCGGCGGCAAGGTGAACCAATCCCCGATCGCCACCGCCGGTATCCGCCCCCTGGCGGCGAGCAGAGCGGTCGGCGCGTAGTCGGCGACGATCAGGTCCGGGCTCGCGGTCTCGTAGAGCCCGTCCCACGCGGTCAGCAGGGCATGCAATCGCTCGACGCGCGCGTATCCAATCGTCTCCATTATGTCGCCATAGGCGCCGATCGCGGCTTTGCCGTCATAGTCGGTTACCGGATGGGTCAAGGGCGCTTGCAGCAACGCCATGCCTGTCCCGTCGAGCACCCGATGGCTGTTCTCCACGTTTCGAACCGCGAACATGCAGGTCTCGCCGGCGGCCTGGAGCCGTCGCGCCAGGGGTAGGATCCGGGAGACATGCCCCAGACCGTCACCGAGCTCCCAGATAAAAAGAATGCGACGCCCGGGCATTTGTAGGTCCAATCAACGTTTGGCGGTCAATTTCTTCAAGGCCCGCTCGATGGATTTGAACACGCCTTTCCAATCGCCGGGGGTTTTCTGTTGAAACAGCCGCGCGCTCGGATACCAGGGGCTATCCTCGCGATGCCGCAACCAACGCCAGTCCGGATTGTGATGCAGCGCGACCCAGACCGGCACGCCCAACGCACCCGCGAGATGCGCCGTCGAGGTACAGGTGGTGATGACGAGATCCATCTGCGTCATGATCGAGGCGGTGTCACAAAAGTCGCTTATTCTATCGCTCAGACGCACGATCTCTTTTGGCGCGTCCTTCAACTCCGGCTCCCGCTCGCCTTTTTGCAGACTAAAGAGCTGCACGCGCTTGTTCTTCAGCAAGGGTAGATAGTAGTCGAGCTTGGCGGAACGCTCGCCGTCCCCCGGAAAATTCGGATTGCCGCCCCAGATAATGCCAACCTTGAAGGCGCCCTCCTTGGCCTCTGGTATGTCGAACGTCCAATCCTCCGGTGGCGCCAGGAAAGGTGCCCCGGGAAGATCCTCCAAGGAATCAACGCCTAGCGCCAACGGCGCGCTCAGCAAGGGAAGGTGGAGATCAAAATCATCGGGCTGTTTCAAGCGCTCGACAATCTCGACATCGCCGGCATAGTGCTGAAACAAGCGCATCAGCGGCTCGTGACATTCGACGATCACCCGGCCGTCCAGCTTCGCGAGCACGGGAATGAACCGAGCGAATTGCAAATGGTCGCCGATCCCCTGCTCGGCATGCACCAACAAGGTGCGCCCGGCGAGCGGCTCGCCACTCCATTGCGGCTGCATGAAGTTCCTCCGACGCGACGGGAAACCGTCATAGCGCCAGCGCCATTCATACTCCTCGAACCCCTCGCGAAGACGTCCCGCGCCAAGATAGGTCAGCGAGAGGTTCCAGTGGAGAGACGGCCCCTCGGGATTGATGTTGATCCCGCGCCGATAGGCCTGGATTGCGTGATCCAGTTCGCCGACTTCCTTATGGAGATTCGCCAGATTGTAGTAGGAACCGCCCGCGCCGGGATCGATCACCAAGCCCTTGCGATAGACCGTGAGGGCAAGGTCGAAGTCGTGTGACTTTCGCAGCAAAGCGCCGAAGTTCGCGTAGAGATATCCCGGCTGTCGCAACTTCAGGGCGCGCTCGTAATAGCCACGCCCATCGGCCAGCTCGCCTCGTTTCTGCGCGACGTTGCCGAGGTTGACGAGAACGTTAAAACCGATCTCGGGGGTTACCCGGGCCAAGGCATTGCGCAGCACTCGATTGGCGCGCTCAAACTCACCGATCTGCTCCAGCGAGTACCCCAGGGCATTCAGCGCCGACGCGTTTGTCGGATCCATGTTGACCGCCGCCTCGAGGTGCTCCACCGCGGCGTCATGACGTCCGGTATCGGCGAGCAACGTTCCGGCATGATGACGCAAGCCGGGATTAAGCGGGAATCGTTCAAGGCCGGCCTTCACCATGCCTTCGGCGAAGTTCGAATCCTTGGTGGCCCGCCCCAACCGCGCCCCGGCGTTGAAAAACGCGCCATCGCATCCTCCGGGATTGGCGTTGCCGGCGCGAACCATTCTTTGCTTCGCCGCGTCCGGGTGCCCTCCACGGAACTCAACATCCGCCATGCGCCATTGCAGGCCGTTGTCCTTGGCATAGGCGCCGATACCTTCCGCCAGCAAGGCTTTGGCCTCGGACAGTTTGTTCGCCTCGATCAACCTGTCGGCGTCGCGCCAATAATGGGCGACTGGCCGGCGTGGTTTCACATCCGCTTGCGCCACGTCACTCATTGGAACTCCACCAGATCAAACTTTCCAAGCCATGCGAGAGTACGGAGCAGTTTTCGCCGATCCTGTTGGGAGGCGGCGAGATCTCCGACTCTTTTTGGCCCTCCACTCAACTCCGTCATCAGCGCGTCAAGCGATGGCTCGGGTAGAAGTGCATAGGACACGAAAGTATGCAACTCCCCCATACGCACGACCTCGAGATCCCGCGCCGGGGACTTGCTCTTGAAGCCGACCGTGCTGCTCTCGGTCAAAAGCGAGGTTGGATGGCCTTGAAACATGTCAAACGGGTCGGGGAAGTCGGTTTTCGCGGATTGTGTCGCGTGGTCGCGAATTCCGATACCCTTGGCGCCCGACCTGATCTCCGCGAGTTCCGCCCAAAGATCCTGGTAGGCCCCGACGACGACCCGCCAATCATAGAGGCGCCTTGCCCGCTCCACGCCGGCCGCGCTCATGCGGGCCCGCAGTTCCCGGTCATTCGCCAGACGACTGATCGCCTCGGCACAGGCATCGATATCCGTCATGGTCGACAAGGCGGCAATGCCGATGAAACGGTCGTAGGTATCCAGACCGATACCGTATCGATCGGCGATATCGACGCCGGCGCCCGGGCCCGGCGCGAGGGTCGGTATCCGAAAACCGGTCTCGCCATCGACAACCGTATCCTTATAGCCGTCATAATCCGATACGACACAGGGCAGGCCGGCGGCCATGGCCTCGATCGGGGTGAGCCCAAAGCTTTCCTGAATGTTGTCGGAGAGCGAAATGAAGATATCCGAGCCACTCCAAGCCGCGCGCACGATATCGTTGCTCGCTCCGTCCAGGATATGAACCCGCGCGTTCTGGCAGAAGCGCTTGGCCGCGTCCTTGAACTCCTTTTCGATCCACTGGTTGGGGAATTGTCCGACGATCACGAGATGAAGGGTCTGGCCCGGGGTTTGCCGCGCCGCGCGCTCCATCGCCATGAACATCGGCGTCGGATGCGCCTTGGCGTGAAACGAAAGGCGACCGAGAAACAATGCCGCCAGATCATCCTCGCCGATACCCAAGCGCCGCCGCAGATCCGCGCCGGCGCTCTGCTTGGCATCCGTCCGAGCATGAAAATCACAATCGACCCCAAGCGGGATCACCGGAAGTCGGACGGGATTCTTGAAACGGACCCCACTTCGCGCGGCGAGGTACTCCGCGTGACTCTCGATAACGCGTTCGACGACCGCCCGCACCGACGTGGAGGTACAAATGAGCGCGTCCCAGGGCTGTGTTGGCGCGACCAGATATCGACCCAGCGCGTTAATGACCCGATCCGAGGCGACGGTATGGGTCAGGCCACAGAGACTGTAATCCCTTTCATTCGCGAGCCGACGATGCCACGCCTCTTCATCGAATCCCGGCCCGGGCATGAATACCGCCCCGACCTCGCGCAAGGTTCGCGCGTCCAGCGGGCGGGCCCAAACCGCTTCACGTCCCTTGGGATCAAGCGCCCGGGTAACGTTTCGAAAATCCTCGAAATGCGCCTTGGACGGGGTCATGGCGACGAGTCGATCAACCTCGGAGTGATCGATGAAGCCTTTCAGGAAACCGGCGCCGGCGGCGTGTCGGCCCTTCACCTGTTCCCGATCCGCCTTGTAACCGTCGGGGTGATAGTTGATCGCGCAATTAGGTCGTGGGGACATTCGCGGAAAGGCCAAACCAAGGATGAAACCAACATTCCAATCAGCGCTTGGCTTTATCCGAGATAGGGTTGGATGTCGAGAGTGGCGGGTAATCGAGACGGATTGCCGCGTTGCCTTGACCATGCCGGTTCGCTATCACTCGCCGTTCCCGGGTCGGGGTCGGAGAACGGAATGAGCGCGCCGCGGATATTCGTTGGATGGGACAGTCGGGAGCCGGAGGCCTATGACGTCTGCCGCGCGTCACTTGAGCGCCATTCGAGCGCCCCGTTGGATATCGTGCCGATCATCCAGGACGACCTCAGGGAACGCGGTTTATACCGCCGGGATGTGGATCCCCTGGCCTCGACCGAATTCACCTACACCCGTTTCCTGACGCCCCACCTAGCGGGGTACGCGGGCTGGGCCTTGTTCTGCGATTGCGATTTTCTCTGGACCCGCGACGTCGCCGAGGTTTTCGCGAAGGCGGACGACATTTACGCGGTGATGTGCGTGCAACACGACTATCGACCCAAGGAAACCGTCAAGATGGACGGCCAGGCCCAGACGGTCTATCCGCGCAAGAATTGGTCAAGCCTGATGTTGCTGAATTGCGGACATCCGGCGACCCGCGAACTGACCGTTGACACGGTGAACACGCAATCCGGCGCTTATCTGCATCGCTTCCAATGGGCGGAAGACTCTGAGATCGGCGCCCTGGACCCCACTTGGAACTGGCTCGAGGGGTGGGATAGCCCGGATCCGGAACGCCCGCCCGGCGCCATTCACTTCACGCGCGGCGGACCCTGGTTCGAAAACTGGCGACACGTTGACTACGCGGACCTTTGGATGGCCGAAAGGGATCGCCTCGCCTAGGTCGGGTCGGTACGGTTGCCGCGCTCCAGAACTCCCCGCGCCGTCGACGCGAGCCGGGCAACCGCTGGTCCCCAGTCTTCTCCATGAGCCCGCCGACCGAGGGTAAGAGACGGATACCACGGACAATCATCACCCTCGGCGAACCAGAACCAGAGCGGCGCCGGCGGCAGCAGAACATGCCCGGGCACGCCCAGTGCCCCCGCGAAATGCGCGGTCACTCCGGAAATCGAGACAACGTGGTCGAGGGCCGCGATTTGGGCGGCGAGGTCATCAAGATCGTTTTTCGTATCATCGCTCGGGTTGCTCGCCACCCGAGGATCGATTTCGCCACCATCGTCATATTGCAAGCTAAGAAAACGCGCGCCGGGCAGATCCAGCAGCGCGTCCCAATCCACCAAGCGAGTCGACTTGCCGGCGCCGGTTCGAGGGTTACCTGAACGCCAGGACAACCCGATAACGGTTTCCGCTTCAAATCCCTGGAAAAGATCACGGTAGGCCTCTACCCGCTCCGGATCGGCGATCAGATATGACGCTCGGCGTGGAAAATCCTCGAGCCTCCGACGAAACAGCATCGGCAATCGTAGCACCGATGATTGCGCGGCAATGTCCCCGGGCACCGTCCCGCCTTTACCGATCACCCGCGCACCCGGCCAAGATCGTTGGAACAACGTCACAAGGCGTGGGTCGGTCTCCAAAACCACGTCGACCCCCAGGGACAACACATCGTCGATCATCCCGGCATACAGAATCTCGTCACCCACGCCATGCTCGCACCACAGCAAAAGCGAGCCATCCAGTCGTCCGCCGGCCCAAAGGGGATAAGCCGTCGCGTGCGCGGGAGCATCTTTATCAGGCCGCCGCCAAGTCTCGTCGAAGGTACGAAATCCGGTTTCAAAATCGCGGTGCGCCAAGGACACCCAATTGCCGATCCATCGGGCGACGCGATGACTCGGATCAACCGCCAGCGCCGCCGAGGCGTGCCGCGACGCGGCGGCGAAATCACCATCATCAATACTGGCGGTTGCCCGGTTGGCCAAGATATCGGCGTCACGGGGCGCCATGGCGAGCGCTCGATCATAAAATTCGATCGCCGCCGTGATCCGCCCTTCGCGTTGCGCGATTTCGCCCCGATTGGATAGCAGGCTGGGCTCGTGGGAGCCGCTAAGCCAGGCCCGGTTGTAGGCGCTCTCGGCGGCGGGGCCGTCATCGTGGCGGAGCATCGCCAGAATTCCCCATGCCTTTGCGTAACCAGGCTCGGCGCAGAGAGACCGTCTAATACTCGCCATCGCTTCAGCGCCGGCGCCGCGGCGCAATCGCAGCAGCGCCAAATTGCCTTGGAGCTTGGCGGCGAGCGGTGCTCGGGTGGAGGCGTCGGCACAGAGCGCCTCAGCCTCTTCATCATGGCCGACGGACAGCAGCAGATCCGAGAGATTGCCGAGTGCGCCTTCGTGTACCGGCTCGGCCAGGACCGCCCGGCGGTACCCTCTTTCGGCCCCCGCGGGATCGCCGCCACGGCCAAGAAACAGACCGAGATTAAAATATCCCCGCGCCCTCTCGGGCTCGCTACAAACACAGGCGTGCAGTGCCCGGCCCGCGGCTTCCGTATCGCCCCGGGAAAGCGCTTCCCGGGCCTGAACCATCAAGCCGTCGCGGCCGTCCATTCCGGATCCATCCGCGGCGGAAGACGCCCTTCCGCGAGCGTGGTTACGAGGTCGATCTGCGCCGGCAGACACACGCTCCTAAGATCGTATTTATCAACGATGGTCTGGCGCGCCGCCTTGCGATACCCGACCGTGGCGTCCTGATTTTCCAGGGCCCAGACCACCGCGTCGGTTACCTCGGCGGGGTCGTGAAATGACACCAGACGGCCGTTGACACCGTCCTCCACAACCTCGGTCACCGGCGCTGTCCTCGACGCGATCAACATGCACTCATGAGACATGGTCTCCAACATCGACCACGACAGCACGAAAGGATAGGTCAGATAGACATGGGCCTTCGAAATCGACAGAACCTGCTGAAAGACGGAATACGGCACGCGGTTGAAAAAATGTACGCGACGCGGATCAAATCTTGTCCGCGCCAACATGAAGTTTCGCCAGTTTTCGCCGGTCGGCGGGGCATTGCCATAACTAACCTCGTCGCCGCCGACCAAAACCACGCGCGCATTCGGCCTGCGCTTCAGGATCCCGTTGATGCTTTGCATGAAGATGTCAAAGCCCCGGTACGGCTCCAGGTTCCGGGCGAGATAGGTTACGACCTCGTCGTCCCGAGACAGAGTCATGCCATTGGGAAGTTCGAGCACCGCCTTGGGGTTGGCTGTGCAAATCTCGGTGTCCACGCCCTCGTGAATGACCGAGATGCGATCACGCACGAAAGCCGGATGCCGGCTCCATTGCCATCGAGTCGGACTGATCCCCCAGTCGGCGGCCTCCAGACTCGTCAACATATGGGCGTTGCGCATGCGGGTGCGGCAGTCGCGATCGAGATTTGGCCTATGATCCGGCGAGAAATCGATATCCGCGCCTTTGGAGGAATAGTAGAACTCCGAAAATGCTAGAATGCGCGAGTCCGGGAACACGTCCCTCAGGAACAATGCCTCGCCCCATCCGGTATGGGCACAAATGACATCCGGGGTGAACCCGCTTTCCTTGAGTTGGAGACCCGCGCGAACCGCGCCTTGCCCATGCAACACCTGATCCTCCAGGCGCGTTAGGTATTGGTGAATCCCCTTGCTCGGCTCGCGGCTGAGCCTGTACGTCGCCTTCCTGATTCCCGGCAGGTCGGGCTTGCCTTCCTTGGTGATGAACGCCACCTCGTTGGCCGGGTCCGCGGCCAAGGCCGGCGCCAGATGCTTGTATTGGCCCGGCATGTTCTGGTGAACAAACAGAATTTTCACTTGAAGTCGCCTTTTCCTCGACATTCGGCGGATACCGAATTTATTTGCGGCAATTCCCTGGAAAGCCTAAATAAGGTCAACCGTGGCGGATCGTCAAATACGATGCGTCATTTCCGACGGGCGGGCGACGATATAGCGTCGTAACGCGAAAGCGTCGGCCCCGTGGCTCAAACAAGCGAATTCATGGCCTCTCGCGCGGAGGCCGGTTTGACTCAGGTGATTTAATGGCTGCAGGATCCAAATCCGCTTCAGGTGGCGACCCCCTGAAGGAGATGCTGTGGGCGGCGCGCGACGCGTTCGCGACGGCCGCTATCTTCAGTTTCTTCGTCAATGCGCTCATCTTGGTTATGCCGGTCTATATGTTTTCGCTGTTCGACCGTGTTTTGGGCGGCGGCGGAAACCAGTTCACGCTAGCGTTTCTAGCGTTGTTCGCGATATCCGCGCTTCTGATCCAAGCCTTGATAGACATCGCTCGCACCTATCTGTTCGTCCGCGTGAGCTCGTGGATCGACCAACAGATCGGGCGGAAAGTCTTCGCGCTTTCCCTACGCGATGCCACGGCGCGAGGATCGAGACGCGATACCGAGTTGCTGAGCCGGATGGATTCGCTCCGAAATTTCCTCGCGGGCGAGCAGGTCTTCATGGTCATGGACTTGCCATGGGTGCCGTTTTTTCTGGCGTTTCTTTTCTTCCTGCAGTTCTGGATCGGCGTCGCGGCCACGGCAATCGCCATATTCATTTTCATCCTGGCGCTCGCCAACAAATGGGCGACCGGACCGGTTCGCGAAGTCGGCATGGCGGCAATGGGCGAATCCAATCGCAAGGCCGAGGTAAGTCTTCGCAACGCCGACGTCATCGAAGCCATGGGCATGGGCCCGCGGATTGGACGACGGTGGGAAGCGGACAACGACGTCGCGCTCGACAAGCTCGCGGTTTTCACGCGGCGCATGGGCTTGATGTCGGCGATCGGCAAGACCATGCAATTCGGCTCAATGATGGCGATCATGACCGTGTGCGCGATCCTCATCATCCATCCCGAAACGAACCTGTCGCGCGGCGCGATGATGGCTTCCGTCATCCTGGTGGGACGCGTCTTGATGCCGGTGCAGTTCCTGGTCACCGGCTGGGCGCCGATCAGCGAAGCGATCGGAGATTACAAAGCCTTGTCGGCGGTGTTGCGACAAGCCGCGGCGCAGACACCCTCCGAGCTGGCGGCGCCGCCCGCGCCAATCGGCGAATTGACAGTCGAAGAGCTGAGTTTCCATCCCCCTTCAACGCGGGATCCGATCCTGAAAGGGATCAACTTTTCGCTGAAGCCCGGCGAGTCCCTGGGGATCGTCGGCCCCTCGGCCTCTGGAAAATCTACACTGGCCCGACTTCTGGTCGGTCTGGATCGACCAAGCACCGGCTCCGTAAAGCTTGATGGGGCGCATATTCACGAATGGCCGTCGGTCGACCTCGGCGCCTATATCGGTTACCTGCCACAGGATGTCGAGCTGTTCGGCGGAACGGTTCGCGACAATATCGCGCGCCAGGATCAAAACTGGACCAGCGAACGTGTCTTGGACGCCGCCAAGCTCGCCAATGTTGACACAATGGTCAAGTTCATGCCCCAGGGCTACCAGACCGTCGTCGGCAGTGGGGGTACGCTTCTATCGGGTGGCCAGATGCAACGCATTGGCCTTGCGCGCGCGCTCTATGGCGATGTCAAACTCGTCGTGTTGGACGAGCCGAACGCCAATCTGGACGCCCATGGCGAGGAAGCGCTCGCCGAGGCGATCGAGGAGTTGAAACGGCGCGGCGTCACCGTTGTCTTGATCTTGCACAGACCCAATATCCTTAAGGTCCTGGACCATGTAATGGTGCTGGTGGATGGCAAGATCCAACGCATCGGTCCCAGGGAAGAGATGCTCCCGGTTATCGGCGGCGGCGGCGCCACCAAACAGCCGGACGATAGAGCCATCAACGTAGTAACCAGTCCTGCCAACGCGTGAGTGACCGATGTCCCTTCAAACCGTCAGTCAGCAAACACTCCCTGGTCGCCCCTTGTCCGTCTCAATGACGGATCGCCCCGGTAAACCGACCTGGGCGGGGGCAAGCGCCTTCGGATACATCATCATCTTGCTGTTCTTCGGTGGCTTGGGAGGCTGGGCAGCCTTCGCTCCGCTGGCGAGCGGTGTCAATGTGGCGGGCTCGATCGAGGTCGATTCAGGCGTCAAGACGGTCCAGCACCTCGAAGGCGGCCTGGTGAACGAGATCCTGGTACGTGATGGAGAATTGATCTCACGTGGACAGGTACTGGCACGGCTCGACCCCCTTCGCACGGACGCCCAAACCGTGGCCCAGGAATCATCGTTGGTCTCATTGCTCGCGGAACGCGCGCGGCTGCGCGCCGAGCTCGCCGGCGCCACATCCATGGTATTGGATGACGAGCTTACCCAAGCACGGACAAACCCGATTCACGCGAAAATCATCAATAGCGAGTTGAAGCTGTTCGAGGAGCTGCGCGACAGCGAGGCGAAGACCTTGGAGATTCAACTAGAGCAGATCGCGCAAGTCGAGACCGAGCTTCGGTCCTACGACATCAGGATGGAAACAGTTGAAGAGGCTCTCGCCTTGATCAATGAGGAGCTCGCGGCGGTACAGGAGCTCTTCGACAAGCGCCTGACCACCAAGTCGCGCCTTCTGGCGATCAAGCGCGCCAGGACCGGGTTGCTTGGCCAGCAAGGCACGCTCGGAGAAGCAATCGCCCAGACCAAGCAAAGACTGGGCGAGCGTAAACTGGGGATTGAGGCGCGGTTGCAATCCAAAAGAACCCAGAATCTGGGCCGCTTGAATCAACTCGATCCGGAGATCGCGCGGCGTCGGGAGATTGTCGGCGTGCTCGCGGACCAGAAATCTCGGATCGACGTGAAGGCTCCCGCGAATGGCCGGGTGATGAATCTGCAAATCAGGAACGAGGGGCAGGTCGTGTCCGGCGGACAGGTCCTCATGGAAATCGTCCCCCAAAACGAGGCCATGGTCCTCAAGGGAAAGCTGAAATCGAAAGATATCGAGCAGGTAAAAACCGGCGCCATGGTCAAGGTTCGCTTGACCGCTTTCAATCCACGATTGACCCCGCCGGTTGATGGTCAGTTGGTCAGCATCACGCCGAACACCGTGCCTACCGAGAAAGGACAGCCAACATACGGCGTGACGGTGCAACTTGATCCGGACTCCCTAAGAAAGGCCATCGGCGATCAACAATTGACCGCCGGCATGCCGGCATCCGGGTTGATCGCGGTCGGTGAACAAACCTTGCTCAGTTATCTGATGACCCCGATGATCGCTAGTTTCGAAATGGCGTTGCGGGAACCCTGAGGCCATCCGACATCATGGCCATCGATAACGGGCGATCCCTTGAAGACGGCCTAGCCATGGGCCGGCGGTTGATGACGGCGCGAGCGCATCGCAAGGCGGTGCAGTGCCATCGACTACTCGCCCTGCGCTTTCCGAGAGACGCCCGGGTTTACATGGCGCTTGGCCAATCGCTACGTGGTCTCGGCAATCGCGACAGAACGACCCGCGCGTTTCGCCGCGCCATCTTGCTTCAACCCGACGCCGCCGCGATCTACTACAATTTCGGGAACGCGGATTTCAGTTTCGACAATGCCGAGACCGCGATCACCACCTATGGAAGAGCTCGGTGTCTGGACCCGGAACGTCCGGAGATCGCGACGGGCCTGTCACTCGCCATGCTGCAAGCGGGCGATTGGGTCAATGCCTGGCCCCTCTATGAGACACGGGAATCTTGCCGCGAATTCACCGCGCAGATGCATGATCTGCACCGCGTCATCTGGGACGGCAAGCCTGTCGCGGGCGAGCGCATTCTCTTGATCGCCGAACAGGGCGCGGGAGACGCGATCCAGTTCATCCGTTACGCGCGCCCCCTCGCCGAGGCCGGCATGACCGTCCATGTGCATTGTCAGCCGGCGCTGGAACGGCTTCTCGCGAACATGCCGTGGATCGAGAATGTTTCCACGGGGGCTCAACCCGACTTTGACTCGACCTGCTTGATCATGAGTCTGCCTCACCGGTTTCGCACCGGGCCGGACACGATTCCCGGCGATGTTCCCTATCTGAGCGCCCCTTCCCCGCGGCCTCGGCGATCCTCCGTCGACGCGCCGAGGGTCGGATTGGTCTGGGCCGGGACACCGAACAATACCCGGGACGAATGGCGGTCCTGCCCACAGGCGGCGCTAACCCCGCTTGTGGAGATGGAAGGCGCGAGTTTCCAAAGCCTTCAATATGGCTGGCGTCCCGGCTCAACCCCTGGTCCCTGGTCGAACGTCACCCCTCTAGGTGACGACGTCGGTGATTTCGCGGATACCGCCGATATCATCGCCGGCCTCGACCTGGTGATTTCGGTCGACACTTCCGTGGCTCATCTCGCGGGTGCGATGGGTAAGCCGGTCTGGTTGTTGCTCGGCAGGCATTCGGATTGGCGTTGGCTTCTGCGGCGAGACGATACGCCCTGGTATCCGACCATGCGACTGTTCCGGATGGCCGAATCCGACGGACCCGGTGGCGATGAAGCGAGCTGGCAAAATGTTGTCGCGAAAGTCACCGAGGAGCTCCGCGCCTATGTCACGCGGGCCGCGACCGAGTAACATCAATCTCCAGACCAGACGCTCAACGGCGGCGCCACTGACCGCCCTGATCCTGGAACCATTGTCCCGGCTGGAGCCGACCGATCAGTTTGCTCCCGGCAAGCGCCTCGACTGACTTCAGTGTCGTGCCGTTGCTATCCGCGACGGATTGGTAGGCCGCGCGGCGTTTGGCGTTGATCTGCTCCACCAGGGTCGCCGCCTGGGCATTGGATTGCCCGGGCACCAGCCCGAGATAGCCATTGGGCTGCTCGCCGATCAGGCCTTGCGCGCGGGCCTCGTCAAGAGAAAGCGCGTTCGCCGGGATAGAGAAAGCGAAACCCGATACCACCGCCAAAAGGATGAGCGCGAAAAACCGCGCGCTCCAGATTCCCGGCTCGGGGTTTCCTGGGTCCCGGTTTCGGCGATTTGAGATTCGCGGCATATGAGTTCCCCTTGATCTTGGGACGACATGACGAAATTTGATCAAAAGATCTTATCCTTCGACTCGAACAATGACTCCAAGTCCTTCTCGACACGGACGCGGACTTCCTGCTCGATCTTTACATTGAGATTTATAACGATCGGCTTGTCCGGCGCCTCGATCTTTACGGAGGGGGAGCACGCCATCCCACTCAAGGAGAGAACGCCTAACATCGCGATCGTCGCTGGTCTAATCATTCGCCTCGCCTCGCAAAACGGCATCCCGCACCCGATCCGGGAGCGTGTAGGTTCGATACCCGGTCTTGATGATGTCATCAAGCTGCCCGGCCAGGTCCAGATTGAACCGGACCGGATATCCATCATAAAAATTGGGGTTCGCGCCCTCCAGGGCAAGGTCGACATGAAAACCAGCGCCAGGCGTTCCGTCGAGCCCCATCTCCAAGGTCTTGAAGCGAAAATCCGAAAGCGCGTCCAGCATCAGGCCGACCTGCTCTCCAGACTTTCTGAGCGCCTCATCCTTCTCACCCGCCTTGTATCGAACCGTGCCGGGCCCATCGGCGGATAGGCGTGCGTCAACGATCGAGACGCCGATCTCCGGCATCCAAGTGACGGGAATGGCGCCCGAAAGCGACCCTTCCGCATCCAATCCCTGGATCTTCAACATTGATGAGATCGCGGCGGCATCCACCCCCTCGGCCTCGAGTGTCATCGTTGTCGGCCCGTCGAAATCCATCAAAACATCCCTCGTGGAAATCCGCCCGCCGGCGAATTCTCCCGATGCCTTATCCAACCGAATACCCTCCATGCCATCGATCGAGATCTCCAGTCGAGGGCCGTGGATAGGAACACCGACGCCCAGCATGTCCATCGAGAGAACCCCTACACCGTCGCTTCTCGGCGGCGTGAAGCTCGTGAGCGCGATACCTCCCTCCACGTTCTCCAGGCTGGCGCCGGCGGCCTTGATCGACAGGCCCTTCACCTGAACCGCCAGGCGATGCGGATCCGGTGGCGTGGAGCTTGGCCAGGCAAAATGCCCCGATATCCCTATACGCCCAGTCAACGCCTCTATATGCGTGGCAAGCGCCGGCGACAGGGTCGCCAGAGACAAGTCCTCGGGCCCAAAGGTCAACCAGGTCCCGTCAACCGCAACCCGTCCCGACCGATCGCTCGGTTGGATCTTTCCGGTGATCGGCACTTCCAACGCGGAGGTTACGCCCGCGACCGAGCCTTGCAAATCCAACGCCCGAGCCGTCCCGGATCGTTGCCCCGATAATCTAAGCGCCAGGGGCGAGATCCATGTCGGGCTTGTCGTTTGGGCGACCTCCTCGATGGAAGCGTCAAGGGATGTCAGCCCGCCCAGAACGTCGTCGCCCTTGAAACCGGCATTCACCGCGAGTTTCGAAAGCCGAACGGGGAACCCCGCATACGCGCCGCGCGCCTTGTCCAGCTTCAGAACAATGCGCCCCTCACCATCACCGACGGCGTTGGTGAATGTCGCGTCGACCCGACCGATATCAAGCTTGACGGTCTTCGAGCCATCGTCGCCGGGTGGGCCAACCGTCACCTTCCCTACCTTAAAGGCCGTCTGAATGGATCTGGGTAGCGGATTGTCGCTGGCGTGGGAGATAACGACGGTGGTTGGCCGTCCAGGTGCCTGTGTGATTTCCACGGGGCTCATAAGGGCGAAGCCTCGACTCTCTTTTCCTGGGGGTCGTGCCGTCACTCCCGCATGGTCGAGCGAAATCCGGGTCTCATGCCCGGCACTTGCCAATTGTCCGCCGAAGCGGATGGCCGCCCCATCGAGAGGAATGGTTTCGCCGAATGTCCCGTCACCCTTGACGGAAAACGTCCCGGTTATGCCTTTCGAGCCAAGAGATCCGCCAAAAATGAACTCTCCCCGCTCGAGCCGATGGCCAAGAATCTCGAGACCGCCCACCCGCAAGATAAGGTCCTTGAAGGTCGCCTCCCAAGACCCAGGGGCGCCCCCGGTCGCCTGTCCCGCCACATTTCCAGACAATGTGATTTCACACGCCTGGCCGAGTGCCGCCCGCACACCCCCGGAAACATGCAGCTTGGGCGTCTCTTCGCCGACCGAGGCAAGTATGGCAATCGGCTCCCCGTCGAGGCCGAACTCAATGGAACCCCCATCTCCGAACCAATGTTGGATGGCGCGGGGCGCGGATCTCGCGAGTATCCGTGACATGGACTTTGGTATCCTCGCGAGCGTTCCGTCCCGCGGCCGTAACTCCACGAGCCCCGGCGCGACGAGCGCCGTCACGCCGCCCCAGACCTCCACTGCATGAGATTTTCCCGCGATGTGGACCGAGGATATCTCTATCTCGGCGCCGCCATTGCCCGCCACGTGGAACAAGACCTTCGCCGGCTCCGCGATGAGCGCGTCGATCCCCCCGCGAAGACCGAATTCACCATTGAATGCAAGGTTACCCTTAAGGCCTTCCAGGGGAGAGCCTAACGCTGGGCCCAACAAGTCATGCAGAACACCGAGCGCGCCGCCCCCGGAAAACGCGAGCCTCGCGCGCTCGCCGGCATCGTCGTGGACATCACCGACAATCGTGTACACGCCCGCCTCCGAACCGGGCTCTCCAACCACCGCCGATATCGTCCCGGAACGCCCCCGACCATGAACATCCATGGAAAGCCGAGGAACAACAATCCCTCGAGCCTCGACCTCGCCAAACGCCAGCGCCGCGCGCAACGTCGGTGGCTCGCCAACCGGCAATCGGATCCGTAATCCACCCCGCATGGAGGCCAACGACAAGTCTCGGAACCGAGCTTTACCATGCTTGACGTCGAGCACCGTGTTGATTTCACCGCGGGCGCTTGAACTCCCGGCAAGGGAGAGATCAAGTTTCGCCTCTCCGCCACCCAACAGGGGGCTCCACATCCCCGCGCTCAGTTCACCCGACCAAGACAGCGCTCCACCCGCGCTCCGACGGGCATCGATATCCCCGGCCAACTCGATGGTATCCGCGTCCCTCACGATGATGATTCGGAAGTCATCGAGAACAACGTGATCCAAGGGAAATCGTCCAGGATCCAGGCTGGCGCCCTCCGGCTCCGTATCCGAGCCCGCCGGCAAGTCGATGGTCCCCAGGGACAGCACGCCGTTCTCGACGCGCGCCCGAATGGTCAATCCCCGGATCGCGAGGGTCCGCAACCTTCCCTTTGCCAGGTCCGAGAGATCATAGGTCGCGCGCAGGCTTTCCGCCGTGACGCGGCCATCCGCGATGGCCATGGCTTCGATGGTGAGCCCGTCAGCCCTCAGCGCCGTGATACGGAAACGCGGATCGCCAAGGTCACCGACCCCCAGTCCGATCCGCGCGAACCATGAAACCGCCGCCGGCGCGAGAGAGTCGCGGGCCAGATAGATCGCCGGTCCCAAGAGAAATCCAAGGGCGATCAAGAAAACGAAAACACGCGCGACAATTCTCATGCCAGGACCGGATCGCCATCAAACAAACCCGCAAGGCATTACTATGGCAGCTGGCACGGATGATTTCCAATTACCGATCCGGACAACGGAGAGGCGGATAGCACGACCTTAACGACTCACGGCGCAGCGAAAACCGCGACGCCGTGAGTCGAATTACAATATGGAAGAGACGCGTCGGCGTGATGAACCGTCAGGCGTTCTTGGCCGCGCGCATGGCGGCCAGCACGGTTTCCGCCTCCGAGATGCGCCGGGTCAGGCGATCCGCTTCGGTCCCCGAGGAGTCCTTAAGCTCGTCGCGAAGATCGCTAAGCTTTTTCTCCGCCGCGTCGATGTCGAGATCGGCGACCTGCGTCGCTTCCTCGGCGAGGACGGTACAACGATCCTCGGTCACCTCGGCGAAACCGCCGGCGACGAAGATACGGTCCGTGACCGAACCATCCTCATAAACGTCGATCACCCCCGGCAACAACGTCGATAGCAGGGGTGAGTGACGCGGCAGGACGCCGAAGAACCCGTCGGCGCCCGGCACCACCACCATGCTGACCTCCTTGGACATCAGCAGGCGCTCGGGCGATACCAGCTCGAACATCGTTGTATCGGCCATAGCTTCGGCTCCAGGCTTTCGTCGCTATCAGGCGGCTTCCGCGGCCATGGTCTTGGCCTTCTCGATCGCCTCGTCGATGGTGCCGACCATGTAGAACGCCGCCTCCGGAAGATCGTCGTGCTTACCTTCCACGATCTCCTTAAAGCCACGGATGGTCTCCTCGATCGGAACCAGCACGCCGGGCGTGCCGGTGAAGATCTCGGCCACGAAGAAGGGCTGCGAGAGGAAGCGTTGGATCTTGCGGGCGCGAGCCACCGTCAGGCGGTCTTCTTCCGACAGCTCGTCCATGCCCAGGATCGCGATGATGTCCTGCAGCGACTTGTAGGTCTGCAGCACTTCCTGCACCTGACGCGCGACGGCGTAATGCTCGTCACCGAGGATCCGGGGGTCGAGCATGCGCGACGTGGAATCCAGCGGGTCAACCGCCGGGTAAATGCCAAGCTCGGCAATCTGACGCGATAGCACCGTGGTGGCGTCCAAATGCGAGAAGGACGTCGCCGGCGCCGGGTCGGTCAAGTCATCGGCCGGCACGTAAATCGCCTGAACCGACGTGATCGATCCCTTATTGGTCGAGGTGATCCGCTCTTGCAGCATACCCATGTCGGTCGCCAGGGTCGGCTGATATCCAACCGCCGAGGGAATCCGACCTAGCAGCGCCGAGACCTCGGAGCCGGCCTGGGTGAAGCGGAAGATGTTGTCAACGAAGAACAGCACGTCCTGGCCTTCTTCGTCGCGGAAATATTCGGCCAGGGTCAGGCCGGTCAACGCAACACGGGAACGGGCTCCCGGAGGCTCGTTCATCTGACCGTAAACCAGCGCGGCCTTGGAGCCTTCCTCGCCGTTCTCCTTGATGACGCCGGACTCGACCATCTCATGATAGAGGTCGTTGCCCTCGCGGGTCCGCTCGCCGACACCGGCGAACACGGAGTAACCGCCATGCGCCTTGGCGATGTTGTTGATCAATTCCATGATGATGACGGTCTTGCCGACGCCGGCGCCGCCGAACAGGCCGATCTTACCGCCCTTCGCGTAAGGCGCGAGCAGGTCAACGACCTTAATGCCGGTCACCAGGATCTCGGCTTCGGTCGACTGATCGACATATTCCGGAGCCGAGCGATGGATGGGCGAGGTCATCTTCGACTTGATGGGCTCACCCTCGTCGATCGCCTCGCCGATAACATTGATCAGACGGCCGAGGGTCTCCGGTCCGACCGGCACCGTGATCGGCGCTCCGGTATCCGTCACCGCGCTGCCGCGTACCAGGCCCTCGGTGCTATCCATGGCGATGGTCCGGACCATGTTCTCGCCGAGATGCTGCGCTACTTCGAGTACCAACTGGTTGTCGCCGTTATTGGTCGTCAGCGCGTTCAGGATCGACGGCAGGTCGCCTTCGAACTGAACGTCCACCACGGCGCCAATCACCTGGCTGATCTTACCTGTCGCGTTCGTTGCCATCTTCCACTCCCGTTCGCCCGGTCTGGTCCGACCTGTGGGCTCTTCAGTCTTGTCTGTGTCGCCTCGGCCCTAAAGCGCCTCGGCACCGGAGATGATTTCAATCAGCTCCTTGGTGATGAATGCCTGACGTGTCCGGTTATAGGTCAGCGTCAGCTTATCGATCATTTCGCCGGCGTTGCGCGTCGCGCTGTCCATCGCGCTCATCCGCGCGCCATGCTCGCTAGCGGTGTTCTCCAGCAACGCGGAGAAAACCTGCGTCGCGACATTGCGAGGCAGCAACTCGGCCAGGATGCCTTCCTCGTCCGGCTCATACTCATAGAGCCCAGCGACGCCCGCGTCGTCGTCATTGGCGGCTTCCGGAACACTGGCTGGAATCACCTGCTGCTCCGTTACGATCTGAGTCATCGCCGATTGGAAGCGATTGAAGATCAGGGTGCAGACATCGAACTCGCCGTTCTCGAACATCTGGATCAACCGGCCACCGATCTCGTCGGCCGAGGCGAACTCGACATTCTTGCGGGCCACGCCCTCGATCGAGTCCTCGATCAGTCGGGAATAGTCACGACGAAGCTGATCCTTGCCCTTTTTGCCGACGCAAAGGATCTTGACGGTCTTGCCCTCGCCTTCCAACGCCCGTATCCGATTTCGCGCGGCGCGCACGATCGAGGTGTTGAAGCCACCGCACAAACCGCGGTCGGCGGTCATGACCACCAGAAGATGCGTTGCGTCGCTTCCGGTGCCGGCCAAGAGTTTTGGCCCGCCGACGCCGGTGGACTTACCGGCAAGCGATGCGATCATCCGGTCCATGCGCGCCGAATAGGGACGCGCGGCCTCGGCCTGTTCCTGGGCGCGGCGCAACTTGGCGGCCGCGACCATCTTCATGGCCGAGGTGATCTTCTGCGTCGACTTGACGCTGTTGATCCGGATTTTTAGGTCCTTGAGGCTTGGCATGCCGTCTCCTCGCCGAAATCGGCGCTACAGGCCGCGCTCAGGCGAACTTTTTCGCGTAGGCGTCAACGAACTCGGTCAATTTCTTGTCCGTGTCGCTACTCAACTCTTTTTCCTCGCGGATCGCGGTCAAGATGTCGGCGCCGCTGGCACGGACCTCGGAAAGAAGTCCCTGCTCGAAACGGGTCACCTGATTGACCTCGATGCCGTCGAGATAACCTCGCACGCCGGCGAAGATCGACACGACCTGTTCTTCGACCGTAAGCGGCGCGTACTGCCCCTGCTTCAACAGTTCGGTCAGGCGAACACCACGCGCCAGCAGACGCTGGGTCGTCGGGTCGAGGTCCGAGGCGAACTGCGCGAAGGCCGCCATCTCGCGATACTGAGCCAGTTCCAGCTTAATGGTGCCGGCAACCTGCTTCATCGCCTTGATCTGAGCGGCCGAGCCGACCCGGCTGACCGACAGACCGACGTTCACCGCCGGACGAATGCCGCGATAAAACAGCTCGGTCTCGAGGAAGATCTGACCGTCGGTGATCGAGATCACGTTGGTCGGAATATAGGCCGACACGTCACCGGCTTGGGTTTCGATGACCGGCAGGGCCGTTAGTGACCCGGCGCCGTTATCGTCGTTCAGCTTGGCGGCGCGCTCCAGCAACCGAGAGTGAATGTAGAACACATCACCCGGATAGGCCTCGCGTCCCGGAGGACGACGCAGCAGCAGGGACATCTGGCGATACGCCACCGCCTGCTTGGAAAGATCATCGTACACGATCAGGGCATGCATGCCGTTGTCACGGAAGTACTCACCCATGGTGCAACCGGCATAGGGCGCCAGGAACTGCATCGGCGCCGGCTCGGAAGCGGTCGAGGCGACGACGATGGAGTACTCCATCGCGCCCTGATCCTCGAGGGTCTTCACGATTTGGGCGACCGTCGAGCGCTTCTGGCCGATGGCGACATAGATGCAGAACAGCTTCTTGCTGTCGTTGTCACCAGCGGCGTCGTTGACCGATTTCTGATTGATGAAGGCGTCAACCGCGATCGCGGTCTTGCCGGTCTGACGGTCACCGATGATCAGCTCACGCTGGCCGCGGCCAACCGGGATCAGGCTATCGATCGCCTTGAGGCCGGTCTGCATCGGCTCGTGCACGCCCTTGCGCGGCATGATACCCGGCGCCTTCACCTCGACCCGGCGGCGCTCGTCGGAGACGATCGGGCCCTTGCCGTCGATCGGGTTACCCAGCGGGTCGATAACCCGACCCAACAAGCCCTTGCCGACGGGCACGTCAACGATGGCGCCGGTCCGCTTAACGGTGTCGCCTTCCTTAATGTCCCGGTCATCGCCGAAAATAACGATACCGACATTGTCGCTTTCCAGGTTCAGCGCCATCCCTTGGATGCCACCCGGAAATTCGACCATTTCACCGGCCTGAACCTGGTCAAGACCGTAAACCCGGGCGATGCCATCACCCACGGACAGCACTTGGCCAACCTCGGCAACCTCGGCCTCGGAGCCGAAGTTCGCGATCTGGTCCTTGAGGATCGAGGAAATCTCGGCGGCGCGGATATCCATCAGCCTACACCCTTCATGGCAAATTGTAGCCGTTGCAACTTGGTTTTGATCGAACTGTCAACCATGCGCGATCCGACGCGCACGACCAGACCACCGATCAGGGAGGGGTCAACAGCGAGGTTCACGGCGACCTTTTGGCCGACCGCCTCGCGCAACGCCGCGTTCACGGCGTCGATTTGTTCCTGGGTCAACCCGACCGCGGATGTCACCTCGGCGGCGACCTCGCCCCGACGACGGGCCAACTCATCCAGGAAAGCCTTGGTCATGTCCTCGATGGCGAACAACCGTCGGTTCATCGCGACGGTGCCGACGAACTTTTGGGTCAACGCGTGCGCGCCGCCCTTTTCCAGAACCGCCGCCATCCCCTTGGCTTGATCGTCGCGGCTCATGGCCGGCGAGCGGACAAGTCGTTCGAGGTCGGGACTCTCCGCGATCAGCTGACGCAATTGCGTCAGGTCCGCGGCAACATTATCCAGCGCGCGTTCGCCATCGGCCAACTCATATAGAGCCGATGCGTAACGTGCCGCCAGACCTTGCGAATTGGAAGCCACCAGGGACCGCCCCTTGTCGATTTTAGAGGTACCATCCCGCGCACCAAGCCACTCTTCAACGCCGAGGGCCACGGCGACGCGACACGCCGAACCCTCCCCGCCCGGGCGCGGCGGTTTCGTAGCATAGACATTAGGGGGGTGCAAGCGGTCGCGAAACGGTATTTTTCGATACTCGGGTTCGGCGTGGCGCGCCGCCGGTTTCCGCGAAATCCTCCGGGGTTCGGCATCACGCGGACCGAGATGGAATCGGGTACGAAGGAGATTTACCCGCGCCTGTTCCCGCGCGGCGTTTCGACGCGGAATTCATCTTCGCTCGCCGGCCGTCGCGTTCCGATACTCTTCCCCTATCCCCGACGCAGGTCGGGGATACGACGGAAAGACACGAAAACGCATCACGCCCGTTACATGAAGCCGTAGGGGTCGACATCGATACTGACCCGAGCCGCCGCCGGGAGTTTTAAGTCCTTGAGCCATTCGCGGACCACCTTCTGAACATTCACCGACCGTCCGGCCTTCAATAGCAAGCGCCGCCGGTGCCGACCGCGCAGTAGCGATAACGGGGCCGGCGCCGGGCCGAGAACCTGAACATCCGAGAAACGCGGCGCGGAGCGCGCCAACAAGCGCGCCGCCGCGTCGGCGGGCGCCGCGTCCCAAGCGCTGACCACCAAGGCCACGAGACGGCCGAAGGGCGGCATCTCCGCCGCCTCGCGCGCCCGCGCCTCCTCCGCGAGAAAACCGTCCCGGTCCCATTCGACAAGCGCCCGCATTACCGGGTTCTCGGGTTGATGGGTTTGCAGATAGACGGTTCCCTTCTTGTCCTCGCGCCCGGCCCGCCCCGCGACCTGATGCAGCAACTGATAGGTCCGCTCCGCCGCCCGCAAGTCGCCGCCCGCCAGGCCCAGATCCGCGTCAACCACCCCCACGGTCGTCAGCAAGGGGAAGTGATGCCCCTTGGCGACCACTTGGGTGCCGATGATGATATCGATCTCGCCGGCCCGAACGGCGCGGGAAAACTCCGCCGCGGCGCTCGGCCCGGCCAGGGTGTCGCTGGAGGCGATCTGGACCCTGGCGTCGGGGAACCGGTCATAGACTTCCTCGGCCAACCGTTCCACGCCGGGGCCGCTGGGAACGAAACTGTCAACCGCGCCGCATTCCCGGCACTCCGACGGACGGCCCGAAAGGTACCCGCAATGATGACATTGCAGCCGCTGGGTCAGTCGGTGTTCGACCAGCCAAGCGCTGCAGTTCGGGCATTCCAATCGATGGCCACACGCCCTGCACAAGGTCAACGGAGCGTATCCGCGCCGGTTCAAAAAAAGCATCGCTTGCTCGCCCCGCCCCAAGGACGCCGTCATCGCCTTGACCAGTTCCGGCGCCAGCCAGCGGCCCCGTTCCGGCCCGTCGCGGCGCATATCAATTGGCACGACGCCCGGAAGCGACGCCCCGCCATGCCGCGCCAACAGCGAAACCACGCCATAGCGTCCGCGCGAGACATTGGTCACGGTTTCCAATGACGGCGTCGCCGACACGAGGATCGCCGGAATGTTGCCCAGATTGGCCCGGACCACGGCCATGTCCCGGCCCTGATACGCCACGCCGTCATCCTGTTTGAACGCCGCCTCGTGTTCCTCGTCGACAATGATCAGGCCAAGATCCGGAAACGGGAGAAACAGGGCGGAGCGCGCTCCGATCAGAACCTGGACCCGGCCCTCGACGATGGCCCGCCAAGTTCGCCGACGCCGGGGTGGCGAAAGGTCCGAGTGCCATTCCGCCGGCCTGACGCCGAAGCGGGCCTCGAACCGCGCGAGAAAAGGCACCGACAACGCGATTTCCGGCACCAGGATCAGAACCTGGCGTCCCTGTCTCAGGGTCTCGGCCGCGGCCTCGAAATAGACCTCGGTCTTGCCGGCCCCGGTGACACCATCGATGACGGTAACCGAGAACGACTCCTCGCGGACCTTTTTGACCAACGCGCCCGCCGCCGCCTGCTGTTCGCTGTCGAGGGCCATCATGCGTGGCGTGTCGGGATCGGGAATCGGGATTGGCGGGTCGGCGGGCAGGGAAACCGTGGCAAGGACCCCGGCATTGGCCAGCCCCTTGATCACCGAGGTGGTCACGCCAAGCTCGCCGGTGATGTCCGAGGCGGTGCGCGGCGGCCCGTCATCCAGCAGCGCCAGCACCCGCTCGCGCGCCGGCGTCAGGCGAAAGCCGTCGGGAATCGCCGCGCCGGAACGGGCATAGGCAATGATCGGATCCGGTGGACGCAAGGCCGAGGGCACGCTGAGCGCCATGCGCAGGACCGAGCCCGGCGGCGTGATCGTATAGGACGCGACCCATTGCACGAACTCCAGAACCACGGCCGGTAGACGCGGCACCTCTAGCCGGCGGAACACGGGCCGCAGCTTGCTCTCCTCGACACTCCCCTCGCCCTCGCCGATGACCACGCCGGTAACCCGGCGCCCGGACAGCGGCACTTCGACAACATCGCCCGGCGCCAGGTCCAAGCCTTCATCTATATAGTCGTAGGCGCCGGCCAGGGGCAGCGGCAGCAACACCCCGACTCGGCGCGCTGGACCGAACAATCCCCCCACCAGCGCCGAGTCGTCACCGTCCATCTTGGGCAATCCGTTCCATCACGATTTTCCCAACCCGCATTCCGTGAGTGTGTGTCGCCACAGGGCTACCCGCAACCGGACATTCGGAAATCCAACGAACCAGCGGGAGCCGGCCTAGCCAGCCCAGGGAGCCTGGGTTAGACTCGGGGCTGATTCGGGCGCATGGCGCGCCCTTGAGCCAACGGGACCGCACATGAAGTTCTTCATCGATACCGCCGATGTCGCCGAGATCAAGGACATGGCCTCCACCGGCCTGGTCGACGGGGTCACCACGAATCCTTCACTGATCGCAAAATCCGGCCGAAACATCATCGACGTCATCGCCGAGATCTGCGAGCTGGTCGACGGGCCCGTCAGCGCCGAGGTCGCGGCGACGAATTTCGACACGATGATCGCCGAAGGCCGCAGGCTGGCCAAGATCGCCGACAACGTCACCGTCAAGGTGCCGCTCACCGTGGATGGGTTGAAGACCTGCAAAACCCTGTCGGACGAGGGCACGGGGGTGAATGTCACGCTCTGTTTCTCGGCGGCCCAGGCCTTGCTCGCCGCCAAGGCCGGCGCGACCTTCATCTCGCCCTTCGTCGGCCGGCTCGACGATGTCGGCGGCGTCGGCATGGATCTGATCGCCGATATCGTCCAGATCTACGGCAATTACGATTTCCCGACCGAGGTGCTGGTCGCCTCGGTGCGCGGCCCGCAACACGTGCTCGAGGCCGCCAAGCTCGGCGCCGATGTCGCGACCTTGCCGCCCGCGGTTATCCGCGCGATGTATAATCACCCGCTGACAGATAAGGGCCTTCAGGCCTTCCTGGACGATTGGGCCAAGACCGGCCAGTCGATCCTCGATTCGAAAGGCGGCGCGGCGTGACCAAGAAGGGACCCGTCACCAAGCCAGGCCGTCGAGGAGCGGCCGCGGCGAATGACGTCCCTTCCAAGGCGCTGACCGAGGACGCGGTCCTCGACTATCTCCGTCGCAATCCGGATCTGCTGACGGAAAACCCGGCGCTACTGGAATCGCTCAGCCCGTCCGCGCGCTTCGACGGCAATGTCGTTGATATGCAGCATTTGATGCTGAACCGTCTGCGCGATGAGAATGCCCGCCTACGCGACGCCCATGCCGCTATCGTCGGCACCGCCCGCGACAATCGGTCGGCGCAGTTGCAGGTCCACGAGGCGGTGCTGCAGATTCTCGCCGCGCGCAGCTTCGAGAAGCTTATTCACACGGTGACCGCCGATCTCCCGCTGGTTCTGGAGGTCGACGCCGTGACGATCTGTCTCGAGGTCGGCGACGTACAGATCCCGCGCGCTTATGCCTCGGGCCTGCGCTCGATCCCGGAGGACGCGATAGAGCGGATTCTGGGACCGGGAAGACAGATCGCGCTCGCCTCGGATATCACGGCGGACAAGAAGATCTTCGACGCGGCCACCGGATTGGTCCGCAGTCAGGCGCTGGCGCGTCTGGATCTCGGCCCCCAAGCACCCACGGCCCTGCTCGCGATCGGAAGTCGGGATGTCGACACCTTTCACCAGGGACAGGGAACCGAGCTTATCGGCTTCCTCGCCAAGGCGTTGGAAACCACCATACGGCAATGGCTGAACCTGCCGAACTGAACCCGCCTCCCCCCATGGCCGCCGCGGATCTCGCGCGGGCGGTGGAAGATTGGCGCGGCTGGCTCGCCGGCGAGAGACGCATGGCGGATCATACTCAAACAGCCTATGACCGCGACATCCGGGCCTTCCTCCGCTTCCTCGCCGATCATCTGGGCGCGCCGGCCGGGCTCGCCGATCTGGCGACACTCAAGACAATGGACTTCCGGGCCTATCTGGCGCGGCGACGGACCAGCGGTCTCTCGGCGAGCTCGACGGCTCGGGCGCTGTCGACGATCCGTACCTTCTTTCGCTATCTCGAACGCCGACACGGTGTTACCAATCCGGCGATCCACATGGTCCGCACCCCGAAGCTGCCGCAATCATTGCCCAAGGCGATCGGGGTCGAGGACGCGACCCGCGCCCTCGACATGGCCGAGGTGATCGCCGAGGAACCGTGGATCGCGGCCCGCGACGCGGCGGTACTTTGTCTGCTCTATGGCTGCGGCCTGCGGATCGGCGAGGCCCTGGCCCTTAACCGCGCCGACGCGCCCAAGTCGGACGCCATGACAATCCTCGGCAAGGGCGGCAAGCAGCGTATGGTCCCGGTGCTGCCGATCGTGCGCAAGGCGGTCGACGACTATCTCGCGCTTTGCCCTTATTCCGGCGCTCCCACGGACCCGCTCTTCCTCGGCGCGCGGGGCAAGCGGCTGCAACCGGCGGTCCTGCAACGCGCCATGCGGCTGATCCGGGGCGCGTTGGGTCTGCCGGACAGCGCGACACCGCACGCGCTCCGCCACTCATTCGCGACACATCTGCTATCCGGCGGGGGTGACCTTAGGGCGATCCAGGAATTGCTGGGCCACGCCTCGCTGTCGACGACCCAGCGCTATACCAAGGTGGATACCGAACAGCTGCTCGCCGTGCATCGGAGCGCACATCCGAGGGATCGGCGTTAGGATCGCGAAAACGTGGGGCTGTTTTTTCCTTGAGGCTCGACTCGACAACAAAACAAAGAAGGATCCGTGGCTTGTGGAGGATCGTTAAAAAATCTCTCAACATCCCAGAGTAA
>JAYOIK010000029.1:0-53093 GCA_038118725.1 Alphaproteobacteria bacterium | reverse complement strand
ACGATTGATCGCGCGCCGAGGCGACCTTGTCGACAGCGTCAAGATCGTCGGCCCGGTCGTCGTTCGCGCCGAGGGCCTGCACGCCATTCTGTTGCCAATGCCGGTCATCGCCATGGGCCGCACCTCCATGGAGGGCGCCGTCGCCGATATCAGTCTTTCCTACGCCTTGGTTTCGCGCGCCCAAAACGGGCTGCGCCTTTCGAGAACCGATACCACCATACGGTTCGAGCGCCTGGGCGGCGCCAATTCCGTTTTCATAGGCGATGCAAGCCTTGATGTGGGCCAGGAAATCGAAGTCGACGTCACGCGGAACGGAATCGTGATTGCCTTGGGCGGCCCGGAAGCCCCCAAGGCGCCGGGGCACTGTCGTCTACGCTTCACCAGCATCGGCGACGACGCGCCGACAAATCGGTCGATCATTCAATGCCAGGTCGACTTCGCGCATCTCGACGGAGGCGTATCGGGTGATTTGGAATGGCATTGGCCCGGCTGGCGAGAAGACAAGGCGAAAACCTGGATCATGTTCGACGACGGCCTTGGTCTTGATGTTTCGCCATCGGGCACCGTTTCCCTTGCTCCAACTGGTCCCAACGGCACGGACCAACCCAAGGCCCGATTGCGGTATACTGAAGACAGCGGTTATTTCATTGAACCATCGGATGGGGATATCGCGATTGATGGAAGCAAAACGACAAGCCCCGGCCCCATTCGTGACGGAACCATCGTTCACATCGCCGATGCCAAGCTTTCCTTCGCGAAGGTCACGCGGCGGTAGTCATCCCCGCACCCATGTCCCACGCCCATGAGCGAATTGGCTTGGGTCCTCGCATCCGTTGCCTTCGGCTTGGCGGTGGGCAGTTTCCTGAACGTTGTGATTCATCGACTCCCCCTCATGATGGCTTGGGCGGAAACCGAGTTGGAAGACGAGAAAACCAGCTCACCCTCGCCTGATCCAAGCGGGAGCGCGGGCGTTTCGGTTCCACCAACCACACAACGGCTCTCCTTGGCGTTTCCCGGCTCGCATTGCCCGAAATGCAGCCATCCGATCACCGCGCTTCGGAACATCCCGGTCATCAGCTATTGCCTACTCGCGGGCGCATGCTCGGCTTGCGGAGAACGTATAGCCGCGCGCTATCCGATCGTCGAGTTGCTCGGCGGGCTGACCGGATTGGTCTGCATGATCGTGTTCGGCCCAAGCCCTCAGGCACTTTCCGCCATGGTTTTCATTTGGTTCGCGATCGCCATGAGCTGCATCGACTGGGAGCACCTTCTGGTTCCGGATGTGCTTTCCCTCTCCTTGCTTTGGGTGGGATTGGCGTTCAATGCGTTCAACGTTCACGTTGCCCCGAGCGACGCCATTTTGGGCGCGGTCGGCGGGTACGCGGCGTTTTGGATCGTCGACGCGGTCGCCGCGCGGATACTCGGCCGCACCGCGATTGGACAAGGTGATTTCAAGCTTTTCGCGGCCATTGGCGCCTGGTTCGGTTGGCAAGCCCTGGCGCCGAGCTTGCTCGTGGCATCGGCAACCGGTGTTCTCGTCGGCTATGGCCTCATTTGGGCTGGCGTGTCGAAGAAGGGCCAGCCGATCTGTTTCGCCCCGTTCCTATTGTTCGGCGCCACGATGGTCTTGTTCGCCGGCGACCGGCTCCAGACATGGTTAAGCGGACCCTGGGGCATTTGAGTCCGCCGAGCCAATCAGGTTCAACTAGGCACCGGTATCACGGCGCTGTTGATGTGAAGGATCTTGTCGATCCGGCGCGCGGTCTTCTTGGCGGCATCGACCCGAGGGAAGGGTCCCACGCGAAACTGTTGGTAGGATCTGCCACGGATCGTTACCGCCTTCTTGGAGAAGGAAATCCCCTTGCCGCGCAACGTTCGCTCTAGCTTCGCGATCCCATTCGGGTTCCGGAACAGACCGAGTTGCACGATAAACTGATCACGCAAGGTTACCGCCGGAGCTTGCGTCGTCGCGGAAACGCCGGTGGTCGAGGTCAGCACCACGCCGACCCTGGTTTTCTCGGGCGGGTTGGAGGTTGCCGGCGCGGCGGAGACTTTCTTCTCCTTACCCACGCGCGCTTGCCTATCAGGCCTGGAGATCCATTCCAGATATTCCGCGGCGAGCTGCTGTCCCTCCATGATCTTGGCCGGCGACATACGCTCCGTCAGGCGTTCCAGGTTTCGCTCCTCGACCGCGCTTCGCTGCGCCGCGGCCAAGGAAATCCACGCATAGGAGACAACGAGGTTCCTCTCGCCCCCCCGACCATCACGATACAAAAGGCCGAGATTTTTCTGCGCGTCGGCGTTTCCGTGATAGGCGGCCAGCCGATACAAATGATGCGCGGTGCGGTAATTCACCGGTTTGCCGTGACCTTGGTGCCACATGCTTCCCAACCAGAAACTCGCCACCGGATCCCCGCTCCCGGCTAGTCGTTCCAGAATTGGAGCCGCGCTATCAAACGCGCCTCGTTTATAGAAGTCGATGGCGTCTTTCAGACTCGCCGCGCTTGGGCTTGCGAGAGGTGTCACCATGATCGCGCCCAAAAGCGCGGCCACCATGATGGGACGACGGACCTTTCGCGGAAGACTATTGTGTGTCATCGGACAACCCTCGCTGGTTTCGCGGAAACTGTGGTTTCAAATTTACCGCTAGAGTAACCAGCTTCAAGGAATATTTCTAGTTATTGTTTATGTTATCTATATAAGATATTGTTTCATATATATAAAATTTTTCGTCTCGGTCGCGCTTGCGCATGCAATGGCATTCAAATTGGTAAGTGATTCGCGATTCGCCATTTCTCGACAGATCATGCCCTCTAATCTTTATAAAACCCGACGATAGCGAGGTTGATGTTATTCGTCGTTCTCTAGATCAATTGAATTTTCGGTCAATCTACGGTCCGCGAACCGCCGTGGCTGCAGTTTCGTGACATGACCCTCCGCGCCCGAGGAGCCGTCAGGCATCAGTCCTCGATAGTAGTTCTTTTGCCATTTCATGGAGACCGCCGATGGTTCGGACAGTTTCAAGTTCTCAAGGAAGGTTTCGCGACTATCCATCCATTCGGCATATGGCGCTTGCAGCTCCGGATCCGTCTCGAGGTCCCGGATCTCCGGCTCGGTCAAGGCAACGACCTCGCGTTGTATCGGATAAAACATGCAAAATGGTTCGTCGCGTTCAAACCGGACCGAATGACCTGGTCGGGTGAATTTCCAGTTCATGGTGAACGTATATGGTGCCCATTCGGTTTCGATGATCCCGCAAAGCGGTTGTAGTCCATCCTTCATGCTGTTGGTCGAACCGCCCACGAAAAGCGCGTATCCGGGCTCGGTCTTGAAGAGCGCGTTGGTGTGGAAGGTCAAAATCCCATGCCCGAAATGGCTGATCGGCAGGTTCGATGCGCCGTCATCTCCCGTTACCTTGACGCTATCCAGCCCCTCCGAGCCATCCCATTCGGCGGAAAACCCGGCCGGTGACAGGATCTCCCAGCCGTGCGCGTTGGCGATGTTTAGAGGCAGGCAGCGATACGCGAAGGCCTGCTGCGTGTTGTCCATCCAGGAACGCGTGGGCGGGGCCGGTCTGATGTTCGGCGGCGTCGCCCCGGTGGGGTAGCAGATCAGTTTCATGGCTTTAAGGACAATCCGATCCCCAAATGCATCTTCGGCGCGGCGACCAAACCCGGCAGGATCGCCCCAGCCCTGTTATAAAAGCAGGCTACACGGCGCAAGGAGCGCGAACAAACCCGAAACTCATGAAATTCGACATTCATGGGTCAAGAAATACTCCAACTTCCGCGATATTGGCGGAACCGTCACAGGCCCAATCGCGCGATGCCTCGGCGCTCGTCACGAGCCAAGGAAACCCGCGAAATCCTGGACAACGATTGCGCGAAACCAATCCCGATCGTCCATCTCCACCCCGCGGCCCAGTTGCGGAACTTGGTCGTGTCGACCAGGCTCAAACCGGCATCCGTGACATCCATGATTACGCCTTTTCAGTACAGAAATGTCGCAGACCACTAGATTGTGGTTGCGGTTGTAGCGCGCCCCGCATAAACCAGCGCCGCAGCAAGGTACCGACCTTAGTCGTCAGGGACAAACCGTCTCGACGAAACACCAAGGAACCCATTGATGAAATCCAGGATCGCTGAATCCAGCGCCGCCGATTGTGGCGACCGTACAATTGGAAACGTGGAGGTTTTTGGACGCAGGACCAGCATGCGGCTTGAACAGGCTTATTGGGAGGCATTGCGCGAAATCGCCCAGAGGCGGAACACGCATCCGAATATCGTCGTGAGCGAGGCCGCTCGGCTGGCCGAGGGTAGCGGTGTAAGCCTGACGAGCGCGGTCAGGGTGTATCTGGCGATCGCATGCAACGGCGAGATGCCGTCGGCGGAGGATTTCCACCAACAGGTATCCCGGATTCGGATGAACCTCAGCTATAAGAAACGTCGGATCACGGTGTTTCTGGAGCAGTTCTTCTGGGACGGCTTGACCGAAATCGCCCGACGGGACCAGTCATCCCTGGATGAAACCGTGGAATGGGTCGCGACCAACGTTCCTGGCGCAACCTCGCGGGCCTCGGCGGTTCGGCTGGCGGTTCTCGATGATCGCACGACCAGTATCGACAAAGCGGCCGCCTGAGCGCGATTTCGGCTTCGGCGCCTTGTGGACCGCCTCGGCCTTCTCGCCTCTCCCAGTCTTCAAGGCCTATTCCTGGGGATAGCGCCAGGGGTTTTCCGGTTGCTCGGCGTCCTCGTCGATCGTCCAGTGGGGCACGGCGAACTCGTCGGTGACATCGACGAAGACCATCTTCACCCGGGTTCCGATACCGACCCGCTTGATCATCTCCGGCGGCGCGAACTTGCCGTCCGGCGTCATCAGGTTGCCAGCGACGCGCAACGCCTCGTGCTCCGAAGGCTCCCCCTTCTGGGTATACAGGTCGGCTAGAATGATCATATAGGGGACCTTGTCGCGGAACGCCGGCTGAATTGGGTGATGCACTTCGGCGTAGGAATGCACGGTCCCCCTGCCCTCCACCGCGACCCATTCGCTCTCGCGATCCGAGGTCCAAGGACACGCCGTGGTCGGCGGATACCGCAACAGGCCGCTTTGCTTGCCGCGCTGAAGCCGGAAGTCACGGTTCGCGCAATGCCGGAAGAACTCCCGGTTCTCGCCGTCGAGATCCTCGATGGTAAGGGTCATCCCCATATAGTCGCCTTGAATTGGCATGTTCTCTCTCCCCTACCGATGGTCCTTGGCCATCACGAGCGCCGAACCGGTGCCCGGCATCGCCCAGCCGAGATTGGCGGTGACCTCCACGTCCTTGACCTGTCTACAATCGCCCTCGGCATAATCGTGAGTGTGTTGGCGCTTGCCGTCGGGGCCGATCGGACAGCTGTCATCCACCTCGCCGCGCAGCTGGCGGGTGTTTTCGATCACCATGTTCATGCCGTGGGTATAGCCCTCGCAGAGATGGCCGCCGGAGGTGTTGTTCGGGCGTCCGCCGCCAAGCTCGATCGTGCCGTCCGAGACGTATTGGCCGCCCTCGCCCTTCTTGCAGAAGCCGTAATCCTCGAGCTGAAGCATGGTGGTGAAGGTAAACGCGTCGTAGGAGCCGGTAACATCCACATCCTCCGGCCCCAAGCCAGCATTCGGCCACAGGATCTCCCTGGCGTAATGCCCAGCGACCGTCGAGATCGGTCCGTGCTGGTAATGCATGTCCGCGCGCGGCTTGCAACAGCGTCCGACGACAGACTGGATCACCGCCGGCGGGTTCGGACAATCCCGGGCGCGCTCGACACGCGTCACGATGATGCAAGTCGCGTTATCGGTCTCGACACAGCAATCCAGCAGATGCAACGGTTTGCAGATGATGCGGGAATTGACCACGTCCTCGACCGTGTAGCGCTTCTTGTAATAGGCCTTGGGATTGTTCGAGGCATGCTTGGAATGCGCGACTTTCACCGCCGCTACCTGCTCCGGCGTGGTGCCGTAATCGTACATATGCCGCAGGAAGGTCGGCGCGAACATCTGTCCGGCGCTTTGCCAGCCATAGGCGCGTCCGTGGATCTGATCGCCGACGATCGGCACCGCGGAGCGGGCGCCGGTGCCGCCGATGCGCACCGCCGAGTAGCCGTTCATCGCCCGGAAGATCGCCACCGTCTTGCACATCCCGGCTTCGATCACGCCCATGGCCATGCCGATCAACGCCTCGATCGACGAGCCGCCGCCATGCACGTCCATGTAGAAGTTAAGCCGGATCCCGAGGTCTCCCGCGATAAAAGGCGAGAAGGTCGAGTCATTGCCGGAATAGCTGAACATCCCGTCTATATCGCCGGCGGTCATGCCCGCGTCCTTCATGGCGTTGGAGATCGCCCAGGTCGCGAGCGAGCGGGTCGACTCTTCCGAGCCCCGCCGATAGGAGGTCTCGCCGACCCCGCAAATCGCGTATTTGCCGCGCAGGAACTTGCCGGTACTGGCGTCGTGATCGGAAACGCTGGATAGTGACATGCGCTCGCCTCCCTCTATGCGTTCCTCGAAGCCTAGCGCGAGGATGGAGGGCCGGGGAGAAAACAGACACGCGATGAGCCATTATCACGGGTGTGAAGTAGAACGGGACATCAAGCCATGCCGCCACCACTTACCGGATACACCGATCGCTTCTCCGCCGCGCCGGGCGGGCGGATCGCCTTCAAGATCTCCTCGACCTTCGAGGAGGCGTATGACGTGGATGTGGTGCGAATCATTCACGGCGATCCCAATCCCGACGGACCGGGCGTAAAACTGCGCCCGGTGAAGACGGACATCGAGGGACGCTATCCCTCGCGGTTTCAGCCCACCCATCTCGGCTCTTATGTCGTTGTCGACGACATGCCCGGACTGCATGGGCTAAACGGTTTCTCGGTCGCGGCAACGATCTGGCCGACCTTGCCGGACAAGGGCCCCCAAGCGGTGATCTCGAAAGGGGACCCGACGGCAGGCGCCGGTTTCGCGCTGGAAATCGGGCCGGACGGGGCATCCTTCGCGGTCGGTGACGGCGCTGGCGGCGAGACACGCGTCGCCGTGGGCAAGCGGATTCGGCGCCATCAATGGTACCGCGTCCGTGCCAGCCATGATCCGTCCACGGGTACGATCACCGTCAGTCAGGAACCGCTTAAGGCCGAGCATGGCGTGGATGACGATGGGACCGCGACTATCGCGCTCAAAAGCACGGCGGCCCCGGATACTCCCGAGCCGGTCCTGGTCGCCGCGCGATCCGGCCGCGTGCTCCACCGTCACTTCAACGGTAAGATCGAGGACCCTTTCATCGCCGCAACCGCGGATCACGAGGTCCTGCGCGCCCTTCCCCCCGGCAAATTGCCGGACAGCACCGTGCTCGGCCTGGATTTTGGGCGCGATTTCTCTGGCGTGCGCGTGCACTACAGTGGGAGCCGGCCAGAAGAACTCACCCAAAACCTGAACATGACCAGCCCGCCCCCGGTCAACTTCAATCCTGGAACGGCTGATCCAGCGGCCCCCGCCGCCCGGCTGGTCAATCTGCCGGCCCGCGCGGTAACCGGCTCGAACTGGGACGGCACCGAAATGTCGTTCCGCCACGCGCCGGAACAGTACCGGGCGATTCATTTCCATGAGGACGACCTGGCCGATTGCGGCTGGGAGGATGACTTCGTTTTCGATATCCCAGAGGACATGCCGAGCGGCGTCTATGGCTGCCGGATCAGGTGCCGGCACGCGGAGGACGTGATCCCCTTCTATATCCGGCCCAGGAAAGGCAAGCCGACCAGCGACGTGGTGTTTCTCGCCTCGACCTTCACCTATCAGATCTACGCCAATCACCAGCGAAACGTCAGTGACCACAAGTTCCGTGAGAAGGGCAAGCGCTGGGGCGCGGCGCAATACCTGCCCGACGATCACTCGGACTACGCGCATTCGACCTACAATCTGCACACCGATGGCAGCGGCGTCGGGTATTCGACGCGGCTACGCCCGATCATGACCATGCGGCACAACTTCCTGACCTTCGACGATCCGTATGGATCGGGCTTGAGGCACTTTCCCGCCGACACCCATCTGATCGACTGGCTCGACGCCATGGGCCACGATGTCGACGTGATCACCGACGAGGATCTGGATGACGAGGGCGTCGAGCTGATCGCGCCCTATAAGGTCGTGCTGACCGGCTCGCATCCCGAGTATCACACCAAGGGCACCCTGGACGCGCTCACCGAATACGCGCATGAGCGTGGCGGCAGGCTGATGTATATGGGCGGCAATGGCTTTTACTGGCGGGTGGCGCGCAGCGAGGATTGGCCGGGCGCGCTCGAAATTCGCCGGGCCGAGGGCGGCATCCGTGCCTGGGCCGCCGAGCCGGGCGAGTACTACAACGCCTTTGACGGCCAGTATGGCGGGCTTTGGCGCCGCAATGGCCGGCCGCCCCAACAGCTCGCCGGCGTCGGCTTCTCCTCGCAGGGCGCGTTCGAGGGCTCCCACTACCGGCGATCCGAGGGCGGGGATGATCCCCGCGCCGCCTGGATTCTCGAGGGCATCAACGAGGAGGTCCTCGGCAATTTTGGACTGTCCGGCGGCGGCGCGGCGGGGTTCGAGCTCGACCGCGCCGACATCCGGCTCGGCACGCCGGAGAACGCGGTGGTGATCGCCTCCTCCGAGAGCCATCAGCCGAGCTTCATCGCGGTGCTGGAGGACCAGCTTTCCCAGCGCAACACGGTCACCGGCGTACCGCATGACAAACTGATCCGCGCCGATATCACCTATTTCGATACCGCCAATGGCGGCGCCGTGTTTTCCGTCGGCTCCATCACCTTCTGCGGAAGCCTATCGCATCAGGACTACAAGAACAGCATCTCGCGGATGGTTGACAATGTCCTGCGACGATTCAAGGAGACCTAGAGTGGATCCATCGCCGATCGTATCGCCCAGCGCCTAACCCACGCCCACCACCAAAGGCACCCTCTCCTTCAGTCCCGTGATCCTTGCCTCCAATTGGCTGGCAAAACCGCTCTTGTATCTTGCCGACCGAGCCAAATCCCCCCAACCTCGCCCTTGAAACAGTGGAAGTGATCCCCGTCGTGCTTAGCGGCAAAGGGATCCATGGGGGGAAGAACATGCAGCTGACCGTCGCCGAGGCCCGGGATCTGGTCGAGAGTGTCATGAAGGCGTTGGGGCACGACGCGCAGGACTCTCGCATCATCACCGATCACATCATCGACTGCGAATTGCGTGGCCTGAACTACGGCGGTCTACCCCGGGTGGTCAGCATCATTGAGCGGATCGGCCGCACCGGCAAGGCGGCGAAGCCGGTCGAGACCCTGCACGAGACCCCGGTCTCGGCGCGGCTCGCGGGCAACGACAATCTCGGCTACGTGGTCGCCTACCGCGCAACCGAGATCGCCATCGCCAAGGCCAAGACCAGCGGCATCTCGATGGTCGGCGCGGACGGCACCTGGTACACCGGCATGCTCTCGTACTTCGCCGAAATGGCGGCGGCGGAAGGCCTGCTGACGATGATCGCCTCGAATGCCTCACCCTGGGTGGCGCCGCATGGCTCGGTCGATGGACGCTTCGGCACCAACCCGATCTGTTTCGGCTTTCCCAGCACCGGCGACCCGGTGATCTGGGATATCGGCACCTCCTCGATCATGCATGCCGAGGTGATGCTGGCCCGGCGTCTCGGCGAGCAAATTCCCGAAGGCCGGGCCTTCAATGCCGCGGGCGATCCCACCACCGATCCCGACGCCGCCCTCTCCGGCGCCTTCACCCCCTGGGGCGGCCATAAGGGGGCCGGGCTCGGCATGGTGGTGCAGATGCTGGGGATCCTGGCCGGCTCACCGGTCGATGTTCCGGAGATGGCGGATTTCGGTTACCTGATGGTCACCATGAAACCGGATCTTATGATGCCCGAGGCGGAGTACCGCCAGAAGGTCACCGACTACGCGAAGTCGGTCCGCGCCGCCCGCCCGGTCGCCGGTGGCGGCCCCGTCCGCATGCCCTTCGACCGCTCCGCCGCCGACCGCCGCGCGGCGCTGGAACGCGACCGTATCGAGGTGACGGAGCTGGTTCTGAACCGATTGCGCGAGGTGGCGGGGTAGCTTCTCCCCTCGCCGTCGTCCCGCGCCTGACGCGGGACCGAAGCCTGAAGTCCCTCGGCCTGACGCATCGCGGATCACGAATGTAGATCTCGGCAAAGTGCTTCTCCACCCGTCACCGGCCAAAGCCTCAGGCGTGGCCCCCGCGTCGAGCGCGGGGTGACGGAGATTGGTTTGACGCGATTCCGCGAGGCGATAGGCCCAATCTCACCCCGCTTGCCTCGCCAACTCCTCCTCCACCTCGACCAGGCGGTCCTTGCCGAAGAACATCTCGTCGCCGACGAAGAAGGTCGGGCTGCCGAAGGCGCCCCGGTCGACGCTGGCCTGGGTATTGGCGATCAGCTTGTCCTTGATCGGTTGCTCGGTGATCCTCTGGAGAATATGGCCGCCGTCGAGGCCCGCCGCGTCCAGCGTGGCACGGATCACCTCGGGATCGTCCATCTTCAACTGATTTTCCCACATCGCCACATAGACCGCCTCGATATAGTCCTCGTAATAGCCTTCCTCCTGGGCCACCAGGGCGCCGCGGATGACTTGCACCGTGATCACCGGGAAATGCGGGTTGCGCTTGTACTTGTCGAAGCCGTGCTTGGCGATGAACCGCTGCATTTCGAGTTGCAGATATTCCGGCTTGTTCTTGATCTCGCCGAACTGTTCCATCGGCGAGCGGTTGTTGGTCATCTTGAAGATGCCGCCCAACAGCACCGGCACATAGGTGCATTTAAGGCCGGTCCGTTCCTCGATGCCGGGAATAAGCCGGTGGCTCATATAGGTGTTCGGGCTGCCGAAATCGAAATGGAACTCAAAGGACACCATGCCCATATTCTCCAGAGGTGATGATTTGCCGGAATTTAATCGGGAAACCGAGGCCGAGTCACTGTACAACTGAGCAAGGGATCGGCGCCGCCGGCGCCGGCCACAACATTCGGGACGACGGATCGTGGACGCCATCACCCAGGAAAGCTTTAGCGAGACCGGCTGGGACAAGGTCCCGTTCGACAACAGCTATGCCCGGCTGCCGGAGGTCTTTTACACCCGGCTCGACCCGACCCCTGTGTCAAGCCCGCGATTGATCAAGGTCAACACCGCCCTGGCGGAAGCCATCGGCATCGATCCCGAAATCCTGACCAGCGCCGATAGCGCCGGCGTCCTGGCGGGCAACCTGATCCCCGCGAGGGCCGAGCCCCTGGCCATGGTCTATGCCGGTCATCAATTCGGCAACTGGGTGCCCAGGCTCGGCGACGGACGCGCGATCCTACTCGGCGAAATCGTCGGACCGGACGGCATTCGCCGCGATATTCAGCTCAAGGGCTCCGGCCCCACGCCCTATTCGAGAATGGGCGACGGGCGCGCCGTGCTCGGCCCGGTGATGCGCGAATACATCGTCAGCGAGGCGATGGCCGGCCTCGGCATCCGCACGTCACGCGCGCTCGCCATGGCAAGCACCGGCGAGATCGTTCGCCGCGAGGGACCGGAGCCCGGCGCCGTGCTCACCCGCGTCGCCGCCAGTCATATCCGCGTCGGCACCTTCCAGTACTTTCATGGCCAGCGCGACGAAGCCTCGATCAAGATCCTCGCCGACCATGTCATCGACCGACATTATCCGAGTGCCCGGGAGGCCGAGAACCCCTATCTGGCGCTGCTCGAGGCGGTGGCGCTCAACACCGCCGAGCTGATCGGGTCCTGGATGCTGGTCGGCTTCATTCACGGGGTGATGAACACCGACAATTGTACGATATCGGGCGAGACCATCGACTTCGGCCCCTGCGCCTTCATCGACACCTTCCATCCCGAGACCGTCTACAGTTCCATCGATACCGGTGGACGCTATGCCTATGACCAGCAGCCCTCGATCGGCCTCTGGAACGTCACCCGTCTCGCCGAAACCCTGTTGATCCTGTTCGACGAGAGCCAGGAAGCCGCGATCGAGAAGGCAAAGCAGGCTCTAGCCGGCTATTGGCCGCGTTTCGAGCACGTCTTTCACGGCGGGCTCTGTGCCAAGATCGGTCTACCGGCGGCGGAAAAGCCGGATTTCGAGCTTGCGCTGGATCTGCTGAGCCGCATGGCCAACCAACAGGCCGATTTCACCCTGACATTCCGACGCCTAGCGGACGCGCCGGCGGGCGACATCGCCGCCACCGCGATGGTCCGCATGCTGTTCGATGACCCCACCGCCTATGACGAATGGGACGCCAAATGGCGCGAACGCCTGGCCGCCGACGAGATCGTTCCGACGGCCCGGCGGGCGGCCATGCGCGCCGTCAATCCCGCCTTCATTCCGCGCAATCATCAGGTCCAGCGCGCCATCGACTTCGCCACCCAGGCCGAGGATTTCGGCCCCATGGAAGAGTTGCTGAAGGTCGTGGTCGCACCCTTCGACGACCATCCCGGCCTGGAGCACTTGAGCCCACCCCCGAGCCCGGATCAGGCGGTGACGCAAACTTTCTGCGGCACCTGATCAGCCGTAGACGGCTTTCTCTCCCGGCGCGGGCGTACCGCTGAAGCTGCCCTTGGCGAGCACCGCGTCGCGTCCGCCATGGCGCTCGACCAACGCCGCCTGATCGGCCTTGGCGCGCTTGTCGACGTCCACGGGATCACAAATCCCGCGCAGTTCCGCCGAAAGGTCCGCGACCACATCCGCGTGCCCGGGATCCGCCGCAAGGTCATTGCGCTCCAGCGGGTCCGCCTCCAGATCGAAGAGCTGAGCCGGGAAGCCGACAAAATGGACATATTTGAAACGCCCCTTGCGGATCATGAAAACACCGCTCGCCGCCGCGACCGCGTGATACTCCGCGAACACCACGCGCTCCATCTCATCCTCGGCCTTGGCGATGTCCCAGAGGGATCGGCCTGGCAGACCCCGCTCCTCGTCGGTTAGCGCTTCTCCCACGCCTTCCAGGATCGTCGGATAGGCGTCGAGCAGACTGACCGGCGTCGCCACGATCTTGCCTCGCGGCACGCTCGGTCCGCGCGCGATCATCGGAATTCCGGCGGATTCCTGATACATGTTCGACTTGCCCCAGAGGCCGCGCGCCCCGAGATTGTCGCCGTGGTCACTGGTGTAAATCACCCGTGTCGATCCGGCCAAACCCGCCCCTTCCAGCGCCGACAGGACCTTGCCGACATTGTCGTCCAGGAACGAGCACAGCCCGTAATACGAGGCGATGGCGATCCGCCGGGTTTCCTCGGTAAAGAAACGGTCATAGATCTGACAGCCGGCCTGCGCCTCGATCCAGGGATGCCGAGCCACGCCGTCCTCCGGGCGATCCCGGGGCGCCGGCATGCTCTCCGGCGGGTACATCTCGAAATATTCCGGCGGCGCGATCAGCGGGAAATGCGGGCACACCATGGAGACGAACAACACCCAAGGTTGCTCCAGCCCAGGCGCCTCCTCGGTCAGCCAGCGACGGGTTTCCTCGACGATCTGGCGGTCGTATTGGATATAGCTTGAATCGCCCGGCCCAATTTTCTCCGACAATGCCTTGGTGCGGTGCCGCACCGGAAGTTCGTCGCGGACCGCCCCCATGACATCACCGACCCCGTCGACCACGTGCATGGGATGCACCTGGGTATCGAACCCCGTCGGGTCCGCTTCATCGCGGTAATGCAGCTTGCCGATCGACAGCACCGTGTGCCCGGTCTCCTGGAGGCGATGCCCCCATCCCTTGACCCGCCCGTCATAGGGATGCGCGTTGCACCAGTACCCGGTCTGGTGAACCGGTCGCCCGGTGGCGAAGGCCGCCCGCGCCGGCACGCAAATCGGCGAGGCGGTATAGGCGGCGCTGAACCGGGTACCCTCGCTCGCCAACCGGTCGAGATTAGGCGTCCGGACAATCGGATGCCCGGCGCAACCCATCGCGCCGGTCTGATGTTCGTCGGACATGATGAAAAGAAGATTAGCGGGCTTGGTGGCCATGGCGGCGATCTCGTCACGGTGAACGGGACGGAGACCTTGCGATGTATCACGTGCCGGGGCAAGCGATGTTGGGCACGGTGGAGGAGGTTGATAGATCGAACACGCAAGGCTTTCGCGGATTGCAGGGCAATCCACTGTCGCCTTCGGATATCACTCGTGAACGCGCGCTTTCCGACGAAAGCGCGGTGGTGCTGCCGGAGCGATTTGAACGCTCGACCTCTCCCTTACCAAGGGAGTGCTCTACCCCTGAGCTACGGCAGCACTAAGCGTCGGCGAAGGGACGGGTATCTCCCTCGCGAGGCGGCGGGACCATGCCACAAGCGCCATCGCGGACGCAAGCGGATTTGCTGGCTGGACCGAGGGAGTTGAAACTCTGTATCTTTTTAAAGGTTCCCAAGCTCGCAGCGGAGCGAAATTCTGTCCGACCGACCGGAAAAACCGACCGACTCACGAACGAATGACGGCGACGCGGCCAAAATCTCGGCGGCGGCGGCGCGTGAGCAGCGGCGCGCCCAAGCCTTGCGCGAGAATCTGCGACGGCGAAAAGCCCAGAGCCGGGAACGGCGGGATCATCCCCCCAAGCCCGGCGAAGACAATTAGACCCGGCGTCGACGCGTGGCGAATTCGGCTAGCGGACAGGACGCGGGAAAAAGATCCGAGAATAGCCGCAAGCGCCTGAAAGTCGCCGCAATCGCGCGCTAGCGTCACCCATCACGAGATCACCATCCCGCCAAGAGGTCATGCGCGCGGGGTTGTGGCGATCCCTAGGTTTAAGTACAACAGCGGCGGCGAGCGGCACCGAGGCGGAACATGGAAAAAGTAAGGATTTACGGCGGTAACCGGCTGAACGGAAAGATTCCGATCAGTGGGGCGAAGAACGCCGCCCTGCCGCTGATGGCCGCGAGCTTGCTGACCGCCGACAGCTTGGTGCTGGAGAATGTCCCGAGGCTCGACGACATCGCCTCGATGCGCACCCTGCTCCAAGGACTCGGGACCACGGTTACCGACCGGGTCGGCGGCGGCGATGCCTCGATCGGACTTACCAGCAAGGATATCACCGCGACCGAGGCTCCGTATGACATCGTGCGCAAGATGCGCGCGTCAATCCTGGTGCTCGGTCCCTTGCTGGCGCGCCAGGGCACGGCGCGGGTTTCGCTTCCCGGAGGATGCGCGATCGGTAACCGTCCCGTCGACCTGCACCTGAAGGGGCTCTCGGAGATGGGCGCCTCGGTGGACCTGACCGGCGGTTACGTCGAGGCGAAAACGGGTCCGGGTGGCCGGCTGCGCGGTGCCAAGATCGCCTTTCCCGTCGTGTCCGTGGGCGCCACCGAGAACCTGATGATGGCGGCGGCCCTGGCGGATGGCGAGACCGTTCTGATCAACGCCGCGCGCGAGCCGGAGATCATCGATCTCGCGGAATGCCTGATCGCCATGGGCGCGACCATCGAAGGGCACGGCACCGACACCATTCGAATTCAAGGCAGAGACAGCCTGCGCGGCGCGACCCACCCGGTGGTGCCCGATCGCATCGAAATCGGCACCTATGCCATCGCCTCCTGCATCACAGGCGGCGACATCGAGCTTGTCGGCGCGCGAGCGGAACTCCTGCCCGGCGTGTTCGAGACCCTGGCCGATACCGGCGCGACGGTCATCGAGACCGAGCGCGGAGTCCGGGTGCGGGGGCCCGAGGGGCAACCGCTCGGCGTCGATGTCATGACCGAACCCCATCCCGGCTTTCCGACCGATCTGCAAGCCCAGATGATGGCCTATATGACCCGCGCCGAGGGCGCTTCGATGATCACCGAGACGATCTTCGAGAACCGATTCATGCATGTGCCGGAACTTGGCCGCATGGGAGCGAATATCACGGTCCACCACGCCTCGGCTCTGGTCCGCGGCGTGACCGAATTGACCGGCGCCGAGGTCATGGCCACCGATCTGCGTGCCTCCGTTAGCCTCGTGCTGGCCGGTCTGATCGCGCGCGGCGAGACGACCATTAGCCGGATCTATCATCTCGACCGCGGCTATGAGCGCCTGGTGGACAAGCTGTGCGAATGCGGCGCGGTCATCGAGCGCATCTCCGACGGCGACGATGCCAGGGATCAAGAGGTCGCCTGATGGCCGGGTCGCGTGACATCGCGGGCATCGATGTCGCACGCCCTTTCCGCGTGCGGGCGGAGACCGTCGAGGATCTGGAGATCGTCTCGACCATGCTGCAAGACGCCATCGTGCCGATTTCGGAGATCGCCTGGCGCCGCGACGACAATCGTTTCGTTCTGATGACCCAGCGGTTTCGCTGGGAAAAGGCGCCGGAGGGCGTCACGGCCGATGACGGCCTCGACGCCTTGGGAGATGCCGCGCCCGATGAAGACAACAAGACGGACATGGACGGGCCGACGCCTGACCATTGGTACGAGCGCATAACCTGCGCGCTCCGCTTCGAACATGTTTCCGCGGTCCGCGCCAACGGCATCGATCTCGCGAACCGCGCACAAATGTTGGAACTCCTCTCTCTTCACGTCACGGATGACGGTCTTGATCTGGCCTTCGCGGACAACAAGACGATCCGCCTGACGATCTCGAAACTGTCCTGTCATGCCGAGGATCTAGGCCAGCCCTGGCCCACGACCCAACGCCCCGAACACCCGGAAGAAGACTCATGAACTCGAACGAGCCGCTGATCCTGGCGGTCCCCAAGGGACGTATTCTGAAGGACGTGGCCCCGCTTATGGCCCGCGCAGGCGTCGAACCCGAGCCCGACTTCAATGATCCCTCCTCGCGGCGTCTGCAATTCGCCACCAGCGACCCCGGGCTTCAAATCATTCGCGTGCGCAGCTTCGATACCGCGACATTTCTGGCATTCGGCGCCGCTCATCTGGCGATCTGCGGCAGCGATGTTCTGATGGAGTTCGATCATCCGGAAATTTACTCGCCCCTGGACCTCAAGGTCGGACGTTGCCGTCTCTCGGTCGCCGAGCCGGTCGAGTTGGCGGCGAACGAGGACCCCCGGCGCTGGAGCCATCTTCGCGTGGCCACGAAATATCCCAACGTAACCAAGCAATATTTCGCGGCGCGCGGTGTTCAGGCCGAGTGCATCAAACTGAATGGCGCCATGGAATTGGCGCCGAGCCTCGGGCTATGCCGTCGGATCGTCGACCTGGTGCAGACCGGCTCGACGCTCGAGGCCAACGGTCTGGTCGAGGTCGAGAAGATCGCCGAGGTCAGCTCGCGTCTGGCCGTCAACCGCGCGGCCAGGAAAACCCGGCCACGGGAGGTGCGAACCTGGGTCGAACGCTTCCGGGAGGCGGCCCTTGCCGCTTAGACTCAATTCCACGGATCCGGATTTCGAGGCCGCGTTCACGCGGCTTCTGAACGCCAAGCGCGACAGCGAGGCGGATGTCGGTGACATCGCGGCCGGCATCATCGCCGATGTCAGGGCGCGGGGCGATGCCGCCGTCCTGGAGCTGACCGCCAAACTCGACCGCGTGACGCTGTCGGCGCCGGCCATGCGGTTGACCAAGGAGGAGATCGCCGAGGCGCGAGACCAATGCGACCGCGACACCTTGGATGCATTGGAGGTGGCGGCACGGCGCATCGAGGCGTTCCATCGTGCCCAACTGCCCGTCGACCTGGATTTCCAAGACGCGGATGGCGTCGGGCTCGGCATGCGCTGGCGACCAATGGACGCGGTGGGCCTCTACGTGCCCGGCGGCAAGGCGGCCTATCCGAGTTCGGTCCTGATGAACGCGATTCCGGCGCGAGTGGCCGGGGTAAAGCGACGGGTAATCACCGTGCCGACGCCGGATGGCGTGCTCAATCCGCTTGTGCTGGCGGCGGCGGAACTCGCGGGCGTGACCGAAATTTATCGGATCGGCGGGGCCCAGGCGATCGCCGCGCTGGCCCATGGCACCGAGAGCATCGCCGCCGTGGACAAGATCGTCGGACCAGGCAATGCTTTCGTCGCCGCGGCCAAACGGCTGGTTTTCGGCAAGGTCGGCATCGACTCGATCGCCGGGCCATCGGAGATCCTGGTAGTCGCCGACGCGGATAACGATCCCGAATGGATCGCCATCGACCTCCTCTCCCAAGCCGAGCATGACGAGGTTGCCCAGGCCATCCTGATCACTGACAACGCCGATTTCGCGGACTTGGTCGCCGACGCGGTGGAGCGGTTCTTGGAAAAACTGGAACGCTCCGAGATCGCGTCTGCGAGCTGGCGCGACCATGGCGCCATCATCGTTGTCGGGTCGCTCGAGGAAGCGCCGGCCCTGGTCGATCGACTGGCGCCGGAACATTTGGAGCTCGCGGTGGCCGATCCCGATGCCTTGTCCGCTCGGGTACGCCATGCCGGCGCGATATTCCTCGGAAGGTATACGCCAGAGGCGATCGGCGATTATGTGGCGGGGCCAAATCACGTGCTGCCCACCGACCGCACCGCCCGGTTTTCATCCGGTCTATCCGCGATGGATTTCCTTAAGCGCACCACATGGGTACGATGCGATGCCGACAGCCTGTCACGCATAGGGCCGGCGGCGGTCACCCTGGCCAATGCCGAGGGACTTGAAGCGCACGCGCTATCGATCGCGACACGCCTCGCCAAGCCGGCCTAGAACCGGCGGGGCGGACAGGGGAAAGCAAGGATGCCGCGCCACACCGCGAAACCAGATATCGTTCCCGAACCGTCAAATCAGAACGCGGCGGGCAAGCTCGTCCATATCGAACTGGATGAGCGCACCGTCGTGCGCCGCAGCCCCGAGGTCGAGCACGAGCGCGCCATCGCGATCTATGACCTGATAGAGGAAAACAGCTTTTCTCCCGCCGGCGCGGACGGCGACGAGTTTCGCCTGCATCTCGGCATCGAGGAAAACCGGCTACGTTTCGACATCCGCGACACAAACGACGTGCATCTTACCCGAATAACCCTGCCCATCGCCCCGTTCCGCCGAGTGGTCCGCGAGTATTTTCAAATTTGCGAGAGCTATTTCGACGCGATCAAACGCCTGACTCCCTCGCAGATCGAGGCCATCGACATGGGGCGGCGTGGCCTGCACGACGACGGCTCCACCATGTTGCGGGAGCGTCTCGCGGACAAGGTTGAGATGGATTTTTCGACCGCGCGCCGGCTTTTCACGCTGATGTGCGTGCTGCATATCCGAGGTTAGCGTGGTGGCGCGATGAACCGCACGCCTCCCACCGGCCCCGTTCCGGCGCATCCCTTCACAGAAACGATTGAGGAGCCCAGCGCCGTGCTCTTCGCCTGTGTCCAGAACGCGGTGCGCTCGCCGATGGCGGAAGCCTTGCTGAAGCATCATCGCGGGACGGCGATGTATGTCGATTCTTGCGGCGTTCGCGCGGGCCAACTCGACCCGTTCGCGGTCGAGGTGTTGAACGAAATCGGTGTCAATCTCACCCGCCATCGACCCAAGAGTTTCGAGCAGATGGAGGATGGGTTCTTCGATCTGATCATCTCGCTGACACCCGAAGCGCATCACCGGGCCACCGAGCTCACGCGGACAATGGCCTGTGATATCGAATACTGGCCGGTCCTTGACGCCACGATCGTCGAGGGAACCCGCGAGATGCGCCTGGCCGCCTATCGTCAGGTCCGTGACGAACTTCGGCGTCGGATCGAGGCGCGTTTTCCCGTCGATCCGGAGCCAAGGGATTAGGACGGGTCTCCCGCCGTGCTCCAGAAACGCCTTGACCTGAAACCGGAACGCCCCCACTTTTGCCAACTTCCGAACAACCAATGGCGGGATTATGGCGAAAGAAGACGTATTAGAGGTTTCGGGCACGATTTCCGAGTTGCTGCCCAACGCGATGTTTCGCGTAAAGCTCGATAACGAACACGAGGTTTTGGCGCATACCAGCGGTAAGATGCGCAAGAACCGAATTCGCGTGCTTGCCGGAGATCGGGTGAATGTCGAAATGACACCCTACGATCTCTCAAAGGGCCGCATTACCTTCCGATTCAAGTAACCACCGGCCCGGCCACGATCGTGGAAAGCCGCGCGCTCCTCGCGCCGCCGAAAGGCGCGACGTTGGTGCTCGCCTCGGCTTCACCGCGTCGACGTGACCTGTTGGCGCAAATCGGCGTGATCCCCGACCAGATCGCTCCCAGCGATATCGACGAGACGCCATGGGCCCGGGAATTGCCGAGGGTCTATGCCACGCGCATGGCCGCCGGAAAGGCCGAGACCACCCGCGCGCATATCGGAGCCTCCTATATTCTCGCCGCCGATACCGTGGTCGCCCTCGGCCGGCGAATTCTTCCGAAGACCGAAACCCCCGACGAAGCGGCGGCCTGTCTCGCTTTGCTGTCGGGTCGGCGACATCGGGTGCTCGGCGCCGTCGTGTTGGACGCCCCCGGCGGACGACGCCTTGAACGCCTGGTCACGACGACCGTCACCTTCAAGCGGTTGAGCCCCGAGGAGATCGACTTCTACATCGCCTCCGGGGAATGGCGCGGCAAGGCCGGCGGCTATGCCATCCAAGGCTGCGCCGGCGCCTTCGTAACGGCGCTCAACGGCTCGTACTCCAACGTCGTGGGCCTACCCCTCGCCGAAACCTACGCAATGCTAAGGGGAAGCGGGTTTACCCTGGCCGCGACGCCGGACGATGCCTGAGAGGGAAATCCTGGTCGACGCCTCTCCCGGCGAGGTCAGGGTCGCGATCATCGAGGACGGGCGACTCGGGCAAATCCTCCTGGACAGGATCGGACAGCCACGCCTGCTGGACGCCACCGTCCTGGCGCCGGTGACCCAAAGCCGTCGCGATCTTGGAGCTGTCTTCCTGGATCTTGGCGAGCAAGACGGGTTTCTCGAGAAAATCAAAGGCCCGGCGCCAACCGAGGGCGAGAGCTTGATTGTTCAAGTCACCGCCGAACCACACCGCGCCAAGGCGGCCCGGGTCACTCTCGACCCTACCCTGACCGGCGCGTTCCTTGATCTCACCCCGACCAGACCGGGCCACGCCGTCGCGCGGGCGATCACCGCCAAGACCGAGCGCGCGCGGCTTCGCGAGATCATCGATCGTACCGTGCCGGAAACGATGGGCGTCCTGGCCCATGCCCATGCGCGGGATTGCGATTCAGCCATACTTGAAGATGACGCCAGAACTCTCCTCGGGCGATGGTCGTGCATTCAGGAGCGCGCCGCCGATCATGCCAACCCACGCGGTTTTCGAGTCCTTGAACCCGCGCCGGACGCGTTCGCGAGGGCGAAGCGGATCGCGCCGGATGCGACAGTGATTGAAGGACGCGACGGCTCGCTGTTTCGAGAGCGCGATATCGATGGCTCCCTCATTGAGGCAATGAGTCGCCGGGCGCCCTTGCCTGGGGGAGGGACGCTGGTCATTGACGAGACCGAGGCCTTGGTCGCGATCGATATCGACGCCGGGAGCGACCGCGCCGCGACGGAAAATCCAGGTGGATTCGCGGTCAAGGCGGGGCTGGAAATCGCGCGGCGGATTCGGCTGCGGCGATTGGCCGGCCTTATCCTGATCGACTTTCCCCGCATCGGCGGTGAAGGAGCCAGACGCGCGCTTATCACGTCGCTTGAACCCGCGCTTTCACGGAACGGGGAAGCGATCACGATCCACGGCTGGACCCGCGCTGGTTTGCTCGAGATTACCCGAGCCAGGCGCGAGCCCTCGCTACTGGAGGTGTTGGGGGACATTGATCGCTCAATCCCATTCAATCCCACCACACTGGCACTTGAAGCGCTACGGCGGGTCCGGCGCGAGACTTCCGGCATCGCTCGTCCGCGGTTACTCTGCCCGAATTCGGTCAAGCTGGTGCTACAAGGCCCGCTTCGCCCAGCTCTCGAGGAAGTCGAGGCCGGCCTCGGCGCGCCGCTGACCTTGGACGCTCGGGACGGTACGGACGCAATCGAGATCACGGGAGATTGACGGCAATGACCTCCAAACCGGCCAAGGGCGGCGGCTGCCCGATCTGCGGAAAACCGGTGTCGACCGAGGCACGTCCCTTCTGCTCTGCCAGATGCAAGACCATTGATCTTGGGCGCTGGATCGACGGTGATTATCGCCTTCCGAGCGAGGATGAGCCGGACGAGGCCGAAATCATCGACCTTGCCAACCATCTTCGCTCTCAGGAGTAAGCCCTACCCTGGGTATGGGTGCTCCTTCATCCAATGACGCGCGATCTCGATCCGGTCGCATACCCAGACATCATCGAACGTCTTCACATAGTCCAGGAACCGCCGTAGTCCCATCGCCCGGGCCGGATGGCCGATCAGGCGTTGGTGCAGCCCGACGGACATCATCTTCGGCTGGCTCGCACCTTCCTCGTACAGCATGTCGAAGGCGTCCTTGTTGAAATTGAAAAAGTCATCGCCCGTGGAGAACCAGCCACGACCGAATTTTGAGTCGTTATTGGTGAGCGAATAGGGCACCACCAGATGCGGCTTGCCCTCAACGATTAGCCAGTAGGGCAACTCGTCATTATAGGCGTCGGAATCGTACAGAAACCCGCCTTCCTCGACCAATAGGCGACGGGTATTCACGCTGGGAGCGGTTCGGCAATACCAACCGAGGGGGCGGCTCCCGAGAGTCTCAGAGAGGGAGGCGACCGCCTTGCGGATATGCTCGCGCTCCTCTTCCTCCGAGAGTTTGTAATGCTCGATCCAGCGCCAGCCATGACAGCAGATATCCAACCCGGCCTGGCGAATCGCCCTCGCGGCCTCGGGGTTCCGCTCCAAGGCCAGGGCGCAGGCGAAGATCGTCACCGGCAACTCACGCTCGCGGAACAGTCTGAGCAATCGCCAAAAGCCTACCCGGGAGCCATATTCGAACAGGGTCTCACCGGCGAGATCGCGCTGGCCATGCGGGATCGTCGAGGACGGCGCCTCGGTCAGGCTGGCCTCGGAAAAGCCGTCGCCGTCATGCACGTTGTACTCGGAGCCCTCCTCGTAATTGATCACGAAGTTCAACGCCAAGCGCGCGCCACCGGGCCAGCGCGGATCGGGAGGGTTGTCGGCATAGCCGACAAGGTCGCGAGGATAAGTGGACATGGAGGGAGCTCCGCCGCGCAGTCGAGTGGGTTGGTGAACTTACCGGATAATAACGAATTTTCGGGCGCGGAGAAAACCATGTCCCGCAATCCGAGCAAGCTGATCGGTACGAGATAATCGGCGCGACGATAGGCATGGATCCCTGTCGCGGGTTACGCGTCACCCTTTTTCGCAAGCCCGACTGCCGCAACCAAGACGTCCGCGCGCGTGTTATGTCTTGGCCGGAAAGACACCCGTTCAAGTTCAATTGCCGTCGGAGGGAAACATCGAGAAGCCCGCTCGGGTAGCTCCAAGGCCCAAGATTTCCCTTATCTTGCCATAAGCCGGGTTCAATTCCACGAGCTTGTTGAGGATCTCCTCGGCTTCCGCGACGCGATCACCGGCGCGAAGAGCGCGCGCAAGGTCCAGCAGACGCTCAGCCGGCGCGGGGCCCCGATGCCGTTCTATTGCCTTTCTGGCCCAGTGGATCGCTTTCTCCATCTCTCCAGAGCCCATGAAATAACGAGCGATCGCGATTGCGGTCATTGTCTGGTTGGGCGTCAGCACCTCGAGCCAACGCAGCTGCGCGCCGACCGCCACGCCCCGACCCAGCATATGAAAGGCTCGCGCAAGCAGCTGTGGGGCTTCGGCATTGTTCGGAGACATCACGGATGCCTTCCTGGCCATGGTGAGAGCGGAACCCAATCGGTGGGCGCGCAAATCATCCCGCGCCACGGCTAGAAACTCCATTTCGTCGCTCGGTCGACCCCTAGCTTGTCGAGCACCTGGCTTTTCCACTGGCATCACGCGTGCCAGCGGGCCACTCGCCGGTCGTACTAACACGGCGCCCTGTCCCAGGCTTTCGACGGCCACGGCCCCACCGTTCACGAAGCCCTGCCGCCGTATCTCGTGATTCACGCTCGAAGGACTCAGCAAGCCGAGGTCAATCTTGGTCTCGGGTGCTTCCTGCGAGGAAAATCCATAGCAAACAGGCTCATTGCTCGGATCCACGTTTTCGAACGAGCCCTCCAAGGCACGAGAAATCCGCCGCGCCGCCGTTTCATGCGAGGACAATGAATAGTGCGGGTCGAGCCTTTCTCGACATTCGTCCTGGTCAGGTAGTCCGGTAACCTCGCCCGCTATGAGCGCGCGCACGAGAGCGGCCGCCGCCGCCGCCGAATCGCATACAGCGCTAGTGAGGTTCGAGACGAACATGTCATTCCATGGATTGTCCGTCGTACACAGACTCACGGCCGGCGTTCCTAGGATGAATGCTTCGAAACCCGTGGTGCAACTGGTGTGAACCAGCACCTCGGCACCGGCGGTCCAGGCGAGATGGTTACCCTCGCGTATAACTTGCACATCATCGGCATCACCGATCGCACGCACCCAGGGCGTCATGTCCTCCGAGGGATGTGGACGCAAAATGACGGTCCAAGGAACCTTGGTTTCTCGCAACTCCTTCAAGAACCCGACCGTGGCGGCAAGATTCCCATGTTCCCACCGACACCACGTCTTAAAATCCTGAAAATCAGAATCGCTTTCGTCGGAGATCACCCCGACGTCACAACAGAGTTCGTAATATGAATATATGTCCTCACCACGATAGTTTATCGAAGCTAGATTTGTGTTGATTAAGATATACGGACCATGCTTTTCCCTTAAAGCTGCGGCCTGAGCCCGGATTTCTTCATCAAGGGGCCGGCGCAACAGATCGATTCGCGGGTTGCCGGACAAGTAAAGGCGCTCGTCAATGCCTGGAAACTTGGTTCTCAACGCTTCAGCTTGGCTGGCTCCATGCACAAAGATCAAATCGCAGACATGCGGAATCGAGGCATCGTACAATCGAGTTATCTCTCTCGGATCCCGGATGCCGAGAGCTTCTTCCTCGATTGAAGCGGTGAAATGACCGGCCCGTTTCGCGGCGGCCATTGGACGCGCCTGGCGAGTGTTGTTGCCCTTGAAAAGAACCGCGCCCAGCGGAATGTTGGTTAGAGAGTGCCAAATCGTCGCCTGGGGCGCCAATACGGCGTGGACCCCCACATCCGCGAGACAGGACGCAATGAGAACGCGAGACTCAAACTCTCGGCTCGTTTCCTCAATCGGCAGGTAGACGACGCGACGTCGGGATGGTGCCATTGGAAGAATTCACGAACCGTCAGTTTACCGTCGGCGGACGATACCCGACTCGCCCTAGGGGGTTCAAGCTCTCAACGCGCGAACACCCAGCGACACATATCGGCACTAAAACAGGCGTTTCGGCGACTGATCCGCAGCCCTTCCAATGGCAGAAAAAGACAAGATTTGGTCGCCGTCGAGCCATGCGTATTTTGCATATCGGGTAGCGAATTTCCGCATTTGTCCCGCTCGTCATTTTAGTCGAAAAGCGCGCGTCCGGCGGCGTGTTGGCGGCGACGGGCGACATCAGAAAACTTAAATATAACAAGCGCTTAATCCCTTTTCGACCGGCCCGCCGAGGCCCGTTTGGGTATTGGCGCCGGGACGGAGCGGGACATGGCCATTCGTGTCTGCGAACGCGACATCCTCGACCTCGCGCTCGAGTTCGGGATCCAGGATTATCCGCATTGGGCGAGCAGCGATCGCCGGATCACCGCCGGGGATATCGACGCCGCCTTGCGGCAAGACTTCTTGATGGCCCCGGATGACGCGCGCGACCCGAACCTACCGATGACCGCGGAACAGCACGCCGCGCGTGTCGCCTGGCTGGTCAAGCATGGTGATCTCGACCGCGTGACCGTAACCGTGCGCGGCGGTCGGATCGTCGACGGCAATCACCGGTTCGCCGCCTGCCTGCATGCCGGGGTCGAGTGGATCAAATGCATCGTCATGGACGCGCCGGCGAGCCAGGAGTCTCTCGCCGCCTAACGTCGATCTTCCTTCACCGGGTTCAAACTGGCGCAGAGCAGCGCCGCCAGCCCCATCGCCACGCCGCCGACCAAAAACACAGGTCGATAGTCGCCGGTACGGTTGAACAACTCCACCAGACCAATACCTCCGATGATCTGGGCGGTTCCGACGGAGACCACCATCCAGCGCCATAGCGGCACCATCGACGCCTCCCCCATCGCCCGTTGCGCCCGGCTAGCGATCACCGCGCTCGACCCCGGCTGCGAGCCGAAGACCAGCGACGAGGCGATGATGATCGCCGCGCCGGGCAGGAGAACCGGCAAGATGATAGAGGCCGACAATGCCGCGAAAACCGCCACCAGGCCCGCGTTGAGACCGATCCTGTCGGCGATCCGACCCCAGAGCACGGTTCCCAAGAGCGCTCCGAGCCCGACCAGCGACCATTGCAACGCTCCTTCGCTCATCGGCGCGCCGAGGCCGCGCACGATATAGTCCACCCAATAGATCGAATGCGGAATCAGCCCGACCGAGAACATCGCCTGGGCCGCCACGAGCTTCTTGCCGTCCAGCGGGATAGGCGTCGGCGGCGTCTCGCCCTCGGCGCCCGGCGGCTCCAATCGCGGCGCGCCGGACCAGGCCCAGAGACCGAGCCCCACGCCGAGCGTGCCGACCACCGCACTACCGCCCCAGGCCCAGGCGAGACCAAGCTCCAGCAGCCACGGCAGGCCGGCGGCGGAAAAGAAGATCCCCATCCCGACGCCGGTAAACGAGATCGAGGTGGCCAACGCGGTGCGTCCCGGCGGCGCGAAGCGGGTGACATAGGCAATGCCCAACACCATCATCACCGCGACGATGATCCCCACCAGAAGCCGCCAGAACGCCAACCAGGCGAAGCCCCAAGGAGGGATGCTGGCGACCAGTGAAAGCAGGGCGAGCATCAGACAAACCCGCAGAATCCAGGCTTCATGGAACCGACGCCGCAGCCGCGAGGTCGCCAAGGCGCCGATCACGTAACCGCCGAGATTGAGCGCTCCAACATAACCCGCCTCTGCCTCGGCCAGTGAGCCGGACTGGATAAGCGCCGGTATCATCGGGGAGTAGCCGAAGCGGCCCAGCCCCATGCCGACCAACAGCCCGGCCTGGGCGCCAAGCGCGTATCTCAACCAGATCGGCATTCTTGCGCGGACTCTCCGGAAAGCCGACTCGGAACAAAGCGGCGGATGACAGCGACGAATGGTTCACGGCACAATAGACAACCCGGCGCCCATCCTGTCGAGAGCGTCGAGGGAAGGACCAGGCGTTTCCCCGTCAATAGGATCTGATGAAATGAAGATAGAAGCCATTGAAGACCTGCATTGCGGCGCCGGATGGCGTGATCTGAACTTCTTGAAGATCGTCACCGACACCGGGATCGCCGGGTATTCCGAGTATCTGGAAGGTTTCGGCAGTCCAGGCCTGACCGGCGTCATTCACCGCCTGATTCCGCTGGTCATCGGCGAGGACCCGCGCCCGGTCGAGCGGATTGTCGCGACCCTGCGTTCGGTGACGCGTCCGGTCCCGGGAGGTCTGGCGGCACAGGCGATCGCCGCCTTCGAAAACGCGCTTTACGACGTGAAGGCCAAGGACCTGGGCATCCCCGTCTCGGCGCTGTTCGGCGGCCCGCATCGTGACCGCCTTCCGGTGTACTGGTCGCATTGCGGAACCTTCCGCCTGAACCACCACGAGGCGATGGGCAAGCCCCAGCCGCGATCCCTGGACGACATTCGGGCCCTGGGCGCCGAGGTGAAGGCAAGCGGCGTGAACTCGCTTAAGACCAACATCTTCCTGTTCGATGGCGAGGAGCCGGAGGTTTACATGCCGGGCTTCGGGCGCTCGCAAGGGTCGCCGGCATTGAACGGCGACGCCTGGCTGATCAATCTGATCGTCCAACAGATGGAAGCGTTTCGCGACGGCGCCGGTCCGGATATCGGCCTCAAGCTCGATCTCAACTTCAATTTCAAGGTCGAGGGTTATATCCGCGTTGCCCAGGCTCTTGGGCATCTCGGCATGGATTGGCTTGAGTTGGACATCTTCGACCCCGCGGCGCTCAAGGCGGTGCGGGACCGGGCACCGATGTCGATCGCGTCATTGGAATCGATTTATGGTCGGCGCCAGTACAAGCCCTATTTCGAGGCCGGAGCGGTTGATGTCTGCATCGTCGACGTGCCCTGGAACGGCATCGCCGAGTCGATCCGGGTCGCCAATCTCGCCGAAATCTACGAGATCAACGTCGCCGCTCACAACTTCAACGGCCATCTCGGCACCTTGATGGGCGCGCATTTCTGCGCGGCGGTGCCGAATTTCCGAGTTGTCGAAACCGATTATGAGGACGTGACCTGGAAGGATGAGATCTTCACCCATGTACCGGTGATCGAGGACGGCATGCTGATCCTCCCCGAGACACCGGGTTGGGGAACCGATATCAACGAGGCCGCGCTCGCCAAATACCCGCCCCGGGACACGCTATGGATCGGGGGCGGAAAATGGGATTGAGCGCGGTCACCGACATGCCCGAAGTGATGCGTGGGGTTCATCTGGTCGGTCATGGCGGGCCGGAGATGCTTCAATTTCGAGACGACGTTCCGGTGCCCCGTCCTGGCCCAGGCGACGTTCTGATCCGCGTCGCGGCGGCGGGAGTCAACAATACGGACATCAACACCAGGCTTGCCTGGTATTCCAAGAAGGATGGCGCCGGCGAGGACGCGAGTTGGTCAGGCACCCCGCTGGCCTTTCCCCGCATCCAGGGCATCGACGTTTGCGGCGAGATCGTCGCCGTCGGCCCTGGGGTCGCGGCGGAACGCATCGGCGAGCGGGTCCTGGTCGAGCCCTGCCTGCGCGAGGCAAACGGCGCTGAACTCGACCAGCCCTGGTTCCTCGGATCAGAATGCGATGGTGGCTTCGCCGAGTATTGCCGGGTCGCGGCGCGTCACGCCTGGCGGGTTGATTGCGCGCTGACGGATGTCGAACTCGCGTCTTTTCCCTGCTCGTATTCCACCGCCGAGAATATGTTGGTACGGGCGCGGGTCACCGCCAGCGACCGCGTATTGGTCACCGGCGCGTCCGGCGGCGTCGGTTCCGCCGCCGTGCAACTCGCCAAGGCACGAGGCGCCGAGGTCATCGCGGCGACCAGTTCCGCGAAGGCGGCGGCTCTCCGGGAGCTCGGAGCGGACCGTACGGTCTCGCGACAGGAGGAGCTGGTCCAAACACTGGGGAGTAACAGCGTCGATGTCGTGCTCGATCTGGTCGCGGGCGATCAGTGGCCAAGCTTCCTGGAAGTTCTGCGTCCGGGCGGTCGCTACGCCGTCGCCGGCGCCGTCGCGGGGCCGATCGTCTCGTTGGATGTTCGCACGCTCTATCTGAAGGATCTCAGCCTGTTCGGCTGCACGGCATTGGAGCCGGAAACATTCCCGAACCTGGTCCGTGCCATCGAGGAGCAACGCATCAAGCCCCTCGTGGCGGAGGTGTTTCCGCTCGAAAAGATAACCGAGGCGCAATCCGCCTTCGCCGAGAAGAACTATACCGGCAAGCTGGTTCTTGAGATCTGAGTCCCGAGAGTTGCCGCACGGTACATGTCGAGGCGAGCGACCAGCCCCTTCGAGACAGCACTTCGTGCTTCCTCAGGGTGAGTGGACAATGAGACCTAACCCTGAGGAGCGGCCGTGAGGTCGCGTCTCGAAGGGTCTTCAACCCGCTTAACAGGAAAACTCAATCCACTCCCACCGCGACCACGAGAAAGACCACCAGAGCAACCAGGACAATCGACCAACCAAGAGATCGTCGCCCGCGATTGGCCTCGGCGAATTGGCGCACGGTATCGGGATGCAAGCGCAGACCGCCATCGGCGAGATCGTTGATCGCCCGTTCCGCCCGTTCGGTTAGCGCCGGCAGCCGCTCGGCGAAGGCGAGTGCGTCGGCGGCGGCTTGGCGGGCCCGGGCTTGTGGGGAGCGGTTCTCGATCATCCACTGCTCGATCAGCGGACGGGCGAGTTCCCAGATATTGACCGAATCATTGACCTGGCGGCCAACGCCCTCGGCGACCAGCATTGTTTTTTGAAGGAGAAGCAGTTGCGGCTGGGTCTGCATCTCGAACTGCTCGGTAACCCGAAACAGCCGCGCCAGGAGATTGGCCAATGATATCTCCGACAGAGGCCGTCCCAGGATCGGCTCGCCAATCGATCGGCAAGCCTGCGCGAACGCGTCCACCGATTTGTGAGCCGGCACATAGCCGGCCCGGAAATGCACCTCGCTTACCCGACGGTAGTCGCCGGTAAGAAAGCCAATCAGCATATCCGCCAGGAAGTGGCGCGTTTTAACGTCCAGCCGTCCCATGATGCCGAAATCGACCGGCGCGACACGTCCATCCTCTAGAATGAACACATTGCCGGGATGCATGTCGGCGTGGAAGTAGCCGTCGCGGAACACCTGATTAAAGAATATGCAGGCGGATTTGCGGAGAATCTCCGTTGGATCATGGCCCTCGGCCCGCAGCGCCTCGACATCATCCGGGCGATGCCCCCGCAATCGCTCCAATGTCAACACGCGGCGGGTGGTCCTTTGCCAATCCACGCTCGGCACCTTGAAATCCGGATCGTCGACAAAATTCTCGGCCAGCTCGGCGGCGGCGGCGGCCTCCATCCGCATATCCATCTCGCCCTGGACGGTTTCGGCGAAAAGCTCGACCACCTCGACGGGGCGCAGCCTGCGGACCCACGGCAGATATGCCTCCATAACCCCCGCGATCCAGCGAAAGAGGTCGATATCCCTGGCGAACGACGCCTCGATCCCGGGCCGCAAGACCTTCACCGCGACTTCCGCGCCGTCCGGGGTGACCGCGTAATGCACCTGGGCGATCGACGCGGCGGCGATCGGCGTCTCATCGAAACTCATGAAGCTCTCGGCGAGCGAAGCTTCCAGTTCTTGCTCGATCGTCGCCTTGGCAAGCGCGTGGGAAAACGGCGGGAGCTTGTCCTGCAATCGGGAAAGATCGCGGGAGATATCATCGCCGATCAAATCCGAGCGGGTAGCGAGCGATTGGCCGAATTTGATGAAACTCGGGCCAAGCGCCACCAGCGCCGCGGCCAGGCGCTCACCGGGGCGAAGCCGTCCATGGTCGCGCCGACGAACAAGGAGCGACAATCGCGCCAGAAAACCAAGGGCCGGCGCGTGATGAAATTGCTCCAACGGAAACAGGGCGCCGAACCGGGCCAGGGTCCAGCCCACACCGAGAAGACGCAGGAGGTTACGTGTCGCGCGCCACATCGCCGCCGCCTAGAGACGCCAGGCGGAATGGATCGCCGCGATCCCGCCCGAGAGATCACGATGGGCGACGCGTTCAAGACCGACCGCCGCCATCCGCGCCTTCAGACTCTCCTGGTCGGGAAACTTGCGAATGCTTTCAACCAAATAGACATAGGCGTCCCGATCACCGGCGACATAGTGCCCAATCTCGGGCAGAAGCTTGAAGGAATAGAAATCGTAGGCGGGATCGATCGCCGTGATCGCCGGGCGGCTGAATTCCAGGCACATAAAGCGACCACCGGGCCTGAGCACCCGCCGGGCCTCGGCAAGGGCCTTGTCGATATGCGTCACGTTACGCAAGCCGAAGGCAATGGTGTAGGCGTCGACCGACCGATCCGGCAGCGGAAGCGCCTCGGCATTGCCGCAGACCCAGGACACGCCGTCACCGTCGCCGCGGCGGGACGCGCGCTCGATACCGGCCTCCATCATCGCGTGATTGATATCGCAAACCACGACCGGGCCGCCGCCACGCGCGCGATATCGCACGGCGATATCTCCCGTGCCGCCCGCGACATCCAGCAACAGCTCGCCGGGCCGGGGCGCCAGCCAATCCAGGAAAGCCGACTTCCAGAGCCGATGAATGCCAAAACTCATCAGATCGTTCATCAGGTCGTAGCGGCCGGCCACGGAATCGAAGACATCGCGCACAAGACCGGCTTTTTCGGCGACCGGTACTTTCCGAAAACCAAAATCCGCGCTGTCCGATCCGTTCTCCGACCCGCTTTCCGATATGACCATCTCGCCATCCTCGACATTTGACCGACCCGCGGGCGCGCCCCGATCCCCAGGTCGCATTAGGTAACCCAAACCGATTGAACTTCCAAGGAAAGCCGCCGCGGCATCCCACGTGATTGCGCTCGGCATCATCGGACGCCATCATGCCGGCTCGAATAACCAGCTGGGAGCCACCGACATGCCCGAGCTACCGGAGGTCGAAACGGTTCGCCGCGGCTTGGTGCCGGTCCTGGAAGGTCGGGTTCTCGCGAAAGTCGAGCAACGACGCCCCGACCTGCGCTGGCCGATCCCGCGTGGCTTCGTCAAACGCCTCACCGGACATCGGGTGGAACGGCTCGAACGAAGGGCGAAATATCTGCTCTGGCACATGGACGACGGCACCGTGATGATGCTGCATCTCGGCATGTCCGGCAGAATTCAGATAAGCGAGAAGCGCCCCGCCACGCTGGACAAACATGATCACCTCGTCTTCACCACCGATGACGGCACGACCGTTCGCTTCAACGACGCGCGGCGCTTCGGCATGGTGGATCTCGCGACGGCGGGAACGATCAACCAGCACAAGCTCCTCGCCGGCTTGGGCCCGGAGCCGCTCGGCAACGCGTTCAGCGGCCCGATGCTCGCCGCGGCTTTCGATGGGCGACGCTCGCCGGTCAAGGCGGCGCTTCTGGACCAGCGCGTGGTCTGTGGTCTCGGCAATATCTATGTCTGCGAGGCGCTTCACATGTCCGGTATCTCTCCTCTTCGATTGGCAGCGAATGTGAAGGGCAAGCGGACCGAGCGGCTGACCACGGCGATCCGGGACGTGCTGACCACCGCGATTGAAGCCGGTGGCTCCAGCCTACGGGACCACCAGCAGGTCAATGGCGAACTCGGCTATTTTCAACACAACTTCAGAGTATACGATCGCGAGGACGCCCCCTGCCCCCGGGACGGGTGTTCGGGAACCGTGCGGCGGATCGTCCAATCCGGACGTTCCACTTTCTATTGTCCAAGCTGTCAACGCTGAGGTAGAAGCCCGGCCCATGAAGATTTTGCTTTCCTTCCGTTTGATCATGGCCTTGACGCTGGCCGTCTTGGTCCTCGCCGGTGGCGCGCGTGAAGGCTCGGCGGATGGTGCGTTCGTCACCGGCTTCAGCGATCTGCCGTTGATGGAGGGCATGACCGAGATTCCCGACACCGACGTCGCCTTCGACACGACCCAGGGCCGCATCGTGATCGCCTTCGCCAGATCGGCGGTCGCGCCCGACTCGATCCGGGCCTTTTACCGGACAGCGCTCGCGCAACTCGGTTGGCGCGAGACCGCGACGGATACCTTCACGCGGGAAGACGAGATCTTGAACTTCGATTATCTGGCGGACGCGACCGATACGATCGTGCGGTTTTCGCTGCTTCCCGAATAGCCTCACCCCATGGCGATCGGACGCCGTTCGCCTCCACGAACAGGAGACCCCCGATGAGCTACGAGAACATCATCGTCGAACGAAACGACGGCGTGGCGGTGATCACCCTGAACCGCCCCAAGGCAATGAACGCGCTTTCCGCCGGCCTGGTAAGCGAGTTGAAGGAGGCCTTGATCACGCTCGACGCCGATGACGAGATTGGTTGTCTGATCTTGACCGGTAACGAGAAGGCATTCGCCGCCGGCGCGGATATCAAGGAGATGCAGTCCAAGTCCTACATGGACGCCTATATGGAGGACTTCATCACCGCGACCTGGGAGCAGATCGCCAAGCTCCGTAAGCCGATCATCGCGGCGGTCTCCGGCTACGCGCTGGGCGGTGGCTGCGAGTTCGCGATGATGTGCGATTTCATCATCGCCGCCGACAACGCCAAGTTCGGCCAGCCGGAGATCACGATCGCCACGATTCCGGGAGCCGGCGGCACCCAGCGACTGCCCCGGTTCGTCGGCAAGGCCAAGGCCATGGACATGTGTCTCACCGGCCGGATGATGGACGCCGAGGAGGCCGAACGCGCGGGTCTTGTTAGCCGGATCGTGCCCGCCGCCGAGTTGCGGGACGAAGCCATGAAGGCGGCGCAACGGATCGCCAGCCTCTCTCGCCCGTCGGTCATGATGGCCAAGGAAGCGGTGAACCGGGCCTATGAAACCGTCCTCGCCGAGGGCATTCGGGTGGAGCGCCGACTGTTTCATTCAACCTTCGCGACGGAGGATCAGAAGGAAGGCATGGCGGCCTTCGCCGAGAAACGCCAGCCGAGTTTCAAAAATCGTTGATGACGAGCATTGAATCGTCGTTGACGCGCGGGCTCGCCCTGTCTATAACCCGCGCTCTCTATTAAGCGCCGGCAGCCGGGACATTCAGCATGGCTCACCATCTATCCGCCAAGAAGCGGATCCGTCGTAACGAAAAGCGTCGGGTAATCAATCACGCGCGGATCTCGCGGGTTCGCACTTTCGTCAAGCGCGTCGAAGTCGCGATCGCCTCCGGTGATCAGGAAGCCGCCAACGCGGCGTTGAAGGTCGCGCAACCCGAGATGCATCGCGGCGTCACCAAGGGCGTTCTGCACAAGAACACCGTGGCGCGAAAGCTTTCTCGGCTTTCCAAGCGGATCAAGGCGATGGCCGCCTGACGCCATTTCGGACAAGACACCGGGTTTGAACGGCCGCGAGCTTGCTCGCGGCCGTTTGTCGTCATCGCCACCTGAATCTTACATGTCCCGAACGAAGCAATGCATGGTTCCAGATCGCGCCTAGAGGCGATTCTTGGCCTTTGATATCGGTTGCGGCGAGCAACGTATTGATTCAAAACAACAACCGAATTTGGCGCCGTCACACCCAAGCGCCGTACCGCGATGGCGAGTCGATTTTTCTGCTTTTTTTCTGTCTGCGTGGTTGCAACGACGCCGCCTCGAAGGTAGGTTGGCACATCGTCCAAGGGTGGTGCGGAGCAAGAACAGACGATGAAAAGTCGTGGTGTTTTAAAAGAAAATTCTTGCAAAACGGTTGCGTGGCACTAAATCTCGAGAAATTCATACGAATTTACCGGGACAAATCGAAGATAACCCAAAAACTCTTCAGAGTTGTTATTGGGTTTCGCGAAAATCCCCTTGCTGGATTGTTCGCGAATAAGAGAACACGGCGATTGAAAATTTGGCGTAGACCAAGTAATTCAATTGGCCGAGGGGGCTGATTTGTAGGGTTTCCAGTAAGGACCGGCGACAAGACGCCGACACTGGAAATCCGGAATTTGGGGGCGCTCGATTATGCCGGTTGCCATTGGTTTTCGTCGTATCCCACCGGTCCGTCACCTGTCGATGACCGTGTCGCGGGGACCCTTCGATGACTGAGGAGCGCCCGGTATCCATCGACAAGCAATGGGCGCGTGTTCGCGCGCGCATGCGTCGGGAAGTCGGCGAGTCCGTGTACCGCAACTGGCTTCGATCCCTCACCATGGATCGGGTCGAGGACGGGACGGCGATCCTTGTCGCGCCCACGCCGTTTTTCCGGGACCGGATCATCACGCAGTTCGAGGATCGCCTGGCGCTTGCCTGGGCCGTTGAGAGCAACGACGGCGTCGATGGGGTCCGGATCATGGCCGCGGGTCGCCCCAGTCGGACCGTGCCAAAGGTCGCGTCCGACAACTCCGCCGATATTAACGACGACGCCGATACTTTTTCGGACGACGACGCCGAGGGTCGGGATGGCGAAACAGATGCCCCGGCGCGCCCATCGACCTCGACCTTGATCGACGGCCAAACCATCGACCCGGTGAATGGCCGTCTCGACCCGCGATTCACATTCGAGAACTTCGTGGTCGGCAAACCGAACGAACTAGCCTACGCGGCGGCGCGGCGGGTTGCCGGGAGCGACGGCGTGCCGTTCAATCCGCTTTTCCTCTATGGGGGCGTGGGACTCGGCAAAACCCATCTGATGCACGCCATCGCCTGGGAGATCCGGCGCCGCGATCCCGCCCGCCGGGTGATTTATCTTTCGGCCGAGAAGTTCATGTATCAGTTCATCCGGGCCCTGCGCTTCAAGGACACGGTGGAATTCAAGGACCAGTTCCGTTCGGTCGATGTCCTTATGATCGATGATGTACAATTCATCGGCGGAAAGGATTCGACCCAGGAAGAGTTTTTCCACACCTTCAACGCTCTGGTCGATCAGAACCGTCAGGTCATTATCTCCGCCGACAAGTCACCGACCGATCTCGAGGGACTGGAGGAGCGGCTCCGCTCGCGGCTGGGCTGGGGGTTGGTGGCGGATATTCATCCGACGACCTACGAGCTGCGCCTCGGTATTCTCCAATCCAAGGTCGAGAAACTCGGGGTCGAGATTCCGAGCCGGGTGCTCGAGTTCCTGGCCCACAAGGTCACCTCGAATGTCCGGGAAATGGAAGGCGCGATGAACCGCATCGTCGCGCATGCCACGCTGGTCGGTCGCGACATCACCCTGGAGACCACCCAGGAAGTTCTGCACGATCTGTTGCGCGCCTACGACCGCCGGGTCACGGTCGAGGACATCCAACGCCAGGTCGCCACGCATTTCGAGATCAGGCTGGCGGACATGCATTCGACGCGCCGTTCCCGGGCCGTCGCGCGGCCTCGACAGGTGGCGATGTATCTGTCGAAGCATCTCACACAGCATTCCTTGCCGGATATTGGCCGGCGTTTCGGCGGTCGGGACCACACGACGGTCCTGCATGCCGTGAAGCGGGTCGATGAATTGCGTTCCATCGACAAGCAATTCAATGACGAGGTCGATTTATTGCAGCGCATGCTGGAGTCTTGAGCACCTCGGGTCGTGCCGCGGGTGTTTCAGCTCCATGCACGGATCCGGTTGCTCGGAGAGCGGAAAATCCGCCTTTTCGCCGACAATCATGCTATAATGCCCCGTCGGTGATTCGCGTCTGGACCAAGGGTCCCGAATGAGCTTCGCGCTCTGCGTTTCCCAGGCATTGAAGAACACGTTTTGGACGATGATAGGCCAATGAAATTCACCATTGATCGCGCGGCGCTTCTAAGACCGCTGGGGCATGTGCAAAGTGTCGTTGAACGACGCAACACCATTCCCATTCTCGCCAATGTGCTGGTGAAGGCCGGAAGTGGCCGGTTGAGCCTGACCGCCACCGACATGGACATGGATATCGTCGAGTCCGTCGATTGTAACGTCGCCAGCGACGGCACCCTGACGGTTCCCGCTCATACCCTTTACGACATCATCCGCAAGCTTCCGGACGGATCCGAGGTAAGCCTCGAGGCAACGGGAGAATCCGGACGCGTCGCCGTTACTTCCGGGCGCGCGTCCTTCACCCTGCCATCGCTTCCGGCGGACGAGTTTCCCTCGATGAGCGGCGAGGACATGCCGCATCGCTTTAGCCTGGCGGCCGCGGACGCCAAATCGATGATCGACCGCACCCGGTTCGCGATCTCCAACGAGGAAACCCGGTACTATCTGAACGGCATCTATCTGCACGCCACCACTTCCAACGAAGTTTCGGTGATGCGCGCGGTCGCGACCGACGGCCACCGTCTGGCGCGGGTGGAAATGCCGCTCCCCGAAGGGGCCGCCGATATGCCGGCGGTGATTATTCCCCGCAAGGCGATCAATGAAATTCACAAGCTGATCGAGGATACCGAGGGCGAAATCTCGATCTCCCTATCCGAGAGCAAGCTTTGCTTTGCCTTTGGTGACACGGTTCTGACGACCAAGCTGATTGACGGCACCTTCCCGGATTATGAGCGGGTCATCCCGACCGGCAACGACAAGACGCTTCAGGTCAATTGCAAGATCTTCGCCGACGCGGTGGACCGGGTCGCGACGATCTCCACCGAGAAATCACGTTCGGTGAAATTGCAGTTGAACGACGGCAATCTGGTGCTCAGCGCCAGCAGCCCGGAAAGTGGGACGGCGCGCGAGGAATTGGAAGTCAGCTACGCCGCCGGTCCGATGGAAATCGGCTTCAATTCCCGATACCTGCTCGATATCGCCAATCAGATCGAGGGCGAGGGCGCGGTTTTCTCTCTCGCGGACGCGGCGTCGCCGACCATCGTGCGTGACCAGGACGACGAGACCTCGCTCTACGTTCTCATGCCCATGCGGGTCTGAGCGCAAGTGACGTCGACGGTGCCCGAGACCAACCCGGTGATCCAATGACCGCGAGCGCCCACGTGCTCGAAGAGATGGAGATTGCGAACACGGGGCCGATTGGCCCGGCGGTGCGGCGCCTCATGGTGTCCCACTTTCGAAACTACGCGACCTTGAAACTGGAGCTGGAACGCGCGCCGGTGGTCCTGACCGGCCCGAACGGCGCGGGAAAGACCAACCTACTCGAGGCCGTCTCCTTCCTGGCGCCGGGTCGGGGCCTAAGGCGCGCGCGCCTCGGTGATATCGACCGCGCCGATGACGCCATCGAGGCTACCCCGTCCGCCTGGGCGATTTCGGCCGACCTGGAAACCGCGATGGGCCGCACCACCATCGGGACCGGTCGTGACCCCCAATCCGATACCGGTGGGGATAAGCGCCTGGTCCGGATTGACGGGGCCCCGGCCAAGTCGCAGACCCTGCTTGGTGAGTATCTCGCGATCTCCTGGCTGACGCCGCAGATGGACCGATTGTTCACGGAAGGCGCGAGCCAAAGACGGCGGTTTCTCGATCGGCTGGTCTACGCTTTCGACCCACAGCACGCGGGACGGATGAACGGCTACACCCACGCCCTTCGCGAACGGGGACGGTTGCTGCGCCAGGGACGCACCGACGCGTCGTGGCATCTCGCGCTCGAGGAACAGATCGCGACCTCCGGCGTCGCCGTCGCGGCGGCGCGGCGTGAATTGATCGATCGTCTGGCGCCGCTCGCCGGCGTCGGTCACGGCCCCTTCCCCGGCGCCATCCTGTCGCTCGATGGAGAGGTGGAAGGCTGGTTGGATGACGGACCGGCATTGGACGCCGAGGATCGGTTCCGCGACGCGCTCGCCCGCGCGAGGCACGTATCCGCCGGCGAGGCCGCGCCGGTACCGGGGCCCCATCGTGGCGACTTCCGGGTCGTCCATTCGATCAAGAACATGCCGGCGGGGCAATGCTCCACGGGCGAGCAAAAAGCCCTGCTGATCGCCATTGTCCTGGCGCATGCCCGCCTGCGGGCACGGGATTTGGGCGATGCGCCACTCTTGCTGCTCGATGAAGTCGCCGCGCATCTGGACCAAGAGCGCCGCGCCGCGCTTTATGATATACTCGACACCCTCGGCAGCCAGGCTTGGCTGACCGGCACGGACACCGCTCTGTTCGACGCAATCACCGATCGCGCGCAACATTTCACCGTTCACGACGGTGCGTTAACCCGACACTAGCCAATACAACACAAACCGCCCCGGAAACGACCGCGTTCACGCAAAGATAGGCGATATCATGTCCGACACCCCGATCCCCACCGAAGGCGACGATAGCGATTACGACGCCGGATCGATCAAGGTTCTGCGCGGCCTCGACGCCGTTCGCAAGCGTCCGGGGATGTATATCGGTGACACCGACGACGGCTCGGGCCTGCACCACATGATCTACGAGGTCGTGGATAACGCCATCGACGAGGCCTTGGCTGGACATTGCGATCTGGTCGAGGTGATCTTGAACGGCGACGGCTCCACCACGGTGCGGGACAACGGACGCGGGATCCCCGTCGACATTCACCACGAGGAGGGTGTCTCGGCCGCCGAGGTCATCATGACCCAGCTCCACGCCGGCGGAAAATTCGACCAAAACTCCTACAAGGTTTCAGGCGGCCTGCACGGCGTCGGCGTTTCCGTGGTCAACGCGCTCTCGGAATCGCTCGAGATGCGGATCTGGCGCGATGACAAGGAACATTTCATCCGCTTTCAACACGGGGTGCCGGACGACAATCTGAAGATCACCGGCGACGCCGTCGGCCGGACCGGCACGGAGGTCACATTCACCCCGTCGCGCGAAACCTTCACCAACGTTGATTTCGAGCTACCCCGCCTGGAACACCGCCTGCGCGAGTTGGCGTTTCTGAACTCCGGCGTTCACATCCAGTTACGGGATGACCGCGAGGCCGAGCCGAAGGTCATTGAACTGGAGTATGAAGGCGGCCTCAAGGCCTTCGTCGAGTATCTCGACCGCTCCCACCAAGGCTTGCACGACCCCGTGGTCATGACCAATGAACGCGACGGGATTACCGTCGAATTGGCCCTGCAATGGACCGACAGCTATCACGAGACGATGTTGTGTTTCACCAACAACATCCCCCAGCGTGACGGCGGCGCGCATCTCGCGGGCTTCCGGGGGGCGTTGACGCGGACCATCAATGCCTATGCCCAGGAAAGCGGGATCGCCAAGAAGGAAAAGACCCAGCTATCGGGCGATGACGCGCGCGAGGGACTGACCTGCGTGCTTTCCGTCAAGGTTCCGGATCCGAAATTCTCATCCCAGACCAAGGACAAATTGGTCTCCTCGGAGGTCCGACCGGTGGTTGAGTCGGCTGTCTCGGATCGCTTGCAACAATGGTTCGAGGAACATCCCGCGGATGCCCGCAAGGTGGTCACCAAGGCCTATGAAGCGGCGGCGGCGCGCGAGGCGGCCCGCAAGGCGCGGGAGCTGACCCGGCGCAAGGGGGCGCTCGACATCTCCAGTCTGCCGGGCAAACTCGCGGATTGTCAGGAACGCGACCCGTCGCTGGCCGAATTGTTCCTGGTCGAGGGCGATTCCGCCGGCGGCTCCGCCAAGCAGGGCCGCGACCGTCGAACCCAGGCGATCCTGCCCCTGCGCGGCAAGATCCTAAACGTCGAGCGCGCGCGCTTCGACAAGATGCTGTCGAGCCAGGAAATCGGCACGATGATCACGGCGCTCGGAACCGGTATCGGCCATGACGAGTTCGATATCACCAAGGCGCGTTATCACAAGATCATCATCATGACCGACGCCGATGTGGACGGCTCGCATATCCGCACCTTGTTGCTAACCTTCTTCTTCCGGCAGATGCCGGAACTGGTCGAAGCCGGATATCTCTACATCGCCCAACCCCCGCTCTATCGCGCGAAACGTGGCCAGTCCGAGACCTATCTCAAGGACGACAAGGCGATGGAGAACTATCTGAACCAGAACGGCGTCGAGGGCGCGACCCTGCGCTTGGCGGACGGCTCCGCCATTGTCGGCGCCGATCTCGTCGCCTCGGTCGAGCAAGCCTGCGAGGCGCGGTCGATGATCGACGTCCTAGTGCGCCGGGTCGGCTCGCGCATCGTGGTTGAGCAATGCGCCGTCGCCGGCGTGATGGGCCCGCAAGGATTTGAGCATGCCGAGGAAGCGGTCACCTATATCGCGCAACGCCTGGACCAACTGTCCGAGGATATCGAGCGCGGCTGGAGCGGTGTGTTCGACGCCGAGCGCCAGGAGATGCGCTTCGAGCGTACCTTGCGAGGCGTGACCGAGCGCTATCGGATCGACGCGATCCTGATCCGGACGCCCGAAGCCCGGCGTCTCGACGCCATGACGAAGGAATTGCAAACTCTGTACAGCAAACCCGCGGCTCTTGAGGTCAAGGACGAGACGCTGACGATTGACGGCCCCGTCGGGCTGGCCGGGGCCATTCAGGATATCGGACGCAAGGGCCTGGCGATCAATCGTTACAAGGGTCTCGGCGAAATGAACCCCGATCAGCTCTGGGAAACCACGCTGGACGCGAACCAGCGGACCCTACTGCAGGTTCGCATCGACCATGCCGAGCAAGCCGGAGAAGTTTTCTCCACCCTGATGGGCGATTTGGTCGAGCCACGCCGCGACTTCATCCAGGAAAACGCGCTTAAGGTCGCGAATTTGGACGTGTGACGGACCGGCGAGAACGAGCGGGTTTCAGTCGCCGTCGCGCGACTTCTCTTCCCGCTCGCGCCGTTCCTTCTCTTCGCGGGCCTCGTCCAGCGCCGCGTTGATTTCCTTGAAGCTTAGGGGCTTCAGGACCTGTTGCCGCTTTCTATAGGCCACGGGGACAACCGCCCGGGTCACCGTTAGGATCAGCCAGACGATCGGCCGCACCACGAAGGAAAGCGGCCACCACAGGAAGACAACGGGTCTGAACCAATGCGGCGAGACCTCGCCGGCGGCCAGGATGGCCACCGCCGGTATCACCCAATAGGCGCCGTCGGCATGGCCGTTCCACCACCACCATGCCCAGATCATCATCAACACCGTCGCGACGGTGCGGGTCAGCGCGGTTTCCGGCAGGATGATCCGAGGCGCGTTCAGTTCCTCCTCGGGGATTTCCGGCGGACGGGTAAAGAATTCCGACATCAGACACTCGCCGCCAGAATCCGGCTGAGGGCCGACAGGTCCCGTCCGGTTTCCTGGCTCCATTGGTTGAAGGCCTCGCGGGTCGCGGCCATCGCCTTTTTCGAGCTCGGCGATTTCTCCACCACGCCCTCGCGGATCAGCGCCGCGACGACATCCTTGGACAGCACGAAGGCGGGCTTGCCCATCGATCGTAGCACGTATCGCCCGGTATTGCCGCCAAGCCGGCTACCACGTTTTTTCAACATCTCAAGCAGGTCGATATAGTCCACATCCGGCCAGTCGGCGAAGACCTTGGCCGCGGCGGCGCCATTCTCTTCGGCTAGATCGACCAGGAAACGCGCATTCTCGATCGCCGAGCGAATCTTCGCTCCATTGCGAATGATGGCGGCATCGGAGACCAGGCGGTCGAGATCCTCATCGTGGAACATCGCGACGCGGCGCGGCTCGAACCCCTCGAAGGCGGCCTCGAACCCGTCCCATTTCGCCTCGACCACGGACCACACGAAACCCGATTGAAAGATTCGCTTGGTCATCATCGACAGCCAGCGATCATCCGGGATCGCCGCCAGTTCCTCGGGAGGGAGAGGACGCGGCAGCAGAGCCTCCAGCGCCGCCATGCCGCCCTTGTTAGCAGCGGCTCTTTCCAGAATTGGCTGAAACGACGCGACCATGGTGCAAATCCAGTTGGGAGCCCGATCCCCGGCGACACGGAAGGTATCTTGACCTCCCACGCGACAGCGGCACTATGCGGAGAAATTGGCGGAAAGGAAAGTCGGCATGGATGTCGAGACACACGGAAAGCCGAGACGGGAGAGCACGAGGTCGTGAGCACCCCTCGCATTCTGTGTGGCTGGGAGTTCGGCGCCGGGCTCGGCCATGTCACCCGCCTCAAGCCAATCGTCACCGCCTTGCGCGATGGCGGCGCCGAGATCGTCGTGGCGCTCCAGGACCTGGACCGAGCCTCGGCTTTTCTCGATCCGGAAACCGGAAAAGCCCTGCCCGGGTTCATCGTGGTCGGCGGGCCGAGATGGGAAATGCCGCGCAATCCCGAGGCTCGAAAGATCCCGACCCACAGTTTCGCCGATGTCCTCAACCTCATCGGATACGGTAACACGGCGGCCCTGGCGGCGCGGGTGGAGGCATGGAGCGGCCTGATCAATGCCTACAAACCCGATCTCGTGCTCGGCGACTTCTGTCCGACCCTGCGTCTCGCGGCACGTGGCCGGGTCCCGATGATGATGGTCGGAAACGGCTATACGATCCCGCCCGCCGGGCGCGCCTTGCCGCCGATCAGACCATGGCAATCGAAGCTCGAGGCTTTCAGCGTCGATCATGAGGAAAAAATCCTGGCCGCGATAAACACGGTTCTCTCAAGGCGCGGTGAACCGGCGCTGGAGTTTCTCGCCGATGCCCTCAGCGGCGACGAGACCTGCGTGTTTTCCGTCCCCCTCGTGGATCCCTATGCCGCCTATCGCGCGGCGCCACAACTTCCCCCCTTCAACCTGCCGACCGGGATGCGACCGCTCCCCCAGGTCGAACGCGAGAACGCGAGCGTCTTTTTCTACATGCCCGGCCGCCAACCCGAGTTGCGCAAGACAATCGCGGGAGTGTCCCAGGCGGGGGTGTCATGCGAGGCGTATATCTCGGATCTTGGCCCAAGGGAGGCCGAAGCCCTTTCAAGCCCTCGTTTCAAGATCCACCGCGCGCCGCAACCTTTCGAGACGGTCCTCCCGCGCGCCCGTCTCATCGTCCACCATGGCGGCCTATCCACCGCCGTCGCGGCGACCCAAGCGGGGACCCCGCAGTTGATCGTGCCCTGGAATCTCGAACATCTGGTTACCGCGCGCGGGGTCGAAACGCTCGGCGCGGCGGTGGTTGTCGAGGGCGACTGGACCCCGAAGCGGATCGCCGACGCGGTCCGAAAAATGGTACGCGACAAGCCACTGGCCATCCGCGCCGCCAAGGCGGTGGAAAAGGTTCGGCTCGGTGATCCGACCGAGGCACTGAAGCATGTGGTCGCCCGCTGCGGCGCGCTTATAAGCTGAAGATCAATCGACCGCCTAATCGACGATATTGGACAGTGGCTCTCCGGCGCGGTAGCGGCCGAGATTGTCCACGAAGATTTCCGCGGCCGCTCGCTGCCATCCCTCCCAGACGCTGGACACATGCGGCGTGAGGATCGCGTTATCGAGGGACCAAAGCGGGCTGGCGGGGTCAAGCGGCTCGCTGGAGAACACGTCCAGCACCGCCCCTCTGAGCCGGTTCGAAGACAGAGCGACGGCAAGTGCCGCCTCGTCGACGATATTGCCACGCGCCATGTTGATCAGCAGCGCGTCGAGCTTCATCGCCGCGATCGCCCTCGCGTCGAACCAACCGCGTGACTCTTCGGTCAACGGTATCGCCAGAACCACCACATCGGCGCCCGATACCGCTTCCCGTAGCGCGTTCGCGGGAAAGACCCGCTCGATCCCTTCCACCGGGCGGCCGTCGCGATTAAGACCGCTCACCCGCATGCCGATCCCCCTCGCGAGCCGGGCGATCGCCTGGCCGATGGGGCCGAGCCCGATCATCAGCATCGTGCCGCCTCGGGCCGGGCGCACATGCTTTTCCGCCCATCGGCGCGCCTGTCGGTCGGCGATGAACTCGGGGAACCTGAAATTATGCGCCAAGATCGCGCCGATCGCGTATTCCGCCATCACTTCCGCCTGGAACCCGGCGCAATTCGTCACGGTCACGCGATCCCGATCCCACGGCGCCAGATGATCACTGCCCGAACCGGACACATGAACCCAGCGCAAGCTCGGCAGATCGATGAAGGCCTCCCGCGGATACGGATTCCCGGCGAATCTGAAGTTCATCACAACCTCGGGTTCGAACGCCCGCGCCGCCTCGGCGAGCCCGGCATAGCGGTCATGCACGATGAAGGTGATCCCGGCCTCTGCTTCCAGTAGATCACGGTACAGATGCGCATGGTCGTCGTGGACCAGCACCTTGGTTGATTTCTCCGCCATCACGCCCCTCGCATTCGCCCGCAGCGTCAGCTTCCCGTCAAACCCTCGATCACGCAACCTTGGTTTCCATTTGACCGTTTCCATTTGACCGTTTCCATTTGACCGGGCCCCTCAATGCCCGCTTCCATGCGCCATCCGATAACTCACGCTGGAACCGTCCGATGACCTGGATCACCACCGTCGCCTATGAAGAGGCCAAGGGCCGCCTCAGGACCCTCTACGATCGGGTCAAGGGGCCGGACAACAATGTCGACAACATCATGATGGCCCATTCCCTGCGCCCGCATTCCATGGAAGGGCACATGCACATTTACAAATACGTGCTGCACCATTCGGCCAACCAGGTGCCGAAATGGTTCCTGGAGGCTCTGGGCGTCTATGTCAGCCTGCTCAACGGCTGCGCCTATTGCGTGGAGCATCACTTCGCCGGCCTCACCCGCCTGGTGGGCGACAAGGCTCGGGCCGATGCGATGCGCAAGGCCTTGGAGGCGGAGCGTCCCGAAGATCACTTCGAGGGCGAGGAACTCGCCGCCATGCGCTATGCCCGGGCGCTGACCCGCGCGCCGGCGGAGATGCACGAGGGTCTGGTGAAGGACATGCGCGAGGCCGGCATGGACGATGGCCGCATCCTCGAGGTCAATCAGGTGGTCAGCTATTTCGCCTACGCCAACCGCACGGTCCTCGGCCTGGGTGTCAGCACCGACGGCGACGTGCTCGGTCTATCGCCGGGGGACAACGACGATCCCGACAATTGGAGCCACGGGTAGGCACTCCCTCCTACCCGTTGGCGCGTTCCTTCAGAACCGGCGCCTCCGTTACGGTCGCGGTGTAGCTGATCAGACCAGTTTCGGGACGCCAGTGGTGAAGCTGGTAGCCCGGCGGCTCGGCCCTCACGCGAAAGGTTGTCGGGTCGGCCTGGTCCAAATCGAACTGGAACGCCGTCGCCGGACAGACGGAGACGGTGGTCCCGGCCCAGGCGCTGGTCACCGCGCGATGCATATGCCCACAGATGACCCGTTCGACGTTCGGGGCCTTGGCGATCACCGCCTCAAGGGCCTCGCGACCGTCGATCCCCATGGCGTCGAAGGGACCTCCGGTCAGCAATGGTTGGTGGTGCATCATGATCAATGTGGGCGTCGTTCTGTTCTCGGCCAAACGATCCGAGAGCCAGGAAAGTCGTTCGGCGCAGAGTCGGCCATCCGTCTGGTACTCGATCACCGTGTCCAGCGCGACCACGCGCAAGGGTCCGGCATCGATCGCGAATTGCAGAAAGCCGTCCTCGGGCAGATATCCGCGATGCCCGAAAGCCGCGCGCATCGGCGCTCTCAGATCGTGATTGCCGGGAATCACATAGGATGGAATACCGTGGCGGGCGAGTTCGCCGTCCAACCAGGAATAGGCTTCGTCCAGGCCACTATCCGCGAGATCCCCGGTCAGAAGGATCATATCGGGGCGCGTCGCCAGCGATGTCACCGTGTCGAGAGCGGCACGGAAATTCGCCGCGGGGTCAACTTGCCCATACGCCAAATCCCCGGGCACGCCGAGATGAAGATCGGTCAACTGAGCGATAAGCATTGCCTCGTCCCTACTCCGATTTGATTCCGACAAGCGCGTTTTTGCGCCCCTTCACGACTTATCAAGCACATGAATCATACGCTAATGCGGCAAGTTCCGCTTGTTTTCACACGTCGACTCTTTCATACCGAGCGCGACTCACTTAGAATCCGCGTTCCGTACGCATCTTATCTAGCGCCCGGTGCCCAGTTCGGGCGCCCAAACGATGGTTGCAATTGAGGGGGAAATCCCATGGCCGCTATTCTCACAAGTCTACGCAACACGATTATCGCCGGCATCGTGCTGACGATCATCATGGTGCTGTTTGTTACCAATGTCACCGGCGAGGCCCTGGCCTTCGACCACTCCTATTTCGCCTTTTTCCTGCGTTGGCTGCATGTGCTGTCCGGTGTGATGTGGATCGGCCTGCTCTGGTATCTGAACTTCGTGCAGATCCCGAACATGCCGAATATCCCGGATGATCAAAAGCCGGCCATCGGCAAGGTCATCGCGCCGGCCGTGTTGTTCTGGTTCCGCTGGGGCGCCATGGCGACCCTGATCACCGGTCTCATCCTGGCGTGGATGAACGGCTATCTGGTGGACGCCATCGCGCTGGGTCTCGGCGAAAACGGCACGCCGAAGGCGACCGCGATCGGCATCGGCATGTGGCTGGGAACCATCATGTGGTTCAACGTCTGGTTCGTCATCTGGCCGAACCAGCAGCGGGCCCTGGGTCTCGTCGAGGCGGAGGCCGACGTCAAGGCCGCGTCCGCCCGGACCGCGATGCTGTTCTCGCGCACCAACACCCTGTTGTCGGTGCCGATGCTCTACGCGATGGTTTCCGCGCAGAACATCTACTAAGACCAATCGCCGCCGCTCCATCCGGAGATGGCGTCACGGAGCCGGCCCCCTCGTGGGGCCGGTTTTCGTTTGGGGACGGAACCGTTAGAATGGCGCGGGCGAATAGGGAACTTCTCGGATGCGACAACCTTCACGGGCCACTGCCCCAATCGAGCCCGGCGACATTTTGCCGCGCCTTGCCCTGACCGGCCCCCGCGGCGAGGTTATCGATACCGCCGCGCCGCCGATGGCCGGCCGCGTCAACTTCCTGGTCTTCGCCGGTAAGAACACCAAGGCGACAAGCGCCCTGTTGGCGACGCTAACCGATCATCGCGACCGGATTGAAGACCTGGGAGCGCGGAGTTTCCTGGTGGTTCCAGCCGGCCCAGCCGCCGCGCCGCTCGCCGGAACGGCCGGGTTGCCGGGTTTGGGAGGCGGCCCTCGAGCGACCGGTATCGTCGGCATACCCGTTGCCGGCGCTCCAGCTCCAGCTCCAGCTCGGGATATTGGCGAGTTGAAGGCTGGCGCGATGCGCCTCATGGACAATTCTGGAGATGGTTTCGCGCTGGTCGGCGGGGCCAACGATGCCCCGACATTGTTGGTTGTCGGCGCCAATCTTCACGCGATCGATCGGATCAACGGGGAAGCCGGCTCGGAGGCATTTGAGAATCTTCTGTCCCGGATCGAGCGGCGCGCCCGTGACCCGCGCTTGAACACACCGGCCATTCACCCGCCAGTTCTCGCGGTCCCGGATGTGTTCAGCGCCGCCGACAACGCGCATCTCATGTCTGTTTTCCACACCAGAGGCCAGGAATTCGTTGAGCCGGGGCATTCCGCGCTGGGCAATCGCAAAACCGATTGCAAGATGCGCATCCCCGATCTCGGCCGGCAGGATCGCGTCGACCATTGGGTCGTCGAGACCGATACCCAGGCCTTCATCACCGAACGTCTACGGACGCGATTGTTCCCAGAAATTCAGAAAGCCTTCAACTATCCGATCACCCGGCACGAACGATACCGGATCGCGCGCTATGAGGGAGAGCGCGGCGGCGAGCGGATGGGGCACCGCGACAATGTCGAACCATCCGTTGCGCACCGCCGATTCGCGGTTACCATCAATCTTAACGCCGAAGACTATGAAGGCGCCGAACTTCGCTTTCCGGAGTTCAGCGACCAACTTTATAAACCCGCGTCGGGCACCGCGATCGTGTTTTCCTGCTCCCTCCTGCATGAAGTGGTCGACATGCGCGCCGGCAGCCGATTCGCGATGCTGGCCTTCCTTTTCGGCGACTCTTAGGCAACGCCCCTTCAAAAGCGGCCTGGCCCGGCGCCTCGGAACGCGAGACACGGCATCGGTGTCTCGCGCGCGAAAAACGCGCAAACCACTGGAATATATGACCAAAAATCGCCTGACTTCATGTCGGGACGAGATCAACGTCGCAAACTTTCCTGATTTTCGAAAAGGTGGCGCGCCCGGGAGGATTCGAACCCCCAACCTCCTGATCCGTAGTCAGGCACTCTATCCAATTGAGCTACGGGCGCCCCGCGCGGGACTTGTCCCGCGAAAGGTTGCGGAAGGTACTCAAACCGGTTTGCGATGGCAAGGGGAAGAACGAAAAAAAGTCATGTGGCGAAACACCTTGTGGCTAAGAGTCGGTTTCTGTACTATCCCATTGAAATTCGCGGCTTACGGTCACCTAGTGGGGGGTGGATTCATCATAAGGAAGGGATTGGTTGGCGTACAGATCCTTCTCGATTGAGTCCAAAATACACGGGTGTGATTGGTCGAACGAAGGTGCGAAAGCGCCGGGTTGGGGCTGATCACGGGTGATTTGGGATGATCGCGAAAACGAAAACAGAATGCCAGGGTGATGGCGTAAAATGGTCCAAATACGGTTGCCGATCGCCGTTCTGAGCACGGTGTTAATGCTCGGAGGCTGCTCCTTCTCCACCGACGCGCTGTGGCCGTCCCTGTCGGGCGAGGCGCCGTCTTCCTCCGCTCCGACGGTTGCATCCGCTTCGAACGTGGTGCCGATCAAACCTTCGGCGGGAGAGTCCTCGGGACAACCTCTCGTCAATCCCAGCGCCGGGCAGGCCCCGCCGCGCCTGGGCAGCACTAATTTCCAGGTTGAGCCCCCGCGCGCCGGACAATCAACGGGCACCTTCGTGGGCAACAAGGTGGCGCAGCTGCGCGACGACCTGACCCGGCTGCAAGCCTCGATCAACAAGGAAAACGCCGATCTGCAGGCGGTTCGCCAGCAGACCATCGCGAATGCCCAAGGCTATCACGCCCAAGTCGCCGGCATTCGCTCGCGCCTGCAACTCGGCACCACGCCCGGTAACCCGCAACTGGTCAGCGCCTGGAACCAGTCACAGATCGAGCTTGAGAAGATCAATACGGATATCGGCCGCATGAACGCACTCTCGAACCGAGTGGCGGCGGACGCGGCGATGTCGAGTTATCTGTTGGAGGCGACCCGCGCCGCGTTCGGGCTTTCCGGCGCGATTGACGAGGATCACCGGCAACTTGAGGTGCTCGAGGATGACGTGAACCGAACCGTCGTGCTGATCGATCGCTTGCTCACCGAGCTCAGCGACGATATTCGCCGACAGTCGAATTACGTTTCCACCGAGCGGAATGATCTGAACACCCTGGCGCTGGCGATCAAGAATGGGGAGTTCTTCGGCCCCAGCCTGGCAAGCACCGCCTATACCCACGCCAACTCTCGGCCGACGGTCGGCGGTATCGCGCGTCCCAGCGCCCGTTCGGACTCACGGCGTCCCCTGGTGGTTATTCGCTTCGACCGCCCGGACGTGAACTATCAGCAAGCGCTGTACACGGCGGTCAACCGGGCGCTGCAACGCCAGCCGGATGCTTCGTTCTATCTGGTTTCCGTCAGCACGCTGAGTGGCGGAACCGCGCAATCCTCGCTGAACGCCAATAGCGCGCGCCGGAACGCGCAATCCGTGCTTCGCGCCTTGGTGGATATGGGTTTGCCGCCGAGCCGGGTATCGCTGTCCGCCACGACTGTGGCGAGCGGCGGTAACGAGGTCCGGCTTTACATCCGCTAACCGCTCGACGCCATTCTCCCGCATATCTTGGTGATCCATGCGTCGTGGTGGCGCGTAGAAAGAAGGGATGACCAAGCGGAGGGACGAATCATGCGGCGCATCGAACGGATAGTCTTACTTGCCGTCCTGTTGCCGTGGATTTCCCTGACACTTCCGGCCCTGGCGAGCAACGCCGATGTCGACGACGCGGACGCCAAACTTATTCGCGGGGTCATCGAAAAGCAGCTTGATGCCCTCAAGCGCGATGATTGGTTGGAAGCCTTTAGCTATGCGGCGCCGTTCATTCAGAGAAAATTCGGCTCCCCGGATACGTTCCGCCGCATGGTTATGGGCGGGTATTCCATCGTTCACAGGCCACGCATGGTCTCCTTCAAGGGCCTAGAGGAACAGAGCGGCCGACTTGCCCAAAATGTTCTGATGGTCGGGCCGAACGGAAGATCCGCCATGGTCGTCTACTTCATGGAGAAGATGGACGATGGCGCCTGGCGGATCGCCGGCGTCTCCATCGTCCCGCTTGCCGATCTCGGGGCCTGACATCGCCCTCTACTGCCACGCGTCGCATGTCTCGTATTGCCATCGCCCCGGGTTCCGGATTAAGTGACCCCTCGGCAAGTGGATTGGAGACGGGGCGTGAACGATACGGCGGATGTCAGTTATTCAAAGGCCTTCCCTGTCAGTTGGGAAGAGTTGCACAGAACCGCCAAGGCGCTGGCCTGGCGATTGTTCGAGAAACGCCCTTTTGAAGGAGTGATCGCGATTACCCGGGGCGGGCTGGTTCCCGCGGCGATCGTCGCGCGCGAGCTCGAGATTCGGGTGATCGATACCATCAGCGCCGTCAGCTATCAGGACAACGCGGTCGACAAGGTCGAGGAACGCACCCGCGGCGACGTGAACATCATAAAGCCGACCTCGATGACCGATGATGGGGAAGGCTGGTTGATCGTCGACGATCTGGTGGATACGGGCGAGACCGCCAAGGCGGTTCGCGCTCTCCTGCCGAAGGCCCATTTCGCGACGGTTTACGCCAAGCCGGCGGGACGCCCCCTGGTCGACACCTTCGTAACGGAGGTGAGTCAGGACACCTGGATCTACTTTCCCTGGGATCTCGAACCACGCCCGGTCGAGCCCATCGTCGTGGTCAAGCGCTAAATCGTTTCTGGTCTTTCCCGGGGGATCGAGAGCCTTTCCGCCCAACGAAAGTGTCAGGAGCGGGAAACGGGCAGATCGAGATGAAATTCGGTTCCCGCCTCGCTTGACTCGACCAATGTCAGCTCACCGCCATGCGCTTGGGCGATGTCTCGGGCGATCGCGAGGCCCAAACCCGCGCCATCCTTCTTGGTCGACGCGTGAAACGGCTGGAAAAGGTGCTTCCTCAGTCCTTCCGGGATTCCCGGACCGTTATCGGAAATCGACAATCTGAACCTGGCATCGTCCGCGTCGCGTCGCACGGTCAAGGAAGTGGCCCCGGCGGCGGCGGCATTGTTCGCGAGGTTCGAGAACACTCGGAACAACTGGTCACGATCCGCCCGAACGGTCTCCACCGCCAATCCCGGATAGTCCACCGTGAAGGGCTCCAACTGGCCGGCCTGCACCTCTGCCTCGACATCATGCAACAGGTCGGAAAGCGGAAACTCCGTCACCTCCAATGCCTGGGTATCACGCGTGAAGTTGATGGTCTGAGAACAGAGACGCACGGCTCGGTCGATGGCTAGGATCAGCGGCGGGGTAATGCGCCGGACATTCTCGTCCTCGCTCTCGGCCAGTCGGTCGGAGATCAAGGTCGCGGTCGTCAGCATATTGCGAAGATCATGGTTGATCTTGTTGACTGCCGTGCCCAGGGCCGCGAGCCGGGTGCGTTGGCGCAGCGCGGCGCGCAAACCCGACTTCATCGACGCCAATTCACCGAGCGCGATACCGATCTCGTCCGAGCGGCCATCCGGCGCGATGTCGCTGGAATAGTCTCCGGGATTGCGGCGAAACGAGACCAGGCTCTCGGTGATCTGCCGCATTGGGCGCACCATCAGCCATTGCAGAGAAAGGAACACCAGCGCCGCAGTAATCAGCGAGATGATCACCGAAAGATTAAGGATGCGCCATGAATAGTCGTACATGGCCAAACGCATCGGTGTCTCGTCGAGTTCCACCGCCAGCAGGACACCACCATCCTTCGGCGATGGCCCGATCACTTTAATGATCCTGTTCTCGCCCTGGACGAGCGCGATGAAGGCGTCATAAATCAGCTCAAGCGCGCGATGATCGCGGAGGTCGTACTCGGCATCGACGCGCCGGTCGGACGGACGCGCGATCGAGCGCGCGTTGCCGCCGGGAGCCCGCGCCACGATGCTATGCGCTCCAGCATGCGATAGGAGTTGCTCGGCGAGGTCCTCGGTGACCATTTGG
>JAYOIK010000028.1:0-53160 GCA_038118725.1 Alphaproteobacteria bacterium | reverse complement strand
TGATAAAAACCCATGAATTGATCGGTCGAGATCCGCGGCGCGCGGCGTTATCATGACCGCCAAAGAGGGCGAAAAATCGATGCCAACGAACGCGCCGGCCCTCCATCCAACCCTCCACCCGACCATGGGGAACACACATGCTCGAAACCCTCGAGGACAAGGTTGCTCCGGATATCCGCGGCGCTAACTTTTTCGAGATCGACCCGGATATAGATGCCTTGTCGGCGCTGTACCTGCCGGAGGATCTCCGCGCCCATCTGCGTCCGCGGTATCACCAGATGGGCGAGATCGCGGGCGGCGAGTTGGATGAGTTGGCCTCGGTCGCCGACCGAAACCCGCCGATCCTGCATCCCCGGGACCGGTTCGGGCGCGACGAGGATTGGATCGAATATCACCCCGCCTACAAGGAACTGGAGCGGATCGGGTTTCTTGATTTCGGTTTCCACGCGATGACCCATCGCGGCGGCGTCCTGGGCTGGCCCGAACCCTTGCCGCCCGCCGCCAAGTACATTTTCACTTATCTTTTCACCCAGGCGGAATTCGGGATCATGTGCCCGATCAGCGTCTCCGACACCGCCGCCTATCTGGTGCGCCGTCACGCCGACGAGGCACTGAAGGCCAAGATCCTGCCGGGCATGCTCTCCCAGGATCGCGAGACCCTTCTGCGTGGTACCCAGTTCATGACCGAGAAGGAAGCCGGCTCCGATGTCGGTCTGGTATCCACCGAGGCGCGCCTGGAAGACGGTGTATGGCGCATGTATGGCGACAAGTGGTTTTGCTCGCACGCCGACGCGGATATCGCGATGATCCTGGCCCGGCCGGAAAACGCGCGTCCCGGCACCAAGGGGCTTGGGCTCTTTGTCCTGCCCCGCCGGCTGGATGACGGGAGTCGCAACAGCTATCGAATCGTCCGCCTGAAGGACAAGCTCGGGACCAAGTCCATGGCCAGTGGCGAGATCGTTCTCGACGGCGCCGAGGTCTGGCCGGTGGGAGAGCTGGGCAACGGTTTCAAGCAGATGATGGATCAGGTCAATCTCTCGCGGCTCAGCCACGGGGTGCGGGCCGCCGGGATGATGCGCCGATGCTTGAACGAGGCGCTGGCCTGCGCGCGTGGAAGGCGGGCTTTCGGCGGGCCGTTGATCGACCGGCCAATGGTGCGGCGGCAGTTGATGAAGATCCTGCTGCCGACCGAACAGGCGCTGTCGGTATCGCTGTTCACCGCCGATGTCATGGCCAAGGCCGATGCCGGTGACGAACGGGCCGCCGGCGCCCTGCGTCTGCTCACGCCCCTGGTCAAGTTCCGCGCCTGCCGCGACAATCTCATGGTCGCGACCGCGGCGATGGAGATGCGCGGCGGCACCGGCTATATCGAGGAATTCGTCAACGCCCGCCTGGTCCGGGACGCCCAGGTCGGCGTGCTTTGGGAGGGGACCAGTAACATCGTCGCGCTGGACGCCATCGACCGGGCGGTCGGACGCGCCGACGCGCATCTGGCGCTGGGCGAGATCCTGGAGGAGCGACTGAGATTGGTGGAGGATTATCGCCCCACGGTCGCCGAGGATATCCGCGCCGCCTTCAAGCGCGCGGGGCGTCTGGCCAAGCGCGTGGCGGCTTATGACGATCCCGGTCCGGCGGCGCGCAAGGCGGCGGGGGCGCTCTATCACGCGGCCTCGGCGGCGATACTGGCTTGGGAGGGGGCGAGGCTGCGCAAGACCGGCCATGGCGGCCGCCGTCTCGATATCGCCGAGCAGGTGTTGCGGCACCGTTTGTCGCCGGTGGACCCCTTGGATGAGATCGACGGGTTGGACGAAGACGACAAGCTGGCGCGGAATCTGTTGCAAATCACCGGTTAGACCGTTTCTGGTCTTTACGGAACCGCCGTTACGGCTTTTGGTGAGTCGATCCGCGAGGAGAAGCAGGGCGGGAGATGCGGTGCATCGGCAAGCCGTTTCGACGTGGCGGGCGGCCACCAAAAGCCACCCTTCGGGCCGGTTCTCGTGAGCCTGGGAGGGCGTCGCGCACCTTGGCCGTGGCTCCGCCACGCCCCGCGGCACGCTCCTACCCCAGGAACACGACAACCGGTCACGGTGCTTCCGTAAAGGCCAGAAACGGTCTAGGACGCCGCCAGATCCTCGCGGGCGCGTTCAAGAAGATTGGTCATCTCGACCGCCCCTTCGGCCAAGTCGCAAAGAACCTCGCCCGAGCCGTCAACGGCACCGAGGAAGCGGCGTATGCATTCGGTCAACAGCACGACGGGCGTGACATTCACGATCCGCTCCTGGCGCATTGCCTCGATGGTCGGGGTATGGCCGCCCTCGGTGACGTGGTAGGTGATCTCGGTGACATCCATGGTGTCGGCGTTGAAATCGAACTCGATCGATCCGGCATCCCCGATCAGAGTCAGCTTCTTGTTGGTCATCGAACCCGCGAGATAGGGATCCGCTTGCTTGCCGCCGAACAGAATACCGACGCGCAGGAAGGCCCTGACCCCACCGGGATAGCCGATCCGCGCGTGGACGGTTTCCGGGATCGGACCGCCGAGCAGGCGATCGCCGGTCACCTCGAAACTCTCGGGCGCGGCGCCGGCGAAAAGCCGCATCAGATCGAGCATATGCACGCCGTCATTTTCCAGAAGCGTGGCGTCGGGCCGCATGCGTTTCCATCCCGTGAAGACCGCGTCCATGGCAAGCAGGCGCCCGATGCCGCCATTGCGAATCAGGTCTTGTGCCTGGATCACCAGGGGATGCGCCCGGAGAACGAACTGGACCTGGGCCGGGAGACCCTTCGCCGCCGCCAGAGCCGCCAGATCCTCGGCTTCGGCGACGGTCTTGACCGCCGGTTTCTCGACGATCACCGGCTTGCCGGCATCAAGCCCCAGCCGCGCGAGACGGTAATGCTCATGTGACGTGCTGACGATATCGAGGATATCGGCGCGGGAAATCAGATCCTCGGCTCGTTCGGCGATATCCTCGGCCTCGATGCCCGCCTCTCGCGCCGCCGCGCGCGCGGCCTCTCCCGGATCGGCGATCAACAGCCGAACCTCCGGCGCCGCCTGGCGCCAGGCCTGGGCGTGTTGGCGCCCGAAGGCGCCGAAACCACAGAGCAGGACCGTCGGTTGCATCACCGTCAAGCCAACGCGAAGCCTTCATAGCCGTTCTCGACGACCCGCTCGCATTCCTGGACGTAGCGGGGGAAGCCGCCGATATAGGGCATGAAAACCCTGGGCTTGCCGGGCACGTTGGCGCCCACGTACCAGGACGCGCAAGTCGAGCGCAGGGACAGGTCCGCGACCTCGTTGACATGCTTGCCCCAATCGAGTTCCGCTTGCCGTTCGGGCTCGATCACCGCGTGTCCGTTCTCGCGCATATACACGAGACAGTCGGCGATGAAGTCCACATGCTGCTCGATCGAGGGCAGCATGTTGGTCAGCACCGACGGGCTGCCCGGGCCGGTGATGGTGAACATGTTCGGAAAGCCGACGGTGGTCAGGCCCAGATAGGTTTGCGGGCCGCCATGCCATTTTTCCTTCAGCGGCTCGCCGCCCCGGCCGCGGATATCGATATTGAACAGCGCGCCGGTCATGGCATCGAAGCCGGTCGCGAGCACGATGGCATCGAATTCGTACTCCACGCCATCATGCGACAGTCCGTCCGGGGTGATCGCCTTGATCGGGGTTTTCGACACATCGACGAGCTTCACATGCGGCAGGTTATAGGTCGCGTAATAGTCGGTATCGACGCAAAGCCGCTTGCAGCCGATGATATTGGTCGGGCAGAGGAGTTCCGCGACCTCCGGGTCCTTGACGGTCTCGCGGATCATGTCCTTCACGAACTCGGCGGCGGTCTTGTTCGCCTGGGTGTTCACCAGAAGATCTCCATAGGCCCCAAGATAGCCGGTCCCGCCGATCTCCCAACGCTTGCGATACTCGCGGCGATACTCCTCCTCGGGCACCTCGAGAACCGATCCCGGATTGAAGGGGAAGAAGTAGCCGGACGGCATCTTCTTGGCCTTCTCCCGCAGGCCCTGATAATCGGCCTTGACCGATTTGACGAACTCCTCCTCCAGCTCGCGATTGCGCGCCGGGATCGTGTAATTCGCGGTCCGCTGAAACACCGTCAGGTGCTTGGCCTGCTTGGCGATCTCGGGGATCGACTGGATCGCCGAGGAGCCGGTGCCGATGACGCCGACCCGCATCCCGGTGAAGTCGACGCCGTCATGGGGCCAATGGCCGGTGTGGTAGATCGGCCCCTTGAAATCATCGAGCCCCTTGAATTTCGGCTTGTTGAAGCTGGAGAGACAGCCCGTGGCCATCACCACGTGCCGGGCCGTGACCACGGAGCTTTCGCCATCATCGACGGTTACCGTCCACGCGTTCTCCGCCTCGTTGAAGACCGCCGAGGTGACCTTGGTGTTGAACTGGATGTCCTTGCGCAGGTCATAACGGTCGGCCACGTGGTTGGCGTATTTCAGGATCTCCGGCTGCGGCGAGTAGCGCTCGGACCAGGTCCATTCCTGCTCCAGCTCCTTGTCGAACTGATAGGAGTATTGAACGCTTTCCACATCGCAGCGCGCGCCCGGATAGCGGTTCCAGTACCAGGTACCGCCGACCCCGTCGCCGGTCTCGTAGACCCGCGCGCTCATCCCGAGCCCGCGCAGACGGTACAGCATGTACATCCCGGCGAAGCCGGCGCCGACGACCACGACATCGAAATCGGTCTCGGCGGCGGAACGTTGGACGGAATCTGGCATGGATCGGCTCCAATTCGTTTGGACGGTGTTACGATTGTTGAGTGTCGTTATAGAACGGTTGACGTCACCCGCAAGCCTTGGGAGACGTTACCGGAACCGATACCATGCTTCTGTTCACGGGGCTGGAAGATCGGCGCGCCGCGACGTCAACCATGGAGCCAGGTTTGCCTAAACCCGTCGAAAAGTTGACCGACGCCGAGCTCAGGGCCGCCTGGGAGGACGGGAACTGGCTTGCCACCCAAGGCGGCATCACCAGGGAACAGGAACGCTTGCTCGACGATATCGAACGCGAACTGGCGCGACGAAACCCCGCGCCGTCCCGCGACTGACGTTTGGCGCTGAAAACGGCGCGGCGATCCCCGATTGGACCGCCGCGCCAAATGCTTACTGCATGGTCGAGAGCGAGGTCGCCAACACGCGTTGGACGACGATGCCCTCGCGGTTGATCAGCTCCGGCACCTTCGGGGCCACCTCGTTCTTCCAATAGTCGCTCTGATAGACCGCCTCGTAGAGCTTTTCGCGCTCGGCCTCGCTTTCGAAGCGGCGGATCCAGAAATACACCGATTTGTCTTCCTCGCCCTCGAAGCTGCCGGTGATGACCATGCCCTTGGAAACCTGGAAGGGAATGATCTTGGTCTGCATGAACTCGATAAACTCGGCCATCTTGCCGGGGTGGATCGGGTATTGGCGGATTTCGAAGAAAGCCATGTCGGGTCTCCCATTTTGGATGCGTGGTTGTTCAGTCGAGGCGATCCTAACCCGCCGACGCCCGGTCATCCATCGCCGAGCGGATATCGGTGCGATGCCGTATCGGGATTAATCGACATGCGGATCATGCTCAGCGGACTCGCGTCCACCAGTCTGGACTATACTCCGGGCAATCTCATATCAATCGACGGAGCCTCGCCATGCGTCTTCAATCCAAAACCGCCCTTGTAACCGGCGCCGGTGGCGGTCTCGGCGGAGCGATCGCCCGGCGTTATGCCGCTGAGGGCGCGTCGGTTCTGTGCTCGGACCTGGATCTCGCCAAGGCCGAGAAAACCGTCGCCGACATCCAGGCCAAGGGCGGAACCGCCGAGGCGATGCGGGCCGATGTTTCCGTCGCCGCCGATTGCGAGGCCCAGGTGGCCGAGACCGTGACCCGCTTCGGGCGCATCGATATCGCGGTGAACAACGCCGGCGTGGCGATGCACAAGCTGGCGTTGGACATGACAGAGGCGGAGTGGGAGCGGGTGCTGCGCATCAACCTCACCGGCTCGTTCCTGACCGCCCAGGCGGCCGCAAGGCGCATGGTCGATCAGGGGGGCGGACGGATCATCCAGATCGGCTCGATCTCGGGCCAGCGCGGCAATATGGGCGGCATCGCCTATGGCGCGTCGAAGGCGGCGGTGATGCATGTCTGCAAGGTCATGTCGGTGGAACTCTCGTCCAAGGGCGTGATGATCAACGCCATTGCCCCCGGCCCGATCGAGACCGGCCTGTCCAACCACGGCCCCTCGCGCAAGCAGAGCTATATCGACCGCATTCCCACTGGTGACTACGGCACCATCTCGGCGGTTGCCGGCGCGGCACTGTTCCTGGCCTCGGACGAATGCGAGTGGACCACCGGCGCGATCCTCAATGTCGACGGCGGCTACGGCGCGGCGGGTCTGGCCTACGATCCGGCCGAGGTCGGGCGATAGGGGACGGGGTTTTGTTGATCCCGGCGAGCCGGCTAATCGAGATTGAAGCCCTTGCGTCTAAGATAGGCGGCCAATTGCTCGCGCTCCGTCGTCGATACCTGACGCGCCTTGTCCTCGGACCAGCCATAGAAATCGGCGGTACCAAAGGCATCCACCCGACGTTGTTTCTCCTCGGGGATTGAGAAGCGCGCGTCCCGGCGACGATCATAGGCGTCGATCTCGGCCTCGAGATTGGAATCGTCATAGCGATCGACATGAACGTTGACCGCGGGATGCAGGCGCATGCTCACATAGCCTTCGGCGACCGGATAGCCCGCCGTCATCCCCGCCATGGGAAATACATGGTCCGGCAGTTCGACGATCTCGGCGATCCTGTCGATATGATTGCGCACCACGCTGATCGGGCAACAGCCGAGCCCCACCGCCTCGGCGGCACGAATGAAATTCATCAGGGCGATGCTCGCATCCGAGGCGGCGTTCAGGAACGCGTCGAGATGGTCGTTCGCGAAGGGCTTGCCGCGCATCTCGCAGATCCGCCTGATGCGCCGACTGTCGCCGAGAAAGATCATCATGACCGGGCAGGTGCCGATCCAGGGCATCGCCGGCATCAACTCGGCGATCGCCTTGCGCTTTTCCGGGTCGCGGATGATGACGACAGCGCCTTGCTGGAGATCGGATTTCGCCGGCGCCGAAAACGCGGCGGCCAGAAGCACCTCGAGCAATTCGTCGGATACCGGCTGATCGGTGAACCGCCGATGGGTGCGATGCGAGAGGATGCTCGCCAACTCGCCTTCCGCCGGCATATCGGCACCGGCGCCGCTTGATACTCCATAGCGGTGTTCGATCAGATCGGCGATTGTCTTCGTGTCACTCATGATTTCCTCGTTTCAAGCCCGTTTCGCGCTTCTAGCCCATAGTCCCGCACCCTCCCGGCCTGGGCAAGCCTACAGCCCGATCAAGCTCGCGAGCTTGTCGATTTGTTTCGTCCAAGTGAGACCCGCCATCACCTCCGCGCCGGCGGCGCCGATCGTGCGGGACTGTGAACGGTTCTGGTAGACCGACTCCAAGCCCTCGATGATCTCGTCGACGTCGCTCTCTCCCCATCCCTCGGTCGAAATCGTCGGCTCATCCATGGAAACCGGTTTTTGAATGCCTAGCGGAATACAGGCGCCGTCCCGGACTATGTCCAGATGCCCCGAATTCGCCGACAAGATGGAGGGAACGCCACAGGCCATCGCCTGCATCGCCATCATGTTGGTTCCCCCCTCGCACCGGTTCGGAAACAGCGCGACATCGGCCTCGCGCATGATCCCCGCGAGCGCCCAGTTGTCGACCGTCTCGTGGAATTGCACGCTATCCGGGCCGAGTCCCGCGTCCTCGAAGAGGCCCATCCAGTTGATGCCTTCCTGGCCGGCGTGTTCAAGCATCCCGGGGAAATAGGGTGAGTGACGCAACAGCTTGAAGGACGCGCCGCTGGACCAGGGATTGCCCCAAACGCAAGTCAGTTGGACCTCGGGGTGACGGTCACGAAAGCGGCTTACGGCCCGTAGAACGATATCCTGTCCCTTTCGGAACTCCAGCTTGCCGCCGGAAAAGATCCTGAACGGCTTCGCCTCGTCGACGTCACCGTCGGCAACGGGATGGAACAGGGTAGGGTCGATACCCTGGAGGCAGGCCTCGGCCCCGGTGACGCCGTTGCCGCGCAAGACGTCTCGCGCCCAGCTGGAGCCCGCGATCATTGTATCGAACCGGTTATAGATATCGCGGGCCTCGGCGGTGATCGCGGGGTTCTCGAGGAAAACCAGGCCATGGTTCTCGGTGCCAACGTAGTCAAGATTCGGGCTGATGAACTGAGGCGCGGCATTGTTTCCGAGCGCCGTTAGCACCGGGACATTCACCTTGACCCGAGCCCCGATCGCGTTGCCGTCGTGCATGCGTTGAATCGCGGCGCGATGGCGCGCCCAGATTTCCTCCAGCGCCGTCCGGGTCTCCGCGTCTCCGAGATAGGGCAGCATTTGTGATAGCAGCATTGGACGCGCGCGGCCCGATGCTCTCAAGCAAAGCGCGATCTCAAGCCCGAATAGGCCCCAACCGAAATTCGGACCCAACTGCCATGTAATCGCGATTTCGGGAGCCACTGCCGTTTCTCCGTGTGCGAAAGGGAACGGAATTCTAGCGCCGAGCCCCGCGCGCGCGCCAGCCCGAGCCGGATCCACCGCGATCCCGATCCATGAGGGTTTCGCCAACGCCGCAGGCTGATATAACTGCTCGCGAACAATATCTTTCGGAGCTGTTACGACATGAAGATCGCGATAATCGGGTGCGGAGCAATGGGATCGGTCTACGCGGCGCTGCTTGCCGATGCCGGGAACGAGGTTTGGGCCATCGATACCTGGCAGGACCATGTCGACGCGATGGCCTCCAAGGGGCTGCGGGTCGAGGGCGCCAGCGGCGACCGTACCGTGCGCCTCAACGCCACCACCAATGCCGCCGACGCCGGTGAGTGCGAGTTGATCATCGTCGCGACCAAGGCCAGTGGTGTCGCCGCCGCCGCCCAAGCCGCCAAGAGCATCGCCGGGCCGGATAGCGTGATCCTTACCATTCAGAACGGTCTCGGCGCCGCCGACCGGATCGCTCAATCCATCGATACCAGCCAGGTGATGATCGGGGTTGTCGGGGGCTTCGGCGCTTCGATGAAGGGACCTGGTCACGCGCACCATAACGGCATGCAACTGGTGCGCATCGGCGAGATGAACGGTGGGGTCTCGCCACGTCTCGAGAAGGTCGTCGATGCCTGGAGCGGCGCCGGTTTCACCGCCAAGGGATACCCGGACATCCATCAGATGATCTGGGAGAAATTCATCTGCAATGTCACCTATAGCGGACCTTGCGCGCTAATGAACCTCACCATCGGCGGTATTCAAGGCAATCCCGCCGCCTGGTCGATCTCGCTTGCATGTGCCCGCGAGGCGGATGCCGTCGCCCGCAAGCGGGGCATCGCGCTCGGTTTCGATGATGTCGACAAGTATGTCCACGATTTCGGGGCGGCGATGCCGGGCGCCCGCCCGTCGATGCTGCTGGACCACATGGCGTCCCGACCATCCGAGATCGATGCCATCAACGGCGCGGTTTCCGTCGAGGCGGCCAAGGTCGGGATGACGGCGCCGGTCAACGAGACCGTCTCGCAACTTATCCGCGGCAAGGAATCCGCCTTCACGGCCTAGCGAGCTAGGAAAAAACACGATTTTCCGCTTGCACGGCATGACTATTTATCTTAAATTTAACGCAAATCTCGACATAGATTAGTTTAAATACCTGTTGAGGTGTGGCGGGGAAGTCGATTCTCCCCCCTACCCCGTTTCTCCGCTGTAGGATACGGCGCCAGATGAAAGTCTGGCGCCGTGTCGCTATTCTGGGCTCGGCTACCCCTTCACCTGGCGGAACCCGAGATGAGCGAGATCCTGATTTCCGGCGGCATCGTCGTGACAATGAATGCCGAACGCGCCGTCATCGACGACGGCGCCGTTCTGGTGCGTGATGACCGCGTCATCGGGGTCGGTCCCGCCGGCTCACTGGTTCCAGCGACCGAGAGCGTTACCCGGATCGACGCGACCGGGATGCTGGTTTTGCCGGGCCTGATCGACTGTCACGGCCATGCCGGGCACGGCCTCGTCAAAACCCTGGGCGGTGGACGCGGCGACCTCTGGTTCGATGCCTGTCGCCAGATCTATACCGTCGGATCGACCCCGGAATTCTGGCGCGCCGAGGCATGCCTTTCCGCGTTGGAGCGCATCAAGGCCGGGGTTACGACGGGTGTTTCCTATCTCGGTGGTGGCGACAGCATCTCACGCACGGACGAGCCCGACAGCGCGGCGGCGCATTGCGCGGCGGTCGAGGCGGTGGGCGCCCGCGCCGTGGTCGCGGTTGGACCAAACCGGCCACCGTTCCCTTGGACTTATGCCCGGCATGAAGCCGATGGCTCGAAATCATTCGCGGTGAGTTTCGAACGGCAGATGGAGGTCAGCGAGACCATCGTGTCGACCTGTCATGGCCGCGCCGAGGGCCGTATCGAGATCGCGCTTACCTGCCCCGTCCACCATCCCGGTCGGGACCTGCCCGACGGGGTTTCGGTCCAGGAAGTGCGCGAACAGGCCGCCGCCGTGCGAGATCTTTCACGGCGGCTTGGCGTCGGTTTCACCCAGGACGGCCACCGTGACGGCAGCATCCAGGCCGCCCATGACTGGGGATTGCTCGGCCCCGACGCCTATCTCTCCCACTGCGTCGATATCACCGAACGGGAAATCGCGATCTGCGCCGAGACCGATACCCGCGTTGTTCACAACCCCAGCGCCGTCGCGTCGATCCGCGGCCGCTGTCCGGTGCCCGAGCTTCTCGATGCCGGCGTGACCGTGGCGATCGGCTCGGACGGGGCGGCTCCCGACCGTAGTTTCGATCAATTTCGGCACATGCAGCAATGCATGCATTACCATCGCCGACACTTCCGCGACGATCAGGTCATGCCGCCGGGAAAAGCGTTGGAGATGGTCACGATCGATGCCGCCAGAACAATCGGGCGAGAAGCTGATCTCGGCTCGATCGAGGTGGGCAAGAAGGCGGACATAGCGTTGCTTGATCTTCGCAAGCCGCATCTGGCGCCGGCCAACATGCCGCTCTATCGCGCCACCTGTTTCGCCAATGGCGCGGATATCGATACCACCATCGTGGACGGACGGGTGCTGATGCGCGGTGGTCGCGTGACCAGCGTCGACGAGGGCGCGATTCTCGACGCCGCCGATCGCGAGACCGCGCTGGTCTTGGAGAGATGCAATCTAGTCGGACTGCTGGAAACCCCAGAGGGATTCTGGGGGCGCAGCCGTTACTGATCGCCTCGGTGGAGGTCGGACCTCAAATCTGGCCCAGGAAATTATCCTGACCACGCTTGTAGCCCCGATTGCTTTGGGCCGGGTTGCGATTCACGAGCGGCCGGGCATAGAGCGGATGCGTGGCGCTGCGCACCTCGTGCTCGATCTTGAAAAGCACTTCGCCGGTATCGACATCGACGATGTCGATAAAACGCCATTCATGGGCATCGGACTCCATGGTGATCAGCCCCCGCTCCATCAGCTTTTCATAGGGGCCGGCGAAGTCCGCGATGTAGATCGCGACATGGTGGCCGTCATAATCCGGCTGTTTGGCGCGGGTTTCCATGAAGTGCAGATATTGCGCCTTGCCGGTGGTCACCGAGGCGCAACGTTTGCCGTCACGCTCGCCGACCGACGCGTTGGCGCCCATGATCTCGGTATAAAACCGGGCGATCTTCTCGGCGCTGCCAACCGGGACATTGAGTTCCACATAGGGCAGACCGATTTGCATGTCGCCGTATTCGGGGTCCGGGGCATGGACCCGAATTTTGTTGCCCCAGGGACATGTGGTCTCGATCCGGTCGTTCTTGCGCTTGACTGAAAACTTGCTGCCCTTGAGCGCCGGCTTGACCCCACGCAGCGACTGCTCGACCTCGTCCAGGTCCGGCACCACCATGCCGATGGTCCCGCGCAAAAGCTGTGGAGAGGGGTTTCGGCAGGGCAGATGCATCTGGCTGCGGCCCATGTTGACCCACATATTCTCAAGCCCGACCATCAGGAACGGATCGCGGGTATAACGCAGGCCGCTGATGTAGAAAGTGATCGCGGGTTGCTGATCCGGGATCAGTAGATTCACGTGCTCCATATGCAGGATATTGCCGAGCGACTCGGCGGCGCGGTCATAAGAGGCGACCATGATCTTTCCTTCCAACGCGATGGCGTGTCAGCGCCAAGTCTAGGCGCGTCCGCCCACGCGTCACAACAGCCAAGACCGCGCAAGCAATCGTGAATACGATGAAAGGGCTTTGCGGGTACAACGTGAGCGGAGTATCGGGGGAATTTTCATGCGCCACCTTATCGTCTTGATCATAGCCGCCCTGCTTGGCTTGTCGGCACCGGCCGGCACGGCCCAAACATCTTGCGGCAAGGCCGGGCTGCCTTGCGAGGTCGGGCTCGGCGGTTATCACATTGCCCTGCCCGAGGACCCGGCGCCTGGACCCATCCCCGTGGTTCTGCACTTCCACGGCGCCGGCGGGACCGGTTCCGGGATTATCGGCAACAAGGGGATGATGAAGCCGATCCTGGAACGCGGCTACGCGGTGATCGCGCCAAACGGGCTAGGTCGCGAGGGACGGCGCGGCGGGTTCTGGTCCTTTATCCCGGGCCGACCGATCCGCCGTGACGAGCTTGCCTTCACCCGTCAGGTCCTGGACGACGCGGTGGCCCGGTTCGGGATTGACCGCCAGCGAGTGCTTCTGACGGGGTTTTCGATCGGCGGGTCGCTGACCTGGTATCTTGCTTGCCAGGCCCCGGATGATTTCGCCGCCTACGCGCCGGTCGCCGGCGGTTTCTGGCGTCCGCACCCGACCGATTGCGCCGGGCCGATCAAAATGCTGCACACCCACGGCTGGCGGGATTCCACGGTGCCGTTGGAGGGGCGCCCGATCCGAGGCGGCGAGATCCATCAAGGCGACATCTTTCAAGGTCTTCAGCTTTGGCGCGCGGAGAACGGCTGCACCGCGGGCCGCCCCGACCGCTTCAACGTCAAGGGTCCTTTCTGGCGACGGGTCTGGACCACTTGCGATCCCGGCACGGCGTTGGAGATGGCGATTCATGACGGCGCCCATGGAGTGCCGAAGGGGTGGTCGAAAATGGCCTTGGACTGGTTCGAGAAAGTGGTCCCCAAAAAGGGCGCCTCAAATTAGCCGGCTTGTTCTATCCTATCCGAAGCCGGATATCCGACGGCGGCGACGCCAAGTGGATTTATTCCGTCCCATCGACGGGGTATCGTCCGCGCTCGGTTATTCCTTGGGGATCGGAGCAAAATGATGAGCGGCGTATTAGACGGTATCCGGGTACTAGATTTCGGTCGGTTCATCGCCGGGCCGTTTTGCGGCATGCTGTTGGGCGACATGGGCGCGGAGGTCATCCGCATCGACCGGCTCGGCGGTAGCGAGGACCGTCATCTCGTGCCCGTCGCCGAGACCGGGGAAGGACCGCTTTTCCTGGCGCTCAATCGAAACAAACGCTCTTTGACCCTAAATCCCACGAAACCCGAGGGCCGAGAAATCGTACGTCAGCTGGTCAAGACCGCCGACGTGGTAATCGCCAACCTGCCGCAACCGACATTGGAGTCGATGGGGATCGACTATGAGAGTCTGAAGGCGATCAAGGAAGATATTATCCTGACCACCGTCACCGCCTACGGCAATGGCGGCCCCTATAGCGAGCGCGTCGGTTTCGACGGCGTGGCCCAGGCCCTGGGCGGCGCCACCTATCACGGTGGCCGTCCGGGGGATCCGATGAAATCATTCGTTCCCTTCGCTGATTTCGGCACCGCCTCGCTGGCGGCTTTCGGCACCATGGCCGCCTTGTACGAACGGCAAAAGACCGGGCAGGGCCAACTTGTCGAGGGCGCGCTGACCCGCACCGTCATGGCCTTCAATATCGCGCTGTTGGGAGAGACGGCGGTGACCGGCATCGACCGACCCGCCTACGGCAATCGCGGCTTCAGCTCCGGCCCAAGCGATGCCTTCAAGACCAAGGACGGGGGCGTAATGGTTCAGATCATCGGCCCGGCCATGTTCAAGCGCTGGGCCGATCTGATGGGCGAGGAGCATTGGCTGAACGACCCGCTATACGCCGACGACATGGCGCGGGGAGACAACGGCGAGGCGCTGAGCGAGCGCATGGGCGAATGGTGCAAGGACAAGACCACCAAGGAGGTGCTTGACGCGCTCGATGAAGCCCGCATCCCCTGTGGGCCGATCCTCAGCGCCAAGCAGACCCTGGAGGATCCGCATGTCAAGGCCATGGATTTCCTTCAGGACATGGCCTTCCCGGGCATGGACAAGCCGGCGGCGGTATCGACGACACCGGTCAAACTGTCCAAGACTCCCGGCACCATCCGCGAGCGGACCGCGACCCTGGGAGAGCACACCGACGCGATTCTGGGCGATCTCGGCTATGACGCCGCCGCGATCGCGGATTTGCGGGAGAAGAGGGTGGTTTAGTCGCGGGGCGTTCGGGGTCGTTTCCGACAAGACCCTTCGAGACGCGCCCCATGGGGCGCTCCTCGGGGCGAGTGCATTGTTTAACAACTTACTCTCACCCCGAGGAGCCGCTGGGCGGCGTCTCGAAGGGTCCCTTGGCTGGACCCGCCACGATCAGCTCACCCGAATGTCGACTTAATCCCCGCGTTCTCGCATGCCACCGTCAGCATGCCCGAGACATCGAGACCGCCATGGGTTTCCGCCGCCCGGTTCACCGCCGCGGCCGCCGCCGCTCCGGTGGGGATCGGCGCTCCGGCCTCCTCGGCCATGGCGGCGGCAAGCCGTAGGTCCTTGGCCGACAGGCGGATCGCGAAACCCGGTTCGGTATCGCCTCGTAGAACCTTGGTCGGCCAGTAATCGGCGATGAAGCCGTTGCGCCCGATGCCCCCGGTCAGGATCGGGTGCAGGGTCTCCAACGACAGACCCATCTTCAGCCCCAGGGCCATGACCTCGGCGCTGAGCTGGCAGGTCGACTGGCCGAGCAGGTTCAGCACCAGTTTCATGGCGATGCCGGTACCGACTGGACCGCAATGGTGAATATCGGTGCCCATGGCGTCGAGATAGGGCTTGGCGCGATCGAAATCCCCTGGCGCGGCGCCGACCATGAACATCAGGGTGCCGTCAGCGGCGTTCGCCGGCGCGCGACCCACCGGCGCGTCGATGAAGGCGCAACCCTTGGCGACCAGCGCCGCCGCGACGGCCTTGGTGGTCGCCGGCGCGATGGTGCTGGCCTCGATGATCAGCGTATCTGGCCGAACGCTCTCGACAATGCCGCCAGGGCCGAGCATGCAGGCCTCGACATCGGGAGAATCCGGCAGCATGGTGAGGATCACATCCGCCTCGGCGGTTAGGCTTTCGATATCCGGCACCACGCGAACGCCCGCAGAGCCCGCCCTGTCGCGGGCCTCCTGGACAGTGTCGACCCCGAGCACGGAATATCCCGCGCGCGCCAGGCTGGCCGCCATGCCGCCGCCCATGTTGCCTAGACCGATCACCCCGATTGTGTTCGCCATGGTTTCCTCCCAGAGGTTCGCGTGTTCGCATGATGGTAGCATGACTACCACGGGGTCGTTCATCACGGATGTACCGGTCGATCCACTTGCGGGACCGCGGGGGTCGGGTAGGCTCTTGCGGTCGCGTTTTACATACCGTGGAGGTCCCGATGGTCGAGCGCTCGAACAATCATGATTGGCTGGCCCAGGTCGAAGAGGAAATCCTGGAGCCGGGTCTGCCGATTTGCGATCCGCATCATCACCTCTGGGATAAGACCCGGGTGCATGTCCAGCCACGCTATCTGCTTGACGAAATTCTCGAGGACGTGAACTCCGGCCACAACATCGTCTCGACTGTGTTCATCGAATGCGGCGCGATGTTCAAGACCGACGGCCCGGAACATCTACGGCCCGTCGGCGAGACCGAGTTCGTAAACGGAATCGCCGCGATGAGCGCGTCTGGCATATACGGCAAGACCCGTGTCGCGGCCGGGATCATCGGCACGGTCGATCTGCGCATCGGGGCGCTGGCGGGCGAGGTTCTGGACGCTCATATCGCCGCCGGCGGCGGGCGCTTTCGCGGTATCAGGCGGGCGATCTCGTGGGACGCCTCGCCGGAAATCCGCAACCATCGGACCGAGCCGCCCGAGGGTCTGATGATGCAAGAGGACTATCGCCGTGGTTTCGCCGAGCTCGGCCCACGCGGCATGACCTTCGAGGCCTGGTGCTATCACAAGCAAATCCCCGAGGTCACCGACCTCGCTCGATCCTTCCCGGATACCACGATCATTCTGGATCATTTCGGCGGCCCGCTCGGCACCGGCCCATACGCTGGCAAGGCGGACGAGGTCTTCGAGGCCTGGAAGCCAATGGTCAAGGAACTCGCGGGTTGCCCGAACGTGGTTGCCAAGCTCGGCGGCATCAACATGGACGTGAACGGCTTCGGCTGGCACGACAAGCCAAAGCCACCGACCAGCCAGGAACTCGCCGACGCCACGCGCCGCTACTACGACTTCACCATCGAGGCCTTCGGCGCCGACCGCTGCATGTTCGAGTCGAACTTCCCGGTGGACAAGCTGAGTTGTAGCTACGCTGTCGTGTGGAACACCTTCAAGCGCATCGCCGCCGGCGCGTCGGCGGCGGAGAAGGCGGCGCTTTTCCACGATACCGCCGCGCGGGTCTACAGTTTGTAGGCGGGAGGGTCAGCCGCCGCTCGCGACTTTCTTCTCGAAGGCGCCGCGCATGAAGCGAGCCCAGATCAGGGCCGGCAGGCCGCCGCCGGTAACCCCTTTCATGGCGCGCGCGTCATCGCGTCCGACCCAGACGGCCGCGACCAGGTCACCGGCGTAACCGACGAACCACGCGTCGCGGTGGTCCTGGCTGGTGCCGGTCTTTCCGGCGGCGGGCATACCGATCCCGGCGCGCTTGCCCGTGCCGTCGCGGATCACTTCCTTCAGCATCCCGTCCAGCGCCGCGATCGTCGCGGGGGCGGCCACCGGAGGCAGGTCGGCGCGGCGATGCCGATACGCGGTTCCGGATCGCGCGGTCTCGATCTCGGTGATCCCGAACGGCTTGACCGGCGTGCCGCCATTGGCCAGCGCCGCGTAGGCCGCCGTCAGTTCCAAGACCGTGACCTCGCCCGCGCCGAGCGCCAGGCTGGGCCGGTCGCGCAGCGCCGCCGTCATGCCGAGTTGCCGGGCCAGGCGAATGGTGTCGCGTCGGCCGATCGTCTCGGATAGCCGGACGGTGGCGACGTTGAGCGACGCGGCCAAGGCCTGGCGCAGGGTGACGGGACCGCGAAATCCGCCGTCGAAATTCCTGGGATTCCATCCCGAGATCTCCAGCGGTGTATCGTCAATCAAACTGTCCGGCGTGTATCCGGCGCCGAGCGCGGCGAGATAGACGAAGGGCTTGAAGGCCGAACCGGGTTGCCGCAACGCCTGGGTCGCGCGATTGAACTGGCTCGCGGCGTGGTTCCGCCCGCCGACCATCGCCAGGACCGCGCCGTCCAGCCCCATGACCACGACCGCGGCCTCGGTGCGCGCACCCGGCGAACGCGCGGCGAACTCGGCTTTCACCGCCGCCTCGGCAAGCCCTTGCAGTCGTCTGTCCAGGGTTGTGCGTATCAACCGGTCATCATTCAGCGGTCCGATATAATCGGCGGCCCGATCCAGGGCCCAGTCCGCGAAATAGCGGTGCCCGCGGCTAACCGTGGCGCTGCCTCGAATCGTCGGCGGCAAGGCGCTGGCCGCGTCGGCGCGGGACTGGCTAAGCAGTTCGGCGTCGACCATGTTGAGCAGGACCTGGCGCGTGCGCTTGGCGGAAAGCTCGGGATTGGCGACCGGGTTATAGCGGGTCGGCGCCTTGAGAAGCCCGGCCAACAGCGCGGATTCATACAAGCCCAACGTTTCCGCCGGTTTGCCGAAATACTTTCGCGCCGCCGCCTCAACCCCATAGGCGCCGGCGCCGAAATACACGCGGTTGAGATAAATCGTCAGGATTTGTTGCTTGGAGAACGATGCTTCGAGCCAGAACGCCAGAAGCAACTCCTGTAGTTTCCGCTCAAGGCTTCGATCCGGACTGAGGAACAGGTTCTTGGCCAATTGCTGGGTAAGCGTGCTGCCGCCCTGGCGGATGGTGCCGGCTTGAATATTCACCACCATCGCCCGAGCGATCGAGATCGGATCGACGCCGAAATGGGAGTTGAACCTGCGGTCCTCGGTCGCCAGCAGCGCGTCGATCAATTCCTTGGGAAGATCGCCGGCGTCGATGGGACGGCCGTGCTGGGCGCCGTGCGAGGCGAATTCGCGACCGTCGGCGGAAATCAGACGCACGCCGCCGGGCCGCGTCATCGAGGCGAGGTTGGAGATATCGGGAAGCTGTGTCGCCTCATAGGCCAAGAGCACCATCACCGCGCCGGTAATCCATATCCCCGCCAGGATGCCCAGGCGCGCGGCCGTTTTCAGTGGGCGCTTCCACCACCCGGTCCAGCTTTTTCGCCGCGCGCGACCGCTAGAACCGGCGCCGCCCCGGGCGCGCCGCCCGCCAGTCGCGAATTTCCGCTTGGTCGCCCCGCCGGATAGCTTGGGTTTACCCGCGCCTTTGGGATTTGCCTTGGATCGAGACGCGGTGATGTCCTTGGCTGCGGGTTTCGTGGCCCCGGCTTTTGGCCGCGCCTTTGACGGCGTCTTGGCGGACGCGGTCTTCGCGCGCGTGCTCTTTTCGGCCTTTGGCTCCGTCCTTGAACCGGCCTTGGGTTTCGCGGTCTTGGTTCTCGCCATGGCGGTCCCACCGGTCGCGACCGAGCTTGTCGATCGCGCATTGAAGCAATGTGATAACTATACGCTATTATCCATCTGAAAAATATGGAAATTTGAAAGAAACTGGGCGATAGTTTCAAGCGACGAAGCGAGCCAAGCACGGGAGAGCCTTGGATGACCCATCACGACAGCCGTGGCGTGCCACTCTCTTGCCAGCATGGTGATGCGATCCAAGCGCTGGAAGCCGCCCATGAAAACGCGCTTTCCTTCGTCGGAGCGCCGGTGGACGAAATGGTGGCGGTGCTCAAGGAGCATCCGGATTTCGTGATGGGACATTGCTTCGTCGCCGGGATGCTGACCCAGGCGATGGAGACCAGGATTTACGACGATATGGTCCACCATCTCGAGGCGGCGGAGGCTCTCGCCACCAAGGCCAACGACCGCGAGCGCGGTCATATCAAGGCGATCCGCGCCTGGGTCGACGGTGACTTTCACGCCGCCGTCGAGGCCTGGGACGCGGTCCTGGTGGAGTACCCGCTCGATCTGTTGGCGCTGCAACTGGCGCATCTCTCCGACGTGCTTCTAGGCGATACCGTCAATCAAAGGGATCGGGTCGCTCGAGTCTTTCCCGCCTGGGACGAGAGCGTTCCGGGTTATGGCTATGTCCTCGGCTTCTATGCCTTCGGGTTGGAAGAGAACCGCGACTACGCCCAAGCCGAGGAATATGGCCGCCGGGCGGTTTCGCTCAACCCGCGCGATGGTTACGCGATCCACGCGGTGGCCCATGTGATGGAGATGCAAGGCCGCCAGGCCGGCGGGATCTGGTGGATGACCAGCCGCCAGTCGGATTGGGCCAACAGCAACTTCGCCAACCATCTCTGGTGGCATCTATCGCTCTATCATCTCGACCTCGGACAGGTCGACCGGGTGCTGGAAATCCACGACTCCAATCTCAGAAGCGCCGATCCCAGTCATGAGAAATACGAGGAGTTGGATTCCACGGCGCTGCTCTGGCGCCTGAAACTGATGGATGTCGATGTCGGCGATCGTTGGCGCCACCTGGCCGACAGGTGGGAGCCGAGCGCCGCCGATACGCTCTACGCCTTCAACGACGTTCACGCGATGATGACCTTCGCCGCCGACAACCGGCGCGCGGCGATCGCGGCGGTGATGAACGCGAACGAGCGCTATCTCGACGACGCCAATGACGCGAATGTCGCCATGACACGCATCGTCGGCATGCCGTTCTCTCGGGCCATCGTCGCCTTCTGCGAGGGCCGCTACGGCGATGTGGTGGATCTGCTGCTCCCGATCCGCTATCGCACCCAGTATCTCGGCGGTAGTCATGCCCAGCGCGATATCATCGCCTGGACCTTGCTCGAGGCGGCGCTCCGGGCGCGGCGCTACAAGCTGGCCCTGGCGCTGGCCAATGAACGCACTCAGCTCAAGCCGAGTAGCCCGCTGAATTGGAAGCTGACGGCCCGCGCCCTGCGCGGCATGGGCGACATCGCGGCGGCGGAACGCGCCGAGGCCCGCGCGCGGTCAATCCGTCAGCACTAAGGGCAGAGTTGGGCTTGGGATTGAAAACTTCAGACCGTCGCCCTGGCGAAAGGCAGGGCCGAGCCTCGATGGTGCCACGTGACAGGAAATGACTCTCGCGAAGAGGACCATGGATGATCATTGAAAGCAGACGGATGATCCCGGCCACGGCCCTGCCTTTCGCCAGGGCGACGGCAATGGTGCGGCACGTAAGAGATTTGGTCCAATGACGGCAAGGCCGACCACCCCGCGCGAAACCGACCTTTACGAACCGGTGAGGGCCTTCCTCGAGGCCCAGGGCTATGAGGTGAAGGCCGAGGTCTCGGGCTGTGACGTCGTCGCGGTGCGCGGTGACGAGCCGCCCGTGGTGGTGGAACTCAAGGTCCGGTTCAATCTCGACCTGCTCCTTCAGGCCGCCGACCGGCTGTCGGTAAGCGACACGGTCTATATCGCGGTCGCCGACGGCCCGCGCTCGGGATTGCGCGGTCGTGGCAAGCGGGCGTTGAAACTGTGCCGGATGCTGGGCTTTGGCGTGCTTCTGGTGCGTTTTAACAAGGCCGGGGCCGGCAATGTCACACCGGTTCAGGACCCCGGGATCTATCAGCCGCGCCGCAACCCGAGGCGCTCCAAGCGCCTGCTGAAGGAGTTTATCGAGCGGGTCGGCGATCCCAATACCGGCGGCGCGACCCGAATGCCGATCGTCACCGCCTACCGCCAGACCGCGCTCCGGCTGGTCGCCGGCCTGGAGGCGGGCGAGGCCTCGACACGGGATCTGCGCGCGCGAACCGGCGTGGAGAAAACCAGCGCGATCCTGCAGCGCAACGTCTATGGCTGGTTTGACCGCGCCTCCCGCGGCGTCTACGCTCTCAGCCCCAAGGGCCGCGAGGCCGCCGATCTCTATCGAGAGGTGATCGACCGCCTGATGGCGGCGTGAGGAGGATCCGGTCGTCGACAAACAGACTCGACACATCACTGGTGCACGAAACCATGGACTCGGTTGAACAAGAACTCCGTATCAATCTCGCTTGTCTGTTCAGGATCAACGCGCATTTGGGGTGGGAGAACTCCATCAACACCCATAGCACGCTGCGGCTGCCCGGACCGGAGCATCATTTTCTGATCAACCCGTTCGGTCTGCGCTTCGACGAAATCACCGCGTCGGATCTGATCAAGATCGATCTGGACGGCAACGTGATCGGGGAGAACCGTTACCCGGTCAACCGGGCGGGCTATGTGATCCACAGCGCCATTCACCTGCGCCGCGAGGATGCGCGATGCGTGATCCACACTCATAGCCTCGCGGGAATGGCGGTCGCGGCGGCGTCGGAAAGGCTGATCGAGCACAACATCTTCGGGCTCGGATTTCATGGCTGCCTGTCCTATCACGACTTCGAAGGCGCGAGCGGCGATCACAATCTCTCGGAACCCGACCGGCTCGCCACCAGTCTAGGGCCGGACAACAAGGCGATGATCATGCGGAACCATGGTTTGCTGAGCGTGGGGAGTTCCGTCGCCGAGGCTTTCGTGTGGATGTACCGGCTCGATCGGGCCTGTCAGGCGCAGGTCATGGCGAACGGCGCCGGCGGTTATGTACAACCGTCACAACAAGCCGCCGAGTTTTCGGTGAAGGGCGCATATGATTTCGCGACCGGGTTCGGGGCCTGCGCGCCGGGAGAGTTGGAGTTCGCCGCCTTCCAGCGTTTGATGGACAAACTCGACCCAAGCTATCGGGAGTGAAGACAGCTTCGTGAAACCGACGAACAAGCCAATCATGACCAGCCGGACACGAAATCCGAACCCTCAATCAAACGCCCGCTTGATCCTTGCCCAATCCTCGATCGCGTCCTCGCTGCCGGGCGTCAGTTGGACCGTGAACTGGCGATAGCCGGCGTCGCGCAGAGCCTCGACCCGGCCCTTGATATCGTCCTTGGTGCCGGTGAAGGTGGTCTGGCGGATCAACTCGGGGGTGATGAACCGGCGCTCGATATCCTTGACGAACATCAGATGACCGCGATGGTTTTCCAGCCAGGGCGCGTCCTTGGGCTCGAAATCTCGGGCGAGCGCGACATAAGCGGCGACGGCCTCGGCGACGGAGTCCGGCACCGGGCTACTGTTCGGCAAACCGGCAAGCGCCTCGTCTGCGCAGCGATGCAGCAACACCGCCGCCCGGGGGCCGGCCTGGGCCATGGCGCGCGGTGAATCGGCGGCCTCTCCATCGTCGAGCACGCATCCCAGCACGAAGGCGGTGGCGTGCAGATCGCCCGCCGCCCGTCCCGCCTCGGCCCAGCTCTGCTTCATGCCCTCCAACCCCTTGATCCCGTTGGCGACATCGTTGAAGAACAGGATCCAATCCGCGCCCAGTTTGGCGGTAAGCGCCCGACCACGCGGTCCATAGGCGGAGATGTGCAAACCCACCGGGTCCGTGGTGTTGATCAGCCCCGCCTCTGGATTGAGAAAGCGGATCTTGCGCGGCTTGCCGTCAAGCTCGGTCTCGATGGTCTCGTTCGCCAGCATGCCCATGACGACGCGGATATATTCCTCCATCTCCGAGAGCTTCAGCGCGCCGAGACCCATGGCCCGGCGACCGGTAAAGCCGGTGCCGACCCCGAAATCGATCCGGCCGGGCGCCAGCTTGTTCAAGGTGGCGAAGCCGTTCGCGGCAACCGGCGCGATCCGGTTCGACGGGATCAGCACCCCGGTGCCGAGCCGGATCCGCGAGGTCTTGATCGCCGCCGCGCCCATGGCGACGAAGCAATCCGCGCTCAGCATTTGGGTGTCGTAGAACCAGGCATGCGAGAAACCCAACGCCTCGGCCCGTTCGACCACCTTGTATGAATCCGCCGACGTGGCCAGCGCTATGCCAAACTCCATGATGTTTCCTCCCCGGTTCATGCGCGGCGCGGCGCGCGCGGTGATGATCGTCTCGGCGTATTATCCGGGTGTCCACGCTTGCGCGCAAATTCCCCGTGCTTGGGCGCAAATTCATTGTAATTCCCCCGGTTTTAGGCATCATGCGGGCCTGTCCAAGGGAGGATTTTCAATGTTCAGGAAACTGACGCTACTCGCCGCCGCCGGCATGCTCGCCGCGAGCCCGGCGCTGGCCGCCGACAAGGTCAAGATCGGCTTCGTTACCACGATCACCACGCCCGCCGGCGTGATCGGCAAGGACATGGTCGACGCCGTGAACCTGGCGATGGAGGATATCGGCGGCAAGATGGGCGGCCTGCCCGTCGAGTTGATCGTCGAGGATGACGGCTTCAAGCCGGCCATCGGCAAGCAAAAAACCGACAAGTTGGTCAAGCAGGACGACGTGGATTTCGTCGCCGGCTTCATCTGGAGCCATGTGCTGTTGGCGTCGCGCAAGTCCGCGCTGGACGCCGGCAAGTTTCTGATCAGCGCCAATGCCGGCCCGTCGCAGATCGCCGGCAAGCTTTGCCACGAAAACTTCTTCTCGACCTCGTGGCAGAACGACCAGACGCCGATGGCGATGGGCGAGGTGCTGAACCAGAAGGGAGTGAAGTCGCTCTACGTGATGGCGCCAAACTACGCCGCCGGCAAGAACATGGTCGCCGGTGTCGAACGGACCTTCAAGGGCAAGATCGTCGGCAAGGACCTGACCAAGTGGGGCAAGGACGCGCAGCTCGACTTCTCCGCCGAACTGGCCAAGGCCAAGGCGTCCGGCGCCGAGGGCATCTTCGTCTTCTATCCCGGCAAGGCCGGCGGCGCGTTCATCAAGCAATACGCCCAGGCCGGACTTCAGGGGCAGATCCCGCTCTATTCGGTTTTCACCGTCGACTCGATCGCGCTTCCCAAACTTCAGGGAGCCGATATGAAGGGCGTTCTCGGCTCGACCATGACCCAGTTCTGGGCGCCGGATCTCGACAATGCCCAGAACAACAAGTTCGTCTCGGGCTTCAAGAAGAAATACGGTCGTTATCCGTCCTTCTACGCGGCGCAATCCTATGACTCGATCTTCCTGATCAAGAGCGCGGTCGAAGCGGTCGGCGGGGATCTCTCGAACATGGACGGGATGCGCAAGGCGATGGCCTCGGCCAAATTCCCGTCGGTTCGCGGCGACTTCAAGTACGGCAACAACCATTTCCCGATCCAGAACTTCTACTCACGCGAAGTCGTGGTGGATAAGGACGGGGTCTGGACCACCGCCGTGCGTGACGTGGTCCTGAAGGATCATCAGGACGTCTATGCCAAGGACTGCAAGATGTAAGGCATCCAAGGCCGAAAAGCGAACGGGCGGGGTCTTCACGGATCCCGCCCTTTGCTTGCAAGGCTCTATCTGGCCGATCCCCCCCAAGCCCTCAAGCCCTCAAGCCCGCTGGAACGAAGTTCATGCCCGACCGTTACACACCCGACGCTCTCATCGCCTATACCGAAGCCCTGTTCAACGCCGCCGGGATGGATGCCGAGAAATCCGCGATCGTCGCGCCGCTTCTGGTGGAGGCGGACCTGATGGGCCACACCACCCACGGTCTCGCCCAGGCACCGGCCTATCTGAACGGATTGGAGAGCGGCGCCATGCTGGGCACCGGGGAGCCGATCACCGTCTCCGATCGCGGCGCCGTGATCACCTGGGACGGCCGGCGGATTTCCGGCGTCTGGTTGACGGCCAAGGCGGTGGAACTCGCGGTGGAGCGCGCCAGGCTGCACGGCACGGCGACAGTGGTGATCCGGCGCTGTGGCCATATCGCCTGCCTCGCCGCCTATCTGGAACTGGCGACGCGCGAGGGCTGCATGATTACGCTCGCCTCCTCCGATCCTTCGGTGGAGAGCGTCGCCCCCTATGGCGGCACCACGCCGCTCTTCACGCCGAACCCGATCGCGGTCGGCATTCCCACCGATGGCGACCCGATCCTGATCGATATCAGCGCCTCGATCACCACCAACGGATTGACTGGGCGGCTATACGGCGAGGGCAAGACCCTGCCCGGCGAATGGGTGCAGGACGCCGAGGGCCGGGCCAGCAATGACCCCGCCGTCCTGTTCGCCGACCCGCCGGGCACCATTCTGCCGATCGGCGGGCGCGATTACGGCCACAAGGGTTTCGGACTGGCCCTGATGATCGAGGCGATGACCCAGGGCCTGTCCGGGCTTGGCCGCGCCGATCCCAAGGAGGGCTGGGGCGCGGCGACCTATATCCAGGTCGCCGATCCGACGGCGTTCTCCGGCGCCGAGGCCTTCAATCGACAGACGACATCCCTCGCGGAAGCCTGCCGGGCCGACACGCCGGCGGTCGGTGTCGACGCGGTTCGCATGCCCGGCGACGGCGCGCTGGCCCGCAAGCGCAAGGCCCTGGCCGAGGGGGTCGAGATCTATCCTGGGCTTATGGCAAATCTTGCCAAGATCGGTAACAAACTAGGGGTCGAGGCGCCGGCGGCGATTTAAGCGGCGCTACATAGCCTCACTTTGTCGATTTGAAGCTCACATCCGCCCATTCTTCCCACAGGCTGGCCAGCGAGGCGTAGTCCAGGTCGCCCATGTCACGGGCCTCGGCGATCTCATAGGGCGTGTGCGCGGCGAGGGTCGCGAACAGCGGCACGCCGAGCTGCTGGGCCGTCTCAAGCGCCAGGACCGAGTCCTTGCGGGCATTGGTGACCGACATGCCGCCCTGGTAGTTGCCTTGTTGCATGCGCTCCTGGACTCGGTGGACAAGCGGGCGCAACAAGCCTTCCTCGCGGTTCAGAATGTCGATCATGGTCTGGCTCGGCACGCCCAGCTTGTTCGACATGGCGAAGGCCTCGATCAGCACCACCATCAGCGCGTGCATGACGCCGTTATTGACCACCTTGGTGCCCATCCCCGCGCCGATCGGTCCGAGATCGTAAATGCCGTCGGCGATCAGATCGAGGATCGGTCGGGCCAGCGCCTTGTCCGCCTCGGCCCCACCGAGAAAGAAAGTGATCTTACCCGCCGCCATGCTGGCCACCCCGCCGGCGATCGCCGCGTCGACATAGGCGATCCCCTGGGCGGCACAGATCTCGTGCGAGGCATGCGCGGTTCCCGGCGTTACCGTGCTGGTTTCGATGACAAGCTCGGGCCGGTTAGCCGAGGCCGCCAGCGCCTCGGTAACGGCGATTGAGATTTCCGGCTTCGGCAAGGACAGGAGGACGCGTTTGGCCTTGGCCGCCACCGCTTCCACTGAGTCCACCGTCTCGACGCCGAGGCCGGAGGCGACCTCGCGCCGGCCCGGATCAAGGTCAAAGCCGACCACCGGTACCTTGGCGGCAAGCGCCCCCGCCACCGCCCCGCCGGCATTCCCAAGGCCAATTACCCCCACCGTGTCCGTCATTGTCGTCTCTCCCTCGGGTGCTCGATTTGTCCGTTGTGTCGCGGAATGGATGCATCAGCCGGATTTGTGGGTGATAATTCCGCGTGGCGTCAATCAACTGCTAACCCACGCCGACCGTCCCGCCAACAGGATTGAGCGTTTCCATGACAGAACCCCTTCACTACCTGACAATCACCGAGTTGTCCGAACAGATCAAAAGCCGCGACATCTCGCCGGTCGAGGTCACAACGGCGCAATTGGAACGGATCGAAAAGCTGGATGGTCGGCTCAAATCCTATGCCACCGTGATGGCCGACCAAGCCATGGCGGAAGCCCGTGAAGCCGAGGCGGAAATCGCCGCCGGTCGCTACCGCGGCGCGCTTCACGGAGTTCCCGTCGCGGTCAAGGATCTGTGTTTTACCACCGGTGTCGCCACCATGGGCGGCACGGCGGTGCTGGAAGATCATATTCCGGATTTCGACGCGACCGTGATACGCCGGTTCCGCGATGCCGGAGCGGTGTTGCTCGGCAAGCTCAACCTCACCGAGGGGGCGATGGCGGGCTACAACCCCAAGCGACAGGTTCCGCAAAACCCGTGGCGCGAGGATCATTGGCCCGGTGCCTCGTCCAGTGGTTCCGGCGCCGCCACCGCCGCCGGGCTCGCCTACGCGACCCTGGGCAGTGATACCGGTGGGTCAATCCGCCACCCCGCCGCCGTTTGCGGCACGGTGGGGCTGAAACCAACCTGGGGGCGGGTCAGTCGCCACGGCGTGCTCGACCTCGCGCAATCCCTGGACCATGTCGGCCCGCTTACCCGAAGCGCCGCCGACGCCGGTATTGTGATGCAAGCGATCAGCGGGCTTGATCCGGACGACCCGACGACCCTCGTGGAACCGGTACCCGACATGCTCGGCGGCGCCGAGGCGGGGGCACGAGGACTGGTGATCGGTTGGGATCCGGCCTATGGCTCCGAGGACTTGGCGACGGATTACGCGGCGGCGGTCGCCGCCGGGGTCGAGGTGATGCGCGAACTCGGCGCCGAGATTATCGAGGTTTCCATGCCCTCCCGTTTGCGGGAGTACATGGCCGCCTGGCCGGTGCTCTGCGCGGCCGAGGCCGCCGACGCCCACCGCGCGTTCTTCCCGGAGCGCGCCGACGAGTATGGTCCTTGGTTCCGCGAATGGCTAACCCGCGGCGCCGGCTTCAGCGCCGCCGACTACGCCGCCGCCCAGGCGCTGCGTCATGCCTGCAACGGGGAGCTCGCGGTAACCATGCAAGGCATCGACCTGTTGGCCTGCCCGAGCACGCCGCGCGCCGCTTATCCCTATACGGCGGAGCAGGCCTATGGCCCGATCCCGGCGAACCGCGACCCCTGGGATTCACGGTTTACCGTGCCGATGGATTTCGCCGGGCTGCCGACGATTTCGCTACCTTGTGGATTGAATGACGACGGCCTGCCCTTGTCGCTGCAATTCGCGGGACACAGGCTTTCGGAACCGCTCCTGGTGCGCGCCGGCATGGCCTATGAGCGCGCGACCGAGTGGCACCGCCTGCATCCTCCGGGATGGTGACGGGGCCTGACCGCCCTTGAGCGAACCCGGCGACCTTATCGTCGCGCGAGTACCCTCAATCGTGAGTACAGTTCCTCGCGTTCGCCGTAACAGCCTTGCAGCCATCGTTCCCCGGCGCCCTGATCATAAGCATCGCGGCCATGCAAGAGGCGGCGATTATCCATGGCGATCAGATCGCCCGGGCGATAGATGACCCGCGCGGCGTAGCGCGACTCCCGCGCCGTGGCGAAAAACACCCGAAGCGCGTGATAGGCCTCCTCGACCTGGTCGAAGGGCAGGTCCAAGGGCGCGCGGACCCAGGCGCCGGCCCGGACCTCGTGCACCGCGCCCCGGTCATTCAGGCGAAAAACCGGCGAGCGCCAGCGATAGTCGCTGTCTTCCGCCCGGTTGCTGTGCGGCAGAGCCACCGTTGTCAGGGTGCGATAGGCGGCGGGATCAGCCTTCCGGATCGCCTCGGCCACCGCGTAGCCGTCAACCATCACGCCGGCGCCGCCGCTCGCCGAATTGGCCAGACAATGCAGAAACTGCAATCCCGGCTGATACTCGCGGGTCGGAAGGTCCGTATGTGGTGACAGGCCGAGCGTCGTATAGGCATTGGACCCGGGCCCAGACCCGGGGTTCACCTTGACGTGGAACAACCGGCCGAAGGTGGTCGGGCGCACCGGGCCGATCCGCTCCACCACACGTCCGACCATGCCCTCCTCTGGCGCGACAGCGGTCAAGCGCGCGACCCCGTAACGCGCGACGGCGGTGAGCCACTCGGCCAGCACCTCGTCATCTTCCAGGATCGCCGCGCCGTCGAAACTCGGCGGTTCGGGAAAAGTCCCGCCGTCCCAGAGCACCGGCGCCATATCCTGGGGATCCAATATCTCCGGCGGGTTGGAATAGTCATGCCGTCGCAACCAGCCGGGATGAAACCGGCTGACCGGGCGAGCCTCGTTCCAAGTAACCGAAAGCGCGCCGCCGCCGTAGACCTCGGCGGCTAGGATGGCGATGTCGATGGGAATCGCGGTGACATCCGCCAGCACCTCGCGGGTTTCGGGGTTCAAGTTCTCCGAATCCGGGGCGTTGTCGCGCAGCCAAATCGCGTGAAACCGGGCCTCGTGGCCGTCGGTCCAGGTCACATGCAGGATCTTTCCGGCGGCCTCGACCGCCGCGTCTCGCACGCCCGGTTGCATGGGATAACGCTCAAAGTCCGGTGTAAGGGGGACACCCTCCGCGGTCGCGCCGTCGATATCCGCCGCCATATCCACCTCCTCGCCAAGAGGGGCCGAGTCTAGGCCGGCCAGCCGGGAAAACCTTGCGCGCGAGCGGCACGTTTCTGTTCCAAATCAGACCCATGCGAAGCAGCCGCGTTGCCTGGAGCGGTGTTTTCAGCCCGCCAGCGCGATCAGCGCGACCGCCGGCACGACGATGAAGACCGCCGCGACGACCCGCCCGGTGATCCTCTCGTGACGGAACACCAGCACGCTCAAGGCCAAGGTGAAGATCGGCGAGGCCGAGACCACGGGGATAACCTGGATCACCTGGCCCGTGCTCAGCGCGCTGTTCAACGCGACCACCGCGAGGCTGAAGCAACAGCTGGCCGCCATGAACCAACGGGCCGACGGGCTGGTCCAGGGAATCGGTGGCGCCCCGCGCCTGGCCTTGTGAATGCACAACGTAACGAGTGCCGAGACGACAAACCCGACCAGCCCCGCGAGATAGATGTCCGGCACCGACTCGAGCCCGACCTTGGTAAGCACATGCCCGCCCGAGCGGATCGCCGCCGCGCCGATCGGCAGGGCCAGCGCCCATAACGGCCAACTCGCCGCGACACCGCCTCGGTTGGTTCCGAGCAGCATGATCGCGCCGACAATCGCCGAGGTGCCGACCGCGACATGCCAGGTCAACACTTCGCCGAGCCAGAAGATTCCGAGCGCGGCGGCGAAGAAGGGAGCGGTCGAGGTCAGGGTCGAGCACAGGGTCGGTCCCAGATGACGCATTCCCGCCAAGGCGAGATTCGCCGAAAGCGCGGGGCGGAACAGCCCGACCGCCGCGAAGATCAAGACCGCTGGATGTAGCAGGTTGTCAATATCGAGAAAGATCGGCGCCGCCAGGATGTAGAGCATCGCCGAGGTGCTGATGGTGATCGCCGCGCCGCTCCGGGAATCCACATGCGTGAGCCCGACGCTTTGGAACTGGGCGCCGAGCGCGAACAAGAACGCCGCGGCCAGCGCGAAAACAATCGGTAACAACGTCGCTGAGGGAGCGATATCGGACAAGGGACGGCTTTCCGGCTGAAAAACGGCGGGTGATATCAATGCTTATCGCGGAAGCGCCATCCCGCACAGATAAATCGACCGGGCAAATCGACCCGGCGCGACGAAGCGATTCTAGCTCCGCATCCAGGCATTGCCCCAGAGATTGAGGGTGCGGCGGTCATGCGGCCAGTGACGGACCGGATGGTCGTTGTCCATATGCTCCAACTCGGCGGAGAATTCGACCTTGTTGCCGTCTGGATCGAGGACCATGAAGAACAGGTTGTTGCCGGCGCCATGGCGGCCCGGCCCCCACCAGATCGGAATGTCGAATGTCGCCAGATGGTCGGCCCAGTCACGGATATGGTTCCAGGACGGGGTCTCGTAGGCGCAATGATCGAAGGCTTTCTCCTCGGCGCGAAACGCCGCGAAACTGTGATGCTCGGGGTCCGAGCGATAGAAGGCGGCGGTGACCGCGCCGTCATCGGCCAGCACATGATCCGAGGGCAGGAAGCCGAGGACCCGCTGGTAGTAGTCCATCATCGCCGGGAGGTCCGGGCTCGCCACCACCACATGCTGAAGCCTGCCGTCGATCGTATCGCCCGAGCCGGTCGCGGCGCTCTCATCGCGCTCCACGCCGAAGCAAAGGGTGTTGCCGTCTGGGTCGCGCACGGCGAAGGCGCCCTGTTGCAGCAGGGGCGAGGGCGAATCCACCGTCTCGCCGCCCTCGCTTTCCACATGCGCGCGCAGGGCCACCAGTTTCTCGTCGCTGGAAACCGCGAAACCGCTATAGGCCAGCGATCCGGTCGCGCCGGTGGTCAAGAGCAGGCGACGCCCGGGGCCCTCGAGCAGCCACTGACCCGCGCCGATCTCGCTTTCCACCATGCCCAGCGCGTCGCGATAGAATTCTCGCATCGGCTCGGGCTCGGCGGTTTCAAGACAGAGATGGTTCAACGTGGCGGACCAAAGCGGCGTCTCTGGCATGACTGTCTCCTGTCGGCGCGAAAACGACGTGGTCGCGGGATGCTAAAACTACAGCAAGCGTCCAGCGATTTCACCCACCCGCCGGCATCCTAAAACGGCGTCCCCTTGGGTACATAGTCGAACAGAACCTGGGGTAGCAGCAGGGCGATGTCCGGGAAGGCGAGGATCAGGCCGAGGCAGACGAAGTGCAGGAAGATGAACGGCACCACGCCCTTGTACATATCGACCAGGCGGATCTCCGGCGGGCTGATGCCGCGCAGGAAGAAGATCGCCGGCGCCATGGGCGGGGTCAGGTAGCTGGTCTGGATCACCACCAGAAACATGATGCAGAACCAGACATCGTCGACGCCCATTGAGCGCAGGATCGCCGCCGCCACCGGGAGAATGATGATCATGATGGATATGAATTCCAGCACGAAGCCGGCGATGAAGGTGAGGCCCATGATGATCGCCATGGTCGCCCAGGGCCCGAGTTCCCAAGCGACGAAGGCGTTCCGCACCGAGCTGATCCCGCCGAGCGCCACGAAGACGCCGGCGAACATCATCCCGCCCAACAGGATCGTGAGGATCATCGCGGTGATCTGAAGCGTCTTCAGGAAGGCTTCCTTTAGCACCGCCATGCTGAAGGTCCGGTACATCATGGTCAGCAGGATGGTGCCGGCGGCGCCCATGGCGGCGGCCTCCGTCGCGGTGGCCCAGCCCAGCATGATCGTGCCCAGCACGGAGAAGATCAGCACGAAAAGCGGGACCAGCGATGTCGCGATGATCCGCAGCTTGTCGGCCAGCGACGGCTCCTCGCTCGGGTCGACCTCGGGCACCGGCGCGTCATTCGGCCAGATAATGCAGCGGATCACGATATAGAGGACGTAGAGCCCGGCCAGCAGCAGGCCCGGCAGCATGATGCCGACGAACAGATTGCCGACCCCGACCCCGGCGATTGGGCTCATGATCACCACCACTACGGAAGGCGGGATGATGGTGCCGAGCGAACCGCCGGCGCAGATCGTCCCGGAAATCAGCTCCTTGTTGTAGTGGTGGCGCAACATCACCGGGATCACCAGCATGCCGACCACCGCCTCGGCGGCCCCGACCACACCGCTGGCGGCGGCGAAGATGACACAGAGCAATACGGTCCCAATCGCCAGCCCGCCCGGCAGTTTTCGGGTAAACAGATGGATCGCCTCGAACAGCTTCTCGGCGATACCCGAGCGCTCCATCATGCAGCCCATGAAAATGAACAGCGGGACCGCGGAGAGCACGTAGTACGAGGCGACTTCATCGACCTTGGAGACCAACTGATGCACCAGCAGATCGTCAAATCGGTAGTGGCCGAAGAACAGCGCCACGCCGAACAGCGAGAAGGCGACGGGGATTCCGATGAAGATGCAGATCATTAAGGCCGGGAACATCATCAGGCCTATGCCGAGGGTCATCGCGGTCTTTCCGTGTGATCCATGAAGCCGGCCGCGTCCACTGGATTTGGCGCGCCGACGCCCGTGTTCCGGGCAATCGCCGCGCACCCTAATTCGCGGGCGCGTCGAATTGCAAGACCACCCGCCCCTCGGGACACGCCATCATGTCGAGGATCATCGACCGGCGGCGTGGAAAGGGACCGCAAGGCGATCTCAAGATCTCGTGAGTCGGTGGCGCACCAGATCGAAAACCGCTCAATTCCGCCAAAATCCCCGAAGCCGCGTGGCCGGTCATCGGATTTGTCTCTTGCCCCGGACAGTTTACCGCACTACGTCTTTCGCGTGCGGTGGCTCCAAGGGACCAGGGAATCGAGGATGTCGGTAGCCGAGGACACGGGACGGCTTGATTCACGGAAGTTTCAAAACCCGTTGCGAACCCTGGCGGGCGAGCCCAGGGCCTTCGTTGATCTGAAGGCGCTTGAAACGCTCTGGGTGAATACCGGCACGCTGTGCAACGTGACCTGCGCCAATTGCTATATCGAGTCATCCCCCCGGAACGATCGGTTGGCCTATATCTCCCACGCGGAAGTCGCGGCGTATCTCGATGAGATCGACACGGGCGAACTGGGCACCAAACTCATCGGCTTTACCGGTGGCGAGCCGTTCATGAACCCAGACATGCTGGCCATGCTGGAGGACACGCTGTCGCGCGGCCACCAGGTACTGGTCCTGACCAACGCCATGAAGCCGATGTGGCACAGGCGCGACGGGCTGCTGGCGCTCCGAAAAGCTCATGGCGAGCGGCTGGTGTTGCGTGTCTCGGTCGACCACTACACCCAGGCGGTTCACGAGGCCGAGCGCGGCGTCGGAACCTGGGCGCCGATGATCGAGGGGTTGAGCTGGCTTCGGGAGAACGATTTCACCCTCAATATCGCTGGCCGCAACCTGACGGGCGAGCCCGAGGCGCAATTGCGAGACGGTTTCGCCCGGATGTTCAAGACCCTCGGCCTCACACTTGATCCCAATGATCCGGTCGATCTGGTGATCTTTCCGGAAATGGACGCGAGCGCGGACGTGCCCGAGATCACCGAGGCTTGCTGGGGCATTCTGTCGGTTTCGCCGGAAGCCCAGATGTGCGCCTCGGCGCGCATGGTCGTCAAACGCAAGGGCGCGGCGGCGCCCGCCGTGGTGGCCTGCACGCTACTCCCCTATGATCAGCAGTTCGAGCTCGGAACCACCCTGGCCGAGGCCGAGCGCCGCGTGCACCTCAACCACCCGCACTGCGCCCGTTTCTGCGTCCTCGGCGGCGCGTCCTGTGGCGGGTGACCGGAACATACGGAAAGACACCGCATGTCCCTTCCCAGCTTCCATAATTTCAGTGCCGCGCCGACTCACGTGGCGCCGTTCAGTCACGCGGTCGAGGCCGATGGCTGGGTGTTCATCACCGGCCAAATGCCGACCGATCCCGACGATGATTCCAAGCCGCTGCCCGAGGGGGTGGAGGCGCAGACCCGGCGGGTCATGGATAATCTTCTGATCGTGCTCGACGGGCTAGGCCTGGAACTCGGGAACGTGGTCAATTGCAGGGTGTATCTGACCGAGTTCAAGCGCGACTACGCCGCGATGAACGAGACTTATCGCGGTTATTTCGATCCAAATCCCTTGCCCTCGCGTACCTGCATTGGAGTGACCGGGCTGGCGCGGGACGCGCTTGTCGAGATCGACATGGTGGCAAGGCGTCCCTGAACCCGTCCGGTCAAGCCTCCCGTGGTCTCCATAGGGTACTGATATTACGATATCTTCTTAGTTGATCCGACGGAAATTGTCCGGTGCCGGAGCGAACACTTGCGATGCCCTGGCGGTTTTGGTCCTTTCTCGAGACGATACTGGAACCAATTCTTGTATTCAGCGGTTGACATATTTAATTAAAATTTTATATAAATGCATTGTTAGGAAGCTTGCTGAATCTCGGTGAACTTGGTTTCATGCGTCAAACCTAGGATTTCCGCCGATTCGCATGGTATAGGAAGAGGATAGCGCGACCATCGCGATCGACCCGACAGGCCGATTTCCACTGTTGCCGGTGCCGCTGAACCAACAGCGCCTCGTGGGTCCGACGCCAACCAATGACGGCGCGGTCGATCCCACGCGTGTCCAGAACCGCGGCAGGCCGGCCGAGGCCGAGCTGCTGAGCGAGACGCCCCAGGATGACGCGCGGCGACGCGCCGGTAATGCCGAGCGGCCCCAGGCCGCCGGTCAAATTCCGGAAAACCCCAACCCCAACGCGCCGCGCGGCTCGATCATCGATATCGAGGTTTAGCCCGCCCGCCTAACCACCGGCGCGGCGGCGCCCGCGCCTCGGCGCCGCGGCTTGCCCGGCATCACTCGCGAATAGATCCGCCGTGGAGCCGGTAAGCGCGCCGACCTTGGCGATAATGCCCGCCAGATCGGGAGCGGCCTGACGGACGCCGCCGTCCAGGGCTTCCCGCATGGCCCGCACATGTTCCGCCGAGGTGCCACAGCAGCCGCCGATAACCCTGGCGCCGAGATCGCGCGCCAGATTGGCGAAGTCCGCCATCAGTTCGGGGGTGCCGTTATAGCGGATCGCGCCGTCGATATATTCCGGAATGCCGCAATTGGCCTTGGCGATCAGGATATCGCCGTCGCCGGTCTTGCCTTGCAGGCTCAGCAATCCGGCAAGCAGATCCGGCGCGCCGGTCCCGCAATTGCCGCCATAGCCCAAGGGTTTCTCATCAAGACCGGCGACAATCTCCGCCAACCGCGTCGGTGTCAGCCCCATCATCGTGCGCCCATTGGTATCGAAGGAGAGCGTGCAGCAGGCCTTGAGGCCGACCTGGTTCGCGGCCTCCAGGGCGGCGCGAAGCTCATCCTCCGAGGACATGGTCTCGATCCAGGCGATATCGGCGCCGCCATCCTTCAATCCTTGCATCTGCGCCGCGAAGGCCGCGACGCCATCGGCATGGGTAAGCGGGCCAAGCGGCTCGAACAGATCTCCGGTCGGACCGACCGAGCCGGCCAGCACGATGTCGCGTCCGGCAAGCGCGATCTCCTCGCCGAGCAGCGCGGCGGCGACGCGATTGATCTCATGCACCCGGTCATCAAGACCATGCAACTTCAGTCTGTTGGCGGTGCCACCGAAGGTGTTGGTCAGCACAATGTCCGAGCCCGCGACGATGAACGAACGGTAATGCGCCCGCACTTGCCCCGGCTCCTCCAGATTCCAAAGCTCCGGCGCCTCTCCGTGTGGCAGGCCGAGGGCGAAGAGATTGGTGCCGGTGGCCCCATCGGCCAACAGTACCTCGCGCTCCCGCAGTAACTTCTCGAATAATGTGCTCATTGATGGCTCCGGCCTTTTCCAGTTCGATCGTCGCGCCAAACAGGGCGTGGAACCTGATCGGTTTCGCCGGAAATTGCAACGCAAGCGTCACGACGTCGTGGCGGAACGGATGACGGCGGAGCCGCGCCGCGGTATGACCAAGATGCGTAATGCACAGGGAGACAAGACATGGCCGCCGATGACATCGAATATCGCATCGAGGGCGACGCTTCGCCGCTTCTCACTATCATCCTCGATCCCGGCGAGGCGGTGCAGGCCGAGGCGGGGACCATGGTGATGATGGATCCAGGCATTGAGATGTCGACCGAGATGCCCGGCGGTCTGATGGGTGGCTTGTTCCGCAAGTTTTCCGGCGAGACCTTCTTCATGCCGTTTTTCAGCAATACCGCCGACGAGAAGAGAAGCGTCAGCTTCGCCTCGCCGATGCCCGGTCAGATCAAGGCGATCGATCTGTCGGCGAACGGCGAGTTGTTCTTCTGTCAGCGTGACGCCTATCTCTGTAGCGCCAAGGGCGTCGGGATCAGCATCGCGCTCACCAAGCGGCTGACCTCGGGTCTGTTCGGCGGCGAGGGGCTGATCCTGCAAAAGCTGGAGGGCGACGGCCTGGCCTTTCTCGGCGCCGGCGGAACGCTGATCGAGCGCACCCTGGGGGCGGGGGAGACCTTGACCGTGGATACCGGCTGTCTGGTCGGCTTCTCCGGCACTTGTGACTATGACATCCGCTTTCAGCGTGGCGTGAAGAACCTGTTGTTCGGTGGCGAGGGGCTGTTCCTGACCGAGGTCACGGGCCCCGGGACCCTGATCATCCAAACCCAGCCGATCGCCGAGCTCGCCATGGCGCTTAAGCGCCTGATGCCGCCGGACGAGGCCTGACCGAGTAGGGGGCGAGCGTCGTCAAAACGCCTTGATGAACGCGCGGGCGTCGTCCAACGCCGCGCCAAGCCGCGCGCGATGGTCGTCACAACCTTCGAAATCGCCATCGCGGCCGAGCGTCTCCAGCGCCAAGGCCAGATCGCCGACAGTCGTCACGCCGATGGCGTTCGCCGCGCCCTTTAGACCATGACCGGCACGGGATATCGCGTCGCCATCGCGGCTCTCCAGGGCGAGATCCATTTCCGAGATCAGCCGGTCGGCGTTGTCGAGGAACAGGTCCATCATCTCGCGCATGCCGTCTCGGTCGTCACCGAACAACTCTCCCAGAACCGATAGATCCATCGGACCCGAATGGTCTTCCCCTACTCCCCGCGCGGTGGCATCCAGGGGGGACGGCGTGACGATCCCGTGCGAACCGACAGTTGGCTCCGGCGTGTTCACGAGCCAGCGGGCGAGGGTTTCCCGCAGCTTCCTCAATCCCACCGGTTTGGCCAGATAGTCGTCCATTCCCGCGTTGAGGCATCTTTCCGCCTCGCCCGCCAAGGCGTTCGCGGTCAGGGCGATGATCGGCGTGTGGGTGCCGAGTTCCCGCTCGACATCGCGTATCATCCGGGTCAGTTCGAACCCGTCCGTGTTCGGCATATGGCAGTCGGTGACCAACAGCCCATAGGCGCGCCGCGACCACATGTCAAAGGCGACGGCGCCATCTTCGGCAAGCTCGGCCGCGAAACCCAATAGATTGAGTTGACGCAAAATGACCTCACGGTTGGTCGCGTTATCCTCGGCCACCAGGATCAGCCGGCCTTGCGCCAACGCGTCATCGATACTGGGAGGAGCGGCGACGGCCTCCATTTCGCCGGCCTCGTCGATGGCCGGGAGATCCGGGCTCGACCGCCCGAGCACCACCGCCGTCGATCTAAGCAGGGCGGCGCGACGAACCGGACGGAGGATCTCGATCCCGGCCCGTGGAGCGGGGACCCTAGTCGCCCCGGGGCAAACCGCGATCGCGCGATCGGCTCGGATCTCCTCCGGAACATGGAATTGCCGTCGCAGGCCGGCCAACGGGGCGTCGTCTTTAAACCCGTCGAGAAAAAGCACATCAAATCCGGCGCCTCGCTCGGCGCGGCGATCGGCTTGCGCCACCGCCTCTTCCAAACACTCGGTCGCGGTCACCTGAACGCCTTGCGAGGCGAGTAACGTGGTGATCATCCGGCGGACCGGTTCGACCCGCTCGACCACCAGGGCCGAGATATCCGTAAGGTCCACGATTACCGATGCCGGGGTATCGAGCCCCGCGTTCGAATCGAACGGCAGGGTGAACCAGAATGTCGCGCCTTTGCCTTCGTTGCTCTCAACGCCTATCTCGCCGCCCATCAGCTCCACCAGACGGGCGCTGATGGAAAGGCCGAGGCCGGTGCCCCCGAAGCGGCGGGTGGTCGAGGATTCAGCCTGACTGAAAGCCTGAAACAACCCGGCCTGACGCTCCGGCGAAATGCCGATCCCGGTATCCTCGACGGAGAATCGCAGAATTCGTTTCCCCGTGTCTCCCGGCCTCGCGGCATCGCCCGGCCCCTCCAGGCGAATGGAAACCTCGATCCAGCCGGTTTCGGTGAATTTGACGGCATTGCCGATCAGGTTAAGTAGAATCTGTCGCAGCCGCGTCGGGTCACCGCGTATCGTGTCCGGCACCGCGTCGTCGATGAGCAGCGCGAGATCCAACCCCTTGTCCTCGATCTCGGGCGAAACGATATCGAGCACGCTTTCCACCTGCGAGCGTACTTGCACCGGCACCGCCTCAAGCTCCAGGCGTCCCGCTTCGATCTTGGAGAAGTCGAGAATGTCGTCGATGATGGTAAGCAAACCGACCGCTGATTCCTGGATGGTCCCGGAAATCGAGCGCTGGTCGTCGCTGCACGGGGATTGCCGCAGCACCTCGATCATGCCCAGCACGCCGTTCATCGGAGTGCGAATCTCGTGACTCATCGCGGCGAGGAAACTGGACTTCGCCCGGTTCGCCGCCTCGGCTTCCTCCTTGGCGGCCTGCAGGACGGATTCCATGCGCACGCGCTCGTCGATGTCGTAGGTCCATGTCAGGATCGCGCGCTGGCCCTGAAAATCGATCATCTCGCCGCTGATCAGGCCCCAAAACGGCACCCCGCCCGGTCCCCGCAGCTCTACCAACACATCACTGAACCGTCCCGTGGAAGACAGGTCGTTGAGCATTTCAGTCCGACGATCGGGGTTGATGACCAAGGTCGCGGCGTTCAGCCCCATCAACTGGGTTTCGTCGAGACCGAAGATTTCGGAATAGCGGCTATTGGCGAACAGGATGCCGCCCGACCGGTCCAACACGCCGACGCCGATCGGACTGCTCTCCAATAGCCCGCGCAGGCGCGCCTCGCTGGCGCGGAGTTCTTCCTCGGCCTGTTTGCTTTGGGTGATGTCGGTATGCCAGACAACGCGCGCCGGCTCGCCCTCGAAGATCAAGCGAACATTGTTGTGCAAGGCCCACCAGACACTTCCGTCCAGCCGCCGCCGCGGGGCGACGAAGTTGATGAGCGCCCGCTCGCCGCTGCCTTGTTCCTGGGCGTATTGATAATCCTCCGGATTGACCCAGGATTGCTCCACCGGCGAATTGATGAGTTCCTCCGGGTCGCCGGCGCCGAACTGATCCATCAGCGCCTTGTTGACAAAAACCCGCCGACCGCTCCATGCCGAGAGAACCGAAACGCCGATCGGGCTCGCCTCCAGAATCGCGCCCAGACGCTGCTCGCTTTCAGTCAAGGCACCGCGGGCCGTCTCGGCGGCGCTTAACAGCGTTTCGGCTTCAAGGCGCAGGCGGATCTGGTCCCGCAGGGTACGTTCCCATGCCGAACCGAAGCGAATCGAGGTCAATAGCGCGAAGGCGACGAGGCCCCCGATGATCATGTAATCAGTCGCGCCGGAGAACAGGCATCGAAGCACGAGGGGCGCCACCATCGCGATGACATAAGCTCTATACGCCGGACCATGGGCCGAGAGCGCGCCGAGGGCTCCGACAAGCAACCCGGCCACGACGCAGACGATGTAGATGGGAACGAACGGGTCGGCGGTTTCAAAAAAGACGCCCGGCAACGCGCCCCAACACAGTCCGGAGACAAAGGCGAAAATCGTGAACCGACGGCCCCATCGCGCGACATACTCGTGATCTCGGGATTCCGGATTAAAACCCCGATAGATCAGCAGTCGGGCGAAAACGAACGCCGCGGTCGCTCCCGCCCAGATTGCCAGTTGGTCTTGATGAACCCGGTCCCACAACAAGGCCACGGTCGCCAGGACCGCCAAAAGATTACCGAGCAGCGCGGTATTGGCGTGGGTGTGAAAAACCCGGATCTGCTCGGCCCGAATTCGCGCGCCGACTTCCAGCTCCCCGTCCCGGTTATCTTGCGCCTCACCCTTCATCATTTCGTCCCGACCCCCCGGGACGAACTATGCACGAATTCCTCTTGCCATGGCAGGGAACCGTCATGGACAGTCGACGCGACCGGAGGTTCCGCGATCGTTAGACCGCTCGCGTTGGTTTTCCCGGAATATGGTCATAGAGAGAATCCACGAAACCACCGTCGATCAGAATGTTCTGACCGGTCATGTAGTCGGCGGCGGGCGAGAGCAGGAAACCGATGACATTGGCGATATCCTCCGGCTCTCCGATCCGGCCCCAGGGCACCAGGGCCGCCCGGTCCTTGGCGATCTGGTTGTTCTCGTAGACCTGTTTGGTCAGCGGCGTTCGGATCATGCCGGGCGCCACGGTATGGACGTTGATGTGATCCGGCGCCCATTCCTGGGCCAACACTTGGCAGAGCGAGATGAGCGCCGCCTTGCTCGGGCTGTAGGCGCCCATTCCGGGATGCGCGCCCATGCCGGACATCGAGGCAACCGCCACCAAACCGCCCTTGGATTGCTTCAGCGCCGGATAGGCCGCCTGGGCAAGCAACAGGGTGGCGCGGGTGTTCACCGCGATGATCTTGTCCCATTGATCGATCGCCAGGTCATTGAGCGGCGCCGGGCTGGTGATCCCGGCATTGCTGACCACCGCGTCGAGGCCGCCGAAGGTTTCCACCGTCTTGGCGACCATGGCGCCGGCATCCGTGGTGTTTCCGAGATCACCGGACAGAACGATTACCTCGGCTCCCGCCTCGCGCAGTTCCTCCGCCAGGGCCGATACTTCCTCGGTCTCGCGGATCTCGCAGGCGGCGATCCGAGGCTTCTCGCCACGATCAAGTGCCATCTTGGTCAACACCCGGCAGGTCGCGCCGCCGATCCCCGGGCTTGCTCCGGTCACCAATGCGCGCATGTTCCGTCTCCCTCGTCGCTTGTTCGTTGCGTTATTCGGCGGCGCCGGCGGCGGCGTTGCGTTCCGCCATCTCGCCGAAACGATTTTCCGGCATCCTTAGCTCACCAAGCCTCGGCATGACCTCGTCGGCGAAGAGCTTAAGATTGGCGCAGGTTTCGTCGTACGAGAGCGTGCCGCCCTGGCCCATGATGATCAGATTGCCGAAGCCACCTACCTCCTCGTTGAAGGTCTTGATCTGCTCGAAGACCTGGTCCGGGGTGCCGGCGAAGACCGTTCGGGCATCCATGAATTCCTGCACCGTGGCCTTTGTCGGATCGATGGTCCGCCCGTCGACGGTCTGGACGCGCGCGACGCTCTGGGTCGGGCCCGCCTTCAGCATCGCCACATTGGCGGGCACCGGATTATAGCCCGGCGGGTTCTTGAACGGTTCCGAGACAATCGGCGAGGTTCGGACATAGCCGGCGACCTGATCGGCGCGGCGGCGGCCTTCCTCCTCGGTCTTGCCGACCCCGACAAGCACGCAATAGGCGAAGCGGTCGTTCGGCGCGGCCCAGCCCTGTTCGGCGGCCCGTTCGCGATAGGCGTTGAACATACCGGACGCGATACCGCCCGAAAGCAAGGCGGCGGCGACGTAGCGGCGCTCGGCGATGGCCCGGCCGCTATGCGGGCTGAGCGCGGTGATCCAGACCGGCGGGTGCGGCTGCTGCCAGGGCCGCGGCCAGATATTCACCTGACGATAGTGATAGTTCTCGCTCTCCCAGTTGAACGGCCCGTCATGGGTGCTCATGGCCTTCAGGATCAGGTCATGGGCCTCCCAGAACCGGTCCATCAGGCGGGCCGGGTTCATATTGGCCGGCGCGATCTCGTAGGGCGCGCCCTTGACCAACCCCATCTCCAACCGCCCTCGGCTGATCACGTCGATCATCGCCATTTCCTCGGCCACCCGGATCGGGTCCGGACGGTTGGCGATCGGCGTGCCGAGCAGCAGTATGCGGACATTCTTGGTGATCCGGGCCAGGATCGAGCCGGATACCGTCACCGCCGCGTTGGTGCAGGTCAGCGTGCTGTGGTGTTCGTTCAGCATGATGTTGATGCCGAGTTCGTCGCAGAGCTGAAACTCGTCATAGTGCCGGTGATAGACGTCGGCGCCGATCTCCGGGTCATAGTGGCTGTTCGGGACCGTCACCCGAAAGGTGCCGCGCTCATAGCCTTCGTCCCAGGCTTGGGGATAGGCCATCTCGGAGAAATGCCAGACTTTCATTTCAACTCTCCTCTCAACCCTTGCCGCCGGCGAACCCGCTGATCAGGGCCGCCGTTTCCGCTGGTTGCTCAAGTCCGGGATAGTGTCCGGCGCCGGATACAATCTCAAACCGCGCGTCGGGAATCGCCGCGGCGTATTTTCGTCCGTAGTCGACCGTGACCATGGCGTCTTTCTCGCCCCAGGTCACCAGGGTCGGCACATTGACCCGATGCAGCCATTGGCGCAGCCTCGGATTGTGCATGTAGGGCTTCCATCCGAACAGAACCACCGCCTCCCCGAGCCGCACCAGCGCCGTCAAATCCTCGTCGCTCATCCCCTCGGTCTCGAGGCGGAAGCGTTCGGGGTCGCTGTAGAGGGTCTTCTGGACCTCGTCGGGATACAGGGCGTGAATATCGGTGATCTCGCGGGTCAGGTGGTCGGCGAACTTGACCCCGAGCGCGCCAATCAGGCTCAGGCTTCCGAGCCGCTCGGTCGACCGGATCGCCATTTCCGCCGCCACCCAGCCACCGAAACCAGCCCCGACCAGCGCGGCATCCCTCAGATCCATTGAGTCCATGAGATCGAGCCCGAAATAGGCGAGATCGTCGATCGCGGTATAGGATCGCGGCAGCTCGGAATGCCCGAAGCCCGGCAGCCAGGGCGCGATCACCCTGTGGGTTTTCGCGAGTTCCTCCATGAACGGCTCGAACCCGAAATGCCCACGACCGCCATGTAGATACAGCAGGGCCGAGCCCTCTCCGCCTTCGACCAAGTCGATGGAAACGCCGGAAATCTCGACGCGCTTCGTAGTCAAACTCATGACACATATCCTCCACTAGCGAGACATCTTCCCATGGAACCGTCACGCGGGGTAAAGGGCGGCTCGAAGCATCATCAGGGTGATCACCAAACGGTCGCGCGCGCACCCGTCGTCCCTTTTTCTCGTCGTCCTCGCGCGAGCGGAAACCTCCCGACCGCCCCGCCGGTGCCGAGGATCAAAATGAGAAGGACCAATACCCACTTCGGGGTTTTGGTTGTCGGTCCAACCATTGCTTCAAGTATCTCCCTTCCTTCAGCCGCCGACCCGGAGTTTTCAGATCGCCGAAGTTCATCAACTCTTGTTGCGCCGCGTGCCAATCCTGTTCGGTGATGTATTTCCAGTATTTCGGCGCACCTCCCCGGCCCGCGGGTTTCTTTATGTCGGCGCCATACTGCCACACAAGTGACGCGATGACAGTTTGTATTTCACGCGTGGGTTGTGAAAACGGTTTAAGGCCGGGTTTACCCATGACCTCCTGGTTGTAGAGCTGTTCGAATCTGCCCAGGATGTCACGCTTGATATTCTGGTCCAGTTGGTCGGCCTCCATTTTCGAGATCTTAAGCGGTCATTCCGCCAACAATCGACGGGCCGCGTCGCCTTTTGCCCCGAGATAGGGTTCAAGTTTCTTCTTGAGATCAGGCGTCAGGTTCAGCCGGTTAAGATCGAACATACTGCGTTGACCGATATCCACGCCCGTGGCGACCGTGACGCCCGAGCCGGTGTCGCGAGGCCAATACCCTTCCAGTTTCTGGCCGCCTTCGTGTTGGGAAATGAAGGTCCAATCGATATTCATCATGCGTATCCTTGTCATGGCCGGCGCGCCGGGCGCGCTCGCCGGCTGTTGGTTTTGATGTGGAGACCCCTGACTGCGAGCATCCCGCTTCGCCCGGTCGACGCATCCCGCGCGACCTAGCCTGAATGTGAATTCCATACTCCATGAAGCCGGGGAGGGTGAGTAAATTGATATTCAAGGAAAAAATCGCGAGCCCAATGATGTGGCTTTGACATCGATCATTTCGTACAACTAACGCGATAGTAAGGGATCTAGTAGACGGGCCAACTCTAGGCTTTCATTTCCCGTCGCCCTGGCGAACGGCGGGGCCTCGGCGTCGGCCGCGTGACCGGCGCCATCCGGGCTTGCACCAGCATCCGGGGCCCTGCCTTGCGCCAGGGTGACGATGGATGCGGTTGCGCCCATGGGGCCCGCCTAGCGCTCACCCTCGAAGCAGATGTTGCGGAGCGGTTCGCCTCGGGCCAAGCGGTCGAGATTGCCGGCGACGAAGGTCCAACGGCGGTCGCTCATCTCGGCGGTCCAGGCGGAGTTGTGCGGCGACATGATGACATTGTCGAGCTTTTGGAACGGGAACCGAGACGGCCATGGATTGGGATCCTCAGCCGAGGGGTAGACGTACCAGACATCGATGATGCCGCCCCGAATTCGGCGCGAGGAGAGCGCGTTATAGAGGGCGGCCTCGTCGATCACCTCGCCGCGCCCGACATTGGCGATGACCGCGCCCCGCTTCATTAGGGAAAAGGATCGGGCATTGATCATGCCGCGCGTCGCGCCGCCGCCCGGGGCGCAGCAAATGATGAAGTCACTCTCCGCCAGTAGGCTGTCGAGCTGGTCCATCGTGCCGTACCAGTCGACCAGACCGGGCTCGTCCCGGCGTGTGCGCGAGACCGCCATGACCCGCATGTCGAAGGCCTTGCAGCGCCGCGCCACCTCCCGGCCTATCATTCCGTAGCCGATAATGCCGACGGTCGCGCCGCGAAGCTCGCGGTGGTGCGGCCCCCGGTTGATGGAGCGTCCGCTATAGGAATTCGCGCGCATCAATGGGTGGGTGTCCCGCATCAGGCCGGTCTGAAACTCAAGCATGCCGGCCAAGAGATGCTCGGCGATGGTGGTTTCGTGCTCGTGGGTATTGCAGAACACCGCGCCCTTGGGCAGATCCGCCGGGGTGATCCAGTCATAGCCGGTGAACGGCGCCTGATAGAGCCTGAGCCGCGCGCCACCGGGCGTGACATCGGGAATGCCGCCGGGAATGCCGCCGCCGACGATCGCGTCAACCTCCACGGCCTTCGCGCGCACCGCGTCAAGGTCGGTGCCGACCTCGAGAATGGTGATGTCCCAGTCCGTGGTCACCTTGCTCGGCACCAACTCGTCCTTGTTCATGCCGCTGCCCTTTAAAACCAGGACGGAAAGTTTCTCTGCCACGGGCGCCTCTAAATGAGATGACGGGATACACCTGAATAGCCGCATGAAACGCGGCGTTCAAGCCGCCTTGCCGAGACGGTGCGCGGCGACTAGCCTTTTGGCGACCCAGCCATGGAGATTTCCCGTGCTCGACAGAACCTGGATCGGACATGAGACCGCCGAGATGACCGTCGGCGCCGCCGCCGCCGCCAATGTGGAAGGCGCGGACGCGGCGATGCGGATCATGGAAGCCGGCGGCAATGCCATCGACGCGGCGATCGCGGCGGCGCATGTGATGGGCGTGGTGGAGCCCCTGGACTGCGGTATCGGCGCCGGTGGATTCATGATCATCCACGACGCGGCCAACGGGCGTTTCGACAGCGTGGATTTCCTCGGCACCGCGCCGGCGCGGGCCCGTTATGAGCTGTTCGCCAGCAACAGCCCCCGGGGAGAATATCTGATCCGGGTCAAGGGCGGTCACAATCAGGTCGGCCACCGTTCGGTCGCGACTCCCGGTACCTTGGCGGGGTTCGCGGAAATGCACGCGCGGTACGGCAGGATGCCGATGGCCGAGCTTTTCGCGCCGGCGATCACCTTGGCCGAGAACGGGTTCGCGGTTTCCTACAAGGGCGCGCTACGCATGAGCCGCACGGTCGGCATGCTCAATCACACAGCCGCCTGCCGGGCGCTGTATCTGAAATCCGAGACCGAGGCGCCGGCCGAGGGTGACTGGTTGACCAACAAGGACTACGCCGAAACCCTGCGGCGGGTCGCCGACGAGGGTGCCCGCGCGTTTTACGAGGGTGACATCGCCGAGGCCATTCTGGCCGAGATGCGGACCCATGACGGGTTTCTCTCGCGCGAGGACCTGCGGAACTACAAGGCGCTCTGGCGGGAGCCGGCGCGGGGACGTTTCAAGGGCCTCGACGTGGCGACCATGGCGGCGCCCTCTTCCGGCGGCCTGGTCTTCGCCGGCCTGGATGCCTTGTCCCGTCTTTCACCGAGCGGCGACGCCGAAACCCACGAGGCCTTGGCGGGAGCGATGCTGCATATGTTCGAGACCCGCCGTGTCGGTTTCGGTGATCCCGCCTTCGTCCCGATCGCGAGCGGCGAGTCGTCCGAGACCACCAGCCTGTGCACCCTCGACGCGGCGGGTAACGCGGCCTGCATTACCTACTCCAACAACAATCATTCCGGGGTCGTGGTTCCGGGCACCGGCATCCTGTTGAACAACCAGATGGCACTGTTCAGTCCCTGGCCGGACAATCCGAACCAGGTGATCGGCGGCAAGCGACCAGTCAGCAGCATGATGCCGACCTTGTTGAGCCGGGACGGCAAGATCGAGATGGGGATCGGCGCCTCGGGATCGACCCGCATTCCGACCTCGCTCATGCAGATGCTGCATCGGGTGCGGGTCCAGGGAATGTCGATCATCGAGGCGATCAACGCACCCAAGCTGCATGCCGAGGTCGAAAGCCTGATGGCGGACGAGGACCTCGAGCCCATCGCCCGACCGATCGCGGAAACACTCGGCTTGGACTACCGCTCCGTGCCGGGGCGCGACACCACCATGGGCGTGGTGCAGGCGATCCATGTGGGGGACGACGGCTCGGTCACCGCGGTCGGCGATCCCCGGGCCAAGGCCCAGGGCCGGGTTCGCTGAGGCCTCCAGCGGGAGCGGCGCATGGCTTATGTCACCTTGATTCTCGGCGGCGCGCGCTCCGGTAAAAGCCGGCACGGCGAGGCGATGGCGCTGACCTCGGGACTCAACCCGGTCTATATCGCCACCGCCGAGGCCTGGGACGAGGAAATGCGAGAGCGTATCGCGGCCCACCAGGACCGCCGGGTCGGGCACGGTTGGCTGGACGTGGAAGCGCCATTGGCGTTGGCCGAGGCAATCCAAGAAAAAGCTGCGGAGGACCGGGTTTTGCTGGTGGATTGCCTGACCCTGTGGCTGACCAACCTGATGCTGGCCGAACGTGACATCGAGGCGGCATCGGCGGCGCTGCTCGCGGCGCTGGCGGCGGCGCCGGGGCGGGTTATCCTGATATCCAACGAGGTCGGTTTCGGTATCGTTCCGGAGAACGCCATGGCGAGGCGGTTCCGTGATCTCGCCGGACGGCTGCACCAGGATATCGCGCGAGACGCCGACCAGGTCCTGCTGATGGTCGCGGGATTGCCTGTCGTCGTTAAGAACTAGGAGGCCGGCTCGTGACCCAGCCCGCGGGCTTCGCCAAGCCCGCGATAGGATGATAGTCTGACCTTCAACGCCGCCGGTGCTCGAGTTAAAGTCGCGGCGCGGTGAAACCACTGGAGGGAGAACCGACATGGCCGCGAGGGAAACGTTTCGTCGATTTTACCTGCGCCAGGTGGCGCTCAACGAAGGCTGTGGCTGCTCGGACCTGCTGGTCAACAATCACAATGCCGAAAACAGCGACTCTCCCGGCGATGGCATTCTGGGACCGGTTCTGAGGATCGTGCTCCTGCCGGTGGCGTTGCTTTACCGGGCGGTGTTTCGTCCCGCCCGGCGGGTCTGAACCGCCTCTCGTCAACCCGTCTCCATCGGCAGCGACTCGTCGTTCGACCATTCGGACATGGAGTTGTCGTAGAGCCCGACATTCTCGTGACCGAGCATAACTAGCAACAAAGCCGTGGCGCTCGCGGCGATCCCGCCGCCGCAATAGGTCAATATCCGCTCGGATTTGTCGGCGCCGACTCCGGCGAAATGAGCCGCGATCTCGGCGGCGGGAAGAAACGCCGTGGTTTCCGGGTCCAACAATTCGGCGGTCGGCACATTGGTGCTTCCGGCGATCCGTCCCATCCGGCCATAGGCCCGACCGCCGCCGGCATGCTGCTCGCGGGAGAGCGCGTTGATGGTGCAGACCGCGCCGTCATTGATCGCCGCCAGCACCTCTTCCTTCTGAACGATCAGCCCCTGGCGCGGACGCGGCGTGAAAGTCGCGGGCGCGTAGGCCGCCGGCGCGGTGGAGATTTCGCGGCCTTCCTTGGCCCATTTCACCAGGCCTCCATCCAGCACCTTGGCGTTGTCGAAACCGAAGGCGCGCAGCATCCACCAGATCCGGCTCGCCCATTGCGGTGTCGTGGTGCTGTACAGAACCACCTCGGTATCGTCTCCGAGCCCGTGCCGCCCGACCGCCGCCGCGAACAGTTCCAGCGAGGGGAAGGTGAAGCGGAACTTGCTGTCCGGATCCGACAATTCTTCCTGGAGATCCAGGAAGTCGGCGCCGGGGATATGCCCCTTGTCATAGTCCTCGCGACCGCTACCGACGGTATAAGCCTTGGTCGGGTGCGGCAGCAGGTGGGTGGTGCAGTCATAGATCCGCAGATTGGGGTCGCCCAGCCTTTCGGCCAGCCAATCGGTGGAAACCAGAAACTCCGGATGCTTGAATTGGTTTGCCTCGATACCCATTCCCATGCTCCTTTTGGGCGCTCCCGGCGCCGCGCGCCGTATCCAAACTCCTCGGCACTTTAATCCATGTCGGTCCTCGCCGAAATACGCCGCCGTTTCGCCGCCGTTTCGCCGAATGTTCAGGGCATGCTGTGGATGGTCCTGGCCGGCCTGATTTTCGCGTCCTTCACCGCGATCGTGCGGTATGTCGGCGGCACGATGAATCCGATCCAGGTATCGTTCCTGCGCTACGCGCTGGGCCTGGTTTTCATGCTGCCGTTCTTCTTGAAGATCAACCTCGCCGATTTTCGCGCCGCGAATTTCAAGCTGCACGCGATCCGCGGCGTGCTGCATGCCGTGGGGGTAATGTGCTGGTTCTACGCGATGGCGCATATCCCGATCGCCGAGGTTACGGCGATGGGCTTCACCGCGCCGGTTTTCGCGACCGTCGGCGCAGCGCTGTTCCTTGGAGAGAAAGTGCGGGCGCGGCGGATCATCGCGGTGGTGGTCGGCCTGTTCGGAGCGGTGGTGATTCTGCGTCCGGGTTTCGTGGAGATCCATCCCGGCGCGTTGGCGATGATGCTGGCGGCCCCGCTTTTCGCGATTACCGATCTGATCGCCAAGGTTCTGACACGACGTGAATCCGGTCCGGCGGTGGTTGCCTATCTCTCGGTTTTCGTGGCGCTGACCATCATGGGGCCGGCGCTCTACGTCTGGCGCGATCCGACCACAGAGGAGTGGTTGTTGCTGATCGCGACGGCGGGCCTCGCCACCCTCGGCCATCTCTGCATGATCCAGGGCGTCAAGCTGGCCGAGGTTTCGGCGGTCCAGCCGGTTAAGTTCCTGCAACTTGCCTGGGCGGCACTGATCGGTTTCCTGGTCTTCGCCGAGATCCCGGAGATCTGGACCTGGATCGGCTCGGCCATCATCGTCGGAAGCGTCAGCTATATCGCGCACCGGGAATCCGTCACTCGAAGACAAGCCAGATTGAGGGCGCAAGCGGCGAAACCGTCAGGAGAGAAGTAGCGGCGTCCGGGTTACTCGACCGGTCCCATGGACGCCAGCAGCGCCATGTGATGTTCGACATCGCCGAACTGGCGCTCGATCATCGACAGCCGCTTGAAGTAGTGGCCGACGGCGTATTCCTCGGTGATGCCGATGCCGCCATGCAGCTGCACGCCGCCCTGGCCGACCTCGCGTGCGGATTGGCCGATCTGAGCCTTGGCGGTGGCCATGGCGTGGCGTCGGACAAGCGGGTCCGGCTCGCCGACCATCATGGCGGCGTAGATGGCGATGCTGCGCGCTTCCTCGACCGCCACGTACATGTCCGCCGCGCGGTGCTGGAGCACCTGAAAGTCGCCGATCGGTCGCCCGAACTGGGTGCGGGTCTTCAAGTACTCGACCGAGATATCCAAGGCCGCCTGCATCGCGCCGAGCCCCTCGGCGGCGACGGCGGCGATGCCGTGCTGCTCGACATGCTCGATCACGCCATAGGCCTGGTCCGCCGCGCCGAGCAAGGCGTTCGACGGCAGCTTGGCGGCGTTGAAAGTAATATCCGCGCCGTGCATGCCGTCGAAGGTCGGATAGCCCCGGACCGTGACGCCGGCGGTATCCGCTGGCACCAGAAACAGACTAATTCCACCCTCGTCATCCTTGGCGCCGCTGGTGCGGGCGCTGACGATCAGGGTATCCGCCTCGGCGCCATGCACGACGGTGGTCTTCTCGCCGTCCAGCACCCAGCCGTCGCCCTCGCGCCGTGCGGTGGTTTCGACCTGACGCAATCGGTATCGCGACAGCCGCTCGCCATGGGCGAAGGCAAGCAATCGCTCTCCCGCCGCGACGCCACCGAGGATCTCGGCCCGGCGATCCGGGTGCGCGGTCAAGGCGATGGCGCTACCACCCAGCACCACCGTCGCCAGATAGGGTTCGACCAGAAGCCCGCGCCCGAAGGCTTCGAGAATCAGCATCTGCTCGACCGGCCCGCCGTCGAAACCGCCGTCCTCGCCCTTGAAGGGCAGGCCGAGGAAACCCAGTTCGGCCAGGGTCGACCAGATCTCGCGGCTCCACCCCGCCTCGCTTTCCAGGATCTTGGTCCGTGCTTGCATGTCATAGCGGTCGGCGATCAGACGATCGGCGCTATCCTTCAAAAGCTGCTGCTCGTTGGAGAGTTCAAAATCCATCGAGGTGGTTCCCCTTGTCCGGCGCGCTGAAGTCCATCCGGTAATGATGGCCAGCCGGTTCCGGGATGACAACCACCGAGGTGAACAACAGCCGATTCAGACCGACTTGTGAACCCTTTGGACAGTCGCCACCCCCATCATTGCGATCCCGCGCGTGGTGGTGGCGACTCCGAACGAAAAATCCCGGTGCCTTTCGACACCGGGATCGTTCGTAACCATCGGGCCAATTCGACCGACGGGTGGCCGGGAGTCGTTAGTCAGACCCCTCGGCCACCTGCTTGTCGTGCTGCTGGTCCTTGAACAGGGCCTTGGCCAGCGCGATACACATCAGGCCCATCACCATGGTGAAGGGAAGCGCGCCGATGATCATGGCGCTTTTCAACGCCTCCATCGGATCCGCTCCGCCATTGGTCTTGCCGGCGATCAGCAACGTGCCGATGACCAGGGTCAGGATAACGCCCCAGACAATGCGATGCTTGTTGCCGGTTTCCTGCTCGCCGCCGGACATGATGGTGTTCATCACCAGGATGCCGGAATCCGCCGAGGTCACCAGGAAGGTCATGATCAGAACCACGCACATGATGGTGATCACCGACAGGAAACCGCCGCCGATCATCTGGCTCAGGGTGACGAACAGCTTGGCGGTGTTGGACGCCGCGAGGATCGAGCCGTCGGCGCCGCCGGTCAGCTCGAGGTCGATCGCGGTGCCGCCAAGGATGGTCATCCAGGCGAAGCAAACCAGGGCCGGCGCGATCACGCATCCGAAGATGAACTCACGAACCGTGCGTCCCCTGGAAATGCGCGCCAGGAACAAGCCGACAAACGGCGAGAAGGCGATCCACCAGGCCCAGTAGAAGGTCGTCCAACCCGACTGCCAGCCGAATTGACGACCTTGGTTGCCGGCTTCATACGCGGCGGCTTGCATATCCGGCGGCAACGCGGCGGCCGCGCCCTTCAGGTTTTCCTGGAACGCCGGGAAGGAACCCCAGGCATTGGTCGCGCCTCCGTAAATGTCACCCGCCAGCGGCTTGATCGCCTCCGGCAACGCGGCGGTGTAGGCCTCCAACGATTGCGGACCATAGGCCCCGAAGGACATCTGGACGAAATGCAGGATGTAGTCGACCAACGCGGTCCCGTAGGTCGTCATCGCGAACACGAAGGAGCCGAAGAACACGAAATCCGCCAGCAGGATCACCGATAGAACCAGGTTGAGGTTCGACAGGTACTTAACCCCGCGCCCAACGCCGGAGACGGCCGAGATGATCGACAGTCCCATGATCATGACAAGGCCGACGACAAGACCAACCGTGCTGGGTTTCGGCGCTTGCCCGCCCAGATCGATCAGCCAATCCATGCCGGTTATGGCATAGATGCCGTCGACGAACTGGCTGACGCCGAAACCAATGGTCACCGAAACGCCGAGGATCGTGGCAACAACCCCGAGTATGTCGACGATATGGCCGAGGATGCCGTTCATATATCCGCCGAAAAGCGGCGTCAGCGCCGAACGGATGGTCAGGGGCATGTTGCGGGTATAGGCGTAGTAGGCGAGCGACAACCCGGTCACGACGTAGATCGCCCAGGCGTGAAACCCGTAATGCAGGAAGGTGTATCGAAAACCGCTCTGCAGGGCCTGCTCGCTATTGCCCGCCACCGCGCCGGAGATGACCACGGGGTTGGAGCCCCAAAGCCCGAGGGGTTCGGCCGTCGCGAAGACCATGAGGCCAACGCCCAAACCGGCGCCGAACATCATCGAGAACCACGAGAAATTCGAAAATTCCGGCTTCTCGCCCTCGGGCCCCATGAGGCGCTTGCCGGTTTGCGGAAGCACCGCGAGGACAAGCAGGAAAAACGCGAACAGGCCGACGATAACGATATAGAAGCCGTTAAAGCCCTTGAGCAACTGG
>JAYOIK010000027.1:0-53542 GCA_038118725.1 Alphaproteobacteria bacterium | reverse complement strand
ATTGCCGATCTCGATCGTGCCGTTTTGTGGATGAATATCCATCAAGCTGATCTGCCCGCACGGCGCGCCGGAAGCCTTATCGCAAACCGTATAGAATATCGGATTGAGGCTCGATGACTGATCACGCAGCGCCGCCTTGAATGATTTCTCGTCGGCCCAGGGCCCAACCGCGAGATAATCCCATATCCGCAATCCCTCCTCGGAGCCGTGCGATGCCTCAAACAGCGCGGCGGCGTGCTTGTCCGCGTCTTGTGGTTCCAGGATGACATCGTCGCCCACCAGCGTGGTCCTGGCGGGTACCCGTCCGGGGGGCAACCTTGTTACCCGTGCTCCGGAAAGCGGGCGCGGATATAAGGATTCGAGGTCATGGTTGGTTGTTATGGTCTTATCCTGGATGATGCCTTGCATTTTAGTCCATTCGATGTCGCGACAGGCCCCCCGAGACTAATCGGCGAACCCTGGACGATCGACGTTGACGACCGATTCTCCGCTACCGATCCGTACGAAGACGTATCTGCACTCGCCCTCGGATTCGATAATCTCCGCGCGATGGATAACCTTCCGGCCAAAAAAGGCGTAATCGCCGGGTCCCATCAGGAAACTTTTTTCGCCGGAGGGGCCCCAATCCATGCGGATTTTACCGGAGAGCATGTACATTATGCTGTCGTAGTTCTCGTGGTGATGCCACTGGCTTGGCTCGTCATAGGCGGTGATCAGGCACTCACCAACCCATAGGCCGTCAGGCGCCAAGGCGGTTTTACGCATCTGACCCGGCGTGTTCGGACCATCCTTCAAATCGTTCTTGGAAACCAAGAAAATATCCCTGGGGAAAAGGCCTTCCATATCCGTGGCTTGGGGTTCCATCACGCCTCTCCTTTATCTGGAATATACGTTTTTCCGACACTACGCTGGGAAAAGGAAAACAGTTGGACAAGTTATGTCGCCAATACGACAAAATGATATCCATGAAGTGGAGTTGGCGGGGCGCCCCGTGGTGGGGTTCGCGGAAGACTATCCGTCTGGATTGAAGGCGGAGATGCACGTCCATCCCCGAGGACAGTTGTTGTACGCGGTATCCGGTGTGATGAGGATCGCGACGGAGGCGGCACGCTACATCGTTCCGCCGACCGCGGCCCTGCACCTGCCGGCTGATACATTGCATAGCATTCAAATGGATGGAGACGTCCGGATGCGCGCGCTTTTCCTTAGAAAAAGCGCGGCGGAGAGAGTTGGCGACACAGCGGCGGTTATCGCGGTGACGCCGCTCTTACGGGAGTTAATCCTGGCGGCCTGCGCCGAGCCCTTGGACTGGGCCTTGGATGGTCGAGGTCATCACATCGCGGCGCTAGCCCTTGACGAGATCGAGAACTCGACCGAATTGCCGTTGAGCCTTTCCCAACCCGTCGATCCACGCTTGAAACGTGTAACCGATGCGCTTTGCACGATGCCCACGGATAGTCGGAGTTTGGAGGATTGGGCCGAAAACTCCGGCGCGACGAGCAGGACGCTCGCGCGGTTGTTTCGAGCAGAGACCGGTATGAGCTTTCGCCAATGGCGACGTCAATTGCGGCTCACCGAAGGGTTTACGGCGCTGGTATCTGGAATGTCGTCTTCCGAAGCCGCCACGGTCGCTGGATTTGAGTCGGCTCCCGCGTTCGGCGCCGCGTTTCTCGAAGTGTTTGGACTGACACCTGGCAAGGCCCGTGAGAAGTTCTCTTGTTAAAATCTCAAACCAAAAGTCCGAAAACCCGTTCTACGCTAACGCGGGAACGATCGCGCGCGCGCCCTTCACCCCACCAGCGCCACCACGCGGAGCGGGCTGCCGGTGCCTTGCTTGATCTTGAGCGGGGTCGCGATCAGCACCGCGCCTGTGGGTGGCAGCTCCCAGAGGTTGTTCAGGCATTGCAGGCCGAGCTTGCCGGCGCCGTGAAGATAGAAATGCGCCGGGAAGGGGGGCGTGTAGTGGTTGCCCTGGCCGGCGTCGGTACCGACGGTCTCGGTGCCGAAGCCGCGGATGTCGCGTTGCTCGATCAGGAAACGGATGCCCTCCGGCGTCGGACCGGGGGAGTGGGGGCCGTCCTCGCGCATGTTGAGATATTCGGCGCCGCGGCGGCGCGACCAATCCGTGCGCATCAGCACCCAGGCGCCGGCGGGGATCTCGCCATGCTCCGCCTCCCAGGCCTGGATTACCGCGGGGGTCAGCTCGAAATCCTCGTCCTCCGCCGCGCCCTGGCTGCAATCGATGACGCAGGCCGGGCCGATGAACTGCTCGACCGGGATGGTGTCGACGCTGTTGTTCGGCAGGTCCCGGCCCGAGATCCAATGCGCGGGGGCGTCGAAATGCGTGCCGGTATGCTCGGAGCAGGTGAAGTTGTGCCACTTCCAAGCCGGTCCACGATGGTCGTAGGCCGAGATCTCCTCCATCCGGAACCGTGCGCATTGCCCGAATTCCGGCGGCAGGATGATCACCGGAAAATCCGGGTCCAGGGTGTGGGTGAGGTCGACGACGCGGATCGCGCCGGAGGCGATCGACAGGGCGAGTTCGCCGAGCAGGGGCGCGCCGGATTGCTGGTTCATGACGAGGCTCCCCGGTTTTCCATCATCTCGCGTTCCAGGATCTTCGGGCCGGCGCGCCAGCGGTCGATCAGGTCCTTGGCGACATCGCCGACATAGACATCCTCGAGCCCGTCCCTGAGCCCGGCGACCAGCGCGCGGGCGATCGCGGCGGGCGCGACCTTGGGCGGCGGTAACGGTTGATGCCATTCATCCTCGGTCGGGCCGGTAAAGACATTGAGCAGCCGCACCCCGCCGTCCCAGAGATCGGCGCGCAGGTTCTGCGAAAGCGACAGCGCGGCGGCGTTGGAGGCGGAGAACAGGCCGTAATCAGGGCTGTTCGACCAGGCGTTGACGGAGAGGATGTTGACCCAGGCGGCGGCGCTGTTGTCACCGTCGGCGCCGCGGCCGCGCATCGCCGGACCAAAGGCCTGGGCCAGGCGCAGGAGGCCGAAATAGTTCACCTCCATCTCCTCGCGCGCGAAGGCGACATCGGCGCGATCGAGGATGCCGCCCGGGCGCACGAAGCGGGCGTTGTTGATCAGGATATCGGTCTTGCCGCCGATCTCGCCGCAAAGCTCGACCACCGAGGCGGTGTCGGTGACATCCATCGGCAGGATATCGACATTGGGGATCGCCGCCAGCGCCGCGCGGTGTGGATAGGGGCGCCAGCTCTCGGCCTCGCCGATGAAGACCATCGAGGCGCCGGCATCCGCCAGGGCCTGGGCCAGGGCCGGCGCGTTCTCGTTGCGGGCGTCGGTGATCAGCACCCGGCGGTATTTCGGATCCGAGGTCATCTCCCGCATTTGCGGATCATCCTCCATGTTAGGCGTCATCTCGGTGGGGACCGCGAAGAGCACGCCCTGACCGGATTTATCGAGCATGGCGATCACCCGCGCCTCGCCATCGGGCGCGAGATCACCGTGCAGATGCGCCATGACCGAGGGGCCGGTCTCGAGCTTGATCGTCCCGATCCGCCAGGGCGCGCGCTCGCGGAAATAGATGCTGGTGCTGGTTTGAACCGTGGTCTCGGCGATCAGGCGACCCTTGGGCGAGACATCCCGCCAGGGCAGCGCGACGCAGAGGCAACTCGCGCAGGCGTCGCGCGGCGGATACTGAACGGCGCCGCACTCCTCGCAGACCTGGAGCATGAAGCGGCCCTCGGCCGCCGCCGCCGCGATGCCGAGCGCCGCCCGGCTGCGGAAATGCGAGGGACGGGTCGGCACCCGGGTGCGGACCTGCGGGTCCTTTTTCGGGGGACGGGCGAGGGGGTCGGTCATGCGCCGTCTCCCGATAGGATCACCGCGCCGGAGCAGAGGCCGCGGTCGAAATTGATCATGCCGAACCCCGATACCAAGGCGTTGCGGGCTCCCTTGACCTGGGTCGGCCCCGCGGAGCCGGTGACCTGGCGCATGGCCTCGGTCAGCCCGAGATAGCCGCCGGCGGCGCCGGCCTGTCCGGCCGAGAGCTGTCCGCCCGAGGTATTGTGCGGGAAGTCCCCGTCGATGGTGAGGTCATGGGCGCGCACGAATTCTGGCCCCTCGCCCTTGCCGCAAAAGCCGAGATCCTCGAGCTGCATCATCACGATCACCGGATAGTCGTCATAGGTCTGCACCAGATCCATGTCGGCGGGCTTGAGAGCGGCCATGGCGTAGAGCTCGTCCACGTCCATCTCCCAGCCACCGCGCATCTGGATCGGGTCCTCGGGAAAGGCGTTGTGCCGCTCTATGGTGGCGCGGATATGGGCATGGGGCAGGCCGGCGGCTCTGGCGTCCTCCTCGCGCATCACGAGGAAGCACTCGGCGCCGGCCACCGGCATCACGCAGTCGAACAGCGCGATCGGGTCGGAGATCGCGCGGGCGCCGATATATTGCTCCATGCTCAGCGGCGTCTTCATGACGGCGTGAGGATTGCGCAGGGCGTTTTGGCGCTGGGCGACGCAGATGCGCCCGAAATCCTCGCGGCTTGCCCCGAAGCGGCGCATGTAGTGATCCGTCAGCAGGGCGAAACAGGCGTTCGGCCCGCCCGAGCCGTAGGGGTAGGAGGCGTCCTGGGCGAAGCGGCTGAAGCTCGAGAGCATGCGCCGAAAACTGTCGACATGGTTGGTGTCCCCGGCGACGCAGGCAACCACGCTCGCGTCACCTGATTGCACCGCCCGCGCCGCGCGCCGGAGCCCGACCACCCCGCAGGCGCCGCCCATGGGAATATCGTCCAGCCAGCGTGGCGTGAGGCCGAGATGCTGGGTCAGACCCACGGCGGAATCGGGAAACAAGGTAAAGCTGGAGACGATCAGCCCGTCGACGTCCCGGGGGCCGAGGCCGGCGCCGTCCAGGGACTGTTTCAGCGCCCGTGCGATCCACCAATGCGCCGCTTCCTTCGAAAAGCGCTGATAGGGAACCGTCGCGGGCGAGACGGCGACAATCCCGTCATAGGGGTGGCGTTTCGGGCCTCTCGGCATGGGGTGCCCCGGAAAGAAGAAAACCTGCCGGAGGTTGTATCACGCTAACCCGCGAGCGGGCGAGCCGTTGAGAGACCGTTAGGTTATGGGTGTGGAATTGGATCCGTCGCCTTGGTGCGGGAAGCCGTTGACGGTTGCCAACAGTTCCTAGGTATAGGGCGCAAGAGTCCGAACCAGCGACCCTTTCGTCGCGGAGATTGGTATACGTCCCTGAACCCACCGACCCCCATCCGCTGGCTCCCCTCATGCCAGAACGATGCTTCCGTCGCCTGGCGCGAGATCCTCGAACTCGACGAGCGTGGCGCGCATGATCGGGTCCGTTGAGGCCTCGAACCGATTGGGCCGATCGAGCCTCTCGGTTTCGTACCACTGGGTTCTCCATCCCGGCGTGTCCGTGGTCCGTTCGTGCATGACAGCGGCCAGTCGCCTCAGCTCATCCAGCGACTGCAGGACCGTGTGGTAGCCGAGGTCGTTCAGGTGCTGGACTGCGGCGACGAAATGCATCTCGCGTTTATGCGCGACGCCGTGCGAGACGCGCCGGCCATCGGGCGCGATGATATGGCTCATCATCACCGCGTCTTGGCTGTTCCAAACGCCGAAGGTCGCGGGATTGTTGCACATGGCGGTCGGCGTGCCGAAGCAACTGCCGCAGATTCCGGGGCCGCTGTTGCTCGCCAGCACGAACCGCGCCCTGGAAATCGCGAAGAGATGCAGCATGAAGTCGGCATCCCCCAGCGGCGCGAGGTCGACATAGCCGGGCCGCTCGGCGAAGGGACGCATCTCGGCGTGGCCGATCCGCACGACTTGGCCTCCAAGGTGATCGATTATCCAGTTCATGAGGGCCTCGTAGTCCGTCGTCTCGACATCCCGCATCGGTTGCGGTCGGCGATTTTGATAGGACGGCTCGCGATAGTGCATCACACAGAACCAGCGGTCCGGGTCGACGCCGCTCTCCCGAAGGCGCTTGGCGGCGACTTCCGCGTCCCGAGCCGTGAACCTGAACCGCGCGGCGGGGTCGAATTGGCCGAGATTCTGGTATCGCGCCATATGCGGCAGGATCACGAGGTGAGACCTGTTCCATGCGGTTTCGTGGTGGCGCCATGTCTCGGGCGGCGGAAACGGGGCATGCGCGGCGGCGTCAAGGATGTCCAGGGGCAGGCTGTCGGAACCGGTCATTTCGATAACCTCGTCGATGTCGGCGCAGACATCGAGAATTGGTTTTTTGTACGGCCTGTCATTCCGGTAATAGACTAGAAGCTTGGCATGGTCGAACTGGGCCTTAACCGACATCGCGAAACACAGAACCGCCGCGAAATCTCCAAGCGCGCGATCGAGGGCGAGGACGATGATCCGAAACGGGTTCTGTTTGCGAATGCCGGGCCGCCGGCGCACGGGGTCGACAAACACCGGTACCCGAGATAAATCAAACTCCACGCGATCCGGCATCAACGGCTCCTGGGATTGGCGACCGACCTGGCTGTCAAAGTAGCCGCTTTACGCGAGTGAGGGTATCAGGGTCGAGGCGGCGCATCCTGTACAAGTCCGATTTCTCCCGCGCGTCCGACCAATCTCGAAAGCTCTCCCAGTCATCGTATCTGGCGCTGATGAACCGACCGGTTATCCCGTCGCTTCGTCTGGAGGCAAGAAAAGCGCACAGATCCGCCGAAACCGCCATCGGCGTGCCTCCCGTCGCGCGAATATCGAGAATTTCGCGATACAAGGCCCCACCCAGATTTCCCGGTCCGGCGGCGATGGCCTCGTCCACGAAACGGGTGTCGAGTGGTCCCGGCGCGATTGAGTTCACATCGATGCCGTCGGGCGCGAGATAGGCCGCGAGTTCCTCCGTCAAACGAAGGATTGCGGCTTTGCTGGTGCCGTAGGCGGAGAGAGGCGGCAGCGGACGGGTGGCGCCGCCTCCGGCCACGTTAATGATTTTGCCGCGCGCCGATTGCCGCAGCATCGGAATGGCCTTGCGGCACATATAGGCGGTCCCGGCGACATTGGTCGCGATGGCTTGGACCCATTCGGACCACTCGACTTTCTCGAAGTCGCCCATGGGCAAGAACACGCCGGCATTGTTCACGACCACATCGATGGAGCCGAATTCACGCTGAATTCCAAGGAAAGCCCGATCGATCGATCGCGGAGACGAGATGTCGCCCGGAACGGCCAGAACCCGATGATCGGGACCACATAGCGCCGATAACCGTGCCGCAACCACGTCCAGGGTATCGCGGGAGCGCGACAGGAGAATTACATCCGCGCCTTCCCGCAGAAACCTCTCCGCCACTCCCGCGCCGAGACCCCGGCTTGCCCCGGTGACCAAGGCCACCCGCCCTTGCAGCATCATCGATACTTCCCACCAAATCTACGTCCCGGCGACTGGCCAGCTTAAGGCCGATCAGGCGATGTGTCATTGCCGGCTTGGCCCGACATGACGCGGAGTGATGGAGAAGGCGAGATTGGGGTGGAGGCGGCGGGCAGGCCTGGAAAACCAACCTTTCTCGTCATCCTCTCGGAAGCGGGGATCTCGCCCCGGTGAGGTTGGTCTCGACCTATCCTACGTTCGGAGGTCCCCGCATGCACGAGGACGACGACAAAAGGAGGCTTGAGGGTTTTTCGATCCGGTCCCATCGGGTCGATAAAACTCCACCGTCGCCCTGGCGAAAGGCAGGGCCGGGGGCAGGCGTTTCCAATGGGAAACCATGCGCAGGCCGGCCAAGGAGCGGGGCCACCGGAACCTAGGCCCTGCCGTGCGCCAAGGCGACGGTTGACGGGGGGTGACGTTGAAACGAGATTTCGGCCTCGTTCCCGAACCTCCTCACGCGCCGCGATACAGGCGCCCGGCGGGGCTGTCGGGCCAGGCGAGGATAGCGTCGCCGCGTACCTGGGCCCGGCCATAGACGATCCAGGGGTCGTCGACGCTGCCGAGATCGAGGTCCACCCGCAGGGTGTCGGGATTTTCCTCGGCCAGGCGCCGCATGGTGATTCCGCTGTCATAGCGCCCGGCGAGCAGGCCTTCGCCGACGGCGACCGTTGTCGGCTCCTCGATCTTGACGGGCCAGGCTGACAGATCGGCATAGCTCGCGGTGGCGGGCTGAAGGCCGATGGCGCGGGGTGCTTGCACCTCGGCTCGGGTGAGGATGGCGAGTGGGTGGCTCGGCGCGATAAAGCAGTCGATGGCTCGGATGCCGTGCTTGAAAAACCCCTCGGCCAAGGTGGAAGCGGTTCGCGAATGCGCGGCGGCCTGTATCAGATAGTCGGCTTGGTCTCGCGCGAGCATGTCGAGGCCTTCGCGGAAATCCTCCACGAGACGCAAATCCGCGTCGCCGAGTCCGTGAAAATCGAGATAGCGTCGGGCCACCAGTTCGTGGTTGCTGCCTCGCGGTCCAAGGGTGACGAACAGGGCCATGGCGATCTCCGGTCGAGGCGGGTCACCGAAGCGTAAAACCCGGTTCCGATGCTTGCGGCGCGGCGCGCCTTGACGCACTCTACAGCCCAAGCGGCGGAGTGTAATCCGCTCGGGAAAATAAAGGGTTTGGGAGGCTCGCATGCTCGAAGGCCGCATGATGGATATGCCGATGATGATCTCCAGCATCATCGACTACGCGGCGGATGTCCGGAGCGACAATCTGATCATATCCAATAGGGTGGAAGGCGATATCCACCGCTATACCTATGCCGAGGCCCGGGGCCGCGCCGCCCAGATGGCGCACGCGCTGCGCGAACTCGGCATCAAGGAGGGAGATCGGGTCGCCACCATGGCCTGGAACGGCTATCGGCATTTCGAGCTTTATTTCGCGATCTCCGGCATCGGCGCGGTCTGTCACACGATCAACCCCAAGCTTTTCGCCGAGCAGATCGTCTATGTGACCAATCATGCCGAGGACCGGGTGCTGTTCCTTGACACCACCTTCATTCCGGTGATCGAGCCGCTGGTGGACCAGCTGCCGAGCGACATGCGTTATGTGCTGATGTGCGACCGCGACGCGATGCCGGAGTGCGGACTGCTCGATCCGATCTGTTACGAGGATCTTATCTCGGGACAGCCCTCGGACATCGTCTGGCCGGTCTTCGACGAGCGCGCCGCCTCGAGCCTTTGCTATACCTCGGGCACAACCGGGAACCCCAAGGGGGTGCTGTACTCGCATCGCTCCACCTACATGCATTCGATGGGCATGCTTACCCTGGCGGGCGAGGCCGGAGTGACGTCCGGCGCGACCGTGTTGCCGGTGGTGCCGCTGTTTCACGCCAATGCCTGGGGCACGCCCTATGTCGCGCCGCTGGTCGGCGCCAACATGGTGTTTCCCGGCGGTAAGTTGGACGGGGCAAGTGTCTTCGCGTTGATGGACCAGGAGAAGGTCAGCTCCGCCTGGGGGGTGCCGACGGTCTGGCTCGGCGTGCTGGCCGAGATGCGCAAGCATGGCCGCAAGCCCGACGGCTTCAGCTTCGTGCTTTCCGGCGGCTCGGCGGTCGCGCGCTCGATGATCGAGGAGTTCGAGGACCAATACGGCGTCAAGGTCATCCATGGCTGGGGGATGACCGAGATGAGCCCGGTCGGCTCCACCTCGATCTTCGGGCCGAAGGAGCTGGCCCTGCCGCGCGAGAAGCAGCATGACCTGAAGATGCTCCAGGGCCGCCGCATGTTCACCGTGGATGCCAGGATCGTGGACGAGGACGGCGGCGCCTTGCCGCAAGACGGCGAGGCGTTCGGCGAGCTTCAGGTGCGCGGGCATGGCGTGATCGACGGCTATCACGCGAACCAGGAGGCGAGCGAGGCGGCGATCACCGAGGATGGCTGGCTGCGCACCGGCGATGTCGCCAAGATCGACCCGCGCGGCTTTATCCAACTGGTCGACCGCACAAAGGACGTTATCAAGTCCGGCGGCGAGTGGATCAGTTCGATCGATCTGGAGAACGCCGCGCTCGGCCATCCGGCGATCGCCGAGGCCGCGGTCATCGCCATGCCGCACCCGAAATGGGACGAACGCCCGATGCTCGTCGCGCGCCTGGAGGAGGGACAGAGCCTCACGCCCGAGGAGGTGAATTCTTTCCTGTCCGACAAGGTCGCCAAGTGGTGGTTGCCGGATGACGTGATCTTCGTCGATGACCTGCCGCATACGGCCACCGGCAAGCTTTCCAAGCTGACCCTGCGCGGGCGGTTCAAGGATCACGTGTTGCCGACAGTGACGGAGTAGGTGGGCGGGCCTTGGGCTCAGGCGTTTTCGATTGCACGCAGAATGTCGGCATGCTCGAAGCGCGCCGGCGCGTCGCGATCGGCGCCCCAGTGATCGACCTCATCCGCCGTGGTCGACTTTACATAGACATGGTCGGCGCCAATGATTTCCGACAATCGCTGGAAATGGTTGAATCCTGGATCGACGGTTGGGGTAAGCTCGACGATCCGGGTGCCCTCGGCGCAATAGATCAGGTTGGTGAGACCAGCGCCCTTCGCGCTGACCACGACCCGCGCGTTGGCGAAAGCGGCTATCTGGTCCCGTAGCGACAGTTTCGCTAGTTCCAATATCGTGTAGCCTTTACGTTTCAACAGATCGATCAACTCGGCCTCGCCATGAATGCGCTTTCTGCGCGAGTCACCTCTCGATATGTAGATTTTCTCCGGTCCTCCAACCGAGTCCCTCTCGGGAACCCGCTCGAGCAACGCGCCGGCCAGCCAACGAATATGCGTCGGTTCCATGCAATGCGCCGCGCCGACATGGCGTGTCACGACGAGCGTGTCGGCAAGGATCACACCCGGGTTGCTGAGAACCGGCTTGGCCACCTTGTCGAGCCCAAGGAGCTCCAGCATCTCTCGTTGAAACGGATGGGGGTGCGGGCCGTGAACCAGCAGCGGCATATCCAGCTTGTTGTCGATGTAGTGCTTGAAGTTGTGCGAGGTCTCGATCGACCAATGATAGTATTGAGCGCCATATCCCGCGAAAAAAGCGGTATCGAAGCGGGCGCCGATCTCGCGTTGGAAACGAACGAAGCGATAGTGCCTTTGTTCCTCGGGCGGAGCAAGCGGCTCGACGATGAGACTATTGTCGTGGGTGATCCCGGCGTCGATCATATCGTGGAACACGGTCGCGCCGGTTAATCGGGCGAGATCACCTTGAAGGAAGTCGGCGATCCGACGTGGCTCCAAGACCCGGGCCTCGGCGAGGGGGGCCACGGCTCCGGCCGCCTCGGCAAGCGCGGCGTCGGTTTCGAGCGCCGGTTCCGCGGAATTGAGCAGATGCTTTTCGACCGACAGATGAACCGCGCGATGATCCAGCGACAGCGGTTTGGCGGCTTTGAAGTGGCCGCGAAAACGACTGAAATCCAGGTGGCCGCGCTTGATCTGATTGAATAGGGCACGCGCGGATCGGGCGAAACCGTCGATGATGGCGCCGCGCAGATAGAACTCCGCCGCTTCGGCGTAACGGGCCCACTCGCTTTCGAGAAGACCGGCGTGAAACCAGTTGGTCTGATCATCTGGTCTGATAACGAGGGCAGCTCGCAGCCGTTCCCGAGCCCGCTCCGGCGCGCCGGCCTCGCTGAGCGCGTCCGCGTCGCCCCTCAGGCGCGTTATCACTTCGTGCGGCTGCATGATCAGTTCGACTTCCCCTTGCTGGTCCCAGTTTTGAATACGCTGGGATCATGCTGTCAAGGAAAGACGAAACCAAACACGCTCCATGGACGCATGGGGTTGATCCGAGGCGGCGAACCGGTACCCTTGCGCCCGAATAAAAACACGGGGGATCCGCATCATGGACGAGGATATCAAGGCCGCTCTGGACAAGGTTTTCGCCGCCGATACGGCGCTCTATCAGAACCGCGGCTTTCAGCGGCGGATCGGTTGGGGCAAGAAACCGGCGCTGGTGAATATCGACCTCGCCAACGCTTGGACGCGGGAAGGCAACGCCTTCACCTGCGAGGGGATGGAAACGATCCTGCCCGCGACCCAGGAGGTGCTCGCGGCGTTTCGAGCGCGCGGTCTTCCAATCGTCTTCACGACGACCGCCTACGACATTGTCGAGGGTGAGCACACCGACATGGGGCTTTGGGGCAAGAAGATTCCGGCGGAGGTGCTGAGAGCCGGGTCGGAGGCGGTCGAAATCGACGAGCGCCTCGAACGTCGGGACGATGAAATGCTCATCGTCAAGAAACAGGCGAGCGCGTTTCGCGGGACCAATCTGAACAGCTATCTGAACGCGTGTGGGGTCGACACGATCGTCGTTACCGGCACGACCGCGAGCGCCTGCGTGCGGGCCACGGTCGAGGACGCCATCGCCGACGGCTTCCGGCCCATCGTCGTGCGCGAATGCATCGGCGACCGCATCGCCGGCGCGGTGGAATGGAACCTATACGACATTGACGCGAAATTCGGCGATGTGGAGCCGTTGCAGGCGGTGCTAGACCATTTGCGGCTGAACGAGAACTGAGTGCCGAGCCGATCACACGCCGGGCGCGGCGTCTCGTAAGGTGACCCGGTCTCCGCGCTCTGATAAGACTGGCTGGAAACTTACGTGTCCTTTTATCGGTTTCGTCATGCGCGATAAGCTTTACCCGGATATCGAGGCGACCACGTTCGGACAGCTCGCGGTTTCCGATCGCCATCGCCTCTATTGGGAGGAGGTCGGAAACCCCGATGGGTTGCCGGTGATTTTCCTGCATGGCGGTCCGGGCTCGGGTATCGCGAAGGTTCACCGCCGGTTCTTTGACCCCGACTTCTATCGGGTCATCCTGTTCGACCAGCGTGGCGCCGGTAAGTCGTCGCCGATCGCCGACATCGTCGAGAACACGACCCAAGCCCTGATCGCCGATATCGAGCAATTGCGCGCGCATCTCGGTATTGAGCGCTGGATGGTTTTCGGAGGGTCCTGGGGGAGCACGCTCGCCCTGGCCTATGGCCAGGCGCATCCCGAGCGCTGCCTTGCCTTCGTGCTGCGCGGAATTTTCCTTGGCCGGCCCTCGGAGGTCGACTGGTTCATGAACGGCATGGGGCAGATCTTTCCCGAGGCTCACGCGACGTTTCGGGACTTTATCCCCGAGGCGGAACGGGACGATTTGCTTACCGCCTTTCGCAAGCGCTTGGAGAGCCCCGACCCCGCGATCCATTATCCAGCGGCCAAGGTATGGAGCGGCTATGAATCAGCTTGTTCTTGCCTAATCCCCGAGGACGGCGCGAGCGGAGGCCAACCAAGCAAGGATCAGATGCTGGCGCTGGCGCGCCTCGAGGCACACTATTTCGCGAACGACTTGTTTCTCGCGCCGAACCAGTTGCTGGACGGGGTCGCGAGGATCGCCGATACGCCCGCGGTAATCGTCCAAGGACGCTATGACATCATTTGCCCGATCCGTTCGGCGGATGCGCTCGCGAAAACTTGGCCTGGGGCGGAATATGTCGTTGTCCCGGATGCCGGGCATTCGGCCATGGAGCCGGGAATTCGCGCGGCGCTGGTTCGCGCGACCGAGGGTTTCAAGCAACGGCTAGAGCTTCGTTGACGGGCTTGATGTCGGGCTGCCCATCGTTATTATGCGGGCGATCCCGCTGATTAGAGGTGTATTGTGCGGCCAGTCAGGTTTTTCGTGTTCGCGGTCCTGGGGCTTTTCGCCTTGATGTCGCTGAAGCCGGAGGCCCGAGCCGATGAGCCGGACTTCCTGACGCTTGGCGTTGGCGTCTACGACATGTTCGATGACGAGACCACGGCGGAGTTTCGCGCCGAGTATGTTTTCGCCGAGAAGCACAAACTGCTGTGGTTCACGCCTTTCGTCGGCCTGACAGCGACGGCCGAAGCCGGGACCTACGCCTATGCCGGTATCGGGATCGACATTTTTTTCGGTCGTCGTTTCGTTATCACGCCGAACTTCGCCGCCGGTATCTATGGTAATGGCGACGGCAAGGACCTTGGTCATGCCATCGAGTTTCGCTCGGGCGCGAATTTCGCCTACCGTTTCGATGACTATTCCAGGCTCGGTTTCGCGTTTCACCACATTTCCAACGCCGGATTGGATGAGCGCAACCCCGGCGAGGAAACACTGATGCTGACCTATTCGATACCGTTGGACCGGATCTTCGGCGACTAATCGGTCAACCCCGGACCCGCGGCCTAGCTCCCGAACCAAGGGACGTGACCGCCCAGTGTTCGGTCCAAGGGGAATTTCATGATCCCGATCGGCGACGAACAGCGGATTCAACGGGTGCCGGTTGTGACCGCCGTTCTGCTTGTCGTCATGACCGTGATTTTCGTTTGGCAACAGCAGTTGAGCGACTTTTCGGGCGGTCAGCTGATGCTTGCCTTCGGACTGAACCCGGCGCATCTCTTCGGATATCGCGATCCATCACCGCATATGAGCTTCGTACCCGTCGGCGCGACCTTGATCACCTATGCCTTTCTGCATGGCGGTTGGGGGCATCTACTCGGCAATGGATTGTTTCTGTGGGTATTCGGGCCCGCGGTCGAGAATGCCTTCGGCTCGTTGCGGTTCAGCGGTTTGTTCCTGTTCGCCGCCGCGATCAGCGCGATTGCCCAGGCGCTGCCGCTGATGGAGCAACCGGTCCAGCTCATCGGCGCCAGCGGGGCGATTTCCGGCCTGATCGGGGCCTATATCATATTGTTCCCAAAGGGCCGCTTGATCGTGCTTGGCCCTGGTTTTGGCCTTTGGTTCAACAAAGTGCCGTTCCTCACGATCACCCGCTATCGCTGTCCGTCGATGATCCTGATCGGGATCTGGTTCGCGCTCCAGCTTTTGGTCGCGGTGATCTATTCCAGCAGCGCGGGAGGCGTGGCCTTTCTGGCGCATATCGGTGGGTTTCTGTGCGGCGGCGCCTTGACGCCGGTACTGCGTCGGGCGGAATTCCCCCTCTTCGGCGGCGATCGCGCCGGGGACTGAGCCGTGGGCGACTAAGCGACTACCACGCGCGTTTAGCCGAGCCCGTTGGCGCGAACCCAATCGGCGAAGGTCACGAGCGTGCCTTCATTCAGCGAGAACAGGACCGTGTTCGTATAGGTAAGGTCGGTCGCGTAATCGACTTCGCCGATGGGCAGATGCGTCGCCGGGTCAAGCTCGTTGCGAATCACCGCGTCGGCGCGAAAGCTGAGCTCCCAACCGTCCTCGTCGGTCTTTTTGAAAACACCCCGGCGGACCTCATGGACCAGGGTCTGGAGCGCGGCGACACCTGTCTCGCGCCTGACCTCCTCGGCGAACTCGGGCGTGTAGAACAGGGCCTGGTAGCCCATGAGCGGCATGTCAAAGCTGAATCCTTCCCCCTGGCGGGCATGCACGAAATGCCCCATGCGGTCGATGAACGACGGATCCGCGAGCAGCGGCAGGTCGGTGGCGGTCCAGCTAAAAGCCATGATCTTGTCCCCTGGTTACAGCAAACCCCTATATGATGTGGGGAGCCGTTGCAATCCACGCGAGTGATTTGACTCACGCAAGGAGCGTGCCGCTTGGTCCCGTTCTTGCTTGTCGGGATTGGGGGGATGACTCCCGAGACAGTCGAGCCGCGCGGTGCTCAAATACGGGCATCGCCGGATTGACACCTGATGATGGGAAAGCCGATGGCGAATGATGGGAAGGAAAGACCAATGCGTGTGTTGCTTGCCTGCGTGACCGCGCTCGGGATCGGCGGTTGTTCGCCGACATCCGCGGTCGTGGTGGGCGCTGGGACGGCTCTGTGGGTCGGGACGGAGTATGTCTACGACACGCCGCCGCTCGACTACGTGGCGGAATTCTTCGACAAAAGCTGCGAGAAGTACACGATCTACGACCAGCCGCCGAAATGTCGGCGTTAAGGACCGCTTGATCGTTTCGACGCGGCCCTGGCTTGTGTTTAAATGAGGGCGCGCCGGCCAAGCATGGCGGCGCCCTGATTTCAAATGGAGGCCAGCGGGTCTATGCGCGTCGAGATGAACTACGGCAAGGGAACGCTTCCGGTGGATCTGTCCCCGGACTGGGATGTCACGGTTATCCGCAAGCCTGACATGCCGCTAATCGCCGATCCCGTCGGCGCGTTGGAAGCGTCGTTCGACGCGCCGGTCGACGCCGAACCGCTCGACCAGTTGGCGCGGGATGCCGAGAGTGCTTGCATTCTGATCTGCGACATCACCCGGCCGGTTCCGAACGGTCTGATCCTGGGGCCGTTGATCCGCCGCCTGCTTGGCGCGGGCATCGCCGCCGATCGGATCACCGTACTCGTCGCGACGGGGCTGCACCGCCCGAACGAGGGCGCGGAACTGGAGGAACTGGTCGGTGACCCATGGGTGCTCGATACCGTCCGGGTGGAGAACCACTTCGCGCGAGAGGACGCGGATCACGTGCATGTGGGCACCACGTCCAAGGGCAATATCGTTCGGCTCGACAAACGCTTCGTGGAAGCCGATCTCAGGATCGCCACGGGACTCGTCGAACCGCACTTCATGGCCGGCTATTCGGGTGGTCGCAAGGTGATCGCGCCCGGCGTCGCCCATGCCGAGACCATCACCACCTTCCATTCCTCGCGGTATATGGAACATCCCCTGGCGGCCAATTGCGTCCTCGACGGCAATCCCCTGCATGAGGATCAGCTTGAGATCGTCGAGATGATCGGCGGCGCGCTCGCGGTCAACGTGGTGATCGACGAGCATCGCCGCCCGTCTTTCCTCAACTTTGGAGAGATCGTGGCCGGACATCTGGCCGCGGTTGATTTCATTCGGGAATACGCCGAGGTCGCGGTGCCGCGCCGCTTCAACACGGTGGTCACGAGCTGCGCCGGTTATCCCCTGGACCTTACCTACTACCAGACGGTGAAGGGCATGGTCGGGCCGATCGACATACTTGAGCCTGGCGGTGATCTGATCATCGTCTCGGATTGCGCCGAGGGCATGGGCTCGCCGGAATTCGTCGAAGCTCAGCGCCGCCTGGTTGAGATGGGGCCGGACGGCTTTCTCTCGGCGATCATGGAAAAAAGCCATGCCGATATCGACGAGTGGCAGACCGAGATGCAGCTGAAACCGATGCGGATCGGGGCGATTCACCTCTATTCCGGTGCCCTGCCGGACGCGGACTGGCCATTGACGGGGGTGAATAGGGTGGGCGATCTCGCAACCTGCATCGCCGAGAGTGTCGGGCGCGCCGGCGACGGCGGCGTGGCGGTTATCCCCGAGGGGCCCTATGTCATTCCGGTCCTGCGCTCGGCGGCTTGAGGGCGTCGAATGCATATCCATCTTGATCTGGTCGGCGGGATCGCCGGCGACATGTTCCTTGCCGCGGTCGTGCATGCTTGGCCGGAGACCGAGGCGCCGATTCTAGAGGCGATGCGGGTCGCGGGCCTGCCCGAGGACTGGTCCGCCGAAGCGAGCCCCGCCGTCTCGGCGGGCATCACGGGCATGCGTTTCCAGATCAAGGGCGATGCCGGCCACCACCATCACGCCACGGGTTCCTTCAAGGATATTCGCGCCCGCTTGCTCGCTTCGAGCCTGGCGCCCGAGGTGGTGGCGAGGGCGGTGGCGATCTTCCATCTGCTTGCCGAGGCCGAGGCGGAGATACACGGCAAGTCAATCGACGAGGTGCATTTTCACGAGATCGCCGACTGGGATTCGGTCGCCGATATCGTCGGCGCCGCCACCGCGATAGAGCATCTCGGCGCGGCGAACTGGAGTGTCGGCGAGATCCCGATGGGTGGCGGCTCGGTCAGGACGGCGCACGGTGATCTGCCGGTGCCGGCTCCGGCGACGGCCTTGTTGTTGCGCGGCTTGCGGATGACCGATGACGGCATCTCCGGCGAGAGAGTTACGCCGACCGGCGCGGCGATCCTTGCGCATCTGAAAGTATCCCAGGACCGGCGGCGACCGGCGGGGACGCTGGCGCGAACCGGGCATGGGATCGGGACCCGCAAGCTTGAGGGGCGCGCGAACATGGTGCGGCTCCTGGCCTTCGAGACGGAGGAAGTCACGCCCAAGGCTTCATGGGGGCGCGTCGACGAAATCGGCGTGATTTCGTTCGAAGTCGATGATCAGACGGCCGAGGATCTCGCGGTCGGCCTGGACGTCTTGCGCGGGATCGATGGCGCGCTGGACGTGGTGCAATACCCGGTCTCCGGCAAGAAGGGACGCATGGCGGTTTCCGTGCGGGTCCTTTGCCGCGTCGAGGCGATCGAGGCCGTAATCGAGGCGTGCTTTCTCGAAACCTCTACGATCGGTCTCAGGTATCGCATCGAGCAACGCAGGGTCCTGGAGCGCGAGGATATCGTGGTCGCCGGTGGCGCCATGGGTGCGAAGCGGGTTACGCGACCGGACGGGCGCCGGACGACCAAGGTGGACATGGAGGCGCTGGCGCGACAGGCTTCCGGGCAGGGTGAACGTTCACGGGTCCGGCGACTGGCCGAGGGAGGCGATGATGGCGAGCGGTGATCCCGTCGAACGGTTGCGCGCGGTGATCGGCGAAATCGGCTCCATGGCCGTGGCGCTGAGCGGCGGTGTCGACAGCATGACCTTGGCCCATGTCGCGCATGAATGCCTGGCCGGCGAGGCGGTGATGTTTCACGCGCTGTCACCAGCGGTTCCGGCGGAGGCCAGTGCGCGGGTGCGTCGGCACGCCGAGGCGGCCGGCTGGCGGCTCGAGGTGATCAACGCCGGCGAGATGGGCGATCCGCGTTATCTGGAAAATCCCGTCAACCGGTGCTTTTTCTGCAAGACCAATCTCTATGCCCGGATCGCCGGACTAACCGATCTGACCATCGTGTCGGGAACCAATGTGGATGACCTCGGCGATTATCGTCCCGGCCTCGACGCGGCGCGCGACCATCGGGTGCGGCATCCCTATGTGGAGGCCGGCTTGACCAAGGAGGAGGTCCGGGGCGTCGCGCGTGGGCTCGGCCTCGTCGACATCTCGGAGCTACCGGCCGCGCCGTGTCTTTCGAGCCGTATCGAAACCGGTATCCGTGTCACTTCCGAGCGTTTGGCATTGGTCGAAGCGGTGGAGACGGCGTTGCGCGACGATCTCGGCCAGGGCGTGATCCGCTGCCGAGTGCGTGAGAAGGGGGTGGTGGTTGAACTGGGCGAGGATCTTCTGGCTCGCCTGCGAGCGACCGGGCGCGCGCGCGTCGAGGCGGTCTTGCGCGATCACGGCCATGATGGCGGCGCGTCCTTCGAGGCTTATCGTCAGGGCAGCGCGTTTCTGCGAGCCTCGGCGTGAACGCCGATGACAGATCGCCGGTGATGCGCTTCGATCTCGGTCGCCGCGAGCGGATCGGGCTTTCCGAGGCGATCCTGGCGGATGTGAAATCACCCGAGCAGATCGCCGAGGGCGTCGCCCAATCGACCGCGGGCGCCGCGCCCGTGCTGATCACCCGTCTGTCGGCGCAACAATTCGCGGCTCTGCCCGCGTCGCAACGCGCGGCGCTTGACTATGATCCAATCTCCCGCACGGCGCTGAGCGTCGATATCGATGCCGTTGCCGACGCGGATGAAATCGCGATCGTGACTGGAGGAACGGGGGATCTCGCGGTGGCGCGCGAGGCGGCGCGCACCTTGGCGTTTCATGGCCGAGGCTGCCGCGAGATCGTCGATGTGGGGGTCGCCGGGCTGTGGCGGCTGATGGAGCATCGCGAGATCATCGCGCGGATGCCGGTGGTGATCGTTTGCGCGGGCATGGAAGGGGCGCTGTTCAGCGTGGTCGGTGGCCTTGCCCGCGGCGTGGTGATCGCGGTGCCGACCTCGAACGGTTATGGCGTCGCCAAGGGCGGCGAGGCGGCGCTTAGTTCCGCGCTCGCGAGCTGCGCGCCCGGAATCGCGGTCTGCAATATCGATAACGGCTATGGCGCGGCCTGTCTGGCGCTGCGGGTCCTCGGCGCCGGAGGGCGGGAGAGTCCGAACGAGCCGGAGGCATAATGCCGGGAGCGAGGCCGAGAGCAAGGTTTACCCAGGCCGCGCTCCCTATCGTGGCGGTCGCGGCGATCTGCGCGGCATTGTTTGTCGGCCCAATGGCTCAAGCCGCGGATCGTCCGGTGGATCTGGAACTGGTCCTGGCGGTTGATTCCTCCGACAGTGTCGACGACCGGGAATTCGACCTCCAGATCGTCGGCCTCGCCGATGCCTTCCGGCATCCCGAGGTGATCAAGGCGCTCCGCGCCGGCCCGCGAAAGTCGATCGTCGTGTCGGTGGTCGAATGGGCGGATCGCGAGGGCCAGACCGTGAAGATCCCGTGGACCCATCTCCATGACGCGGCTTCGGCGCGGGCGGTGGCCGAGGCGATCAGCCGGTTGACGCGGACCTATGAAAGGGGCGTGACCTCGGTTTCCGGAATCATCGATTTCGCGGTCGAGTCTTTCAAGGATAACGGCTTTCAAGGGACCCGGCGGGTTATCGATATCTCCTCGGACGGCCGGCAGAACGATGGCCGATCCTTGCCCGACGCGCGGGCCGAGGCCGGGGCCTCGGGCGTGACGATCAACGCCCTGACCATTCTCAACGAATATGGCTCGCTCGACGACTATTTCCGCCGGGAGGTGATCATCGGCCCGTCGGCCTTCGTCGAGGTTGCCGAGGATTACGATGTCTATCCGCGCGCGATACTCCGCAAGCTCATCCGAGAGCTTTCCAGCGTGCCGGTGGTACGGAAACGGTCTAAACCGCGATCCGCCAACCCGGATCAAGGCTAGCGTGATCGTCCGCGAGCGCTTCAAAGATCGGTTGGATGGCGTCGCGGGATGACGCGTCGCGAGAGATCCGCGTGTCGGCTTCCTTCCGGCCCGTATCCTCCAGGCCCGTATCCTCCCGGCCCGTATCCTCAAGGTCCATCAGCCAAAACTGAGCATAGGCTTCCGTCAGGGCGAAGACATTCGAGTCGTCCGGGTCCAGGGTCCGGATGATCTTTTCGAGACCATTCATCGCCTGCTTGGGCACGGTATCCAGGCTGTCCATGTAAACCATGAAGACCTCCAGCTTCTGCTTCGGTTGGTCTTCGCTTCATGTTAGGACGAAATTGTTAACGTCATATGAATATTGTCACACGCCTCGCGATAAGTAGCGTTCGGGGCGATCGGCGGTATACGCTATTGAAATTTTGTTAAAGATTTGACACAAATTGCGAAGTCAACATGCGCCGGAATTTGATTCGCGCGCCTTCGTGAAAGCCGCAAGCCAGCCGATGAGCATCGACCGTTCCTTTCGCGAAACCTTTAATAGTGGCGCGACGCGGATTTTGAATGCCGCGGGGATCACCAAGACAATGATGGAGAAGGCCGCCGAGGAAGGCGGTGATCCGCAATTCCTCTTCGGCAGCCGAAGCCTCAACCGGGTTGTTTTCATCAAGAAACCAAAGGACCGGACGGAATCCGCCGATTTCTACGAAGAGGCGATGCGGGCGAAGAAGAACAAGGACGTCGAAACCCCGCAAAGCCAGATCGTCACGGTGATCTACAGCCCGTTCGATTTCGACGATATTCCCGGCGGCGGGACTAGTTTCGAGATGGGGGCGGCGAACCAGGACGTGATGCTTCAAGAGTCCGTCGGCTTCAATCCCGCCAGTGGCGCGGACACGGTGGAACGGGATCTGCAAGTTCTCGAGATGCTCGAGGAGCTACCCTCGCTTGATCCCTTTTTGCTCAAGGACCGGATGCTTGGCGCGGGCCTGGAGGTGGACGAAACCTATTTCGATATCACCAAGGAAGAGTTCACGGCCATCAAGAACTATATCCTGCGTAAGTTCGAGCCGATCACCCGCAAGGTCGTGGGTTCCAACACCGAACAGGCGCGCAAGCACTCCGAGGAATTCATCATGAAGCTGTGGGAGGGGCGGGACCTCGCCTATCTCTCGCCGATCACCCAGGTCTTCAATCTCGACCCCTCCCATGCCAGCATATCTACTATGCCTGGAAGGGGCTCAGCTATTACGAGTTTAACTATAAGAAAGACCTGCCGACGTTGCTGACCTTCGCCGACTGGCTTCAGAACAAGAGCATGCCGGTCCATTACGTGCCGCCGGAGGAAGCGGTGGAGTTTCAGACCATGTCCCGGCAGGTCGCCGTCAAGTTCGCACGCCACCTGGAACAAAGCTCGAAGATCCTGCGCGGCTATAACGACGCCTATGAGGAGCTTTTCGTGCGCGAGGGCGACAGCAAGCAGTTCGTCTCGATCCTTCAGCAATCCAGTGATTTGTTCTGGAAGACCTCGGCCTCGATCTCGGCGTTGAACCACGCGGTCGCGGTCTGGACGCAACAGACCGTGAAGAAGGAACGCGAGAAACTGAACGCCGACGAACTGCGTCCCTTGCTCAATACCCTCGAGAAGGTGATCGAGTAGGGGCTATTGGGTTTTGAGCGCCCCGATCGCATCGGTGATCCGGTCCAACGCCTTGTCGACGATGGCGCGCGGGCAGGCGAGGTTGATGCGCTTGAAACCCTCGCCCTCGGGGCCGAAAATGTAGCCTTCGTCGAGATAGATCCGTGCCTGGTTGAGCATCAGATCCTCAAGCCCGTCCTTGTCGAGCCCGAGAGCGCGACAGTCGAACCATTGCAGATAGGTGCCCTGAAGCGGGCTGACCTTGATCTCGGGCGTGCGCTCGGCGAAGACCTGCTCGACCCGGGCCGCGTTGCCAGCGATATAGGCCAGCACCGCGTCCAGCCAATCCTCTGCCTCGCGATAGGCGACCTCGGTCGCAAGCAGACTGAACGGGTTCATGCCGCCCATGCCCGTCGCGCGCATGGTCGCGTTCATGGCGTCGCGCTTGGCCGGGTCGGCGATCATGATGTTCGAGCAATGTAGACCCGCCAGGTTGAAGGTCTTGCTGGCGGCGGTGCAGATGATCGCGTTTTGGGTGAAATCCTCGCCCAACGTGCCGTAGGGCGTGAAATGGTTACCCGGCATGATCAGGTCGCCGTGGATCTCGTCGGCGACGACGATCACGTCATGCCGCATGCAGATCTCTCCGAAGCGGCGTAGTTCCGCCTGGCTCCATACCCGTCCGACCGGGTTGTGCGGCGAGCAGAGAATGGCGAGCTTCACCGCCGGGTCGGCCGCCTTGCGCTCGAGGTCCTCGAAATCCATGTCGTAGGAGCCGTCGCGAAGGATCAGCGGATTGGTGACGATCTCGCCGCCGTTATTGCTAATCGATCTGTAGAACGGGTGATAGACCGGGGGCTGAATCAGAACCTTGTCGCCGGCGCCGATAAAGCTCCGCACCGCCATGTTCAAGGTCGGCACGACGCCGGGAACGGTGACAATCCATTCGGGCTCGACGTTCCAGCCGTGGCGGTGTCGCATCCAATTGATCACGGCCTCGGTATAGCCGGGGGTTTTGCCGGTATAGCCGTACACCCCGTGCCGTGCCCGCTCGCCAAGCGCCTCGACGACCGGCTCGGGACAGCGGAAGTCCATATCCGCCACCCACATGGGGAGAACCTGGTCGTCGCCGCGATCCGGGTCGGTCGCGTCCCATTGTCGAGAGACACCGTTCTCGGAGCGGAATTCCCATTTGATGGAGCCGCGGCCGCGGCGGTCGATAATCTTGTCGAAATCAAAGGACACGAAAGCACCTATGCGGATGAAGTCAGGGATGTACGAGAGGATCAAAACGTGCGTTCAACCACTACCACGGAGCACTGTTTCAGCCGAGAGCAATTCCGGCCATTGACATGCGGCGCTCGCCCCTTAGCCTGCGCGGGCTCGCTCCGTCACAAGAGAGCGACACGGGGCTTACAAAGCGACGCTGGGGCGGTTTTACCGAGGGACGGAATGTGCGGTGGGCGAGAGTTGAAAACGGCATGCGACGATTTTACGCGGTAGCGGCGGGCCGCGCCGGTAGGGACGATTGATGCTTCGCTCGCTGATTCGTTTATGCCGCTATCGCTTGATCATCCCGATCTTGCGGGGCAAGAGCCCTCCGCATCATACCGCGCGCGGGGTTTTGGTGGGAATCGTCTGCGCCATGACGCCCCTGGTGGGAATTCAGATGGCCATGGTCGCGGCGGTTTGGGGCGCGCAGCGCGTCGTGGCGCCGGACTGGCGCTTCAATGTCGTGGTGGCCATGGGCTGGACCTGGATCACCAACGTCTTCACCGTGCCGCCGATCTACTACGTTTTTCTGGTGACCGGCAGGTTGATGCTGGGCCGGTGGGAAGAGTCCCTGGGGTTTAGCGCTTTCGCCGCGAAACTGGAGGAGACTCTGGCCCTGGGAGGCGGTGGGTTGACCGCGGCGTGGGAGATCATGGTTGCCATGGTCGAGCTGTGGGGCCTGCCGATGTTCCTCGGCTGTCTGCCCTGGGCGGTGATCTGCGGCTGGGTCGGTTATGTCTGGAGCTTGCGTTTCGTCATCCGCCGGCGCGAAGCGATGCGGCGGCGATTGCTTCGCCGTCGGCAATCCAAGGCGAAAGCCTGACAGAAGGGCGATAAATCTCGCGGCGAGATGGCTTCAAGCGTCCGAAGACGATGATGATGCCGGGAGGCTCTGTTACACTTTCGCGTATCGTAGCTTGAGGAGGTTGTCATGGCGCTTACCATCACGCCACTCTCGGACGCGCTCGGCGCCGAAGTTGTCGGTCTGGACACAAGTTCCGAGATTTCCAAGGCGGATCTCGAGGAGTTGAATGAAGCCTTCCTGGAGCACCACCTGCTCTGCATCCGCTCGGCCCCGTTATCCGCTCCCGATTTCGCCCGGGTCGCGCGCAATTTCGGGGAACCGCAGTTGCAGCTCCTCAGGGATCAGAGAACCGGCGATGCCCCGGAAGTATCCATCCTGGAGAGCACCTACAAGACACCGGAAGCGAAACCCGACGATCTGACCATGGTGCGCCTGTCCGGTTGGCATACCGATGATTCCTATTTCGAGGTGCCCGCCAAGGCGACGGTCCTGCAGGGATTGGCGATACCGTCATCCGGCGGTCAGACCCGTTTCTCCAATACCCGCCGCGCCTATGACGAGCTTCCCGACGCGATGCGGGAGAAGGTTGATCAACGCCAGGCGATCCATGCCTACGACACCCGCCGCGCCACCGCCCGGGCCAGGACCTTGAATGACGAGGAACTCAAGGAAACCAAGGAAGTGGTGCATCCCCTGGTTCGCACCCATGAAGATAGTGGTAAGCGCGCGATCTACTTCAACCCGAACCGCACCGACCGGGTCATCGGCATGGAGCCGGAGGAAAGCGACGGTTTGCTCGACGCGCTGCATGAGTGGATCACCAAGCCGGACTATCAATACCATCACGAGTGGACGGTCGGTGATATCTTGCTCTGGGATAACCGGTGCTTGGTGCACTCGGTGAATGTCGACTTTCCGGTCGGCGAGGAGCGGCGCCATCAGCGCATCCTGTTGAAAGGCACGCGGCCGGTGTGATCCAGGCAGGGGGTTACCCCTCGGTCATCGCTTCCAGATAGGCGAGAACCGCGGCGGCTTTTCCCGTGACATCGGCACGGAGGGCGTCGATCCGCTCCCAATCCTCCGTCAGGGCAAGCGCTTCGATTGACTTCAACGTCTCGGTTAACCCGTCGGCGCCGACGCTGCTGGTTGAGCCTATAGCGAGATGGGCCGCCCGCTTGAGGGCGACGCAGTCTTCGCGCGCGCGGGCGTCATCGAGCAGTCGAACGGCCTCTCCGAAGGAAGCCTCGAAGGACTCGAGCACTGGCGCGATGATCTCCCGATCGGTGCCGCCGAAAAGATCCACCAGCATGTCCCTATCGATCGGCGGCCGCGGACCGGCGCTTTCCTCCCGCGCCAGGGTTTCCCCATCTCCGCTCGATCCAACCGGAAGTGGTAACCAGCGCCCGAGTACCCGCCCCATATCGCCGAGTGTCGCGGGTTTCGCCAGGTAGTCGTCCATACCCGTACCGAGACAGCGTTCGGCCTCGCCCACCAGGGCGTTGGCGGTAAGCGCGATGATCGGCACATGGGCGGTCCCGCCGGCCTCCGCTCCCCGGATTTTCCGGGTCAGCTCGAACCCGTCCATGTTCGGCATGTGACAATCCGTCAGGACCAGCCCGTATGGTTTCTCTTGCCACAGCGCGAAGGCGATTTCGCCGTCCTCGGCGTATTCCGCCTGATAACCGAGCAGGGAGAGTTGTCGGCGAACCAGCATCCGGTTGGTGGGATTGTCCTCGGCCACGAGAATAAGGCGGCCCTGTTCAAGGGCTTCGTCCACGGATGGAGCGGGCGTGGGAGCGGTGGCGCCGCGCGCCGGAGCGGTCTCGGAGGGAACAACCCTGCCCGCCGCGATCCCGATCGATCGGAGCAAGGGGGCACGATGCAGTGGGCGGCTGACGACCCCGTGGAAGTCCGAGGGAAGGTCGGCCTCGACCTGAGTATTGACCGGCCCCCGGATAAGGACTGTTCGCATATCCTCGGCGCCACTGGTCTTGCCGGCGTTTTCAAGCACGGTTGCGACATGTTCGGCGAGGATTCTGTCATCGACCATGATCACGACAGGTAGGTTTCCGTCCCGCGATAGGGTCCGAGCCTGAGTGATCGCGTCGCCGCCGCTCTCGACGCGGCTGAAGCGTATGCCCTGGGCACTGGCCCGGCGTTCCACGAATTGGCTTAAATGGGAACTATCGGTGACAAGGATGACCGAGATCCCGGACAGGTCCGCCTCGAAGTCATCCGGGACAATATCCGTCGGCGTGTCGAACGGAATCGAGAACCAGAAAGTCGCGCCTTCGCCTTTGACACTCCGGATGCCGATCTCACCCCCCATCAGGTCGACCAGCCGATGCGAGATGGAAAGGCCGAGCCCGTTGCCGCCGAAACGGCGTGTCGTGGTGGCCTCGGCCTGGCTGAAGGGTTGGAAGAGCTTGGCCTGGTTCTCCTCGGAAATGCCCAACCCGGTATCCGTCACCATGAAGACAACGCGCGTCTTGCCGATGTCCTGCTCCACCGGCTCCGCGTGCGTTTGAATGGATATCATGCCGGTCTCGGTGAACTTGACCGCGTTGCCGACCAGGTTGAGCAGGATTTGCCGCAGGCGAACCGGATCGCCCAAGACCGTCGTGGGCACGGTCTCGCCCATCTCCGTGATCAGATCGAGACCCTTGTCGTCGGCGGATTGCGCGACCGTGTCGAGCACCAGTTCAAGCGTGCGGCGCAGGGGAACCGGGACATTCTCCAGCTCCAGCCGTCCGGCCTCGATTTTCGAGAAGCCGAGGATGTCGTCAATGATCGTCAACAAGGTCATCGCCGATTCATTGACGGTGTTGGTCAGGCTACGCTGATCGTCGTTAAGCGCAGTGTTCTGGAGCACCTCGATAAGCCCGAGCACGCCGTTCATCGGCGTGCGGATTTCATGGCTCATGGCGGCCAGAAAACTCGACTTCGCCTGATTGGCGGCCTCCGCCTCGTCCTTGGCGCGAATGATCTCCGCCTCGGCCTTCTTGCGTTCGGTGATATCGGCGTAGGTCACGACGAAACCGCCCTGGGGACGCGGCGCGGAAACCGCCTCCATCTGGATACCCTTGGCGTTCACGTAATCGAAATGCACCACCTCGCCGCTCATCAATTGGTCGATGCGGGCTTGAACCCGCTTTTCCAATTCCTCGCGCTCCCCCGGACCGTAGTTGCCGCACTCGGCGTGCAGCATCACCAGATCCCAGACCGGGCAGCCGCGATAGATCTGCTCATCCTCGAGGATCAGGAATTCCTGATACTTCTTGTTCCAGGTGATCACGCGAGATTCGGAATCATAGGCGGCGAGGCCTTGAGCGACGTTGTCGAAGACGTTTTGCAGAATTTCGCTCTGCTCCTGAATACTCGCCTCGGTGCGTTTACGCTCGGTGATATCCGAGACCGTCCAAACCCGCAGGCCGTTCGCGAGTGTCCGTAACCCGAGGGATAGCCAAGCGCCGTCGTCGCGTCGGCGCTCGAAAAAGCGCGCCTCGCCGTGCTCCAACTCACCGATCTCGATGTCCAGTTAGTCGCGATAGGGCTGGAGCGGCTCGACCGGTTGACCTTCCTCCACCAACCGTTCCGGAATGCCGAGGAGTTCGGCGAACCGCCGGTTGGCGAGGGCGATGGTTCGGGAGTCGTGGGCGAGGATCCCCTGATCCATCGCGTCCAAGGTCAACTCGAGCAGCACCGTCTTGTTGAGCGCCTCGCGCTCGCTGCGCTTGTGACTGGTGATATCGATGTGGGTAGCGACCAGCCCGCCGTCCGGAAGCCGAACCGCCGAACGTTCATGGATGCGACCGTCCTTCAGTTCTATCTGAGCCCGCTCGGGCGCGGCTTTGCTGTCGCGTGTCGGTCCGGCCTCGAGAAACTCATAAACCTTCGCCGGTCGGTCGGGCCAATTGTGGCGAATGACGCTCTCGGCCCCCAGATCTCTATGGGTGCCGGGCTCAAGCTCCTCCGGTTTAAGCCCGTACGTTTCGGCGAATCTGGGGTTATGAACCAGCAGGCGGTTGTCCTTGTCGTAGACCACCACGCCGTGGTTCATGTTCTCGAGCACGGAGTCGAGCAGTCTGGTAGCCTCCTGGCGCGACGGGTCGCTCGCCCGGGAAGCCTCATTTGTCTGTTTCTGGGGCCTGCTCACTGGCGCTCTCCACCATGGAAACCATGATACTCACGATTTCGTGGCTATCTTAAAGGGAATCGGACGCCGAGGTCACGGCTTGGCGATGGCCGGAGGCCAATACTGCTGCTATGGTGTGGGGATGCTCACGCCGCTTCGGACAGGACATATCGGTGTTTGTTTCTCGCCCAGCTCCTGTCGCTGATGGGCAGTGGTCTGGCGACGGTTGCTCTTGGGTTGCTTGCCTACGACCTGGCGGGCGCCGATGCCGGTGTCGTCCTCGGCACGGCTCTGTTCATCAAGATGGTGGCCTATGTCTTTGTCGCCCCGATTGTCGGGGGATATGTCGGGACATTGCCGCGGCGTGGGGTTCTGGTCTGGCTGGATCTGGCGCGGGTACCGATCATTCTCGCCCTGCCCTGGGTGGACCAGGTCTGGCAGATCTATGTGTTGATACTGCTGCTTCAGGTTGCGTCGGCGGCTTTCACGCCGACTTTCCAGGCCACGATCCCCTCGGTGCTGCCGGACGAGGAGGACTATACCAAGGCGCTTTCGCTTTCCCGTCTCGCCTATGATCTCGAGAACCTTCTGAGCCCGGTTTTGGCGGCGGCCTTGCTCGCGGTGATGACATTTCACTGGTTGTTCGCCGGCACGGCGCTGGGGTTTCTGGTATCGGCGGCGCTTTTCGGCGCGGCCGGGTTGGCGCTAGCGCGTGATACCCAGCGCCAGGAAAGCTTTTTTCACAGGGCGACCCGCGGCATCAGGATTTACTTTTCAAAGCCCTATCTACGCGGCTTTCTCGGCTTCAATCTCGCAATCTCGGGTACCAGCGCCTTCGTGATCGTGAACACCGTCGTGTTCGTGAGCGTATTACTGGACGGCGACGACGGGGAGGTTGCGATCGCGCTCGGGGCGTTCGGGGCCGGCTCCATGATGTCGGCCTTTGTCCTGCCCCGGCTATTGAAGCGTTACTTGGAGCGAACGGTGATCAGCGCGGGCGGGATACTGACGGCGGTGGTCTTTAGCGGGCTTGGCGCGATCCTGCTCGCGCACCCCGCGTCCTGGACCCTGTTGCTGTCCGGATGGGCCCTGGCCGGGGTCGGATTCTCGGCGGTGCTCACGCCGATCGGCCGGTTGTTGCGTCGCGCGGCGCCGGAAGACGATCTCCCGTCGATCTTCGCGGCTCAGTTCGCGTTGACCCATGTCTGTTGGCTCATCACCTATCCGTTGGCCGGGTTTTTGGGAAACGCGCTCGGTTTGCCGGAAACCGTCCTGGTCATGGGTTTGGTGGCCTGGTTCGGCGTGGTGATCGGGCTTATGTGCTGGCCCGCCGAAGCGAAGAGCGGCGCGGGGTAGTTTGAGGTTTTGCCCCCATGCGAATGCCGTTAGGTTAGCATTTCTCGCCGATTGAACTGGCCTCATCGTGACATCCTCGACAGAAATGCAGAGTCGATCCTCAACCGAAATCCGGATCGCCGCCGCGGGATGGTTGTTCTGCGCGATTTTCTTCTTCTACGCCTTCATCCTGCGCGTCGCCCCGGCGGTGATGGTCGACGACCTGATGCGGGAGTTTTCGGTCGGCGCCGCCATTCTGGGAAACCTGTCGGCGGTGTATCTATACATTTACGCGGGTCTGCAAATCCCAGTGGGATTGTTCATCGATCGGCATGGCCTGAAGAACCTGATCGCCTTCGCCTGCGCGGTGACGGGCATCGGCGCGGTGGTTTTCGCTTATGCCGAGTCGGTGTCGATGGCCTATCTCGGGCGTTTCCTCATCGGCGCCGGAGCGGCGTTCAGTTTCGTCGGCGCGCTGAACATGGCGGCGCGGTGGTTCCCGCATCGATTCGCGGTTCTCGGTGGTTGGGCGCAGATGCTGGGCTCGGCTGGTGGTTTCGCGGGGCAGGCGCCGCTTGGGCTCGCGATCGCCACTTTCGGCTGGCGGTCGACAAATATCGGTCTTGGCATCGCGGGTCTGATCCTGGCGGTGCTGTTGTTTTTCACGGTCCGGGATCCCTCGCGCGAGGATACAGCGGAACGCCCCGAACCCGCGCCAATATGGCACGGTCTCAAGGTCGTCGCCGCGAACAAGCAGACATGGTTCGCCTCGGTCGCCGCCGGTGGGTTGACCGGGACGTTACTGGCTTTTGGCGGTCTCTGGGGCGTGCCCTATCTGATGAGCGCCCGAGAATTGGATAAGCCGGGTGCCGCGGGCCTGGTCTCCGTCTGCTTCATCGGTTGGGCGATCGCCGCGCCGCTGCTCGGATGGGTGTCCGATCGGCTCGGCAAGCGTCGCCCGCTTGTCATCCTGGGTACCGCCATCGCGACGGCGGGCACGGCGGCGTTGCTGCTTTGGCCGACCATGCCGGAACCGGTTCTGATGGTGGTTCTGGCGGTGCAGGGCGGGTTCTCCGCGTCGATGATCCTGTGCTTCGCGGTGGCCAAGGAAAGCAACGCACCCGAATTGAGCGGCGCGTCGCTGGGCCTGATAAACACCTTCGCTGTTGGCGGCGGCGCGGTCCTCCAACCCCTCGTCGGCCTGGTTCTGGACGCGCGATGGGACGGTGCCATCGTCGAGGGCGCGCGAGTTTATGGGGTGGACGACTATCGGATCGGCCTTGCGGTGCTTCCGCTTTGTTGCGCGGTCAGCATGGTGTCGGCGATACTGATGCGTGAGCCGAAACGTCAATGATGACAAAGGCTAAACAACAGTCGTGACGAATGTGAATTTGTGGCGGGTGCCACAACGTGATCGCACCAGGGCGGTTGTCGGTCTTGCAACTGGTCGCGGTCTGTTGCATTGTCCCAGGGTATGGATCGAGTTGAGCCACGACTCAAGCGTGGTTCGGAAATAGGGTGATTTTAAGTGGACAACGCACTCGACAGACATCTGATCGATAGCGATGCCCTGGAATATCTCCAAACCTTCTTGGCGGACCATCGTAAATGGCTCGCCAACAAGAGCGGAGGTAAACAGGCCGACCTGTCGAAAAAGTCGCTCGAGGGCATTGATTTCACCGGGGTGAATCTTTCCAAGGCGGTGCTGGTCGGCACGAATCTGGCGCAAGCGACCTTGCGTGGCGCCGATTTGAGCGAGGCCGATCTTTTTGGCGCGGTCCTAAGCGAAACGGATTTGCAGGACGCCAATCTTTCGGGCGCGGTGTTGCGGGGCGCGAGCTTGCGCGGCGCCAATCTCACCAAGGCCAATCTGACCGACGCGGATTTGCGTGGTGGCGTCATGCTGGGCGCTGGCGGGGATTCCTTTGGCAGCGAGCGCACGGACCTGACCCAATGTCTGATGGATTACGCCCTCGGTACCCGGGCGAAGATGTCCAACGTGGATTTTCAGGGCTCCAGCATGGTCGGCGCGAATTTGGAAGGCGCCAAGATGTTCGGCTCCGACCTGTCCGAGGTCGACCTATCTTACGCCAACTTGCGGGGCGCCGATCTGTCGGACACGCGGCTCAACAATACCAATCTGAACGGTAGTGACCTGAACGGCGCGCAACTCTCCAACGCCACGATCCAGAATGTCAGCCTACGCGCCGCCAAGATGAGCAGTGATCTTCTGGTAGGCTTGGACAAGAGTGAGCTTGATGTCGGTGATGAGCCGGATCCGGTCGAGTATCGCGAGATGTCGGTGAAAGTCCGCGAACAGCTTGACCAGCACGAGGAATGGATCAGTTCTAACGGTGAAAACGGGCATCGAGCCATCCTCGACGGCCTGGACCTGTCGTATCATGATCTCAGTGGCCGGGACATGACGGGTATCCGAATGCGCGGGGCGAAGTTGCGCGGCGCTCGCTTGAAGTCCTGTATCCTTGTGCTCTCGAATTTCGGGGGAACGGACCTCATGGACGCGGATCTCAGCAACGCGGTCTTGATCGGCGCGAATCTCACGGGGGCGAATCTGCGCCGCGCCAATCTGGCGAATGCCGTGGTCGGCGGCATACCGATCCGCGCGAAGGATGGCTCCGAGACCGGGCGTTTGCAGCAAACCAATTTCGAGAAGGCCAATCTGGTGGCCGCGAAGATTTCGGGGCTGCGGTTCAATGAATGCCGCATGCAGGACGCGGTTCTCGACAGCTGATCCTCAATAAGACGACGCGACCTTGCCTTTCGGCACTTGCGGTCTGCCGCCCGCGAGATCGATGTGTCTCAGACCGGCGTAGTACGGGGCGGCGCCGTCCACGAACACATTGATTTTGGCATTGTAGCAGATGTGCTCAAACCCGTGCTTGTCGATAATACGCATCCGTTGATTGGCGTATTTCCCGTCTTCGCGCTTCGGTCCGGTTAGATAAAAGGCAAAGCGATCCACGGGATTGCCGAAAAGCGGCATCTTTTGAAACTTCTCCATCTCCCGTCCGGCCAGCGCGACAATGTGTTCCGGCGAGTACACCAGCTTGCCGTCGTGACCGGGACGAGAGAAAGCGCCGACCACGATCTGGTTCGGCTTGGTCTTGTTGATGATTCGAGCCGCCGAGATGGTGACATCTCCGACGATGTATTCCTCGCTATCGAAGGATTTGCGCCTGGGGTTGTAGAAGGTGTAGTGGCTTCCGATCGTGGCCGCGGCGCGCAATTCCGGTGTCGCGTCCTTTTCCCGAATGACGCGCTTCAAGGCGTTGTAATAGGTCACGAACATCGCCAGCAACACGAACAGGGCAATATCGGCGTCTGGCCCGGTTTGACTGTTCCAGATATAGAAGCCGTCTCCGGTGGTGGATCGCTTCATATCAATCGGAAGCAGCTTTTGTCGGCAGCTCTCCTCGGCGATATTCAGGGCGAACTCCAAGGTGGAGAGCTGGCTGGCCTGGGCCTCCGGCGTATGCTTGGAGAATCCGACGATATCCAATAGAGCGACCGCCCGGTGCGCCGTTTTGATGGTCGAATAGTTTAGGAAAATCTTTTCCACGTCGTCGTGACCAAGGCCGGTCTTCTCGTCACCGATCGCGAAATCGAGCCTGATTTCCACCGGCTGGACTTCCAGGGATTTGGCGACCTCGCGCATTTGATTCGCGTCCAGGCGACGCGGCCCGGAGAACACCCGGTCATGGGTTTCCTTCAGGGTGAACAACCGAACCTTGGGGATCGACAGGATCTCGATGCTGTGCCGATTGGCGCTCCAGGAGACCAGGGCATTGCTGCCGAACGACCAGAGTTCGAAAAACAAATCGTTGATCCTGGCGCGAAGCGGTTCCGTGTGGCCGGCGCTTTGGTTCTGACCAGTATTCGCGTTCACGACGTTCTCTCCCAGTTCGATCGGCTGATCGGTGGCGCGAGAATGATGAAGCCACGTTACCCGATCTTCCACTCGCCCCTAGAGTAAACCTCTTGTCGATTGCTTCCAATAGTCACCGTGTCGCGGGGGCGCGAAGCCACGGGAGTGATCAAAGCAGTCCCGTCGCCTTGAAACTCGTATGGCCGGACCGTCCGACGATGACATGATCGTGCAGGATGATGTCCAATGTGGCCGCCGCCTTGGCCACTTCCTTGGTCATTTCTATATCGGCGTTCGACGGCGTGGTGTCGCCGCTCGGATGGTTGTGCACCATGATCAGCGCCGAGGCGCCGTGCTCAAGTGCCTTTCGCACGACCTCGCGAGGATAGACCGGCGTGTGATCCACGGTGCCGCGTTGGTGCATCTCCTCGCCCACCAGCAGGTTCTTGCGATCGAGATAGAGGACTCGAAACTCCTCGACCTTTTCGAATCCCATGCTGGCCCGACAATAGGAGATGAGTTGATCCCAGGTTCTGAGGACCGGTTTCTTCATCAGCGGCTCGGCCATCAACCGCAGCGCCGCTTCCCGTACGGTCTTGAGCGAGGCGAGGGCGGCTTCTCCGACGCCGGGGACCTGGAGCAGATCGGCGTCCGGCGCGCTGATCGCCTCGGCGAAGCCCCCAAAACGACGGATCAGATCCTTGGCCAACGGCTTAACATCGCCGCGTCCCTGGGCGAGGAACAGCACGAGTTCCAACAATTCGTAGTCAGCGACGGCGTTAGCGCCGCCGGTCAGGAATCTGCGCCGAAGACGCTGGCGATGGCCGAGAGCGCCATCGTCGTTGGTCGTTTTCGCGTTACCTCGCACCTGCTCCTCCCATGACCACCCTTCAAGAGGGTTATGGAAGGTGGAGAGGGGTTTTTCAGATCTCGTATGGTGGTTTCTCAAGACCCATCGGTGAATGGGTGAAAATCTCGTACCCGGTTTCCGTCACCGCGATTGAATGTTCGAACTGCGCGGAGAGCGAACGGTCGCGGGTTACGGCGGTCCAGCCATCGGGCAGGATCTTCACCGCGTATTTCCCGGTATTGATCATCGGCTCAATGGTGAAGAACATACCTTTTCGAAGTTCGGTGCCGCTTCCCGGCGTGCCGTAGTGGAGAACGCTCGGCGCGGTATGGAACACCCGGCCCAGGCCATGGCCGCAAAAGTCTCGAACCACCGAACAGCGTTCGCTCTCGGCATAACTTTGAATCGCGTGGCCGATGTCGCCCAAGGTCGCGCCCGGCTTCACAACCTCGATCCCGCGCATCAGGCATTCATGGGTGATATCCATCAGCCGCGCCGCCTTGACCGGGACCTTGCCGACTCCGAACATCCGGCTGGTATCACCGTACCAGCCCTCGAGGATCACCGTGATGTCGATATTCAGTATATCGCCCTCGACCAGCTTGCGCGGGCCTGGGATGCCGTGACAGACGACGTGGTTGATCGAGGTGCAGATCGACTTGGGAAATCCCTTGTAGTTCAGCGGCGCCGGAATCGCCTTGTGATCGAGAATGAAGCGATGGCAAAGCGTATCGAGTTCCTCGGTCGTCACCCCGGGCTTCACGAAAGGCGTGATATAGTCCAGCGTTTCCGCCGCAAGACGGCCGGCCTTGCGCATTCCCTCGTAATCTTCCTCGGGATGAATCTGGATCGTTCTGGGGTCGTTCTCTGACAAGGCTCGGTCTCGCGGTGATTATTTGCCGCCGGCGCGCGGGGATGTCCGCGCGGCCCGTGGCGGTCATACGTGGCGGCCATAATTGCGATAGCGACGGCGGCAGGTCAAGCATGGCCGAGGAGGTGGCGCGCGGAAGAGCTATCGGAGGCTTGCCAACGCGGCGCCGTAAATCGGGCCCTGGCCTCGTTCTTGGAGGAGGATCACGGCCTTGTCCGCCTGGACCTCGAGATCCTTGACGCGAACCGTGGTTGAAAACGGCTGTCCATCCCACGCACCCAATCGCCAAACACCACGGACGATGTTGTATTCGGTCAGGGTTTTGCCGGCGTTCTCGCCGCGTGGGATCGAGGTCGTCTTTTCCTCGTCATAGGTGATGAGCCAGATGTCACCATTCTCGGGGGCGGCGCCGCCCTCGACCCGAACCGAGAGCGTGTCGGACTTGGCGTCAAGGTTGATCGGGATCGATACCCGGTCCGCCAGGCTCATGGCGCCGACACGACCGATCTTGCTGGAGATATCGCGGGTCCTTGAGCCAACGCCTTCTAGTCGGCCGTCAATCACCATCTGAGGCGTATAGATGGACCAGAGCCCCATCGCCTTGCTGTAGCCACGCTGGCGCTGAGTGTTCACGGGCGTCGCGAAGGGATCCTTCCAGCCGATATAATCCCAATAGTCCACGTGGTAGGCGAGCGCGATGACATTCTCGCGCTGCTTCAGGACCCCGACATATTTGTCGGCCGGCGGGCAGGAATAGCAGCCCTGGCTGGTAAACAACTCCACCACGACCGGATGGCCGTTATGGATGCCGGAATTCGCGTTGGCGGTGTCCATGTCCTGGACATAGATCAGCGAGGCCACCGCCGCGATCGCAAGCGTTATTCCCGCGAATGAAAGTCGTGCGCGTTTCGTCATAGCTCAATGATGGTGACAGATTCGATCGCGGGCCAGTCACACGCCGGTGAGCGGGCGGCTTCGCGACATTTCGACGCGGAACGGATACGGCTCCGACAATCAGCGCGGTCCGGGCTTTCGCAGCACTAGCGTGGTCCAACCCTGTACCCGCGTGCGTTTGACCATAATGAAGCCTCGGCCGCGATAGGCGGCGAAGACCTCTTGTGCCTGATGGTTGAGGAGGCCGCTCAGGATGATCACGCCGCCCGGACGCAGCCAGCGGCGCGCGTCTGTGGCCATGGCGATCAGCGGCGGGGCGAGGATATTCGCGGTTATCAGCTCACAGCGTCCAATGAAGCCGTTATTGCCTCGCGGATAACCGTCGGCGCGGGCCGCGCGGATTTGCCGGGCGACCCGGTTGCGTTTGATATTCTCCCGCGTGGTGGTGACCGCGTGGATGTCGATATCCACGGCCAGGATCGCAAGCCGCCGCCAAAGCCGCGCCGCCGCCATGGCGAGAATGCCCGAGCCGCATCCGAGGTCCAGCATTTGGCGCGGGCGTTTCGAGCGGCTGATCCATTCGAGGGACCGTAGGCAACCTTCGGTGCTTCCATGGGTGCCCGAGCCGAAGGCGCGTCCGGCATCCACTTCGATGGCAAGCGCGCTGGTAGGGTGTTTGGGGGGTTGGTGCGAGCCGTGAATGAGAAACCGGCCATAGTGGAGCGCGGGGAAGGACTCCCGGTTGCGCGCCAGCCAATCGACATCTGGAAGTTGTTGAATTTCAACGTCCGGGGCGTCGATTCCAGCCGCGCCCGCCGCGTCCTTGACGGCGCGTATCAAGCTCGCGTGATCGGGAAAATGTTGGCTGATCCCGGTCACCGCCCATTGGTCCGTTCCTTCGATTTCGAAGGTGGAACAACTGTCGACCAGGGGCTCGAGCGCTTCACCGAAGTCGAAGGCGTGCGCCGCCGGGACCTCCATGGAGATCTGCCAAGGTTGGGTCATGCGTGTGATAGTCCTTGGTTACAAGCGGGCGGGATTACGGGCGGGAGACGAAACTGGCGATGACTTTCTTGTCGCCGGCCTTGTCGAAGGCGATGTCGAGTTTGTCGCCATCGGCTGTGCTGACGGTCCCCATGCCGAATTTCTGGTGGAACACCCGATCTCCCGGGGAAAAGGAGCTGACGCCGGAGCGGTCGACGAGATAGCCCTCGCCATCGACGATCGGCGCCCGGGCATTGCTCGCGCCGCCGCGTCGGCGATAGCCGGGGCCGTACCGACCGCCGCCACGCCCGCCGCCCCCGCCGGGTGGCAGAACCTCCGGCTCATCCCAGAGATTGTCGCTGGCAAAGGCATTATGACCCCGTCCGCCGAAGAGGCCGCTCTCGGAGACGACTTCCAGGTGTTCCTCGGGCAACTCGCCGACGAAACGCGAGGGGATCGCGCTTTGCCAGGTGCCGTACATGCGCCGGTTCGCGGCATGGCTGATTTCCACCGACTTTCGTGCCCGGGTGATACCGACATAAGCCAGCCGGCGTTCTTCCTCCAGCCCGGTCGCGCCGTTCTCGTCCAGCGAACGTTGGTTCGGGAACACCCCTTCTTCCCAGCCGGGCAGGAACACCACGTCGAACTCCAAGCCCTTGGCCGCGTGCAGGGTCATGATGCTGACCTGATCGCCGTTATTGGTCTCGGCGTTCTCCATGACCAGGCTGATATGCTCAAGGAAGCTTCCGAGACTTTCGAACTCCTCCAAGGCGCTTACCAATTCGCGAAGATTCTCCAGGCGACCGGGCGCCTCGGGTGACTTGTCGGCCTGAAGCATCCCGGTATAGCCGGACTCGTCCAGAACCATGCCCGCGAGATCGGCGTGATCCTCGGTCTCCGCGAGGCTTCGCCAACGCCGGAAATCCTCGATGACCTTCGTCAGGGATTTTCGCGCGGCGGGGCGCAACTCGTCGGTTTCGATGATCCGTGATATGGCCGTCCAAAACGAGATCTGCTCCGCCCGCGCCAGGTGATGCACGACTTGTAAACTCGCCGCGCCAATCCCGCGTTTCGGCTTGTTGATGATTCGCTCGAGCGCCAGATCGTCGTCGGGTTGGTTGATCACCCGGAGATAGGCGATGGCGTCTCGGATCTCCATGCGCTCGTAGAAGCGCGCGCCGCCGACGACCTGATAGGGGACCCCGAGGGTAAGAAAGCGTTCCTCGAACTCGCGGGTCTGAAATCCCGCGCGGACCAGGATCGCCATTTGGCTGAGCGGTGTGCCCGCGCGTTGTCGTGCCTCCACCTGCTCACCGACGACCCGCGCCTCTTCCTCGCCGTCCCAGACACCGCGCAGAATCAGAAGATCGCCGTCATCGCCATCCGTCCAAAGGGTCTTGCCGAGGCGTCCCTCGTTATGGCTGATCAGGCCGGACGCGGCGGCGAGCACCCGCGAGGTCGAGCGATAATTCTGCTCAAGCCGGATAATCTGGGCGCCGGGAAAGTCCTGCTCAAACTTGAGGATGTTGCCGACCTCGGCGCCTCGCCAGCCATAGATCGACTGATCGTCGTCACCGACACAGCAGATATTGCGCCGACCCTGGGCCAACAGCCGCAGCCAGAGATACTGCGCGACATTGGTGTCCTGATACTCGTCCACCAGGATGTGGCTGAACCGGTCCTGATAGATCTGGAGGACATCCGGGTGTTCCTGGAACAAGGTCAGGCAATGCAGCAGCAGATCCCCGAAGTCAGCGGCGTTCAGAACCAGGAGACGATCCTGATACTGTGCGTAGATCTCTCGCAATTTACCGCTGGCGAGATCTCCGGCGTCGGATCGCGAGACCTTGTCTGGTGTCAGGCCGCGATCCTTCCAGCGCTGAATAACGCCCATCAGAACCCGAGCGGGCCATTTCTTGTCGTCGATTTCCTCGGCCTGGAGCAGTTGCTTGAGCAGACGAACCTGGTCATCGGCGTCGAGGATCGTGAAGTTTGATTGCAGGCCGACCAGTTCCGCGTGCCGGCGCAGCATGCGGGCGCAAAGGGCGTGGAAGGTTCCGAGCCAGATCTGCTCGGCCATCGGCCCGATGATCGCCGCCACCCGCTCGCGCATCTCGCGCGCCGCCTTGTTGGTGAAGGTGACCGACAGAACGGTCCAGGGCTTCGCGGCGCCGCTGGCCAACAGATAGGCGAGGCGGGTTGTCAGGACCCGCGTCTTGCCGGTTCCCGCGCCGGCCAGAACCAGGACCGGTCCGTCCTGGGCCTCCACGGCCTGGCGCTGGACCGGATTCAGCCCGGCCAGAAACCGCCCGATGGGCGGGGCGCCCGGCGCGGAGGCCGGCGGTTGAGCGGGGAAGGAGGAAGCTTCGGACATCCTTATCGCGATCCTTGGCCGCGCGGGATTTGTCCCGCCGGTTGATGGTGATCGATCATCATAGGCCTGGGAAAGACGACGCAAAACCCTCGCGCCAACCCCATCGCCTTATTACATTTCCCGGGTTCTCTCGGGTACGCTATGTCTTGTAGTGGGGCCGAATCGACTAGGGAGCGGCTTAGTGTTCTTCCTCGCGAAGCCGCTCCAAGGCCTTGGCATAGGCGCCTTCGGCCCGCATCACGTCACGCTCGTGCAGACAGCCGACCAGACGCCTGTCTCGCGGGTTGTCGAGCACCGCGAGGAGCGAGTCCTCGGTGGAAGAAAACAACTCGACAACCGTCTTGAGGGGATCGTCCTGGTAGACGTGCAAGTCTCGAGTTTCAACCAATTCACCTACCGTTAACCGATCGTCATGGCCCGTGTCGTAGGCCAAGTCGCCCATGTCGGAGAGCATCAGTCGACCGAAGAAGGTGCCGTCGGATTGAACGAAGACCTCGCCATGCGGGGCTTTCAGCAGGTTGGCCCTCAAGGCCGGTAGGGTCTCGTCGGCGTCCATGACCAGATGGTCGTCGCGCATCAGGTCGCCGGCGCGCGCGGTCACGAGCGAGCCGACATCATGTCCGCCGCGCAAGTCCAGGCCCCGGCGTTTCAACATGTGCAGGAAGTAGGAGGGGCCATGGAAAACCCGGGTGAAAACCGTCGCCATGACGACGGCGATCAAGACGGCGATGGTCAATTGGTAGTCGCCGGTGAGCTCGAAAATCATCAGGGTTGTCGAGATCGGCGCGCCGAGCACGGCGGCGGCCGTCGCGCCCATCCCGGTGATCGTATAGGCGCCCAAGGACGACGCCAATTCAGGGAAGGGTAGCGCCGCGACGATTCCAAACGCACCGCCCACCATCGCGCCGATAAACAGCGACGGACTGAACACACCGCCGCCGAAACCCGAACCGAGGGAGATCGCCGTGGCCAGCAGTTTCGCGACCGCCAGCGCGATGAGAGTGATCAGCAGATACTCGCCGTTCAGAGCCCGGTCGGTTGCCTCGTATCCCACCCCCAGAACCTCGGGAAACCAAAGCGCCATGACGCCCACCACCAAGCCGCCGATCGCCGGCGACGCCCAACGTGGAATCTTGCATCGAACATGGACGGCTTGAACGATCGGCACACAGTGAATGAAGGCGATCGCGGCAAAGGCGCAAACCACCCCGAGCAAGGCGAAGGCGGGCATCTCAAGGAACGAGGAAATCTCGTGGGCGGCGATATGAAAGGCCGGGAAATCGCCGAAATAGATTCTCGCGATGACGGTGCCGGTAATCGACGCCACCGCGACCGGCGCGAAGGCGGGCAACGCGTAGTGCCCGATGATCACCTCGTGAGCGAAAAAGACGCCCGCGAAAGGGGCGTTGAACGACGCCGCGATCGCCGACGCGGCTCCGGCGCCGAGTATGATCCGGGACTGGGAGCGGTCGAGCTTGAAGAACCCGGCGCAGGTGCTGGCGAGAGCGCCGCCGAGATGAATCGCCGGCCCTTCGCGCCCGACCGATGCGCCGCCGCCGATGGAAACCGCGCTGACGATGGCGGAGACCAATCCGTCGCGCAGGGTCATGCGTCCGCCATGGATGGCGCTGGCCTCGATAACCTCCGCCACGCCGTGGGAGCGTTGATCGCGCAGGGCGAATCTGACGAAAACGCCGACCAGGAGGCCCGCCAGTGCCGGCATCAGGACGACTTTCCACGCCGGTAGTGAAGCAACCAGAGAGGCAAGCCGTTCCGTCGGGTCGCCGAAAAATCCCTGCTGAAACAGTTCGATAAGCTCGCGTAGCGCGACGGCGCCGAACGCCGCCACGACCCCGACGACAAGCGCCAAGGCCGACAATCTTAACTGTTGATCCCTGGCCACGCGCCGAAACCGCAACCAGATCCGGGCTGACAGCGGAACATTCATGTGTTTCGACCACGTACAACCTAGGCGACACTAGGGATATACAGGGCTTGTGGGGTATCTGCAAAACCCACCGGGGATTTCCCGTTGATAGGGAGGACAATATGGCAATCACCACGCGCCACGCGACCGTCGAGGACGCGTCGACCGTTCACGGCCTCATCCGCGATCTGGCCGCCGCCCAGGACAGCGCGTCGGAGATGCGCTCGACCGTCGCCGATATCGCTCGTGACGGGTTTGGGCCGGGTGCGCTGTTTCATTCGCTGTTGGCGGAGGAGGAAGGAGAGGCGGTCGGCCTAGCCTTGTACTTCTACATCTACTCCACATGGCAGGGGCGGCCCGCCCTCTATGTCGAGGACTTGATCGTGACCGATCGGGCGCGGGGGCGAGGGATAGGAACCCTGCTCATGCGAAAGCTGGCGGGGATTTCAAGCGAGAGAGGTTGCTCGAAGCTTGAGCTGAGCGTCAGCGCGCGAAACACCGCTCGCGCCTTCTATGAAGGGCTTGGCATGAATCAAAAGGGGGACTGGATCCCTTACACGATCAGTGGGCCGGCGCTGGACCGGCTCGCCGTCGCGTCGCGGCAATAGCATCGGAGCGAGCCGCGATCAGCCCGGAAGATTCTCTTCGGTAAGGACCCGGTTGCGCCCTTGTTCCTTGCAGAGATAGAGCGCTTCGTCCGCCCGCTTCATCAAATCCGCGGTCGGTTCGCCGGGGCGATATCGGCCAACGCCGACCGACAGGGTGATGGTGCCCAGGTCCTCGTTGGTGCTGCGTTTTATGATTTTCTTGTCGCCGACCTGGGTGCGAATGCGCTCGCCGATCTCCCAGGCCTTGTCGAGATCCGCGCCCGGCAGGATCACCGAGAACTCCTCGCCGCCATAGCGCGCCGCGACGTCCTCGTCCCGTACGCAGTCGGTCAGGGTGCGGGCAACCAGCTTTAGAACCTGGTCACCGGTCGCGTGCCCAAAGGTGTCGTTGAACTTCTTGAAGAAATCGATATCGACCATGAGGAGGCACATTGTCTCACCGCTCGCTTGGGCCGCGGTGGAAATCTCGTCCAGGGAGCGGTCGAAGCATTTCCGATTGGCGATGCCGGTAAGGCCGTCGGTTTCCGCCTCGCGCTTGGAATCCTCCAGTTTTTCGCGAAGCGCGTCGATTTCGCTGGTGGACTCCATGAGCTCGGCCTGCAAGGCGGCGTTGCGTTCCTGCATGGCCTTGGTTTCGGCCATCAGAGAGCCGACGATCGCCTGGACATCCGCCCCCCCGGCGCCCAAACTATCGCTGGCCTGGGCCAGGGCGGCGCCGTATTTCTCGGCGCTCTCGCCGGCTTCGCCGACGGTGCTGTTCAATCGATAGACGATGTTGTCGAGATCATCTCCGGCGCTGGCGATCGCGCCGGCCGCTAGATCGGGGAGAACATATTCCTCGAAAAGCGATTGATTGCGGAACTTGTCGAATTCCTGGTCATTGCTGGCCATGATCTCGACTTGCTTGCGCAACTCCGCGTTGGTGCCTGTAACGAAAGAATACCAGACCGCGTAGTTCTCCGGCGTGGGTTCGATGGACCGCTCTTCCATCGCGCGAAGGGTTTCCGCTCCGTATTGTTGTGTCTGTTGCACCTTTTCCTGCCTCTCTGTCTTCCGTCACTCTTACCGCCGCGTACCACGTCTCAAGAGCCGCGGCGTATTCCAATCACCCGGCCGCGTTGCCTTGGCCGATCCAGCTTTTCGTGCTCTCGGACCATCGCGTCCAGCTTGTTCCGCGCCGCCTCGGGAAACGGGGCCGAGCGTCGCTGATTCAAGTCCACGTGAAGGCCCATGAGTTCGTTTGTCGCCGCCAGATAACCCTCGGTGTCGTGGTACATGGCGTGAATCATATGAAGCCGTTTTTCGTCCGCGTCCAGCACTTGCGTCTCAAATCTCAGCGGGGCGCCCTCGGAGACCTCGCGATCATAGGTCATATGCGCCTCGACAATGAACATCGAGGCGTCCGAGGCATGGCGATAGGCCTCGCCCAGGCCCAACAGGTCGAGGAGAGCGTCGGTCGCCTTGTCGAATGCCACGCCGTAATAGCCGACATTCATATGCCCGTTGTAGTCGATCCAGTCCGGTGAAACACTGAGCCGACGCGTGATCAGGGGGTCGGGATGTGTCATGCGGCGACCATAGCGAGATCCGTCCGGCGCCGAAACCGAGTCGGCTTGTTTTTTCTCCAACGTGATTGAAGAATTTGTGACTATCGGATCGTTCCTTTCCCTCATCGGCAAGCACGGGACTTGGGTTCTCCCTAGCGGTTTCGTGGTCGGGCTGTTCTGGCCAAGTCTTACGATGTTGGCCAGACCGTTGGCCGAGCCGTTGGTTCTTCTAATGTTCGCGATCTCGATATACCGACTCGACCCCGTGGTGATTCGCGAACGAATTCGTCATTCCGGGTTGGTTGCGATCGGCGTGATCTGGGTATTGCTGGCGGTACCGGTCATCGTGTTCCTGGTTGGGTGGTCGTTGGATCTGCCGGCCGGCTTGTTGGTTGTCCTTGTCGCGTGGAGCGCTTGCCCGCCGCTTGTGACGGTGCCGGGGCTGGCGCTATTGCTGGGGCTGGACGGGGCGGCCGCGTTGCTGGTCATGCTCGGGGCAACGCTACTGTTTCCGATAACGCTTCCGCTCGTGCTGACGGCTTTCGTGGGCGATGGGTTTGGCGCGGTGCCGGCACTGGCGATCGCCGGACGGTTGTTGCTCATGGTGGTGGGTTGTTTCGTCGTCGGCCAAGGCGCGCGGTATCTCCTCGGCGCCCGCCGGGCGGCGGAAACCGGCCCCGCCGTTGATGGGGTGCTGGTGATATTGCTGGCGGTGTTCGCGGTGACGATCATGGGAGGCTTGCACCACGCGGTGGAAAACAATCCCGAGCGCATTCCGATTTTCCTGGCAACCGCGTTTCTTGCCAGCGCGTTGCTTCAGGTGATCACCGCCGGTGTGTTCTTCCGCTTACCCAAATCCTTCGCCGGCGCGACGGCGCTCGCCAGTGGCAACCGCAATTTCGCATTGCTTCTCCCGGTGGTCGGGGCGGGCGCGGCCGAGGATATGTGGCTTTATCTGGGAGTGGTACAGTTCCCGATATACATTTTGCCGATGCTCTCCAAGCCGCTCTTTAGGTGGTATACTCGAAGAGATGACGAACGAAACGCGAAAGAACGGGACAAAATTCCGTGACTATCTAAAATGCTAGATGATTCTGGGCGCGATGAGCGTAACCATCGTCCTCAACCCCTGATCATGTGAAAGCGGTGAACTCCGGTGCGAACAGCGATAGGCCGCGCGAAACGACGAGGAAGTTTGGGAACCTGGCAGCGCCGGTTCACGATTCTCGGACTGACCGCCATTGCCGTCCTCGCTAGCTATTTCTTCACGATCGGTCGGGCTCCGAATTTCCAGCATCTCGTCGCCGCCACGGCTGGGTTCTTCGGGCTTGCCAGTCTATTCGTGGATTGGGCGGTGTCCCGGAACATTCAGCGGTCCGGCGGTATTCAGGCAATGCGCTCCGGCGGTGTCCTCAGTACCGGGCCGGTCGCGACCGCGGGCCGCTTGTGGGCACAGGGCGAAGGCTTCCGAATTTTCGGCCTCGATGACGATGCGCGAAAGAACTATCAAGAGGCGGCGCAGCTTTTCAAGGAGGCCGGAGAGCAGGAGGGATATGCGGATACCCGGTTGAGCCTCGGGCAACTTGAGTTGGAAAACGGCAACGCCGAGGCCGCGCGAAAGATCTTCACGGATACGATCGAGGTCTACCAGAAGGACGGTAAGCCCCGCGGCCAGGGCCAGGGCTATCTCGAGTTGGGCCTTTTGGAATTGGGGCTTCGCAACCATGAACCCGCGAAACAATCCTTTCAGGAGGCCCGTCGGCTTTTCGAGCAAGCCAATGATCGGATGGGCCAGGGCAATGCCCTTCTGAACTACGCGGAATGCTGCGCCAAGCTGACGCAGAACGACGAAGCCAGCGGCGCCTACGATCAAGCGAGGTTCCTGTTTACCCAATCGGCCGATAGGACCGGCGAGGCGCATGCCTTGTTCTGCCGCGCGGAAATCGATCGCCAGACCCGGAAAACCAGCGAGGCGCAGAACCGGCTGGAGCGCGCGCTTACGCTGTATCGACGCACCGGCGACTTTATCGGCGAGGGGCATGTCCGCATGGCGATCACCGATATCTACCGCATGCTCTCGCGACCGAATGAGGCGCAGGCCTCGGCGCTTGAGGGCGCGGACCGGTATCGCGATGCCGGCCTTAGGGTCGGAAACAGTGATTTGCTGTCCGGACGCGGCGATTTGCGTCGATCACGCATCCGGTTCGATTATGCCCGCGCCAACGGGGTGGCGGCCCGCAATCATTTCACCGATGCCAATGACAAGGGATTGGAGGCGCGTTTGCTGGTTGGCTTGGGCGAGATGGAGCGTCTCGCCGGCAGGCTTGACGAGGCGAGAGGTCTATTCGAGCGAGCCCTGTCACTCGGCAAGAACGCGCAATCCCTGGGCGCGATGGCGGATGCCCTGAAGGGGCGTGGCCATGTCGAAACCGCCAAGGGGCGCAACCGTCAAGCTCGAGAGGCGATGAAGGAGGCCTACGGTCACTACCAGAATGTCGGCGGCGCGCGGGACCAGGCGCAGACCCTGATGGATCTTGGGCAGTTGGATCTGCTCATGGACAACGCGGATCGGGCCCGGGTGAACTTCATTTCCGCGCGAACGATGTATCGGAGCCTGCGTGATCTGGCGCAAGAGGCGGCGGCGGTCCGGGCGATCGGTGACCTGGAGGCGTTGCAGGACAATCTGCCCCAGGTGCAGATGGCCTATGCCGAAGCCAGGGGCTTGTTTCAACAGGCCGGTGATCGTATCGGCGAGGCCGACGCCTTGTTTCAGATCGGCGCGTTGAGCATCAATCAGGACAACGCCACGGCGACGGCGTTGCTTATGCAATCCGGACGACTTTACAGGGCCGTCGGCGCGGCGGAATGGCAGAGACGAGCCTATGCCATGGCCCGGCGTACCCGATAACCTATCACCGGCATCGCGAATGTGTGGCTTCTCACTCAATTTAGCGATATTTTTGCAACATTCCTCCGTTAGGCGTTCCATCGGTTCCCGCGTGACGCTGGCCAGCCTGGGTGTACGTATGCTAAGTCCTTGGTTTAATGCTATCTAGCGAAAGTCGTCCTCGACCTTGGCGGATATGCGTGGCAACGGAAGTCGAGGTCGGTCTCGAATGCTGGCGGCGGAATACGAAATGTTGGTCGAGAATGGCGAACTGCAACGACAGGGCCTGGCAAGGCGTCTTGTGCGATGGAGTCGGCTTGGTCCCGCGCTTTTCGGCGCCTTGATGCTTGGTGCCTGCGCGTCGGCGACATCGGATGGGGTGGCCGATGTTAACGATCCGATCGAGCCGGTGAACCGCGCGATCTTCGCGGTCAACGATGTCCTCGACCAGGTCGTCCTACGCCCGGTTTCCTACGTCTACAAGGAAGCCGTACCCGACCCGATTCGCGACGCCGTTCGGAATTTTCTGCGGTGGCTGAAATCGCCCGTGATCCTGGCCAACGATGTGATGCAGGGCGATTGGGATCACGCGAAAGTGACCTCGGCGCGGTTCGTGGTTAACGGCGCGCTGTTTGGCATCGTCGACGCCGCCGACGGACTCGGCCTGCCGTATCGAGAAGAGGATTTCGGTCAGACCCTGGGTGTTCATGGGGTCTCGGAGGGCGCTTTCCTCATGCTGCCGCTCCTTGGACCGTCGAATGTCAGGGATACCGCGGGGCTAGTGGTCGACTATTTCATTGATCCGTTCACCTATCTCGGCGAACGCGATTTCCGTCGCCCATTCGGAATCGGCCGGCGGGTCGTTCAGGCCGTTGATTTCCGCGCCGAGAATTTCGATCGCATCGATGATCTTAGAAACGACTCCATCGATTTCTATGCCAAGGTTCGCAGCATATATCGCCAGCAACGCAAGGCGGCGGTAAACAACGGCATCATTCCCATTGATGAATCGACTCCGGATCTATCCGAGGAGTTCGACCGTCATCTGCCGACACCGGAAGCCGGAGCGCCGCTAAGCTCCTCCGGCGGGTAGTTGAGAGATTTCCAGCAATTGAGGATTGCCATGGCCGGTTTGAGGGCATTCGCCTTAATCATTTTCGCGGCGGTTTTCGTGGTATCGGACGCGCGCGCGGGAAGTGAGGGCGAACGCGCCGAGGCATTCATCGACACGCTTAGCGCTCAGGCGATTGCCTTGGTTTCGGATCAAGAGATGAAGCCCGACGCCAAACGCGAAGGCTTCGCCAAACTCTTGAACGAAGGTTTCGATATGCGATGGATCGGGCAGTTCGTGCTCGGCCGCAATTGGAACCTGGCCACGCCGGAGCAACGCGCGGAGTATCTGGATCTTTTCGAGAAGATTATCGTTTTCACCTATTCCAAGCGGTTCAATGACTATTCCGGTCAGCAAATCCAAGTGACCGGTCATGAAAAGGGGAACCGAAAATACGTCTTCGTGCGCTCGCGGATCTTCGATCCGAAGCGCTCGGGTTCCAGCATCAATGTCATGTGGCGCATGCTGCCCAAGGGCGAGAGCTTCAAGATCGTCGACGTCGTGATCGAAGGCGTCAGCATGGGGATCAGCCAGCGAAACGAGTATAACTCGGTGATTCAGCGCAACGGCGGCAAGATCGCGGCGCTGATCGAGGCCATGCGGGAAAATCTCGCGAATCTACAAACCGATAGCTGATCAGTCTCTCACGAGACCCCGCTCCGGGGGGCGCGTGGCGTCTGGAAGCCGATTCTTCGCTACGTCCGCACGATCGGCTTGTATTTGATCCGATGAGGTTGTTCCGCGACGGCGCCGAGGCGGCGCTTTCTGTCTTCCTCGTAGGCTTGGTAGTTGCCCTCGAACCACTCCACGTGGCTGTCGCCCTCGAAAGCGAGGATGTGGGTGGCGATGCGGTCCAGAAACCAGCGATCATGGGTAATCACGACGGCGCAACCGGCGAATTCCAACAACGCCTCTTCCAAGGCTCGCAAGGTGTCGACATCGAGATCATTGGTCGGCTCGTCAAGCAGGATGACGTTGGCGCCTGATTTCAGCATCTTGGCGAGATGCACGCGGTTTCGCTCGCCGCCGGACAATTGGCCGACCTTTTTCTGCTGATCCGGGCCGCGAAAGTTGAACAACCCGCAATAGGCGCGGCTTTGCATCTTGCGCTTGCCGAGCTCGATCTCTTCCTGGCCGTCCGAGATTTCCTCGTAAACCGTGGCATTTGGTTTCAGCGAGTCGCGAGACTGGTCCACATAGCCGAGTTTCACGGTCTCTCCGACGCTGATGGTGCCCTGGTCCGGCGTGTCGTTGCCGGTGATCATGCGAAAAAGCGTCGTCTTGCCCGCGCCGTTCGGGCCGATAATGCCGACGATACCGCCGGGCGGCAGTTTAAAGCTGAGATCGTCGATCAGGAGCCGGTCGGCGAAGCCCTTGCCGAGACCCTGGGTCTCGATGACCATGTCGCCGAGGCGGGGCCCCGCGGGAATGATGATCTGGGCGGTGTCCTGGGTTTTCTCCTGGCTTTGAGCCAGCAGCGCCTCATAAGCGCCGAGCCGGGCCTTGCTCTTGGCCTGCCGCGCGCGCGGGGAAGAGCGAACCCATTCCAACTCGTCCGCGAGAATGCGCGCCCGCGAGGCTTCCTGACGGCCTTCCTGCTGTAGGCGTTTTTGCTTCTGCTCAAGCCAGCCGGAGTAGTTCCCCTCGTAGGGAATGCCTTGGCCGCGATCCAGTTCCAGGATCCAGCCGGCCACCTCGTCCAGGAAATAGCGATCATGGGTAACCGTCACGACGGTCCCGGGGAAGTCGTGCAGAAAACGCTGCAACCAGGCGACGGATTCGGCGTCCAGATGGTTGGTGGGCTCGTCCAGCAGCAGCATGTCCGGCGCCGACAACAACAAGCGGCACAGCGCGACCCGACGCTTCTCGCCACCGGAGAGCGGGCCGACATCGGCGTCGCTCGGCGGCAGGCGCAGCGCGTCCATGGCGATGTCGATGGTCCTGTCGATATCCCAGGCATTGGCGGCGTCGATCTTCTCCTGCAACTCCGCTTGCTCGGCCAGCAGGTCGTTCATCTCGTCGTCGGTCATCTCCTCGGCGAAGCGCGCGCTGACCTCGTTGAAGCGGTCGAGCAGCGCCTTGGTCTCGCCCATGCCCTCCATGACGATGTCATGCACGGTCTTGCCGGCCTCGAGCTCCGGCTCCTGGGGCAGATAGCCGACCTTCACGCCGTCGGCGGCCCAGGCCTCGCCCTGAAAGTCCTTCTCGACCCCGGCCATGATCTTCAGCAGCGTGGATTTACCAGCGCCGTTCGCGCCCAGCACGCCGATCTTGGCGCCCGGGAAGAACGAGAGATGAATGTTCTTCAGGATCTCGCGCCCGCCCTGGAAGGTCTTGGACAAGCCCTTCATGACGTAGATGTATTGATAGGCGGCCATGACCATGCTCCGGGATCTGAAGCGCCGGAAAGCCCGGCGCGGAAATGAAAAACCCCGGGGCGACCAATCGAGACGCCCCGGGGTGGTGTAACGAGTCCTAGGCTGCTTTCAGCATGCCTCTGAGAACATATTGCAGGATGCCGCCGTGGCGGTAGTAGTCGACCTCGTCGGCGGTATCGATCCGACACAGCAGGGTGACGTCCTTGGTGGAGCCGTCGGCGAAGGTGATCTTGCAGGCGACGTCCATCCGGGGCGTGATGCCGCCGGCGATCCCGGTGATGTCATAGGTCTCGGTACCCTTGAGGCCCAGGGACTTGCGATTGTCGCCGTCCTTGAACTGGAGCGGCAGAACGCCCATGCCCACTAGGTTCGAGCGGTGGATCCGCTCGAAGCTCTCGACGATGACCGCCTTGACGCCCAGCAGATAGGTGCCCTTGGCGGCCCAGTCGCGCGACGAGCCGGTGCCGTATTCCTTGCCGCCGACGACGATCAGCGGCACGCCCTCGGCCTGATACTTCATCGAGGCGGTGTAGATGTCCATCTGCTCGCCCGACGGCTGATGCTTGGTGTAGCCGCCCGCGATATCCGGCGTCAGCTCGTTGCGCAGCCGGATATTGGCGAAGGTGCCGCGCATCATGATTTCATGATTGCCGCGCCGCGCGCCGTAGGAGTTGAAGTCGAGCGGACGAACCTGACGCTCCATCAGATAGTCACCGGCCGGGCCGTCCTGCTTGATCGAGCCGGCGGGCGAGATGTGGTCGGTGGTGATGGAATCGGCCAGCAGAGCCAGCGGGCGCGCGCCGACGATATCGGCGATATCGCCCGGCTCGGCCTGCATGCCCTCGAAATAGGGCGGGTTCTGCACATAGGTCGAGCCCGAGTTCCAGGTATAGGTCATGGTCGGCGTGGCCCGCACCGCGCGCCATTCCTCCGGCCCCTGGAAGACATTGGCGTAGCGGGAGCGATACATCTCGCGCGACAGGCTTTGCCGCATGACATCCTCGATCTCCTTGTTGGTCGGCCAGATGTCCTTCAGGAACACCGGATTGCCGTCCTGGTCCTCGCCCAGGGGATCGGTGTAGAGATCCTTGGTCATCGAGCCGGCGATCGCGTAGGCAACCACCAGCGGCGGCGAGGCGAGATAGTTCGCCTTGGCGTGCGGGCTGACCCGGCCTTCGAAGTTGCGGTTGCCGGACAGCACCGAGGTGACCACTAGATCACCGCCATCGACCGCTTGGGCCAGCGGGCCAGGCAGGGGACCGGAGTTACCGATGCACGTCGTGCAGCCATAACCGACGAGGTTGAAGCCCATCTGGTCCAGCTCGCTCTGCAGGCCGGCCTTTTCCAGATAGTCGGTCACCACCTGGGAGCCGGGGGCGAGCGAGGTCTTCACCCAGGGCTTGGCTTTCAGACCCAGCGCGTTGGCCTTCTGCGCCACCAATCCGGCGGCGATCAGCACCGAGGGGTTGGAGGTATTGGTGCAGCTGGTGATCGCGGCGATCACCACGTCGCCGTCGGAAAGCTCGTAATCCTCGCCCTCGACCGGCATGGAGCGGACATGCCCGGTGCCGAGATCGCCGAGCACCTTGTTGTTAAATTCGTTCGCCGCTTCGGACAGCAGCACCCGGTCCTGCGGGCGTTTCGGTCCGGCCATCGAGGGCACGACGGTCGATAGATCGAGCGAGATCGAGGCGGTGAACACCGGGTCCGGGCTGTTGGCGTCGCGCCACATGCCCTGGGCCTTGGCATAGGCCTCGACCAGCGCGATGCGGTCGTCCTCGCGGCCGGTGAACTTGAGATAGGAGATGGTCTCGGCGTCGATCGGGAAGAAGCCGCAGGTGGCGCCGTATTCCGGGGCCATGTTGGCGATCGTCGCGCGGTCGGCCAGGGTCAGCTCATCCAGGCCGGGGCCGAAGAACTCGACGAACTTGCCGACAACACCCTGGGCGCGCAGCGCTTGCGTGACGGTCAGCACCAGGTCGGTCGCCGTCGCGCCTTCCGGCATCTTGCCGGTCAGCTTGAAGCCGACAACCTCGGGGATCAGCATGGAGACCGGCTGGCCGAGCATCGCCGCCTCGGCCTCGATGCCGCCGACGCCCCAGCCGAGGACCGCCATGCCGTTCACCATGGTGGTGTGGCTGTCGGTGCCGACCAGGGTGTCGGGATAGGCGACGGTCTTGCCGTCCTCTTCCTTGGTCCAGACCGTCTGGGCCAGGTATTCCAGGTTCACCTGATGGCAGATGCCGGTTCCCGGCGGCACCACGCGGAAGTTGCGGAACGCTTCGGAGCCCCAGCGCAGGAATTCATACCGCTCGCCGTTGCGCTCGAACTCGAGATCGACGTTCTTCTGGAAGGAATCGGCGGCGCCGAAATTATCCACCATCACGGAATGGTCGATCACCAGATCGACCGGCGAGAGCGGATTGATCCGTTCCGGATTGCCGCCCATCTTGACCATCGCGTCGCGCATCGCGGCGAGGTCGACCACGGCGGGCACGCCGGTGAAGTCCTGCATCAGCACCCGGGCCGGGCGATAGGCGATCTCGCGGTTGGATTTCTTGTCCTTCACCCAGGCCGCGACCGCCTTGATGTCGTCGGTGGTGACGCTGCGACCGTCTTCATAGCGCAGCAGGTTCTCCAGCAGCACCTTCAGCGAATAGGGCAGGGTGCGGATCTCGGGATAGCCGCCATCGGCCATCGCCTCGAGGCTGTAATAGTCGTAACTCTTGCCCGCCGCGCTCAAGCTGCGTCGGGTCTTCATGGTGTCCTGGCCAGCAGTCATGCCTTCTCTCCCATTCAGCGATGATCGTGGCCGGACGAGGTGTGCCTAGGCCCGGTCGCCAATGCCCCGGTTGGGGCGGTTCAGGATACACGCCCGGCGTCGCGGTATGCGCGCCCGCCAGCGCGGCGGGACTATACCCCCAAGGCGGGCCGGGGGCTAGGGGGAAGGAGGAGGGAGCAAGAAGGGGCGTGCGGGCGGTGGGCGTAAGCCCGATTCACTAACCGTATCCCCGACGCAGGTCGAGGGCGACGCCTGAAGCTTGTCATCGTGACGGGGGGCCGATCACGCCGCTTGGCCGCTGAAAATGCTCCACCATCCCGAGTCCCCACCGCTTCAGGCGTCGACCCCGACCTGCGTCGGGGACGCGCGAGAGAGACAGCTAACTGTCTGCGGTGCTGCTAAACCAGTGCGGGTAAACGGTTACCTGACATCAAATAGCGGTACGTGAGTTTGTGAGAAATGTGCTAGTTTGGTAACGCTCTTCGGCTCGCGTTAATAGTTTCGATTGCGGGATACGCCATACTGAATCTTGGTTAACTGAAAAGAAACAGATTGAAAGATTACGTTTAGATCGATGACGAGTGATGGCCTGCCCCCCTTAACCGGATCCAAATGCTGAGTTAGAGAGATCGGCATCTG
>JAYOIK010000026.1:0-60188 GCA_038118725.1 Alphaproteobacteria bacterium | reverse complement strand
GTGGAAACACCGGGTTTTTGAACGCCCAACAGGGCGCAGAGCTCGCTCAGGAACAGTTGGTAATTGGCGCGTTCCGAGCCACCAGACGGCCCCCAGCGGTCGATGAATGCGTCGACCTCCAACGGCGTGGCTTCCTCAGCTTGCCGGACATCAGCCAATTCTTCACCTTAACCAAGGCAGTAAAATTGACACATATTACATTTAATTGTATCTGATTGTATATTTTTTACGAATTTTTCAAATTATTAAATACGCACGGTGCCACTTTCCAAATTTCGCGACTGACAATTCGTCGCCGTGGAATTGGGGCTAAATGGTTGGTCTATAGGATGATTTGACGACCTCCCCCGATTGACCGGGCTGGCGCCACGCTTCCAGTTCTGGCCCCCATCCCGCTGATTTGGTAGACATCCCCCATTCTCCTATGGAAACATCGTCATCCATGAAGACGGACTTGGTTGGATCTCGCTCGCCTCGGGGCATGATTTATCTCCTGGTGGAGGAATCGGCCCGCGAGATGCAGGCTCGGGTGCTGATTGCGATCCACGCGGCGCGGCTGGGCTTCGAGGTGCTGATTGGGCCGCAATGGGCCTTGGTCGAGCAGGCGGCGCGTATTCCGAAAGGCGCGGTTCTGTTCAAGGGCAACAACCGCATTCAAGTCGACAACATGGGATTGATGCGCGCCCATGGACACGCGGTCGCCTCGATCGAGGAGGAGGTCCTTGGGCTGATCTCGGAGGAACGCATTGTCGAGCAGTATGACCCTCGGATCGGCGATGTCTGCGACCTGTTGCTGTGTCAGGGGGATTTCCAAAGAGCGTGCCTCAACCGAGCGTTTCCGGCCTTTCGCGGCGCGATCGAAACGACCGGTAATCCGCGGCTGGACTTGCTAAGGGCCCCCTTGAACGCCAGGACCCTACGGGCCGCCGACACGATCCGCGCGGAACGCGGGCCTTTCATATTGATCAATTCCAACTACTCCTCGATCAACCCGAGACACGGCGACACGCTCACCAACTTCAGGGGCTGGGTCCAAGCGGGTTTTGTCGATCTCGGCAACCCGACCGATGTCGAAGAGTATTTCGATTTTTGCGGCTGGGAGCGTCAGAACCTACACGCTCTCCTGGGCTTCCTGAAAGACGCCGGCATGACCCGGCTGGCGGGGCGGATGATCCTGCGCCCTCATCCCGCCGAGGCGGCGTGGCGTTGGCACGCGGGGCTGTCGAACGTCGGCGAGGTCGAGATTGTGGAGGAAGGTGATCATCTCGCCTGGATCGCGGCGAGCAAGCTTTTGGTCCATACAAGCTGCACCACCGGAATGGAGGCGGCGATCCTCGGTTCCGCCGCGATCAATCTCGACGCGGCGAGCGGTCCGCGGTCCAGAGACTTCGGCTGCTATGTCGCCAATCCCAGGGTCGCGGACCCGCGAGAGGCGGTGGCTATCGCCCAAGCCCATCTCGACAACCCGGATCCGACGCCGGCGACGCCGGCCCCGTCCGAGGCATTGGCCACGCATTGGTGCTTGGAGGAAACCAGCGCGGCGGAAAAGATCGCTGTTTGCCTCGGAGATCTTTGCCGAAACAAGCGGCTCGACGACGGAGACCTGCTGGCACTCGGCGATGTGTCCCTCGCGTCATGGCAAAACCAGAAATTCACACTCGACCCGGCTGTGGTTCAGGGATATCTCACCGATTTCCTTTCGCTGCTGGCTATCCCGGAGACAGTGACCCTTGAGGATTTGCCCGGCTCATCCCTTTTACTAAGGGCTGGACGATGACGGTCGATAACATGGCGGACCGGCGCGAAATCGGGCGCCTGCTGGCGCGGGGCGATACGGACGCCGCCTTGGAAGCGCTGATGGAGGCATTTCGGGTGTCCCCGGACGACCCGGATCTCTCATTCAACATAGCGGCCCTGCAACGCAATGCGGGACGGCACGACCGGGCGCTTGATTTTTTTAGACGCGCCTTGATCCTCAGCCCTGGATTTCCAACGGCGTTCGGGCACGCGACCATGACCATGGCGCTCGTACATGGCCCTGGTCCGGCGCTTGAATTGGCGAGACGCTTGGCATGTCTGATGCCGCTTTCGCCGCAAATCCGAGCGTTGAAGGCCCAATACAGCTATCAGCTCGGCGATCACCCGAAGGTACCAGCCGCGTCGCGGCGCTCGCTGGTGCTGGACCCGGGCGCGGCGGGGCTCTACCGGCTCATGGGATTGAGCGAGGCACGGCTGCAACGAACCGGCGTTGCCGCGACGGCGCTAAGGCAGGCCTGTACCCTGCAACCCGACTGGGCCGACGCGCGCCTCTCCCTCGCCGGCGCCAGATTCGCGCTCGGGGATTTCGAGGCCGCCCATGAAGAAGCCTCCCGTGCCCTCGCCCTCGGCGCGCATCGTGGCGAGGCGGCATTGCTGCGAGCCCGCGCGGCTCTGGCGCTGAATCGGACCGAGGAAGCGGATGAATATCTCGCGATCGCGGTGGGCGAGATGCCGGAGCGCGCGCTTGACGCCAAAGTGGCGCGATTGACCATGAATCGCGCGGATTTCGAGCACTATCATGCACATCGCCCGGAAAAAGATGCACTATAATGCACTAACTGGGGCCAAGCGCGTCCCACGCCTCGGCGATGCCCTCCTCGCGCAGCGCCGCCTTGCGGATCTTGCCGGTCGGGGTCTTCGGCAGCTCCTCGGTCAATAGCCGGACATAGCGCGGCACCATGTAGCGCGGCAACCGGGGCGCGAGAAAGGTACACAGTTCTTCCGCGATCAGGCTTTGGCCCGGCGCCAGGGTGGCGACCACCAGGACCTCGTCCTCTCCATGTTCCGAGGGCACCGCGACCGCCGCTGATTCAAGTACCGCGGGATGCGCGTCAACCTCGCGTTCCACCTCGAAGGAGGAGATATTCTCGCCCCTGCGACGGATCGCGTCCTTCAACCGATCGACGAAATAATAATTCCCCTCGGCGTCGCGGCGGAAGGCATCGCCGGTGTGTAGCCACTGATTGCGCCAGGCTTCGGCGGTTTTCTCCGGGTTGCGCCAATAGCCGGAATTGAACTCCCAGGGATTATCGGCCCGCAACACCAACTCGCCGATCTCACCCACCGGGACCTCCTCATCCAGCTCATCGACAATCCGCGCCTGAACACCCTCGCGCGGACGGCCGCATGAGGTATTGTTGGCGAGATTGAAACCATCCGCGGTGATCCCGACGCTGATCTCGGTCATGTTGAAAAATGTCGTTACTTCAAAGCCATAGCGTTCCTTGATCGCGTCAAGATCCGGCGGTAGGGGTATGATGATCATCTTCTTGAGGGTATGATCCCGGTCCCTCGGGTCGGGCGGCAGGCTGGCCAGAAAGCTCGGCATGGTCGAGATCAGGATCGAGATCGTCGCCTCGTAGCGCCGCACGTCGGGCCAGAAATTATGCACGCTGAATTTCTCGCGGATCGCCATGGTCAGGCCCGCGATCGCGACAAAGCCGAACATCTGTGACAAGCCGACATGAAACATCGGCATGTACATGTAGAAAATATCGTCGGGATCACAGAGCTTGGCGATCGGCAGGGCCGTGGCATGCGCCTGGGCGTGGGAATAGATCACCCCCTTCGACGGCCCCGTGGTGCCGGAGGTATAGAAGATCGCCATCGGGTCGGTGTAATGCGCGACGGCGGGCATCGGGCTCGCATCGTCGGTGCGCAGCGCCGGAAAGGGGATCAACTCCCAAGACGCGTCAAGGCTCTCCCGGGGGTCGAGATCAGGATAGACCGCGATGGCCTCAAGCCCTTGAATTTCCTCGGCTAGCGCCTCCCAATGCGGCAGATGCCGGCCATGCACGATGGCCAGGCGCGCATCCGCGTCATTGACCTGATGCAGCAGCATCGCGCCCTTATAGGCCTCGTTTACCGGCACGATCATCGCGCCGAGCTTGGAAATCGCCTGCCAGATCACGACATGTTCGATGCCGCTGGTGATCATCACCAGCACCCGGTCCCCCTTGGCGACACCACGCGCCGCGAACCCCCGAGCCCAGCGGTTCACCTCGCGGTCAAACTCGCCATAGGTAAGAACCCTGTCATTCATCACCAGACAGGGCTTGTCCGGCATCCGCCGGGCGTGATCCTCGACGATATAGTGAAAGACCCGCTCGCGGCTCTTCTGATCGATTTCCATCGTCGGTCCGCCTAGCGATCTTGCCCGGGTTTCAGAAACTGCATGAACTCCACCACCGTGCCGTCGGGATCGTCGACGCAGAACACCAGCTGTCTTGTGCCGCCCATGCTAATCTCCAGGGGCTCGGCATAGGGCGCGTGTCCCGCCGCCACGAGCTTGTCATGCAGCGCGTTGCAATCCCTGACCCGGAGGCACAGGCGGCCAAAGCCGATCCGGGCGAGATCGCCCTTGGGGACGGTTTCGCTCTCCGGCACCTTCCATTCAATCAGGTCAAGACGGGTCGCCCTCGGATCATCGGAAAGCGCCATCAGCACGGCGCGGGCGTCGCAGTTACCAGGCATCCGAAGGATCGGCGCGAGACCGATCTCGCCAAAGCTTCTGGTATCCGGCGCGCCATCCTCCTCGAAGGCATTGACCACCGAAAAACCGATCAACTCATAGAACGCGCGGGATCTGTCGAGATCGCTACAGTTCAAGTTCACATGGAAGATCTGCAGCGCGTTATCGGCCACCTTGCTACTCCGCCGCGTCGGCCACGGTCGGGCCGTCGCCGGCGACGGTGGTGCGGTGCATGACCCGGCGATAGTCCTCGTCCGGCCAGGGATTTCCGCGATGCAGGACCACTCGGTTATCCCACATCACCAGATCCTTCTGGCGCCATTTATGGGCGTAGACGAATTCCGGACGGGTGATCCAGGAGGTCAGCTCATTGATCAGCGCCCGGCTTTTCGGGAAGTCCCAGCCTTCGACGAACTGGCAGTGACTGCCGACATAGAAGACCTTTCGGCCCGTCACCGGATGGGTGCGGATAAGGGACTGGCGCACCGGCTGGAGCCGCTTCTTGTCCTCGTCCGTGAAGATATCGCCGACGATCAGGGTGCGGGAGAACACGATCCAATGCTGGCAGATCAGCCCCTCCAGATCTTCCTTGGTGATCCCGCTGGCCGAGCCCGGCCAAGCATCATAGGCGGCGCGGACATCGGCGAACTCGGTCTCGCCGCCGATCGGCGGCACCTCGCGCCCCGACAGATGCGAGGCATTCGCCGGCACCTTCTTGAAGGAGCTGTCGGTATGCCAAAGGCTGTTACCCCGGTGATAGCGGGACTTCTCGTGGTCATGCGGGCGGATCTGGTCGTCCTCGCCGACATTCGAGATACGGGCGATCTGCGGCAGGATCACGCCGCCGTATTGATCGAAACCAAGAGATGTTTCCAGATCTCCGAACCGGCTGGAGAACGCCACCTGTTGCTCGTCGTTGATGTCCTGATCCCGCAGAACCAACACGCCGTATTGGTGAAACGCGTCCTGAACCGCCGAAAAATCGGCGTCGCTCAGCGGCTCACGCAAGTCAAGCCCGTTGACCTCGGCGGCAAAGCCGGAACCTGGTTTCAAGGCGCGAATTTCGATACCCATGATTGCCTCCCATTCCCTTCGGCTCAGTAGATGGTCACGCCACTGTCGACGGAAAGGATCTGTCCGGTGGTGATCTCGGATTCATCGGACGCCAGATAGACCGCCATGTTGGCGATATGCAGCGGTTGCCCAAAGCCGAGAAGATGCTGCTCGGACAGTTTCTTGATGTCGGGAGATTCGTCCAACAGTTTCTTGACCCGGTCCGACAGTGTCACCGAGGGCGCGATCGCGTTCACCCGGATCTTGTCCGGCGCGTATTCCACCGCCATGGAACGGGTCATCGAGGCAACCCCACCCTTGGCCGCCGTGTAGCAATCCCGGCCCGGCAGCGCCATCAAGGCCACGTTCGAGGCCATGTTGATCACCGAGCCGCCGCCGGATGCCTGGATCGCCGGAATGCCGTGCTTGGAGGAAACGAAAGTGCCGTAAAGGTCGAGTTTGATGACCCGCCAGAACTCCTCGTCCGGCGCCTCGGTGACCGGTCCGTCCTGCATGGTGGAGCCACCGGCGTTGTTATGCAGTATATGCAAGCCGCCGAACTGGGCCACGGTTTCCGCCACAGCCGCCTTCACGCTCTCATGGCTGGTCACGTCGGTCTCGATGAAAATCGCGTCGCCGCCGCCATTGCCGGCCGCGTCCTTGGCGAGGCGGGCGGATTCAGCGCCGCGGGTTGTGTCAATGTCGGTGACGACGACCTTCGCGCCCTCCTGGGCGAAGCGGATCGCGGTCGCCCGCCCGATACCGCCTCCCGCGCCGGTGATCAACGCTACTTTTCCCTCGAGTCTCGCCATGTTCCAGCTCCCGCCCAGCGCTTTGAATTCAATGCGCGTATCCTATCACCGCGAGATCCAACCGCGGAGCCGGGAGCCGAACGCCATCGCCGATGTGATCGAGACGGCCGAGATACCGCCGATCAGTTCGCGAAAACGACCGGAATCTGGGCTCGATCCAGGATCGCGCGGGTCGCGCCGCCGAAGATCATTTGGGTCAAGCGGCTTTGTGTGTAAGCCCCCTTGATCATCAGATCGACATTGGCGCTTGACGCGACTTCCATGACCCGATCACCGGGATTGCCGCCGGACGCGCCGGTTCGGATCTCGGTTTCGATCCCGTGGCCTTCCAGATACTTCTGCAACGCCGAGGTATCCGGGCCGGCATGCACCCAGCCGTCGACGCCGATCACCACGACCTTCTTGGCCTGGGCGATGATCGGCATCCCCATGGCGACGACCCGCGCGGTTTCAGTGGCGTGGTTCCAGGCAATGCCGACCGTATCCCCGTAAGGCTTGTTCCATCCCTCGGGCACCAGCATGACCGGGCGCCCTCCCTCGAACAGCGCCATTTCAAACAGCGTTTGCCAATGCGGATTCTCCGGCGATCGCGCGACCATCGCGATGTCATGAACCCGGCATACCTCACCGACCTGACGCCAATTCGAGAGCCCGCTCATGTCGACGTCGAGACGATCCGCGGACAACGCCGGCTCGCATTGCGCGGCGCGTTCGCGGATCCGTTCCGCCGCGCTGGTTTTTTGCGCCTCTATCTCCTCGTCCAATCCGTCATAGGAGACCACGCCGCCACTCATCGGATCGACGATCACCGGGTCGGGCAGTCGTGGATAGAACATGGCCGTGACATTTCCGCCATGCCGAGCCGCCAAGGTGGCGGCGGCGGCTATCGGCGCGTCACTCGCCGAATCGGAACCAAAGGGAAGAAGAATTCGTTTCATATCGGCCTCCCGTTCGTGGCCAGTCCACGCTCGCGATCGCCCCGACCGCGAGTCATGGGAATCTTAACACGCTGCGGCGCGCGGGAAACCGACAAGCGTCGTTCAGCGTAAATTTCCGAGCCCCGTCCCGTCGTTCAGCGACCAATCGAACGCGTAGCGGGCGGATCTCGCGCCGCGCAGGGCCGGCAGCAACGCGCCGTCGGCATAGAGCCGGAGATGCGCGAGCACTTCCGCGAAGCCCCCCCCGAACGCCGCCGTGTGGCGCCGATAAAGTTCCGACAGCACCAAGCCCCCTTCATCACGCCGCGCGCCCCGGGGATGATTCACGAAATCCAGCGCCGCTCCGTCAAGCATCCGATCCACCCGCTCTCCGGTAAAAACGCGAGGTTGCAGATTGGGCGAGCCAATCGCCGCGTCGCACAGCCCGTAGTGGAGCCTTGGATCCTTGAAAATCGGCCATAGTATCCGCTCTCGGATGTCGGACAGACTGACCGGTCGGCCAAGCACCTTGACCAATTCCCTCTCGAAGGGCCCTTCCCCCAACGGCCCGAGGCCAAAACGGATATCCTTGATCGAAAGAATGAGATACCGGCTGAGCACCAGACGCAGGACCAGGGCGTTATAGAGATTGAGCCAGAACGCGTATTGCTCGCGCCGATCCAGGCTATCCACGGCGAAGCTCGCCATACTCAATATGTAGCGGTCGAGATCGGCGCGATCCGCCTCGGTTACGTCGCCATAGGCGAACAAATGTACCCCGTCGGAGCGCTTCAGGACGTATCGCTCCAACAACAGCGCTAGCGGCGAGTGATCGACTTGCCGCTTGGAGCCCGCGACAAATTGATCCCAGGGACCCGCCAGATGACCCGGGGTGTCGGGCGAGCCGCCACCGCGCGCGCAACCGGTCATGGTCGCCAACACGGCCCCGATCGCCAATCTCGCGAAACCTCGGCGCCCCACGGCCGTCACCGGCATGCCTCCAGCCTCGTCGCTGACTACGCGACACGCATCTCCACCGAACCGAGCCCCTCGACCGTGTAGATCGCGTGATCGCCGGCTTTCGCGAAACGGGTCGCGAGGGTCGAGCCGCTCATCACGATATCGCCGGCCTTCAGGGACCGTCCCTGGTCGCCCAGTAAACGCGCGAGATAGGCCAGCGATGTGAGCGGATTGCCCATCGCCGCCCCGGTGACCGCCTCCTCGTTCGCGCCGTTAAACGAAAGTGAAACGGGCGTCGTGGCAAGGTCCAACTCCCGCCACGCGGTCGACGGCGCGCCCAGCACCATCCCTCCCGACCAGGCGTTGTCGGCGACCAATGTGGCCGCGTCGAGACCGGAATAGTCGGCGTCGCGGTCCTCGATCAGCTCAAAAGCCGGCATCGCGGCGTCGACGTAGGGCGCGATGGTCTCTGCGTCGAGAGGCGTTCCCGTGGGAACGTCCTTGCCCATGCGAAAGGCAAGCTCGAACTCCAGACCGAGCCTGACGAAACTCGACAGGGGAATGTTCGCCGGGGACTGATATACCGTCGAGGCGAAGATCGCCCCACCGCAGGGGTCATCGACACCGACCAGATCCCGTATGGCCTGGGAGGTCAGCGCGATCTTGTAGCCGACGATCGTGCCCTTCGGGCCGCCTTCCCAGAGCTTGTTGAGGGCGATCTGCACGCGGTATGCATCGTCGATGGAGCCGAGCGCGAAGTCGCCCGTGAGATTCTCGAAACGCGAACGAGAAGCGTGCGCGTCATGCAGATGTCGGGCGATACGGTCGATATGATGCTGGTCGGTCATGCGACTCTCCGGTTAAACTCGACCAAATCTACACCCAAAGACCAAAGCCGCGCCATCACCGATCATCGAGCAGCTTGCGCGGCGCCGCGGACCGGAACAGGATCGCGGGTGGAGGAATTGAACGATGCCGGAAACAACCACAGCCACTCTGTCCAATCCCCCGACCAACCCATCGGACTGGCCGTTCGAGACTCGACCGCTCACGGATTTCATGGGCGTCGAGATCATCGGGATCGGTCTGGCCGACGCGGTCAAGCCGGAGGTCTTTCCGTCGATCTATCAGGCCTTTCTTAAACACCAGTTGATCTTCTTCCAGGACGTTGACCTGCCGCCGGAGACCCAGGTCGAATTCGCCCATGCCTTCGGCGAGGTGCAGACTCATGTGATGGATCAATATCACGGCTATGGCCATCCGGAGATCTATCTGCTGACCAATCTGGATGCCGACGGCAATCCCAGCGGCGCGCATCCGGACAAGGGCACCATGCATTGGCACACCGACGGGTCCTGGCGCGCGCGGACCGGGCTGGCCACGATGATGTATGCCGAGATCGTGCCGGAAACCGGCGGCGAGACCCATTTCTGCGACATGCGGGGCGCGCTGGAGTGGTTGGGCGAGGATTGGCGCGCGCGGCTTACCGGATTGAAGGCGATCCACAATCTCGACTTCTCGCGGACCCGCCGCCATGGCGAGGACCCGATGACCGAGGAGCAAAAGGCCAAGGTGCCGCCGGTCGCGCATCCGATCCTGCGCACCCACCCGGAAACCGGCGAGTTATCGATCTTTCTCGGCGATCACGCGGAATCCATCGAGGGCATGGACTATGACGAGGGCCGCGCGCTGATCGAGGAATTGAACGCCGCGGCCACACCGGATCATCTGGTATACCGCCATCGCTGGAAGCCTGGGCAATGCGTGGTCTGGGACAATCGCTCGCTGTTGCATCGGGCCACCGGCTACGACACCGCGAACCAGAAACGGGTCATGCGCCGCTGCACGATCCTGGGGGACCGTCCCTATTGAGCGGCACTGGACAAGACTCGAAGAGCCCGCCGCCCGAGCCGTTTCCCACGGTTTTTGATCGTCTGTCGCCAGCCGATATCCAGCTCGACCCGTTCCCGCATATCGTCAAGGAGCAAGCCCTTGACCCGGTTCTGTGCGAACGGCTTATCGAGACGCGGATTGTCCACCACGATACGCGGGCCAAGGCGAAAAACCGGGCCAGCAACCAGCGGATCGCATTCCACGCCCACGCGATGCGGACACCCGATATCATCGATGAAGCATGGAAAGCCTTCGCCAGGGCCCATTCCGCCCCCGAGGTCACGCTCCGGGTCGCCGAGATCTTCGCCGGGCATTGGCCCGATCACCTGCCCGATATCGCGTGGCTACGGGAAGCGAGGTTTGTTTTGTTCGGCGGCGACGCGCACGGCCAAGCCGAGGTGCGGACCGACGCGAGGTTGGAGTTGATCGGCCCGTCGCTCGGCCCGCCATGGTCGCATCGCGCCAGCCATGTGGACGCCGGGAACCGGCTGTTTTCGGCGCTCTTTTATTTGCGCGCGCCGGATGACGAGACCACCGGCGGCGGCCTGGATCTGTTTCGATACAAAAACGGTCCTCCAGACAAGATCGATGTGTTCGAGCTTGGGGACGATCTCATCGAGAAAGTTGCGACGGTTCCCTACCAGGCCAATACGCTCGTGGTCTTCCCGAACTCGCCGTTCGCGATCCACGGCTCGGAGCCCAGGGGCCATAGCGAACGGGACCGCGCCTATGTTTTCATCACCGCGGAAGTTAACAATAACCTGTTCGGATGAACGATCGCGATCAATGGTTACCGGGAAACGGTGTTTTTCCCACCCAATTGCCCCCGCGGCGCTGGCGTTTGGCGCGGCGCGCCCCACATGCTAGCGCGAGATGCGCCACGATTTGGAGAGAACGAGATGATCAAGGGATTGCACCACAACGCCTATCGCTGTCGAGATTCCGAGGAGACCCGCGCCTTTTACGAGGATTTTCTCGGCCTAAAACTCGCCGAGGCGTTTGAGATTACCACCACCAAGACGGGGCGCGAAACCGGCGTGCTGCACTCCTTCTTCGAGATGGGGGACGGTTCCTTCCTGGCGTTCTTCGAGGCACCGGACCGGCCTTTCGAGTTCAAGGATCAGCACGACTTCGATCTGCATATCGCGCTGGAAGTGGACTATGCCGAGATGGAAGCCATGTTCGCCAAGGGCAAGGCGGCCGGGATCGAGACCCGCGGGATCGCCAATCACGGCTCCATCGACTCGATCTACTTCCGCGATCCGAACGGCTATGTCATTGAATTGACGGCAAAGACGGCGGGCGCCGAGGTCATGGCGGAGAAAGCCGGCAAGGCACACGCGGCGCTCGCGGCCTGGCAGGAGTCCAAAAAAGCCTCCTAGCCGTTCTCGGCCTCGCGCCGGGCTTCCCAGGCATCCATGGCGTTGTCATGCTCCCGGCGCGCCTTGGTGTGGACCTCCTCGGCCTCTCGGAAATCGGCCCGAGCCCGATCGATCCGTCCCATGACCACGACATTGACCACCCGGCGGATAAGATAAAGCACGCCGAGGGCCGCGCAGGCGATCAGAATCCCCCAAAGCCAGTACTTCCAGATCGCCAGTACCGTGACCAACACCATGATCACCGAGGCCAGCCCCTCGGCCAATAGCATGTCACGGAGAGTCCAGCGCTTGAGATCCGCCTCGGTCAGACCGAAATCCTCGGGCCTCGGCGGTATCGGCGCCTGGGGCGGTGAGTCATACGGACTAGTTTCGCCCCGGGGCGACGCTTCGCTCATGACAAGACTTCCAATCCCCGGATCACGCGTTGATGGTTTGGCGCGAGACGACATACTCGGCCAGCGCGTCCCAGTTTGCCTCGAAACCGAGCCCTGGTTCCTCGCCTAGTTGAAGCTTGGGAGTGGTTGAGTCAAACAGCGCGTGCGGCTGTACCGCGAAGGTGATGAAGGCGGTCTCCACCAAGGTCGGCTCGGCGCGCGAGGCCGCCAGATGCGCCGTGGCGTGATAGCCCGGACCCCAATAGAAGCAATGCGGCACCACCCGCACCGGATAGGCTTGGGCAAGAGCGAACACCCGCCGCATCCCCGAGATGCCGCCACATTTCGTGACGCTGGGCTGGATGTTGTCCACCGCGCCGGCCTCGAAGGCGGCCTTGAAGTCGTGCAGGGTGGTCATGTTCTCGCCGGCCGAGATCGGTACACCCTCGGCCCTGACCTCGGCGATGGCGTGATAGTCCTCGGGCGGCCAGATCGGCTCCTCGAGCCAGCCGAAATCATCGTATAGAATCTCCTGGGCGATCGCCTTGGCCTCGGCGATGGTCCAGGGACAGTTCACGTCCAGACAGATCCGATCCTCGGCTTCGACCACGTTGCGCGCGGCGCGGAAGGCAGGCACCGTGTTCTCGTGCAGCTTGATGGTGGTGAAGCCATATCCGCGCGCTCGGGCGACATTCTCGGCCACCGCGTCGCAATCCCCGCCATAGCGCATCAGGCTGGCATAGCGGGTCAGTTCCGCCCCGTCGCCGCCAAGCAGTCGAAACACCGGCATTCCGGCCCGCTTGCCCGCCAGATCCCAGAGCGCAATATCAACCGCCGACAGCGCGTACATCATCGGCCCGGCGCGCCCCAAGCCGTGCATCGGACGTTCCAGCTGATCGACCAGCTTGGCGATCGCCCGGGCGTCCTTGCCGATCAGCATCGGCCCGATAACCTCGTTCAAGACCGCCAAGGTTCCCGGCGCCATGGCGTGACCAAACGCCTCGCCCCAGCCCTCGAGCCCGTCCGAGGTCTCGATCCGGAGCATCACGCTTTCCATCTTCAGCCATGCGTCCAGCGCCGGCCGCATGCCGTGCCGCGGCCCCCCGGTCTCGAAAGGCAAGGCGACGCGAATGGTTTCGACCTTGGTGATGGTGGTCATCGGGATCTCCGGCGATGCTTGTTCCGTTGGAGCCGAGTGTGCCGCCGCCGCCGTCGCCCGGGCAAGCGAAACCGGCGCTCCACCGGCCCGCCACGGCGCGTCTTCACATGCGCGCTACCTTCGGGTATCAGTGAACCCAAGCGGCCCCGTAGCTCAGCAGGATAGAGCGACAGATTCCTAATCTGTAGGTCACAGGTTCGAATCCTGTCGGGGTCGCCAGGTTTTTCCCGCCTTGGCCCGCCGCGCGCTTCGCGGTCCTGACCTTCCGGTCGCCCGCTGAACGCGAGACGATGAGCGAGGAAACGTGGTTTGAACCAAGCCGCGAACCGGCCTGTCACGCTCAGACGCTCATATCCATCACGCTGTAATCATGGAGAGACGCGCGCGCGGCCTCATCCCAAACAAGGTTCCGACCGGCGAAGGGTTTGTACTCGAACGGCGTCTCGTCCGGGTATTTTTGCCGGCGCGCGTCGATGGCATAGGCGATGGCACGCGACCGCTTTTCGATATGCGCCTCGTCATAGGTCATCTCCGCCGAGACGATCCCGCCCCCCCGCACGCCGAGGACGGATTTTTTCGGAAGGCACCCCATGTTGACCGTGACCCGCCACTGATCGCTGGTATTCGCGAAGGAGCCGTGCAGCAGCTGTCGATTGCTGATCACGACATCTCCCGGATCGCAGACCATCGGCACCGCGTCCGGCAGATAGGTCGTTCCCGCGGCCTCGGTCTTCGCCTTGATGTCGATCTTGCCGAGTTTGTGGGAGCCTGGGATCACCCACACGCCGTTCTCGGGCGTGCAGCCGTAAATCTGGCCCATCAGATTGAAACCGTGTGAGCCCTGATGCCATTCCGGGCTGTCCCAATGCGTGGTGCCGTCCTGGTGCCAGGCCACGGAGGCGCCGAGGCCCGGCGCCTTGATGAAGAGCCCGTCCGTATAAGGCACGAAATCGTCGCCGTTCACCGCCGCCGAGACGGCCAGGAGATCGGGGTGGCCGTAGGCCCGAAGACAAGCGTCGGAAAACTGCAGTGAGCCGATCAGCAGAAAGACGATATCCTCGGGCGCGTCCTGGCCCGGTGTCGGTTCATCCATTTTGACCGCGTGACGCCCCTGCCCGAAAGACGTGCCGCCCCACGGGTCGCCGAGCGGCTTCGACCAATAGAGATTCTCCCCCTTGCAATCGACCCCCAAGGCGGGCCGCCCCCTTGCGTCGACATCGGAGCCCTTGTGAACGGGAAATCTCTCGAGGATATCCTGGAAATCCGCCTCCAGATCCGCGAGTTCCCGCGCGTCGAAGACATTCTCGAAGACGTAGAAACCGTGCCGCCAATAGGCCTCCAGGATCCCCGGATCGATGGCGCCCGAAGCCGTCCGACGGATCAGCCCGCGATTGTCCAGGGCCATGGCCCGGGACCGGCCCTCCGCCATGTACTCCGCCAAGTCGGTCCGGTCGAAGTTTTGATCCGCGATGGCGCTGTTCATTCCGACTCTCCCCAAAAGGTCCAGGACGCTAGGGTACGAAACTATTTCCTCTCTGAAAACCGGTGCCGCGCGCATCCGCCACTCAACAAGAAGACACCTATTTCCCATTCCCTGCGAATTTCAGCCAATAGCGGGTATGACGGCGTTCGCCGGTCCGGGTAAACGCGCCGAGCCTCACGAGCCCAGCCAAATCCCGGGTTGCCGTCGCCGTCGATGCCCCGGTGACGGCTCTATAGTTGTCCGCGCTCATGCCGCCAATAAAGCCGTCCGGACCCGCGCGTAACATACGAGCCAGGGCTTTTTCCTGCCGACTGTTCAAACGCCCTCGCAAACCGTCCAACAGCTTTGTCTTGGCGATCAGAAATTCCACCCGCCGGATCGAATAATCCCGCGCTTGCAACACCGTCGCCGCGAAATACTCCAGCCAAGGGGTTACTTCCAGCGCTTTGTTACTCTTTTCAAGCATGTCGTAGTAAAGCTTACGACTCGATTGAATCGTTTGTGAGAGTGCCAGCAAAGCAGGTTGTTTCAGGGACTGCGACAACGCCATTTCCGAAACCGCTCGCCCGATACGGCCATTGCCATCCTCGAATGGATGGATACAGACAAAATAGAGGTGCGCTAGTCCAGCTCGGGTCAGGGGTGGAAGCGGCGTGCCACCGACCGGTCCAGAGGCGTTGAACCAGTCAATGAAGCCGTTCATCTCCGCCGGTATACGAGATGACGGCGGCGCCTCGAAATGGATGGTCGAGCGATTTGGCGCACCCGAGACTACTTGCATCGCATCTTCATGGGTCCGATACGAGCCAATGTTAACGAGATCAGGTCTCCCCGCCATCAGCATCCCGTGCCAAGCGCATAATTTCCGGTGCGAGAGCCGGTCGTCGAAGGCGCGGTAAAGATCGGTCATCATCTCGGCCACGCCCCGTTCCGCCGCCGTGGCGCGTCGGTCATCCGCGCTCAGTCCGAAATTTCGCCGCAAGGAAGATTGAACGGACCCGCGATCAAGGATCTCGCCTTCAATCTCCGACGTCTTCACGGCTTCGGTACTTATCAGTTCCACGATGAGATCAATTTTGTCGCCATCGCTTACATGCTTGACCATGCCGAGCAGAATGCCCGTCTCATGGGCGAAACGGGCCTCCAAGGCATTCAACGCATCGGCATCCCAATCAAAACTGGGCCACTCGGCTTTTTGCCAGTTCCATCTCATGATCGATAGGCTACCCTTCTATCGATCATTTTATCAAGGATTCTTGATCGATAGAAGGGTAGCCTATCGATCCTCACCTATCCGACCCGCGGCTTCCCGCCACGGTTCCGGATCCTCGAAGCACCATAACCAAACAGCAATGAAACGGGCCCGTTGGGATGAGAGGCCCCACCGCCCCTCTACGCGAGTCCGGCGCGCTCGCGATCTATTTTCCCGTTTCCGCTCCTTCGTGCGATCATGCGCCAAATCGTGCCCTCTAGCGGACGTGGTGGTCTTCCAACAACCACCCCGACCCCATCCGAGCGTTTAACCCATGACCACGCAGGCTTTCATCGAGGAGGATCGAGCCACGTTTCGGCACTGGCTGATCCTGGCGACGGTGACCCTGTCCTCGACGCTCTATGGGATGAGCATCACCATCGCCAATATCGCCCTGCCGCAGTTGCAGGGGGCGCTGGGCGCGACCCAGGATCAGATCGCCTGGACGGTGACCTTCAATATCGTCGGCACCGCGGTGATCACCCCGATGACCGGCTGGCTGACCCAGCGTTTCGGGCGGCGGCGGCTGATGCTTTGCGCGGTGGCGGGGTTCGCCATCTCCTCGATTCTGTGCGGCCTCGCCACCAGCCTGCCGGAGCTGGTGGTCTACAGGATCTGCCAGGGCGCCTTCGGCGCGCCTCTGGTGCCGTTGTCGCAAGCGATCATTCTGGAAGTGTTCCCGCGCCGTCAGCATAGCGTCGCGACCGCGGTTTGGGGCATGGGCGTGGTGTTCGGGCCGGTGATCGGGCCCACCGTCGGTGGCTACATATCCGAGGCCTATGATTGGCGCTGGGTGTTCTACATCATCGGGCCGTTCAGCCTGCTCGCGTATCTCGGCTCGTGGCTCTATATCCGCGACGACCGGGTCGATAACAGCGCCCGGCTCGACTGGACCGGGTTTATCAGCCTATCGATCGCGTTGGCGGCGCTTCAGCTTCTGCTCGACCGAGGCAATCGGCTGGACTGGTTCGACTCCACCGAGGTGATGATCGAGGCGGCGGTGGCGCTGATCTGCTTCCACATTTTCGTCGCCCATATCCTGACCGCGCCCAAACCGTATCTAAACCCATGGCTGCTACGAGACCGGAATTACGCGCTCGGGGTGATCATGGTTTTCTTGTACGGCATGTTGAATTTCACGCCGATGGTGCTGTTCCCCACAATGTTACAAAATTTGCGCGGTTACCCGGACTCAATCGTCGGCCTGCTCCTGGCGGTCCGAGGGATCGGCGCGTTGCTGGGCAATATCGTGGTCGTCTGGATCAACCGGATCGACCCCCGGATCGGTCTCGCGCTCGGCTTCGCGGCGCAGGCCGGCTCGTGCCTGTTCCTGGCGCAGTTCGACATCAACATGACCACAACCGATGTCGCCTGGGCGAGCGCGGTTCAAGGCTTCGGCGTCGGCCTCGCCTGGGTGCCGCTGACCATCATCATGTTCTCCAACATCGAGCCGAAGGATCTTCCCGAGGGCGCCTCGGTGCTGCATCTGCTGCGCAATATCGGCAGCAGCATCTATATCTCGCTGACCGTCACGGTGATCATCCGCTCCACCACGACGAACTACATGGACATGAGCCGGGCGATCAATCCGTTCAATGAGCTCTTGAGCTTTCCCGATACCATGGGCCGCTGGGACGTGGGCAGCGTCGAGGGTCTGGCGCGCCTGAGCGGCGAGATTGAACGCCAGGCCTCGATGATCGGCTATCTCAACGCATTCTACCTTCTGGCGATCACCGGTTTTCTCTCGATCCCGCTGATCCTTCTGGTGCGGCGTAACAAGTAAATCCCTAAAGCTTCGCGCTTGGTCGCTCGCTGACCGCGGCGTGCCAGCGACGCGCGTCGGCGGCGCCCTCGGGCAGGCCCATCTTGATCCAACCGGCGAAATCGATCACCACCAGCAGATCGATATCGGCGACGGAGAAGCTGTCACCGGCAACGAAGGGCTTGTCGCCGATCATCGCGTCGACGCCGTCGAGAAAGCGTTCGACCCGGGCCCGGCCGCGCTCGGCCAGCGCCGGGATCTGCTCGTAGTCCACCGGACCGGTCAGCGCGCGGCCCTTCATGCGGGGCGTCGAGTTTCGCAGCGCCTCGGACATGGCCAGCATGCCCTCCATCTCGATGCGCCATTGCAGATCCGCGACCCGGCCCTTTTCGGCGGCGGTGCGGCCGGTCAGGCTCGGTTCCGGAAAGGCGGCTTCCAGATAGCCGCGGATGCCCGCGGTACTCGTCAGGATCCCGCCATCGTCGAGCGCCAGTACCGGAACCGTGCAATTGGGATTGATCGCCCGGAATTCCGGCGACAATTGCTCGCCGGCTCTCAGGTCGACCTCGACGGTTTCGATATCCAGCCCCTTCTCGGCGATGAACATTCGGGCCCGTCGTGGCGAGGGCGCGGTGGAGCAGTCGTAGAATTTCATGGTGATATTCCCGTATCGAGCCTCGTTCCGGCGCCTCCTTTGGCGCGGGCGCAGTTTATCCCCCCGGCGCCGACGCTGCCAGCGGGACACGAAACCGCCTTGCGCCGCCGCGCGTCATCGACCAGCCTATCCACATTGCCTTGTTCAGGAGAGACCCGATGCATTACGCCCCCGGCCAGGAGCCCTGCCCGCTGCCGTTTTCGCCCTTCAAAAGCTGCACCGTGCCGCGCCCCATCGGCTGGCTGTCGACGCTCTCCAAGGACGGCGTGCCCAATCTCGCGCCCTATAGCCAATGGCAGAACCTGACCTTCGATCCGCCGCTGGTGATGTTCGCGGCCAATCAGCTCGGCGACGGGCGACGCAAGGACACCGTGATCAACGCCGAGGAAACCGGCTGGTTCGTTTGGAACATGGCAACCCATGCCCTGCGCGAGGCGGTGAATATCTCCGCCATGGAGCTTCCCTCGGATGTCGACGAGTTCGAGCGCGCCGGCGTCACCAAGGCGGACTGCTTCGACGCGCCGGTTCCACGGGTCGCCGAAAGCCCGGCCCATTTCGAATGCCGCTACATGTCGACCCATCGCCTGAAGGGCCACTCCAACCACGGCACCGTCGATGTGGTCTATGGCGAGGTAGTCCGCATCCATGTCGACGACACGGTGATCACCCCCGAGGGCAAGCTCGACATCCCACTGATCAAGCCGATCGCCCGCATGGGATACTACGACTACACCACGGTCACCGAGGTCTTCGAGATGAAGGTCCCCGGCGCCTCGTCCACCCAGGGCGCGGGCATGATGGGCACGGGATCGGTTTAAACGGGGGTCACGCGCTTATCGCACCCGCGCCAGGAAACCCCGCGCCAGGGCGTTGAAGCGTTCCGGGTGCTCCAATGTCGCGAGATGGCGCGCCGGTTCCAGCCAATGCAGCTCGGCGCCGGGGATGGCGGCGGCCATCTTTTTCGAGGTCTCCGTCGGCGCACCCGGATCGTCGGGAGTCGCGACCACCATCGTCGGAACCTGGATCGACGGAAGCCGCGCGGTGGTATCCAGGCCGCGCATGGCCTCGATGACGGAATCGAAGCTCGACGGCTTGAAGCGGCGAAACGTCTCGGCCATGTAGCGATAACCCGGTAACTGGCGCTCCGCCGCGTCCTGGGTGAACCAGCGGTCCATGAGCACCGCGTGAACCGCCTCTATACCGTCCGCGAGTGCCATGTCGGCGCGCTCGCGCCACAGCACGCGCTGGGCTTCGGTATACTCGCAGGTGGTGTTGACCAGCATCAGCGAAGAGAGCCGCTCCGGATGCTCCAGGGCCAGGGTCTGAGCGATCATCCCGCCCATCGAGACCCCGCAGAAATGCACTCGGTCGATCCCGAGCGCGTCGAGCAAGCCGACAACGTCCGCCGCCATCATCGAGAGACTGTAATGCCCAGCGGGCGCGTCGCTTTCGCCGTGCCCTCTCGTATCGTATCGCAACACCCGGAACCCCTCGAACGCGTCGAGATGATGATCCCAATAGCGATGGTCGGAACCGAAGCAGTGATTGAGACAGACCACGGGCGCGTCCTCGGGGCCGCTCAGCACATGGTGTATCTCGATCGCGCCGGTATTGATCCGTCCGGTTGCCATGGCCGGTCCCCTCGCCTAGTTTTCGCGTCCCCGGTTTAACATCCAAGGCGCCCGCCCGTCATGACCAAGATCGCGGAACATAGCCGTCAGTTCGTGTTGAAGTCCCGGCCGGTCGATTTGCCCGGTGACGAAAACTTCGCGATCGAAACCACGCCGGTCGTCATGCCAGGGCCGGGCCAGGTTCTGGTCAAGGTCCTGATCGCGGCGCTGTCGCCCTGGCAGAACCAGCGGCTGAAGGATTTCAAGAACTACACCAAGCCCTTCGAGATCGGCGAGGTGATCGATTGCGACGTGCTCGGCCAGGTGGTCGCCGGCGAGGCCGGTGGGCTGACGCCGGGGCAATTGGTGACCGGACGGCTCGGCTGGCGGGAATATGCCCTGGCCACGCCGGATCAACTGCTCCCGGTAACCGAGGAGTTTCCCGACACGATGTGGCTGACGGCGCTCAGCTCCCCCGGACTGACCGCCTATTGCGCGATGGATATGTTCGGCCGGCCCATGCCGGGCCAAACCCTGGTCGTAACCTCGGCCGCGGGATCGGTCGGCGGCTACGCGGTCCAACTCGGCAAGCTCGCCGGGATGCGCGTGATCGGCCTTTCGGGCAATGCCGGTAAATGCCGTCTGGTCGTCGAGCAACTCGGCGCCGATGCCTGTATCAACCATTCCGAAACCGGTTACGAGGAGCGGTTGGCGGCGGCCTGCCCCGATGGCGCGCATCTGTTCTTCGACACCACGGGCGGGCCGGTCGCCGACAGGGTATTCGACAATCTGGCGAAATACGCCAAGGTTCTCGTGGTCGGGCGGACTGTCTCGAATAACAGCGACCGACCCGATCTCGATCCCGTCAACATGCGACAGCTCTGGGCCCGCGAAGCCTCGATCCAGGGCTTCTCGCGCTATTCCTACCCCGAGCGTTGGAGCTTCGCGCGAGAGCGGATGATGGCTCTGTGCCGCCAGGGGCTGATCCGGACCATGGACCATTTGGTCGACGGTTTCGAAAAGACGCCGAGCGCGCTCAGGGACATGCTGACCGGGCGCTGTACCGGCAAGGTACTGGTGCGCTACGCCACCACCACCGCGATAACAAAGGATGCATCGGCATGACCCTGGAAAAACGCCGCGTCGGCGATATCGATCTCGCCTATCGCTGGGATGGCAACCCGGACGGCCCTGTCGTGATGATGGCCCATGCAATGGGGACCAGCCACCGGATCTGGGATCTCCAGATCGACGCGCTCGCCGATCGCTACCACCTGCTGCGCTATGACTGGCGCGGCCATGGCGATAGCGGCGCGCCGGACGGGCCCTATACCCTCCCGCAATTCCTCGACGACGCGGTCGGCCTGATGGATGTCCTCGGTCTGGAAGCGGTTCATTGGATCGGGATCTCCACCGGCGGGATGATCGGACAGGGTCTCGGCATCCACTATCCCGAAAGGATCCACTCGCTCAGCCTGTGCAACACCACCTCGCAAAGCACGCCCTGGTATCGCGACTGGGTGGCGGAACGCCAGAAAGTCGTCCGGGAAGCCGGCATGGACCCGGTCTGGGAGATGACCAAGCGCCTTTGGTTCACCGACGCCTTCGTGGACGCGGAAAACGCCGACTTTCACGCCACGCGGGAAGTGTTCGTTAAAACGCCGGTGCCCGGCTATCTCGGCGGCACCTCGGCGGTCGCGGACCTGGCTTATCTCGCGGATCTGCGCCGGATCACCGCGCCGACCCGAATTATCGCCGCCGGCGCCGACCCGGTAACGCCGATCGAGCGCTCCGAGGAGATCCGCGACCGGGTACCCGGCGCCACGCTCGCCGTGATCGAGGGCCAGCGGCATTTCTCCAACGTGGAAGTGCCCGAGCAATTCAACGCGCTCCTGCGCGCCGGTCTGGACGAAATGAGCTGATCGCCGCCGTCCTCAAACCGCGACGATGTTATAGACCAATTCCTCCTGCAACGCCTTGTCGCGAGGCCGGGTAGGTTTCTCGGCGATCAAGGTGACCGCGATCTCCTTCACCACGTTTCGGTCCCGGATCACCGCCTCGGGCAAGCGCTCACGTCCGATGCTATTGAAAATATTACGCAAGACGATGAGATCACAACGCTCCACCCGCCAGTCGCCGGTATAACCGTAATCCATGTCGACATATTTCGGTTGCGCGAAATAGGTGAAGGTGTGGGGCGTTATCGCCCGGACATGGGTCGGGTCCACCCAGGCATCGTCGTGGCCGGCATGCGGAACCTTGACGAACAGCCGCGCGCCCGGCGCCGCGACCCGCCACAATTCCTGCATCAACGGCAGGGGATGGCGAAGATGCTCGAGCACATGGATCATCTCCAATCTCTCGAAGTGATCCCCAGGCAAGGGCAGCGGCGATTCCCCGCAATCATCAAGGTCCACGGTGAAATCGATACCCGGCAGCGCGGCGCCATCGATATTCACCCAACCCTCGCGAATGTCACGGCCGCATCCGACATTCAGCCTGGTCGCCATCGCCTCGCTCATAACCCAAGCCGCCTGGACCAAGGGCTCAACGAATTTCCGCCCAGGTATCGTCCAGAGCGCGGCCAAAGCGATCCGACATCTCGGCGATCTCGGGCTCGGTGATGATTAGGGGCGGCGCGAAAACCAGACGGTCGCCGACCGCGCGCGGGATCAACCCGTTCTTGAGGGCGTTTTCCTGAAACCGCTCCGAGACCTTCAACTCCGCCTCGAAGGGTACCCGACCCGGCCCGTCGCGCATCAGCTCGATCCCGCAGATCAGTCCCGTGCCCCGGATATCGCCGATCAACGGATGATCCGCGTGGGCCTCCAGCGCCGCCATGAAGGTGGGCGAGAGCGCCTTGACCCGGCCGACCACGTCCATCTCCTCGTAGATCTTGATCACCTCGAGCGCGACGGCCGACGCGACCGGATGGCCGGCATAGGTATAACCATGAGCGAAGGGCCCGAGCTTGCCGCTCTGCGCCAGCATCGCCTGATAGACCTTCTCGTTGATCATCAGCGCCGAAATCGGTTGCATCGCCGCCGACAGGGCCTTGGCGCTGCTGATCATGTCGGGCTTGAGATCGTAGGTGGTCGAGCCCCACATCTCACCCGTGCGTCCGAAACCACAGATCACCTCATCGGCGACGAACAGGATCTCATACTTCTTGAGCACCGCCTGGATCTTCTCGAAATAGGTCGCGGGCGGGATCACCGCGCCGCCGGCGCCCATCACCGGCTCGGCGAAGAAGCCGCCGACGGTCTCGGGCCCTTCCTCCAGAATCAGGGCCTCCAGGGCTTCGGCCATGCGGGTGGAGAACGCTTCCTCGCTCTCGCCCTCCTGATGACGGCGGTAGTAGTGCGGAAACTCGGTATGGCGGAACGGCTCGAAGGGAAGGCCGAAATCCGCGTGCATGTCGGGCTTGCCGGACAGGCTCACCGCGGCCGCGGTACTGCCGTGATAGCCCATGGAACGGGCGATGATCTTGCGCTTCTCGGGCTTTCCAATGGCGTTGTGATAATACCAGATCAGCTTGATCGCCGTGTCGTTCGCCTCCGAGCCCGAACATTGGAACAGGACCTTGGACATCGGCACCGGCGCGATCGAGAGCAGCTTTTCCGCCAGATCCACGTTCGGCTCGTTCGAGCGATGCCGGTAGGAGTGATAGTAGCCCAGCGTGCGCATCTGCTCGTAGGCGACCTTGGCCAGCCGCTCCTGCTGAAAGCCCAGCGAGGCGCACCAGAGACCGGCGACGCTCTCGATGTAGTCCTTGCCGCTATCATCGAAGATCCGCGATCCCTCGCCGCCGGTAATCACCATGGGGCCGACCTCGCGATGCTTGGCGAGATTGGTTTGGGGATGCACGACGCTGGCGATATCGCGGGCGTGGACGGAATTCGGAATCACGGACATGACGGCCTCCGGCGGGGATGGAGGCGGGATGGTAGCAGGGGTGGGAAGATGGTGCGAGTAGCGTGATTGAACCGGCGCGTCCCCAGGCTCACCTTCGCGGCCCTTGCCGTCGTCAGGGTGACGGAGGAAGGACGGTAGCGAGGAAGAAAAACAACAGCACCCGGAAAAGCCCCCAAGACCGTCCATAACCCTGGTATGAAACCCTGCGTCTACATCCTGGCAAACCGACGGAACGGCTTCCTCTACGTCGGCGTCACTTCGAATATCCGTCACCGATTGGCGGAGCACCAGGCCGGACTTGCACAACATACCGAGCGATACTCAATCAAAAGGCTCGTATATTTCGAACATCACAACCAGATGCCTGATGCGATCATGAGAGAGAAGCATTTGAAAAGATGGAAGCGCGCTTGGAAAATCCGATTGATAGAAGGGGTAATCCCGAACTGGAACAATCTTTCTCGACATTTAACGTGGTTTGACTGAGCACGGGCTTCCTCGAAACTCACCTACTTGCCCATACCCTTAGACCGTCGCCCCCGCGGCGGCGGGGGCTCTTGCCGTGGTCGTTGAAGCCGGACACTCCGACCGCCACCACCGCACCACGTGGCCGAAGCCGGTGGCACAAGTCCTTGCCTTCGCAAGGGCGACGGAAAATGAGGGCGGTCTTGAAACATAATCAAGACCGCCCCTTTTATTCTCGCCCCACCTACTTGGGCTGCGGAACCAGCCGAATATACGGCAGCGGCGACTTCCAGCCGTCGGGGAAGGCCTTCTTGGCGTCTTCGTCATTGACGGCGGGCACGATGATCACGTCCTCGCCCTGCTTCCAGTTCACCGGCGTGGCGACCTTGTGGTTGGCCGTGAGCTGACAGGAATCGAGCACCCGCAGCACCTCGTCGAAGTTCCGGCCCGTGCTCATCGGATAGGTGAGCGACAGTTTGATCTTCTTGTCCGGTCCGATCAGAAAGACCGTGCGAACCGTGGCATTGTCGGCCGCGGTGCGCCCCTCGGAGCTGTCGCCTTCCTCGGCGGGCAACATCTCATAGGCCTTGGCGACCTTGAGTTCCGGATCACCGATCAGCGGATAGTTGAGTGCGTGGCCCTGGCTCTTCTCGATATCCTTGGACCATTCCTTGTGATTGGTCACCGGGTCGACGCTGATGCCGATGATCTTGCAGTTGCGCTTGTCGAACTCCGTCTTGAGACCCGCGAGATAGCCGAGTTCCGTGGTGCAGACCGGCGTGAAATCCTTGGGGTGCGAGCACAGGATCGCCCAGCCGTCGCCGATCCATTCATGAAAGTCGATGGTTCCCTCGGTGGTCTCGGCGCTGAAATTCGGCGCGGTATCATTGATCCTCAAAGCCATGATGTTTCCCTTCCCTCAGCCGCGCGCGCTCCGCCCGGGAAGCGCCATCAACGCGGTGAATTCATCGCGCGACACGGTAAGTGTGGGGTTACGCCACAACAACCATCCGGATTTCACGTTACCGTGCGCCCGCTCACCCTAGAGGTGGCGACCGCGCTCCATGATTTCCAGGGTATAGGCGCGATAGGTCATGCCCAATTCCTCGGCGCGCGCGGCGCGGCGCTCGATGATCAGGCGATCCGGCGTTTTCCAGGCCTCCGCCGCCGCCTTTTTCCAAACTTAGGAAAAATACGCCTCCTCGAAAGGCGGCCCCATGTTATGGCCGATGCCGATAGGCTTGGGAGCCTGCATTTTCAGCCGCGCGCTTCTGGCCCGCTTTTTGTTGCGGCGCATGGGCATCATGACGGCGTTACCCTATAAGCGCAGCGCCTAGCGTCGGCGAGAATGTACTCTGTGCGCTCCACCGTGCAGTCGGGGCCCAGCACGTCATTGAAGAACTCCAACTCGGCGCGGCAGAAATTCTGGCACGTCGTGGCGGCGGCGCAGATCGGACAGTGATTCTCTATCAGGGTGAGCGTGCCGTCCTCGCCCTCCTCCCACTCGGCCATGTAGCCCTCGTTGGAGCGAATCGCCGCGAGGCGCTCGACTTTCTGGGCCAGGGTTTTCGTCCCGCTCATCGCGTCGCGATAGACCGCCAGCGTATCGGCCTCCCGGGCGGCGATAAGCTTCTCCAGGCCATCCTCGCCGAAGGTCGCGCGCACGGTGCGGATCAGATCAACGGTGAGTTGGCCGTGACGGTCGGGGAATCTCGCATGGCCGGCCTCGGTCAAGCGCCAGAGTTTCTTTGGCCTTCCCTTGGGTTGGCGCTCCTCGGAGGTTTGCACCAGGTCCTGTTCCTGGAGCCGGACCAGATGCTGGCGGGCGGCCTCGGCGGTAATGTCGAGATCGGCGCCCAGATCACCAATGGCCCGGGGGCCCAGGGTCTTGAGCGAGAAAAGGATGCGGTCAGCGGTTCTATCAGCCATGGTATTTTGTAGATTGCCGCATTGGCGCTGATTATCAAGTTTAAACTTGCTATTCAAACGCCCTTCCAATAATTCAAGAATATTCTTGAAAAAGGAATTGCCATGTCGAGCGAGGATCGGGTACTGGGCTGGGGCGAGCTTTTGTCGCCTGACTATCGCGTGCCCACCCTGACCCTGGCCCTCAGCATCGCGCTGCACGCCACCAACTTCTTCATCTTCGCCACCTTGTCCCCCAGTGTCGTCGCGGATATCGGCGGGCTCGACCTGTTGAGCTGGGCGACGACCCTATTCGTCGTGTCCTCGATCGTGAGCTCGGCCGCCGGCGGCATCCTGAAGGCCATGTTGGGCGCCAGAAAATCCATGCTGCTCGCCGCCCTCGGCTTCGGGCTCGGCAGCGGCGTGACGGCGATCGCCCCGAATATGGAGATCATATTGGTCGGCCGTACCATCCAGGGCCTCGGCGCCGGGCTGTTGACCGCCTACTCGCATGGCATGGTCCGAGATCTGTTCCCCCCGGCCTCCTGGGCGCGGATGTTCGCGGTGGTCTCCGGCGGCTGGGGCATCGCCGCCCTGGCCGGACCGTTGATCGGAGGGATCTTCGCCGAGTACGACATCTGGCGATGGGGTTTCGGTACGATGGTGATCGCCGCCGGCCTTTTCATCGTGCTTTCGCTGCGGGCCATTCCGGCGGGCGGCGGCGGCGAGAGGATCGGTGGTTGGGCGCCGGTCCTGCGGCTCACCTTGTTGGGTGTCTCGGCCCTGCTGCTGGGCGCCACGGGAAAATTTCAGGTTCCCGGCGGCGCGGTCACGACCCTGGCGCTCAGCGCCGGTTGCTTCGCGCTTACCATCGCGCTGGAGCGCGGCGCCGCCGTTCCGCTGTTTCCACGCGACATGTTTCGCCCGACGACGGTCATCGGCGCGGGGGTTCTCTTCGTGTTCGGCGTGACCTTCGCGACCGCGACGACATCGATCTATGGCCCGCTCCTGTTTCGAGTGATCCATGACATACCCATCATCACGACGGGCTTCATCGTCACCGCCCAGTCGATGTTCTGGACCATCGCGGCGATCGTGTTCTCGGGCATCGGACGCGGCGGAAGCCGGGCGGCCTGCGCCATCGGCCCGGCGATCACCGGGGTCGGGCTGTTGGCTGTCGGGCTATATCTTCCGGCCGGGCCGCTATGGCTCGCCATCGCCGCGGTCGCGACCATCGGCTTCGGCATCGGTCTAGCCTGGGGCCATGTCGGCAGGTTCGTTCTGGAAGCCGCCGGCGAGGCCGACCGGAACCGGGTCACCTCGGTCATGCCGACCATGCAGTCGATCGGTATCGCCTTCGGATCCGCCGCCGCCGGGCTCGTGGCCAACGCCAACGGTTTCTCGCAATCATTGACCGCGGAGACCGCCAAATCCGTCGCCTTCTGGGTTTATACCGGCCTCTCCCCGGCGATGCTAATCGCCCTCATCGGCGGCGCCCGCGTGGCGCTCGGGACCAAGGCGGCGGCGGATAACGGGGCGTAAAGCCAGACGGTCGACGGCCTACGCCCCCAGTTCCCCTACCCCGTCATCCCAGCGAAGGCTGGGACCGACGCCACTTTCGTGTCCTCGCGAAGGTTATCCGATCAGTTTCGCGGTCGGGTGGCTCATCCGACCCAGGCGTCACCCAGGCGTCACACGGACCGGCTTCAGGCTTCGGTCCCCGCTTTCACGAGGACGACGAGATACTAGTTTGGACCAATGGGCACCGTATTGGTTGGCCTTAACCATCTACTTCAACAAGCTTCTCCGAAACCGTCTCATTCCATCATGCCAGGCTGATCCAAGCAGCGCTCCAGGACTTCCAACCACGAGGCCATGTCGACGGGACTCCCCCATGCGATGGACACAACTTCCGGCGCGCGGAGAAACAGCCCCGCCTTGCGCCGTCGCGCGGGTTCCACCACGTCAAAAGCGAGCGTCGCGACGAGACCCGGGGCGACCTCCGTCACCGGCCCGAACCGCTTGGTCGCGTGGCCGGATATCCACTTGTCGAGGGCCCCGTCCGGGTCATGGGCGCGCGCGAGTTTCGCCTTGGCGACGGGGACGAGTTCGGGGCCGCCGGCACCATCCCGCCACGCCCCGAAGGTCGCCTCGGCCGCCACGCTGGTCCGCGCGCCGGCGCGATGATGGAGATACATCAGGACTAGATCCGCCTCCAACGGGTCGCGGCGCAACAGAAGCCAGTCATCCGCGTTGGAGCCCGCGACGTAACGACCATCCCGGCGTTTCAAAACCAGCCCGAGAGCGCCCCGCGCCCGGCAATCGGCGCGATGCCGGGCGAGAGATTCGGCGTCATGAACCGGTAGGATTTCGGAGAGGCTGAACACGCGCCTATCAAGTTGCCGAAGCACTTCGTCAAGTCGTCCTCGCCGCGCCTCAAAGGGTGACCGGCGTCTATCGCGCGAGCCATCCACCAGCAGGTCGAGCAGTTCAACGCGCGTTTGCGAACCACCACCGCCCCCGTGGATCACCGCGTCGAAAACACCCTCGGCGTCGAACGCCGTCAACACATCGGGATGGTCCTCGGAGATGTCGTCGCCACTTAAATTGAAAAGTCGGCGCTCGCCTCCCAGGGCCGATATCCGTACCCGCGCGCCTGCTCGTTTCCATTCGACGATGTAACGTGAAAGATCAACGCCCTTCACTTGCGAGAACCGCGAGACAGTCTCGCGCATCACCGCCATGAAACCATGCCCGGCCGCCGGTCGGGGCCGTTCCCCCCGGCCTTCCAACCAGTCGAAAAGGCGCGTGTATGGCATCTCCTGGGCATGCCAGATCTCTTCAATCTCCGACAACGGCACGCCGCCGAGTAACGCGAGCGCCCGCCTGACCATCTTGGGAGAGATGCCCACGCCGAGACGCCGGCCCGCCAGTTTCAGAAAGACCCGACGCTCGGTGGCCTCCATCGTGTCAAGCCAGGGCTCGATTATCTCCATCAAATCGGCGCGCGCGGCCCCGGCAAGGGCTTCCAGAACCTCACCCAAACGCGGGCATTCCCGGTTACTCGCCCGCCTGGGCCACATCAGCGCCGTCGTCTCGCCGAGATCACCGACGAAGTCCTGGGACATCGCGAACAATATCGGGTCCACGCGACCGGCGCCGAGCTTGCGGGTCATCGCCGGCGATAACTTGGGAAACGCGACCTCATCGAGCAGCAGGGAGATCGCCGCGCCCCGATCCGGATCCGGCGCGCGACGGAAATAGTCTGCCAACAGCGCCGTCTTGTCATCGTCGCGCGCGGCGAGATCTAGTCGGTCGACGAGATCGGCGAACGGTTTCACGCCTCATCCTCGCCATAGCCGACCAGGCTAAGCGCCCGTGCCCGCAATCCAAGCGTTTTCGCGTGATGAATGATCGCGTCCCCGCGGCCATGGGTAACCCAGATTTCCGGCGCGCCGACATCCTCGACGGTCTCGAAAATCTCGTTCCAATCGGCGTGATCCGAGATCACGAGCGGCAGATCAACCCCGCGCCCCTTGGTCTGCTTTCGAACCCGCATCCATCCGGAGGCGCCGACCCGGACCGGCTCCGCCGCCTCCGCGCCGTCGAAACCAAGCGAGGCCGATGGTGGCGCCAGAATGATCTCGCCGGCGAGTGTTTCCATGGCCCGGTCATCAAGAGCGCGAAGCTCCCCCAATTCCACGCCGAAATCCTCGTAGAGCGCGCAAAGCGGGCAAAGGCTCCCATGCAGGAGGATCGGCCTGTCATATCCCGCCTCGCGCAACAGCGCGATCATCCGCTGCGCCTTGCCCAGGGAATACGCGCCGACGACATGTGGACGATCCGGGAACACCTCCAGCGACCTCAGCAGCTTGCCGATTTCGCCGTCATCATCCGGATGTTGGAAGATCGGCAGACCAAAGGTGGCCTCGGTGACGAAGACGTCGCAAGGCACGGGCTCGAACGCGGCGCAGGTCGGATCGCGCCTTCGCTTGTAGTCGCCGGAGACCACGACCCGCGCGCCGCGATACTCCAGCACGATCTGGGCGCTTCCCAGCACATGTCCCGCCGGCGCCAGCCACACCGTCACCTCGCCGATCCGCAACCGTTCGCCATGGCGCAGGGCCGTGGCGCCATCCTTCGCGACGCGCCCCAGCCGGACCCGCATGATCGCCAGGGTCTCGGCTGTCGCGACCACCCGTCGGTGGCCGGGACGCGCGTGATCGCCATGGCCATGGGTGATGATCGCCGTCTCCACCACATGGGTCGGGTCGATGTAAAAATCACCGGGAATGACATAGAGCCCCTTGCGGCGGGGCTGGATCCAGGTTTCGGGAGATGCGGCGCGCGGCGCCATCACTCCGGCAGGTTGTCGGTGCGAGCGCGTTTGCCGAGATAGCCGCCGTGGTGCCTGAGGCCGTATTGCTCGCGGGTCACCCCCTTGCGCTCCATCAGCACCAGGGCAAGCGCGTCGCCCACCGCCGCCATCACCGCCATGCTGGCGGTCGGAGTCATGCCCAGCGGACAGGGCTCGGCGATCACGCCCATGTCGATAATCACGTCGGAAAGGTCGCGCAGTCCCGAATCCCTGTGCGAGGTAATGCCGATCACGCCGCCGACATTCATGTGCCGGCTAAGCTCGATGAATTCCAGCACCTCGCGGGTCTTGCCGCTGGTCGAAAAAGCGACGATGCAGTCTCCCTCGGCCACCATCCCGAGATCCCCATGAGCCGCCTCGGCGGGGTGGATGAAAATCGCCGGAGACGCGGTGGAACTCAGGATCGCCGCGAATTTTCGCGCCACGAACCCGGCTTTTCCCATGCCCGTGGCGACGATCTTCCCCCGGGCATTCTGAAGCAGGTCCAGCGCGGCACCGTAGGTTGCGTCGACGGCGACGGCGCGGATCGCCTCGGCCTCGGCGGCGAGGATCTCGCGAATACGGTTCTCGACCGGTTGATCCACCGGTCGGGTCCGCTGATTTGTGGTGCTATCGCTCATGGAGGCGGACAATATCCACCAAGCGCCAAGCGCGCCAGAATTAATGTCGGCTAAACGATCGCGCCTAACGTTACGGCGCGGCGGGGCTGGAGCTATCAACCTGCGCCGGCGGCACAATGGGCGCGACGAAGGTCGGAAGAATGTTGGCGAGCTGCGGCACCGTTACCGGGACCTGGGGCGTGTTCGGCACGTTCGGCGTCTGGGGTGTGTTCTGCGCCGATCTAAAACCGCTATTGGTATTCTGATTGGCGCCGTCATCGAAACTCACGCTAAACACCCTGGTGTTCTGATCGCCGGCGTTTAGCGTGATGTTGTTGGCGACAAAGGTCTTGGCGCCATTGGTGGCGGAACCCGTGAGGGTCGCGGTTCCGGAATTCACCTCCGCCGTGCTTTCCTGGGTCGCGGGGTTATAGCTACTCGAGACATCGCTCCCCGTGATCGCGACGCCGTTTCCGTTGGAAATCGTCACGGTATTCGTGTTGCTGCTGGAGGTGGCGCTCGCCGATCCGCTCGTCAGGTTTACGGTCACGTTGTTGCCGCTGGACGAGACGGAAAAACTACTCCCCCCGGCCGGCTCGACCGACGAGCCATCGCCCATTGCAAACGCTACGGTTGACGTCGCCGGCACCGCGATATCTTGCGACAAATCAATGACGTCGCCAGCGTTGAAGGTTTGTGGCGCGCCGTTCACCACCAAGGTGACGGAGGTTTGTCCGGGAGGAATAACCACCGTGGCCTGGGTTCCCGTTAGCGCGGGTTGTTGATTTTGTCCCTGGCCCTGTCCCTGTCCCTGGCCCTGGCCTTGATTCTGCGCCATGGCGTCATTCATCGGAACAATCAACGCGATGGCAAGAGCAAGCGTCGCCAGAGGGCGAGCCGATCGCTTCGCCAACTTCAAGCATTCAATCGAGAACACCGACATCGAAGTTTCCTTCCAGGGGCGCAGTCCACGCGGCACCACGACACGTGGTATTGCCGATCTCGCGCGATCATGCGTTAGAAAATATAAAATCATACACAATCGATTGATTTGCGTCAATTCGACCAACGCCGCGTCTCGAAACCGGACGATCTTGCCGAACCGGCGTACAGTGCCTAGGGTTTCGCCCAATCCAGCACTCGCACAAACGGAGTCCACCATGTCCAATCCCGTCGTCCTCATGGATATCGACAGCCGAGGCGTCGCCACGGTGACCATCAACCGCCCGGAGGTGAACAACGCCTATAACGGTGAGATGATCCAGGCGATGATCGACGGGATCGCCCATTGCGCCGAGAACGACGCCGTGCGGATCATCGTCATCAAGGGCAATGGCCGGCATTTCCAGGCCGGGGCCGACCTGAAATGGCTGAAGGGGATCGGCGTCCTCTCTCCGGAAGAGAACCTCGCGGTCTCGCTCAACACGGCCACCGCGATTCGCGGCCTGACGGAGATCATGAAGCCGACCATCGCGCTTATTCACGGCGGCTGTTTCGGCGGCGGTACCGGGATCGCGGCGGCCTGCGATATCGTCATCGCCAGCGAGGACGCGCTGTTCTCGATCACCGAAACCCGCTGGGGCGTCATGGCCAGCGTCATCATCCCACAGCTGAACGCCGCGATCGGCCCGCGCAACACCCGTCGCTACGCGCTCACCTGCGAGCGCTTCGACGCCGCCAAGGCGCTTGAACTGGGCCTTGTTCACGAGGTCTGTCCGACCGGCGGTCTCGAAGAGGCGGCGGCCCCCGTCATCGAGAACCTATTGATGGCGGCGCCGATCGCCACCGAACAAACCAAACGCGCGACCCTGAAGGATGCCGGGCTCCTGGTCAGTGACGAGTATTTCAACGAGCTGGTGGAGATGCACGCCGCCAAGCGTCAGACCGACGAGGCGTCCGAGGGCCTCGCCAGTTTCGCGGAAAAACGGGCGCCGTCATGGTATCCTCAGGGATAGATCGCGACGCGCGCCCGGGATAGTCAATGGCCGGGACGATGGCCCCGCAATCACCGGTTATCGGCATGCCAAGCGAACCGACGACGCTGTCGGAGAGGCTGTCGTCCTGGTTCGACGCCAAGGGTTGGAGCCCGCACCCGCATCAATTGGAGATGATCGCCGCCGCCCGTGCGGGGCGCTCGGCCCTGCTCATCGCTCCCACCGGCGGAGGCAAGACCCTTGGCGGTTTTCTGGGTAGTCTGATCGAACTTGCCGAAACCCCGGCACGCGGCCTCCATACCCTCTATATTTCTCCACTGAAGGCGCTGGCGGTGGACGTTCACCGCAACCTGCTGGATCCGATCGCCGATATGAGGCTCGAGATTTCGGCGGAAACCCGGACCGGCGACACCCCCCAGTCCAAGCGGCAACGCCAACGCAAATCGCCGCCGAATATCCTTTTGACCACGCCGGAGAGCTTGGCGCTGCTGCTCTCCTATGCCGACGCGGGCCGGATGTTTCGCTCACTACGCTGTGTCGTGATCGACGAGTTGCACGCCCTGGCGCCGAACAAGCGCGGAGAGCTGCTTTCCCTGGGCCTGGCGCGACTCGCCACCCTCGCCCCCGCCGCGAGGCGGGTCGGCCTTTCGGCGACGGTCGCCTATCCCGACGAGATGGAAGCCTATCTCTCGCGCACCGGGCGGGCCGGTTCCGGTGATGTCGCGCGGATCGAGGGCGGCGGCGCGGTCGAGGCCACGGCACGCATCCTGATCGGTGGCGACCGCCTGCCCTGGTCCGGCCATATGGGCACCTACGCGGTCGAGGAGATCTACGCCGCGATCCGCGAGCATCGCACGACCTTGGTTTTCGTGAACACCCGCGCCCAGGCCGAGCTCGTCTTTCAAGCCCTCTGGCGGATCAACGAGGACAATTTGGAGATCGCGCTGCATCACGGCTCGCTTGCCGCCGAGCAACGGCGCAAGGTGGAAGCCGTCATGTCCAAGGGCGGTCTGCGGGCGGTGGTCGCGACCTCCTCTCTGGACCTCGGCATCGACTGGGCCGCGGTTGACCTGGTGATCCAGGTCGGCGCGCCGAAGGGCTCCTCGCGCCTGCTGCAACGGATCGGCCGCGCCAATCACCGTTTGGACGAGCCGAGCAAGGCGCTTTTGGTGCCCGCCAACCGCTTCGAGGTACTGGAGTGCCAGGCGGCGCTCTCGGCTCTCCGGGCCGGACAACTCGACGGCGACGCTCCCAATCCCGGCGGTCTCGACGTCCTTGCGCAACATGTTCTCGGAACCGCGTGCTCGGCGCCGTTTCACCCCGACGCGCTGTATCGGGAGGTTACCGCCGCCGCGCCGTATCGTGACCTTACACGCGAGGAATTCGACGCGGTCGTCGCCTTCGTGGCCACCGGTGGATACGCGCTACGGGCCTATGATCGGTTTAACCGGCTGGAGCGCTTCGAGGACGGCACCCTCGCCGTCGCCGGCCCGACGGTGGCGCGGAGCTATCGCATGAATGTCGGTACCATCGTCGAGGCGGTCACCCTCAAGGTCCGTTTCAAGAGGGGCCGGTTTCTGGGTGAGATCGAGGAATATTTCGCGCAAGGCCTGACCCCCGGGGACACGTTCATCTTCTCCGGCCAGTTGCTGCGATTCGAGGGACTGCGCGAAACCGTCGTTGAGGTCACCGCGGGGCATGGCGACGACCCTCAGGTTCCGGCCTATGCGGGCGGCCGCTTGCCCTTGACCACGCATCTCGCCGACGGCGTGCGAGCCTTGCTGGAAGCGGACGAGCAATGGCCTACCCTGCCCGCGCCGGTCGAGGAATGGCTGCGGGTCCAGCAATGGCGCTCGGTCCTGCCGAAGCGCGACCGCCTGCTGGTCGAGATCTTCCCCAGGGGCGAGCGCTATTACATGGTCGCCTATTGTTTCGAGGGGAGAAACGCGCATCAAACCCTGGGCATGCTTTTGACCAAGCGCATGGAACGGGCCGGGCTCGACCCGCTGGGCTTCGTCGCGACCGACTACGTGATCGCGGTTTGGAGCCTCCAGCCGGCGCGCGACATCGACGTCCTGTTCGACCAGGACATGCTGGGTGACGATCTGGAGGCCTGGATGGCCGAATCAAGCCTTCTGAAACGGACGTTCCGCAATGTCGCCGTAATCGCCGGGCTGATCGAGCGCAAGCTGCCGGGCCACGAGAAAACCGGCCGCCAGGTGACCTTCAACGCCGATCTGATCTACGACGTTCTGCGCCAGCACGAGCCCGACCACATCCTGCTCCGCGCCACCCGGGCCGACGCCGCGCGCGGCTTGACCGACATTCGCCGGCTCGGCGAGCTACTGGTACGGGTTCAGAACAAGATCGACGTTCGGGTCTTGGATCGAGTCTCGCCGCTGGCGGTCCCGGTGCTGCTGGAGATTGGCCGTGAGAGCGTCCAGGGCGGCGCGCTGACGACGTTGCTGGAAGAGGCCGAGTCGGACCTGATCGCCGAGGCCATGGGCAGCGACATGCAAGGCGCGCTGCCGATATGAAGACCGTCCATGCCGCCCAGAGCCTATCCCGAGATTATCAATCCGACCTCCACCCTCCCTTCGCCCCAGCACACGGCGCGGGGGCGAAGAAGGATTTTGACGCCGTCTTCTTGGTCGCCCTCTACGCCTTCTTCCCCCGTGTCGCCGGTGGGCGGATGACGTCGAAGGGTTCGGGGAAGACGCCGACCGGGACCTCGATGATGGTCGGGCGGTTGGCGGCGAAACCGGTTTCGATCGCCTTTTTCAAGCCGTCCGGCGTGTCCGTGCGCAGGCCCAGCGCGCCGAAGCTTTCGGCCAGTTTGACGAAATCCGGGTTGGTGAACTCGGAGCCGATGACCCGGTTGTCGTGCAGATCGCGCTGCATGCGGAGCACATTGCCATAGGCGCCGTCGGCGAAGACCACCGCGACCAGGTTGATGTTGTGATGCACGGCGGTTGCGATCTCGTTCATGGTGAACATGAAGCCGCCGTCGCCGTTGATCGACAGCACCGACTTGTCGGCATGCGCGACCTTGACGCCGAGCGAGGTGGCGTAGCCGTAGCCGAGCGTGCCCTGATAACCCGGCGTGACGATATGGCGGGGCTTGTAGACCGGAAAACCGACTCGCGAGACATAGCCGACCTGGGTGAACTCGTCGATGAACAGGCCGTCCTCGGGCAGCACCTCGCGCATGGCGCGCAGCCAGGCCATTTGCGGGCCCGCCTTGCTCTCCATGATCTCGGCGGCCTGGGCCTTGACGCCCAGCATCTCCTCCTCGCGCGAGGCGCGCTTGATGTTGTGCTTGGCGACGGCGTCAACCAGCAAGCCGGTCGCCTCGGCGGCGTCGGCGACGATGCCGACATCCGGCTTCATGACCCGGTTGATCTCGGTCGGGTCGATGTCGATATGCACGACCTTGATGTCGTCATCCATGCCCCAGGTCATGCGCTCGCCCTGGAGGCGGGAGCCGATGGCGATGGCCACGTCGCAGGTGCGCCATAAGAGCGCCCCGCCGGTCGAGACATGCGCGAGATAGTGCCGCTCGTCCAGGGTGCCGCGGCCGTTCTGATAGGCCACCACCGGGGCCTGGAGCATCTCGGCCAGCGCCTTGATCTCGGGGCCGGCGTCATAGGCGCCGCCGCCGACGAAGATCATCGGCTGCTTGGCCGCGCCGATCAGCTTGGCGGCCTTTTCGATGGCGTCGGGATCGGGCTCGGGCGCGTGGTCGCCAGGGGTCTCGCCGCGCAGCTCGACCATGGACTTCTGCCACATCACATCCATCGCCATTTCCAGACCCACCGGCCGGGGACGGCCCGAACGAAGCTGGCGGAAGGCCTCGGAAACGATGCCAGGCGCGTCCGAGGGATGGTCGATGCGCGCGGCGTATTTCGTCAGGCCCCGCATGACCTCGAGTTGATGCGGGATCTCATGCAGCATGCCGTGGCCGCGGCCGATCGAGCCCGAGGGGATCTCGCCGGTCAGGGCGAGCACCCGGGTGTTGTTGCCGAACGCCGTCGATAGGGCCGCCGTGGTGTTGAGCAGGCCGGGGCCGGGGACCACCGCGTAGGAGCCGATCTTGCCGGTCGAGGCGGCATAGCCATAGGCCATGTAGGCGGTGCCCTGTTCGTGGCGCGCGTTGATGACGCGGATCTTGTTTCCGGCGTCGTGCAGGGCATTGAACATCGGGTCGAGCTGAATGCCCGGCAGGCCGAAAACCGTGTCCACGCCCTCGTTGATGAGCGAGCGCACAAGGGCCTCGCCGCCGCTCAGTTTCTCCGTCGCGCCACGCGCCATCTCTAGTCTCCTTGGCTTTCGGTCTTGGTTGGTTGTGTTCGGATCGCCCGCCAGATCTTCTCGGGCGTCAGCGGCATGTCGAGATGAGATACCCCATATGGGGCCAGCGCGTCATGTACCGCGTTGGATATCGGGCCGGGCCCGCCGATCGAGGACAGCTCGCCGACGCCCTTGACGCCGAGCAGGCTGTTCGGGCTATCGGTCGGCGCCCAATCGAGGGTGAAGAAGGGCAGGTCGTCGGCCCTCGGAACCGGATAGTCCATCATCGAGCCCGAGAGCGGCTGGCCGTCCGCGTCGAACACCATGCCTTCCATCAATACCTCGCCCACCGCCTGGGCCAGGCCACCCATGACCTGACCGGCGGCGTTCTCCGGATGGATGATCCGTCCGAGATCGTCGATCCCGGTCAGACGCTGAATCTTCACCTGTCCGGTATCCGGGTCGACCTCGACTTCGACCACATAGGCGCCGTTCGGAAAGGTTGTGTGCTTGCCCTCGAAAGTCAACTCACCCACGCAACCGGACGGTTGCTCGGACCCCACGGGAGTGTCCGATGTGTCTGGTAAACCCGCGACCAGTTCGGCCAGGGATATCGCCCGATCGGTCCCCGCGACCCTCAGGGTACCGGACTCGTATTCGATGTCCTGAACCGCGGTTTCCAAGGCTTGCGAGGCCATCACGCGCGCGGTCTCGATCATCGCCAGGGCGGAGCGGTGGGCGGTATTGGCGCTGACCGGCATCAGGTTGGAGCCGCCGGTCGATCCGCCGGTTAGAAGACTATCGCTGTCGCCTTGCTCGACAATGATCCTCTCCGGCGAGATTCCAAGCGATTCCGCGACGACCCGGGCCAGGGTCTCCTGATGCGCCTGGCCGCTGTCCTGGGCACTGGTACGCACGCGGATGGTGCCGTCGGCCAAGGCCTTGACCTGGGTCCTCTCGGCGACCGAGCCACCGGTGGCGTGGAAATGCACTCCCGCCGCCCGACCCCGCAAGCGCCCGCGCTCCCGGCTTTCCGACCGCCGCGCCTCGAAACCCTCCCAGTCCCCCACCAGCAGCGCTTTTTCCAGGATGCCGGGAAAGTCGCCGGCGTCGATCTCCTCGCCCATCGGCGTCGAATAAGGGATCTCGTCGGGCCGTATCAGATTGCGGCGGCGCAGCTCGAGCGGGTCCAGCCCGAGTTGCCGGGCAGCGTAGTCCAGCACCCGCTCCAGGGTACCGACGCTTTCCGGCTTGCCGGCGCCGCGATAGGCATCAGTCGGCGGGGCGTTGGTGAACAGACCCCGCACCCGATAGTGCAGCGCCGGTATCCGATAGTTGTGGCCAAAGGTTCGGCAGGCGCCACCAGTGAAGATCGACGGCGCGACGGCGTTCAGATAAGCGCCGAGATCGCCATCCGCCTCGATCCGGAACGCCAGGATGCCGCCCTCGGCGTTCAGCGCCAGGGTCGCGTGGTCGGTTCGGCCCCGGCCCTGGGCGTCGCAGAGGGTGATCTCGGACCGGCTGGCGATCCACTTCACCGGACGGCCCAGCATGCGGGCGGCGAAGAGACAGAGAAGCTGTTCCGGATAGGGCCAGATCTTGACCGCGAAACTGCCGCCGACATCATGGGTCAGCACCCGGACCAGATTCTCCTCCACACCGAGGGACTCGGCCATCGCCGCGCGCAGGCCGATGGTCCCCTGGCTCGGTGTGGTGAGGGTGAAACGCCCGGATGCCGGGTCGTGCTCACCGATCGCGCCGCGCGGCTCCACCGGCGCGATCACCAGCCTGGGATGCGCGACCGTCAACCTGATCACATGAGCGGCCTCGGTGATCGCCTGGTCGACCGCGTCATGATTGCCCAATTGCCACTCGAAGCTTTGATTGCCGGGCGCGACGTCCCAAACCAGCGCGCCGACCTCCGCCCGGGCCGCGTCGGTGCCGATCACCGCCGGCAATTCCTCATAGTCGACCATGACAGCCTCGGCGCCGGCTTCCGCGGCCTGCTGGCTTGTCGCCACGACGAAGGCGACGGGATGGCCGACATACTTCACCATGTCGCGGGCCAGGACCGGGCGCTCCGGCTCGATCATCGCCGAGCCGTCCAGGCTGGTCACCGAAACCCGGGCACGAAGCGGCCCGACCTGTTCGACGTCCAGATCCGCTTGCGTCAGGACCGCGAGAACCCCCGGCACCGCCAGCGCGTCGCTCGTGTCCACCGACAGGATCCGGCCATGGGCGATCGGCGCGCGATGCATCGCGGCATGGACCACGTTCGCGGGGAGCAAATCGTCAACAAAACATCCGCGCCCCAAGAGGAGACGGCCATCTTCTCGCCTGGACATGGTGAGCTATCGCCAAATTCGGAAGGTTACGATGAAGGCAGAGTGACACGGAGGGGGAACCGCTTTCCAGTGCTTATTGGCGGTATGGCGCGATCCGTGGCAAAGGCAGAAAAAATGTGGGCCTGCCGAGGACCTTCTTCGAAAAATGGACAAAACGAACGATACCGAAACCGTAGCGAATACCAGCGGGTTGCCGAAGGTAATACAGGCGATGCAGGATCGCGCCAGAAAGGCGGGAGATCTGGTGGAGCGACTCCGCGCCTTCTCGACCCTGATATCCGCCTCCAACGGCCTGGTGACGCGGATCAAGCGGGTGACCCGCGAGCACGAGAAAAATCTTAAGCAAGTCGAGGCGGAGATAGAGTTTCTCGCCCGACACAAGGCCAAGGAAGACGCCGCTTTCCGGGCTCTGCGCAACACCTACGGTTCGCCCGAAAAAGCGCTGGAAACATTCAACGACCTTTGCCGGACCTATGCGCCGGACTATGTGATGGAAGTGGTCAAGCTCGGCAGCTATCGGCTGGGCGCGGCGATCGGCATGAATCTCTTGGGCATGCGCATGGCGGGTCGGGACGAAGCCGATGTGAACTACGAACGAGCGGTGGTTCCGGCCTTGGGCAACATCGTCGAGGATCAGCGCGCCTATCTCGAACTCAAGGATACCAGCCTGCAGAGCGAACATGAGGAGGTGCTCAAGTTCGTTTCCACCATCGCCGATCAGCGCCTGGCGCTAGAGGCGGCGGTCCGCGAGTACGAACGTGAACGCAAGGACGCGGCGGTTTCCATGCAGCCGGGCGATATCAGCCGGCTCGACTCCGATGAGTTCAAGGTCCGCCTCGCCCTGTTGCCGCAGAAACAGCGCGACGCCGAAATGGCGGCGCTGCGGGATAAGTAGGAAACGGTCGACTACTTATCCGGATGACGCATGAGGCCCGGCGGCGCCGATACCGGAAGTTCCAGTAGCAGATACGAGAGCGTCTTGCCGTGCTGGTCGATGTTCAGCGCGGCGTTAACCCCGCCTTCGAGCGCGTCATCGATGACGAAATTCAGCGCCGGCAGGTTCGGGAGCTCGTAGCGGGTGACCTTGCTGGCGCCCTTGTGCGCGAACAGCTCCAGCACCCGCGCCTCGGTCACCTGTTCCAGCAAGAGCGGGTAGGCCTCGGGCTTATAGGGGATCAGGCTGATATTCGAGCGATTGCCCTTGTCGCCGGCGCGGGCGTGGGCGATCTCGTGAAGCCGGGTTTGACGGGTCTCGCTCACGAAGAGGCCTCCATCAGGGTCACGCGGGGCGCGACGACATCGCGGTCCACCAGGATCGAGGCGGTCTGAACCTGATCGGTCAGGTTCTGGCGGAACCCGCCGCCCGCCGCCGGGCCGCTGCAATACAGGCTGAGCATCTCCTGGTTGATCCGCTCGATCCCCGCCTTGTCATGACCGCGCGAGGCCACGCGGATCCGGTAATCGCCATCCTCAGGCCAGGCGGTCTTGGAGGCCGCGCCGCCACCGTCACCGTCATGAACACTGACCGTGCCGAGAATGTCGAAGCGCACCGGACAATTGGTGCCGATATCGCGGCAGCGTTGCTTCAGAACGTCGACGGCGAGTTCCGCTCGTTTGAGGGCGTTGGGCCCGGCATAGCTCATCTCGGCCTCGCCCATCCAGCCGCCGTCGATGCTGACCGTCGCTTTCAGGGTTTGCGGCCTGGGCTTGCCCCGCGCGCCCCGCAGGCGCACCCGGTCGGGACCGATCTCGTCGACCTTGACCTGGGTGATGTCAAGAATGACGTCGGCGGTGAAGTAATTGGCCGGGTCGTGAATCTCGTAGAGGAGCTGTTCCTTGACCGTTTGGGCGGATACCAGACCGCCGGTATCGTCGGCCTTGGTGACCACCAGCGAGCCGTCTTCCTCGACCTCGGCGATGGGAAAGCCCACCCGGGCGAGATCCGGCACGTCCTTGTAGCCGGGGTCCGCGAAATAGGCGCCGGTGACCTGACCGCCGCATTCCAGCAGGTGGCCGGCCATGGTGCCGGCGGCGAGCCGCTCCCAGTCATCCTCGGCCCAGCCGAATTCATGAACCAGGGGGCCGAGAACCAGGGCCGGGTCGGTGCAACGGCCGACGACCACCACATCGGCGCCCTCGGCCAAGGCCTGGGCGATCGGGCGCGCGCCGAGATAGGCATTGGCCGCGACGACCTCGTTATCACCGATCTCCAGCCCCTCGATCGTGGGGATATCGCGGATGTCGTCTTGGCTGAGGACCTGGAAAAGATCGTCGCCCTCGACAATGGCGATCTTGAGAGAGGGACAGCCGACTTCACGGGCGATCTCGGCGATCTTGCGCGCGCCGCCCGCCGGGTTGGCGGCGCCGAAATTCGAGACGATGCGAATGCCCGCGTCGTGGCACTGTTTCAGGATCGGCGTGATATAGGGCTCCAGAAATGGCGAGTATCCATGCTCCGGGTCCTTGCGACGGTGTTTCTGCGCCAGCGCCAGGGTACGCTCGGCCAGGGTCTCGAAAATCAGATATCGAGGCCCCTCGCGTTTCGCGAGACTGGCCACGACCGGGATCGAGGCGTCTACCCGATCGCCCGAAAATCCGGCGCCACAGCCGATATGAACGGTCTTGCCACTCATCGCTTATTCCTCCCCTTGATGACCGCCGGTCTTCGGGCTTCCTTGTTATTCCGCCGCCTTCGGCGCGCCGTAGGGCTCGTCCGGACGGTCCATCGCATAGACCTCGGTGACCGTGGCGTAGTCCATGTATCCGAGCCTCGATACCGGCTGATACAGGGTCACGTCGACCAGCCCGTCTTTGATGATCGCCTCGTCGACATGGACGCCGATGACCTGGCCGAAGATCACCCAGTTTTCGGTGCCGCGCCGCGAGCTCGGCATCTGCACGCTTTGCAGATATTTACACTCCAGATGGACCGGCGCCCCCTTGACCCGAAGCGGTTTCACCAGGGTCGAGGGTTCTCCCTCCAGGCCGGCGCCGGGCATCTCGTCCTCGCCGTAAGGGAGGTGAATCGAGGTGTGGTTCATCGCCTCGCGCTGAGCGTGACTGACGATCGAGCAGACGAACTCGCCACTGGTCTCGGCGTTGATCTGACTGTCCTTCTTGCCGCCGTGATTGGGATGCGCGCCCGAGGCGAACATCACGCAGGGCGGGTCGCCGGCCACGCCGTTGAAGAAGCTGTAGGGGGCGAGGTTGTTGACCCCTTGCTCGTTCACGGTGGAAATCCAACCGATCGGCCGCGGCGAAACAAAGGCCTTGAAGGGGTCGTGGCGAAAGCCGTGCTGTCTGTGGGTGCCGATCTCGTAGAACATCGGAATCTCCGATCGATAGGGATAGCGGGGGATATCTTGCGTTTCCGATCGCATACCCCGGGCGTCTTGGCAAGTTGGTGGCCGGCACGGGTGTGTTTCCGTCGGGGCTCGGATATGATTGCCTCGCCGCATGGAACGGGAATGCATGGGAAGCGATTGGATGGTCGACACGCCCGAGGATCTGGATCGCCTGGCCGAGTCCCTACAGGCCGAAATGGCCAAGCCCGAGACCCTGCAAAAGCTCTTCGGCCTGGTCGCGCCACGGCTTTTGCCGGGTCGGCGAAACCTGATCTACATCCTCGCCCAGGTCGAACGGATCGGACATCTGGCGATGGAGTTGCTGTTCCTCAACACGCTTTACGGCGAGGATTTCGACCGCATCGTGGTGGTCACCGGACCGACCGATCGTCCTGGTGTCAATCCGGCGGTGCTGGAGATCACGGGCTCGCTTTTCGCCCATGTGGAAACCGACGACGATTTGTTGCCGCTTCTGGGATTTCTGGACGGCGGGATGCTGGATATGAAGGTCCTTCATCTGCTTCTGGCGCAGCCTCAGCGCCTGACCCGGGAATTCGGTCGCGCGGTGGCGGGCGGCAAGCCGGTGGCGCATTTCGACTTGCCGGAGCATCTGGCAACGCTGGGTGACGCCTGGATGCGCGCGGGGGGGATCGATCCTGCGGATCCTTTCGTTCTCCTGCATGTTCGCGATGCCAGTTACTTGCCGGAAATGGCGCATCATCTGTTTCGCTGCGCCGATATCGCGCGCTACCACAAGGCAATCGATCGTCTAATCGATGCGGGGTATCGCGTTTTTCGCCTGGGTGACGCTTCAAGCCCGCCGCTGTCGCATCCCTCGGGGCGGGCTATCGACGTGCCGCACGCGCCGGATTACGCTCCCATTCTGGATGTCTATCTCTCGGCGCGCTGTCGTTTCGCGGTGAATCAGGCCTCGGGGCCGGAAGCCCTGGTCCGTTGTTTCGGGCGCCCGGCCCTGACGGTCAATCTGATGCTGGAGCATCTGCGATTGCCGCTGGCGGGAGACGTCATGGTCTTCAAGCATATCCGCCGGATCGATGACGGACATGAGCTATCCTATCGCGAGATGCTGGACCTGGGCGTGCCTGGTCTCGGCACCAGCGACGCCTTCGCCGAGGCGGGGCTGCGGGTCGAACAGAACAGCGCCGAGGAGCTGGATGCGGCGGTCGCGGAGATGCTGGAACTGGTCGACGGCACGGCGGCGGCGCCATCTGATGGGCGGTTCAAGGCCCTGGGCGCGGCCTATGAGGCCAAGATCACCGGGGACGCGGAGCTCATCGCCAAGAACGAGGATTTCTACGCGCATGCTCACGGCCTCGGCCGGGTTTCGCGGGCGTTTTTGGGGATGAATCCGGGGTTTCTTGATTAGGAAGGCGTGGTACTTACCGCCATCCCCCCGAAGGGCGGGACCCCTTCCTCGGAATGGGGGCATCCTTCGGCGGGATGACGGCGGCAAAATTCAAGCTAGGCCTCTCTCCCGTCGTCCTGGCGCAAGGCAGGACCTCGCGAAGATTGGCCTCGTTTCGTGGGATTGACGGTTACGTTGCCCGCGTGGACCGAGGCCCCGCCGTGCGCCAGGGCGACGAAGGCGGGAAGGCTGTATCGAAAGCGCCCTAGAAATCCAACGCCAGATACGACTTCATCACACCTTCCAGGGTCTCCTGGTCCAGGTCCTTGACGATGAAGACCAGGCGCGAGCGGCGGTCGTCGCTTGGCCATTCGTCGATCTTGGCGGGCGGGTGGAACATATGCTGGACCGCGTGAACGACGACGGGCTGATCATCGATTTCAGCCACGTTGAGCAAGCCCTTGATGCGCAGGATGTTGGCGCCATGGGTCTGGGCCATCATATCGAGGGCGCCGGCGATCTTGCCCCATTTCAAGGGTTCGTCGAAATACAGCGCGAAGCTGTGGATATGATCGTCATGCCGGTTAACGTCGTGATGATGATGCCCGTGATCGTGGCCGTGATCGTGATGCCCATGCCCGTCCTCGCCGTGGCGGTGATAGACATGGCCCTCGGTATCGCGATAGGCCTCCTCCTTCAGCCACTGCGCCACGTCGGCTGTTTTGGTCAGCGGGTTGTAGAGGCCGGCGTTGAACAGATCAGCGGGGTCGGCGTCGCCGTGGCTCGCCTCGATGACCGGGGCGGCGGGGTTGACGCTGGCGAGCCGCGACTTGACCGTCGCCACCATCTCGGGATCGGTCACGTCGACCTTGGAGAGAACGATCCGGTCGGCCACCGCGGCCTGCTTGACGGATTCGAACTGCTGGTCGAACTGGCTCATGGCGTGATGCGCGTCGACCACCGTGATCACCCCGTCGAGGCGATAGCGGGTGACCAGGAACGGGTCGGCCATCATCGTGTGTAGGATCGGCGCCGGGTCGGCGAGACCGGTGGTCTCGACCACCAGGCGATCGAAATCCGGCACCTTGCCGTCCGCGCGCTCCATGAACAGGGTTCGCATGGTGTCCACGAGATCGCCCCTTACGGTGCAGCACAGACAGCCGCTGTTCAGCAGGATCGTATCCTCGTTGGATTGCACGACCAGGGCGTCGTCGATGCCGATCTCGCCGAATTCGTTGACGATCACCGCGACCTTGTCCATCGCCGGATTGCGCATCAGTTTCGAGAGCAAGGTGGTCTTGCCGCTGCCGAGAAAACCGGTGAGGATGGAGACCGGAACCCGGTCCTGGGGCGTGGTGTGGGGATTGCTCATCGCTTCGCCTCCGCTGCGTGTAGCCCGTATCTAGCGCTCCGACCGCGGCGCGCCAAGGGGGATGACGGCGTGGGCCGGTGAATTTCGAGGGACGGAAGGTCATCCGAATGACAAATCCACTCGAATAACGAAGGATGGTAGCCGCTGGCGGGCCGGCGGTGCCTAAGGGAGTGCGCGATGAGTTTCAGATGGAGTTTCGGACGGCCCGGCGTGATCGGCGCTCTCCTGATCGGCCTTTTGTCGCTGTCTTTTGACGCCGTGGCCCAGACCAGTCGTCTGATCAAGTTCGACGCCTACCGCAACGGCTCGAAATTCGGCTTCTCGATGGTCAAGATCGACGGGCCGAGGGGCGTTGAGAGTATCGAGGTGGTCACCGCGCTCCGCGTCGGTCTCGGGCCGATCACCGCGTTCAAGTACCTGCTGCGCACAAGCACCCAATGGCGGGGCGGGGAAATCGCCTCTCTTACCAGCGTGATCAACGACGACGGCGATGTGTTTCGGGTCGAGGCGCGCCGGGCCGGCGACGTTCTCGCGGTGGAAGGGCATGACGGCAGGCTCTCCATGCCGGCGGCGATCCTGCCCACGACCTATTGGCGGGCCGATATGGTGGAGCGAAAGGAACTGCTGAGCACGCAGCATGGCCGGGTTCTCAAGGTCGGTTTCGAGAATCTCGGTCGCGAAACAGTGCTGACCGAGGGACGGGAGGTGTCGGCGACCCATTACGCGATGCGCGGCGATCTCGATATCGACATCTGGTACGACGACCGGGCGGAATGGGTGAAGCTGACCTTCTCGGTGGGCGATTCCAATGTCGAGTACAAGCGCGTGGCGCCCGGCCCGAACGATCTCGCCGCCTTCGTGACCTTGGATAGGGTCGCGGGGATATCCGGGTCCGAGGTGCATTCGCTGATCGACCCCTGACGGATTGGAGAAAGTAAGATGGCCGACAAGGTCGCGTGGATCACCGGGGCGAGTACCGGCATCGGGCACGCCCTGGCGCTGAGGATGGCGCGGGACGGCTGGACGGTGGCGGTCTCGGCGCGCTCGGCCGACACTCTAGCGGCGATGGCGCGGGATAGCGGCGGGCGGATCGTCGCCTATCCGCTGGACGTTGCCGACGAGAAAGCCTCGAAGGCGGTCGCCGAGAAAATCTGGAACGAGCGGGGCGGGATCGATCTCGCGGTCCTGGCCGCCGGCCTGCACCTCCCGCTCGACGGGGCGGCCTTCGAGGTCGAGCCGTTTCGCCGGCTGATGGAGATCAATGTCATGGGCGTGGTCCATGGCCTGGCCGGCGTGGTGCCCCGGATGGTCGAGCGGGGGCGCGGCCACATCGCGGTGGTCTCCTCCGTCGCCGGCTATCGTGGCTTGCCGACCGCCGCCGCCTATGGCGCGACCAAGGCCGCGCTTAACAACATGACCGAGGCGCTGAAATTCGATCTCGAGCTCAAGGGGATCAAGGTTCAGCTGGTCTGTCCCGGCTTCGTTCGCACCCCGCTCACCGACAAGAACCCGTTCCCGATGCCTTTCCTGATGGAGCCCGAGGAAGCCGCCGATGCCTTCCATCGCGGGCTCCAGGGCACCAGCTTCGAGATTAACTTCCCCAAGAGCTTCACCACGATCATGAAACAGGTGCGCAAACTGCCGCACGGGCTCTACATGAAGGCGATCCGCCGGGGGACCGGGTTTTGAGCGCGCCAGACCCCACGCCAGCCCCCGCGCCATACATCGCCGCCGCCCGGGCCTATGCCGCGTTTCACGAGACCCTGACACCGGAGAGCCTCGACGGTCTCGCCGATCTCTGCGCGCCGGATGTGCGCTTCGTCGACCCCTTCAATGATCTGCGCGGGATCCGGGCCCTGCGCGGGGTCTACGAGCATATGTTCGAGGTGCTGGAGGATCCGGCCTTCGGGATCGCGGATATCGCGGTCAGTGGGACCACCGCCTACATAAAGTGGCGCTTCACCGCCCGGACCAAGGGGCGCGGCGGCCTGGCCATCCACCTCGTCGGCATGACCGAGACGCGCTTTGATGCCAAGGGACGGGTCGCCGAGCATATCGACCATTGGGACGCCGCCAGCCAACTCTATGCGCGGCTGCCGGTCATCGGCGGCGTGTTCAGATGGCTCGGTCGCCGCTTCGCGATCCCCGCCCGCGGTCTCGGTTAACGAGGCCGGGTTAGCGAGGTCGGGTTAGCGAGGCTGGGCCGGCATGTAGCGCCCGAACCGGGCCATCAGCAGCATCGCGGCGATCTTAAAGGCGATAGGCAACACGCCGTAGAGCAAGGCGAGCACCAGCAAGCCATCCTCGTCGTTCACCGCCCCGTCGCTCGCGTCGAACCCCGCCAGGTCGAGCGCCGGAAAGGTGATCCCCACCGCCAGCGCCAGAGCCAGCTTGGTCGCCATGCCCCAGAACGCGAAATAGAGCCCGGTGCGCGGCCTTGCTTCGTGCCCGGCCTCGCCGGCGCGATCAAGATCGACCACATCCGCCTGCATCGACGGCGGTAGGGTCAGATCGGCGCCGAGGCACAGACCCGACAACACGCAGATCGCCAGGAACGGCATGTAGTCGCCGGCTCCGAGAAACGGTGCCCAGACGAAGATCAGGCAGTTGCCGGCCATCGCGATCAGCCAGGCCCGGTGCTTGTCGAGCCGGCCGCTGAGCCAGACCCAGAGGGGGATGCCGAGGATCGCGCAGGCGAAATAGATGAACAGCAACGCGCCCGCCTTGTCCGGCAGCATCAGAACATGGCCGACGAAAAGCAGGAACAGCGTCGCCGGAAGCCCGTTGGCGACACCGTTCAGCAAATAGGCCAGGATCAACCGGGCGAAGGCGCGATTCTCCTTCATCGCGCGGGTTCCCTCGACAACCCTCTCACGCCAAGGCCGCGCGCGTGATGGGATGGCGGCGGGCGGATCGGAAACAAGGGCGGCGGCGATCACGCTGGCAAGCGGTAATCCGATGATCAGGCCGATGGCCAAGGCCCGCAGCACCGCGGCGAGCCCGGCTTCCTGGCCGTCTTCCCCGGCGAGAAGCACCGGCGCGGCCGCAGCCAGCAAGGTGCCGATGATCACCAGCGCCTCGCGCGTGCCGGTGACCAGCGATCGCTGGTGGTAGTCGCTGGATAGCTCGGCGCCCCAGGCCGCGTGGGGAAGCTGAAACATGGTCCACGCGAGATAAAGCGCGATGCTCCAAACCAACAGATGCCCCACCCCCGCGCCGGCGGGCGGAACGAACAGGAACCAGATCGACAGGCAGAGCAGCGGCAGGGCGCCGATCATCCAGGGACGTCGCCGCCCGTACCGACCGCGGGTTCGGTCGCTCAGCGCGCCGATGACCGGATCGGTCACGACGTCCCAAAGCCGCGCGATCAGCAACACCAGGCCCACGGTGGCGAGTTCGATGCCCACGCTTTCTGCGTAGAAGGTCGGCAGATAGATGAAGAGCGGCAGGCCAAGCACCGCGAGCGGTAACCCCGGCAGCCCATAGGCGACGCGTATTTTGTTGGAGAGCCTGGACGTCCCCGTCACGGCGTGGTCAAGCGTGCTTTAGGATGATCTGCCGAACATCGATATGACCGGCCCTGAAGCCGCCCTCGCAATAGCAGAGATAATATTCCCACATCCGGCGGAACCGTTCGTCGAAACCCTGTTCGGTGATCGCCGGCCAGGCCTCATGGAAGCGCTGTCGCCAGAGCGCCAGGGTTCTGGCGTAATCCAGAGCGAAGCCATCATCCGCGATGGTCTCGAGCCCCGCTTCGGCGAAGCTTGATGTCAGCTTGGCTGGGCTGGGCAGCATGCCGCCGGGGAAGATGTATTTCTGGATGAAGTCCGGGTTTACCCGATACCCCTCGTAGCGGAGATCGTCGATGGTGATGACCTGGATCGCCGCTCTACCGCCCGGCACCAGCCGGTCACGCAGGGTCGCGAAGTATGTCGGCCAATAGGACTCGCCGACGGCTTCCAGCATTTCAATCGAGGCGATGCGGTCGAAGCTCCCGGTGACATCACGGTAATCCTGAAGTCGGATCTCGATTTGATCCGAGAGGCCGTCGGCGGCGATCCGTTCCATCGCCTCGGCGCGCTGTTCCGTCGACAGGGTCAGGCCCACGACCTTCACGCCGTATTCCCTGGCGAGCAGCCTGGCGAACCCGCCCCAGCCGCAACCGATCTCCAGAACCGTCTGGCCGGGCGCGAGATCCAACTTGTCGGCGAGGCGTCGGTATTTCCTCATCTGCGCCGCTTCCAGCTCTTCGTCCGGCCCAGAGAAGATCGCCGAGGAATAGGTCATCGTCGGATCAAGCCAGCGGGCGTAGAAAGCGTTGCCGATATCGTAGTGATGGCTGATATTGCGGCGGCTTCCGGTCTTGGAGTTGCGGCGCTTGAAATGGGCCATCCGGCGGGCCGTCCGCGCCAGGATGTTTCCGTCGACCTTGCGCGCGATGTCGTCCCAATTCTCGGCGCATAACTGGATGAGGGCGGTGACGTCCGGGCTGTCCCAGGCGCCGTCCAGATAGCTTTCGGCGAAGGCGAGATCGCCGCCGAGAATCAGCCGCCGCGCGACCGTCTCGTCATGCAGGCGCAACTCGGCGCTGGGCCCCTCCGTGTCGCCGCGAAACTCGTGGCGTCGGCCATCCGGCATCGTGATGACGAGAGAGCCCTTTCGCATCCGCCGCAGGGCCATGAAGGAAAGATGGAACCAGAAGGTGAGGCGCCCACCCCGGCCCCCGGCCTCTCGCGACTGGCCGTCGGCGATGTCATCGGAGATCGATGGCCTCGTTGATTTTGTTTGGGCTGTCCAGTCCGTGGAACTCATCGCGCTAAATACTCCGGGCGTCAGCGGGCGGCGTGTTTGGCCAATTCGGGTCGCGGGTCGTGATGCCCCGTGGCGATTACGGAGACTTCATCCGCCGGCGGCGGGGGCTTGCCATGGAAACGGGCGCCCTTGATCCATAATTTCAATGCTTCCCAGTGAATCGCCACCACCACTTTCATCGTCATGAGCGGGTATCGCGCCAGGATAGCCAAGAGGGCGCGGTCGCTCAACGTCTCGCGGCGCGCGGTGTGGGTCGCGAGCAAGGTCTCGCCGTCGGCCAGTGACTGCCGGATCAGGATCGAGAGCTTTTCGCCCGGCGGTTTCAGCCGAAAGCGATAGCGCGCGGCCATGTCGATGAAGGGGGATACGTGAAAGGTCTTGTCACAGGCCTGGGTGATTGGTTGACCCTCCCGCCAATCCCCGGAGACTGGAATCAGATAGCCGTGCTGCTCACCGAATGTGTTCTTGACCTCGTAGAGGATGGCGCGCGGTCGGTCGTCGCGGTCATAACAGAAGTAGATCGTCAACGGATTGAACACATAGCCCAGAAGCCTGGGGAAACAATGGGTGAAAACCCGTAACCCCTCGGGCTCGAAACCGGCGCGGCGCAGATGCTCGTCAATCCACGCGCGTGGGGGGCGACCATCGCGACTTCCGTGATCCTTGTCGAGATAGCTGAACAGGTTCCAACGGTTATGCGAGAAAAATCTCAGTCGCTCGGCCAGGGCCGGAATCTCGTCGAGATCGAGAAAGACCGAGAACACGCCGTAGACAAAACGATGACGCAACGGGATCAGGCGGCGATGCATGACTTCGCCCCGATAGAGGCAGGAGACGGGCTCGGGGGTCGGTTGGTTTTCCATTGGCTCAGTCTCCCGGCGCCAGCGCGGGAGACTGGTTCGATGACGGGACACGGGCATTCTCCGCGCCGTGGTTCGCCGGTTGAACCTCTGTCAACCAGGGAATTGTCGCTCCCAAGCCTTGGGCAACAGCGATGCCGGATTTGAGCCCGTCCTCATGAAAGCCGTATCCGAGGTAGCTGCCACAGAACCAGGTGCGATTGACACCCTGGATCGTGGGCAGGGCGGCCTGGGCGTCGATGGCGGCCTGATCAAAAACCGGGTGGTCATAGGAGAAGCTTTGAAAGACCAGATCCGGATCGGGTTGCCGAGCCGGATTCATGGTGACGAACAGAGGGCGGCTTGGATCGATGTTTTGGAGGCGGTTCATCCAATAGGTAAGAGAGACCGATTGGTTGCCCTCCCGATCATTGGAGGCGAGGTAGTTCCAAGCCGCCCAGGCCCCCTTGCGCTTGGGCATCAACGAGGGATCGCGATGCAGGACAACGGTGTTGCTCTGATAGCCAAAGGCGGAGAGCAGGCGCGTTTCCTCGGCGCTGGGATCCTTCAGCATCGACAGGGCTTCATCGCCATGCGCGGCGATGACAACCTGGTCGTAGTGACCGGTTTCGCCCGCGCCGTCGGTAACGGAAACCGCGCCCTCGGACCTCTCCACGGCGACAACCGGGTGCCCGAGACGTATCTTGTCGCCGAGCGCGCGGGCCAGGGTTTCGATATAGACTCGCGAGCCGCCGCTGACCGTGCGCCATTCGGGCCGGACGCCGAGATTGAACAGACCGTGGTTGACGAAGAACCGCACGAAGGACCGCGCCGGAAAGGCGAGCATGGTCTCCATCGGGCAGGACCAGATCGCCGCCGCCATGGGCAAGAGATGATGCTCGCGGAACGCCGCGCCATAGCCACCCCGCTCTAGAAACGCGCCGAGGGAAAGCGGCGCCTCGGAGGGTTGGTCGAGGAGTTTCGGCGCTGATTTGTAGAACCTGATGATGTCGCGCCACATGCCCCAGTACCAGGGCTTGAGGATATTGCTCGGTTGCGCGAGAAGACCGGCGAGCGAGCCCTCGTACTCCAGGAGGCCTTCGCCGACGCAGACGCTGAACGACATGTCGCTGGCTTCGGTGGCGATGCCGATATGATCGAACAGCGCGATCAGGTTGGGATATGTCGCCTCGTTATAGACGATAAAGCCGGTGTCGACGGGGGTCGAGACGCCGTCATGGTCGACCAGGACCGTGTTGCCGTGACCGCCAAGACGAGGCTCGCGCTCGTAAAGCGTGACTTCATGTTCGCGGGCCAAGAGCCAAGCGCTGCTTAACCCCGAAATACCCGATCCGATCACGGCGATACGCATGAATGATCCCGGTCCTGTCTTGTTCCGCTCTTATACGCGCCGCGTGGCGGGTTGGATGAGTACCGCCGAGCTCGAATTCACCCAGCATATCTGATTCGTCGACCGGAGGACGCGGCATCCGTTAGATGGCCAGGGCGCGAGACGGTAGGAGCACGGAGCGTGGAAACCGATAGAGCCGCTCCGGGCCGAGAAACAGGATCTCGAAGCGTCCCTGGAAAAGATCCCGGATCTCCGGCGCGGAGACATCAAGGCCGCCGGTAAACGCGCCGAAGGACGGCATGACCAGGCGGTTGCCATTGGTGACGAAACATTGCCCGGAGAGGCTTCTACCTCGCAGGCGCACCCGGGCCTTGGGGTGAAAGTGGCCGCTGACCTCGCCCCCGGTCGGGACCCTCGCCGCCACGTGCCTGAATATCAGCGGCCCGACCACCATGTCCTCGACGGCGCGCCCACCCCAAAGCGGGTCCGGGCTCGGGTCGTGATTGCCGGTGATCCAGATCCATTCATATCCGTCCGCCAGCGATCGGACACGATCCAGAATGTCCCGCGACGCCCTTTCGGCCGCGCCCTGGTCGTGAAAACTATCGCCGAGGCAGATGACCCGCTCCGGCTGGTGGCGTTCGAGAACGGCCTCCAACCTGTCCAGGGTTGCCGCCGTGTCATAGGGCGGCAGCGGCACGCCCCGAGCGGCGAAGGCCGAGCCCTTTTCGAAATGCAGATCCGAGACAACGACCGTCCGCTGTTCGGGCCAATACAGCGCGCCGGCAACCTCGGCGAAGAGACGCGCGCCATTCAAAGTGAGTTCGATCATCCGCACACTGTCGTGGCGGCATTCCTCGTGGTCAAGCGCCCTTGGCGGCTCGGTCCAAGGCATGGTTGGAGGAAGAAGCACGAACGATGACCCTGGCTATTCGCCGATGCCCCCACTCCCGCCGCGCCGGCGAAGGCCGGGGCTCTTGGCAAGCGGATTTGAGTCCCGGCTTTCGCTGGGCGACGGATTCGGGAAGTCACGCGCGGCGTTGAATTTTGCCCGGACAGCAATGCGCTTTCGCTAGGATGACGGGGTCGTTCTTTGAGTCACCTTCCTCGATCGATTCTCCCGGATAACAATGAGCGGCAACCAATAACCAGGAGGTCACATGGCTGACGCGGTTACACCCCAAACCTGCCGGTCCGACGACCTCGCCGCGATCGAGGTGTTGTACCAAGACGCGTTCCCGGACGAAGACCTTGTGCCCTTGGTCCGAGCGCTGCTCGCGAACCGGGACGACGTGCTGTCACTCGTCACAAGGGACCGAAATGGCGAGGATGTGACCGGGCACGGCGCGTTCACCCATTGCGGCATTGTCGGGGCCGAGGATAGAGTCGCGCTTCTGGGACCGGTTGCCGTGGCCTCGGCGCGCCAGGGCCAGGGTATCGGCGAGGCGCTTATCCGGGACGGCTTGCGGCGCCTGGGCGAGGCCGGCGTTCAGCGGGTCTTCGTGCTCGGCGACCCCGCCTATTACGGTCGCTTCGGTTTCACCACCGAGCCGAACGTGAGGCCGCCCCATCCCCTGCCGGAGGAATGGCGCGAGGCTTGGCAATCGATTAGTCTCAACGAAACGAAACCTTGTGAGCCGGGTACCCTCTCGGTGCCCGCGCCATGGAGGCAACCCGCCCTCTGGGGCCCATGAAAAACCCCGCGACCGCGCGGCGGGAAAGGATGATGACATGAGTGAATCCGCATTGATCGTCGGCGCCGGTCTCGGGCTTAGCGCGTCGCTCGCCCGGCTCTGCGCCAAGGACGGCATGAAGGTGGCGATCGCCGCCCGGACCAGCGACAAACTCGCCGATCTGGCGGCGGAAACCGGGGCCGAGATACACAGATGCGACGCCGGCGACATCGACAGCGTCGCGGCGCTTTTCGAGGCGACGGACAAGACAATCGGCACGCCCAACCTGGTGGTCTACAACCCCTCGGCCCGGGTACGTGGCCCAATCAGCGAGCTTGATCCGGCCGAGACCCGCGACGCCATCAACATCACCTGTTTCGGCGCTTTCCTCGTCGCCCAACAGGCGGCCAAGCGGATGCTCGGGCGCGGCAGCGGTAGCATTTTCTTCAGCGGCGCGTCGGCCGGGGTGAAGGGCTATCCCAATTCCTCGGTCTTCGCGATGGGCAAGTTCGGCCTGCGTGGGCTGTGCCAGTCCCTCGCGCGCGAGTTGCACCCCCAGGGCATCCATATCGGCCATTTTGTCATAGACGGCGGCATCCGCGCCGATCATCGCCCGGAGCGCCACGACGACGGCACCGACCGCATGCTCGACCCGGACGCGATCGCCGAGACCTACATGCATCTGCACAAACAGCATCGCAGCTCCTGGGCCTGGGAGATCGAGGTTCGCCCCTGGAAGGAAACCTTTTAGGAGCGGACGGGCGGCACGGATCGACCCACGAGAAGACTTCGAGTCAAAACCGCCCCCGTCCACCGCGTCCGTCGCCCTGACGAAGGTCAGGGCTTTTGCCGTGATGGTTCGGGTTGAGAAAATTCGGAAATGCCGCGCCTCGCGGCCAAGGCCGGCGGCAAGAGCCCTTGTCTATCTTTGTGGGCCTTCGCCAGGGCGACGGTGGATGGGTGTCGTCATGGTGTGTGTCTTTAAGACTGCAACAAAGAATCAATCCTCAACCCAGGAATAGGGCAGGTTCATTTTCTGCGGCAGTTTCCAACTGGAATCAGTGCCGAGAAGGGTCACAAAGAGTTTCAGTTTTCGCGCCTTGGTAACAATGTCCGCCACGGTCGCCTCACCGCCCTCCATGTCGAAGGCGGCGGCGGATACCACAAGGCCGTCCATGCCGGCACCCTTCAAACGATCCAATCCGCGATACGGGTGTCTCGGATGGATCAGGACACCCTTGCAAAACTTGCGCAAGCCCTTGACCAGCGCATCCAACTTGGGTGGCGGGCTGGTCCGGTCCACGACGAGATTGCACACCAGGCGCGTTCGAATGTTCTGTGGCAGCGTCCCCAGGGCATCCATCAGATTGTCCAGATAAAGCGGATGCGAGAGCGTCTCGAAACGGATCGGCAAAAGCACCGCGTGATCCCGCCCGAGTTCGAGATTCCGGAGCGCGGACGCAAGCTTCATCACCGCCGCGCAATCAATCTCGGCGCCATAGGGCGCTTTCAGCTGGGAAACCGTTAGGACTTCGCGTTTCCGCTTGGCGTCGCCGCTTTTCACCCGTTCGACCTGTATCTCGTAGCCGATAACCGAGAGGTTGTCCGGTCGCACCATCGGGCGGGCTTCCAGTTGCAAATCCCGATCGAGCTCCTTGGCGAGGCTCTTTTCCTTCATGACGAAGGCTTGGTGCGCGAGCTTGACGACATTGATCAGATCATCGACGGAGTCGATCATCGCGTCCTGCATGTAGTCGTCGAGTTCATAGGCGAAACCCTTCGCCATGAACGGACTGTCGGCGTCTCCGGCGCCTAGCGCCTCGGTGATGGCGTCGGCGATTTCCTCGCTTTTCGCCTCGGCTTCCGCCAGCTTCACGCCATCGAAGAGGAAGATCAGCCCTTCTTCGCCGGCCTTGACCATGAGATCGGCCGGTTTGAGGAACGCCTTGGCCGTCTCCTCGGCGATTTTCATCGCGGCGGCTCGGCTCATTCGGGGCCGTCCCTCGGTCGGCTCCAACAGGCGGCTGAGGTCGAGTAGCTGAACATTACCGGCGACAAGCCGTTCGGCGGCATCGCGGCTCTTGGCGACCGCCGCTTGAAGCTTCTTGCGTTCAGCGGTGGCCTCGCCGCTTGCCTTGGCCTTGGGCGCGGGCTTGGAACCGGGACCGGCGCCAGTGGCCCCGGCACCGCTCTCCGTCGCGCGCAAACGCTCGGCACCGCCTGAAAGGGCAGTCCGCAGGACCAAACCGACGGCGATACCGATGCCGGCGCCCACGAAAGCGGCGGCGCCCCGCATGGCCGTCGTCATCATGTTGTCGCCGCCGAGCATGACCGCGAACCCGGCGAGCACCGCCGCGCAGCCCAGCTAGCCCGCGATTGCCCGCCCCCGGTTCGGATCGAATCCCGCCCATGCGCCGGCCAGCAAAACCGCGACGATAGCCAGTATGGCGATAATCATTCGGACTCCCCCGTCTCGAACCGGCTCAGTTTAGACGGTGGGCGCGGGAACTCAAATAGACAGAAGGGGCCGTGCCCGAGCCGCGTCGTCACGGCGCCGTCGCTCCACCATCACACCAGTCCGGATCTTTCCACCGCCCACCAAAGCGCGACAATCAGCACCGCGCCCGACAGGATCTGGACCAACCGCTTGAACCACGGCTTGTCGCGAGCCCAGATCAGCGGAATGGCGGCAAGCGCGACAACCGCCAGTTGGCCAATCTCGACACCGATATTGAAGCCCGCGAGGGTCAGGGCCGCGGATGATCCCTCCAAATCAAGCGCGCTTAGCACGCTGTAGAAACCCATGCCATGCACCAGCCCGAACAGCGCCGCGATCCCCGAACGCCATCGCTTTCCGACACCGAGCATATTCTCCACCGCGACATAGGCAACGGACAGCGCGATGGCCGTCTCCACCACCTGGGTCGACAGGTCCAGCACGCCGTACCAGGCCAGACCCAGGGTTACGCTATGCGCCACGGTGAACGCGGTGACGATACGCACCACCAGCCAAGCCCTGGGCACCGCCAGGACCAGCAACAGGACAAAAAGGATATGATCGATGCCGATCAGGATATGTTCGATGCCGAGACCGATCAGCCGCGTAAGCCTGACATGCCACGGCGCGGGCGGCGCGTGTTGGGTGATCTCGGCAGTGAACTCGGTGGTCCCGGCATCGAACAAAAACTCCCGCTGGCCGCCCGTGGGCAGGATCAGGCGCCCAAAGCCCCGATGGTTGGGATCAATATCGAAGAAGAAAATCAGAAAGCGTAGGGTCAGCTTCTCCGGTGGCGCGGCACATCGTCCGCGCGCGGTTACCAGAAAAACCTCCGGCAGGGCCGCGCCGTTGGTTTCGATCTCCAACGGACACTCACCGCGTTCCGACTCGATGAAAAGGCGTCCGGAAACATAGTCGGCGAGTTCCTCCAAATTGGGTTCGAAGTCCGCGGCCGTGAGCGGTGTCTTGAAGTCCGTCTTCATGCCCGCCGCCACGGCGATGTCATGCGGTGAGAACGATAGGGAATAGGTCACCGCCGCGCCGTCGATTTGCACCAATCCGCGCGTCAGGTCCGTCTTATGCGCCGAGGCCACGCCGGCGTGAACCAGCCATGTCAGACAGATCAGACAGCCAAGGACGAGCCATTTCCCACAACGCGCGACCTGGATCATGGTCAGGGCAGCGCCGGCAGATCCAACAACGGGGCGTGTTGCTGCGCGCCATAGACGTCGGAATCGCCCGGCGCCCCCGAACCGACGGGGCGCCTTATCGAAAACTTGATCGCCCGGGCAAAGGGATAATAGTCGAAGCCCAGGAGTTCATTGTCCGAAACCCCGTAAAGCTCCGCGACCGTCTGGCGGGTCACCAATCCGGCGTCTCGCACGGCGGCGAAATCCGCCTCGTTCCCGAACAATATGTCGAAGGTGACGACGAAGGGTCCCGCGTTCTTGGAGCGGATGACCTCGCCGAGTTCGGCCAGCACCTTCATGCCGCGATCTCCAGCCGGCCCAGGACCTCGGGATCATCGACCTCCATCAGGTGATAGATGTTGAAGGAATAGACCGGCCCGCCCGGCAGATCCGCCGGCGAGAACGGAAAGGCGACATTGCCCGCGGTTGCCTTGCGCCCGTCGAAGCCCACATGCAGCAGAACACTGCGCGCGCCGGCGCAGACGATTTCGGCGAGCTCGGGCGTCTCCGCCACCACATCGATCAGCAACCCGACTTCATGGCTCGGCGTCTTGACCGGCTCCCAGGGGCCCATCACGCCATCCTTGCCGTAGCGATGAAAGCTGATGGCATAGGCCGAGGGATCGACCGAACCCGCTTGAAACTCCGAAACCCGCTCCACCACCCGCGCCTGTATGGCGTCGAGCTGGCCGATGAAAACCGGGTCGCGCACCCCGCCGATGCAGATATGCCGGTGTCCGTCGAGCTTGGCGCCCTCCAGCTTGACCGTATAGGTATCGGCGGCGTGAAAAGCGCTCCCCGTGACCTTCACCCGCCTCGCATCAAGCTGGTCGAAGGCGGTCACGCGCAAATCCACGGTTCCGCCCGGACCGGCGAGCATGATCGGATCGGTCTTCTCATAGAATGTATGGGCCGAGACCGAGGCGATCGTGCAGGCCTTTTCCGGATCCGTCGGCTCGACGATGAAGTGATCCTCGCGCAGACGCCCCATGATCAGGTCCGAGCCGGAAACCGGGCGCGCCGCCAGCGAGCCGCATTCCAGGATCTTACCCATATGCAGCGCCAGTCCGCGCGGATAGCCGAGCAGCAGCGGCAGCGCCGCCACATTCGCCACGTCCCAGGCCCGTCCCGCGATCAGGATATCCGGCTTGCGCCGCAGCGCCGGGAAATAGGACTCACACCCCACCTGGGCGACGATCCGGGTTGCCTCGTCCACGTCGTCCGGCGACAAGGGCGCGAAGGTCTCGAAGGTCTGCACCCGCTGGGCGGCGATCGCCTCGCGCACCACGTCCTTTTCGAGCTCGGTCTTCAGGACCGCGAGCGATCGCTTGAGATTGAGTTCCGTCAGTACCTCGCGGACCAGCCGAACCAGAAAGTCCACCTGCCCGTCGCCGCCCGCTCCCCCCGCCGAGCCGATCACCAGGGGCGCGTCCGCCTCGGCGCCGGCCTTGATCAACAGCCTCAGATCACGCCGGGTCATCACCTCGGAGACGAAGGGCTTTCCGGACCCGAGATAGTACGCCCCCGGATCACTCGAGCCGGCATCGACGGCGATCAGATCCACCCCCGCCGCGACGGCGGCCTCGATCGAGGCCTCGGGAAAGCCGTATCCCAGCATCCCGCAGGACACGACGACGAATTCTCCGTCGGATTTACGCTCGATCATGGGGCGGCTCCTTTTGGTCGGGCTGGAGGGAAGATAACCGCTGTTTGGCGAGCGGGCACGCGCGGCTTTTGTTCTGAACATCAATTTTAGCACACCTAACGTATCCCCGACGAAGGTCGGGGTCGACGCCTGTAGCGGTGGCAAGCGAGGGGTGGCGGAGCACGTCCAAAGAAACTGGATCATGCTTTCCCACCCGTCACGATGACAAGCCTCAGGCGTCGACCCCGACCTTCGTCGGGGATACGGATAGGGTGGAGAAAACTATTTTACATCAACTCCATAACCACGGCCCATTTTCCCTCCCTTCGTCATCCCGCCCCCGTTTTCACGAGGGCAGGCGGCGGGATCCATTCCGCCATCTCCAACAAACGTGGCATCGGTTCAATCAAAGCGACCGATCAGGTTCTGATCCATCGTTAGACGGA
>JAYOIK010000025.1:0-61488 GCA_038118725.1 Alphaproteobacteria bacterium | reverse complement strand
ACCTTCGACATCGATTTTTATAATGTCCGGTAACGTTCGGCTCGCGGCCTCAACATCGAGTGTGGTTACCGCGACATCCAAGGTCTCGGGTGACGCGTTGAAATGTCGCTCCACGAAAACGCTTTCGTTTTCCGAACCCGCCAAGGCGCCGGTCGCTCCAGTGATTTCGTCGCGTTTGAAGGCCGCCGTCCCTGCCTCGGCGCCGACCGCGCAAGGTCGGATTTCGACCCGCGTCCCGAGTGAATTCAGCGAAACGGTTTTTTGAAGCGCCGCCAAGTTATCTGGATCCGGCTCGTAGAGGACGGTGCTACGGCGATCATTCGCGGAGATGAAGGTAAATCCATACAACCCGACATTAGCGCCGATATCCCAAAACACGCGCGCCTCATTCTCGAGAGCGAGACGCTCGAACCACTTCAATGTCTCCGCTTCATGCAGGGAGCGCCCCAGCACCATGTTGAAATTCTTCAGAAAATATCCCGCGATCGGAAAGGCGATCCCCGCGACCCGCATCATCCTCAAATGGTCCATCCGCAGACAAACAGCCCGGAAGATCCTACTTTTCCGCAGTTGATGAAGCGGGTGGAAGCGGCGTCGGATACTATCTAGAGCGTTCATGTTCCAGGGTTTGCCCAAACCAAGAGGAGCCCGGGTGGTCCGGGCTCCTCGGTCGATGTTTCTCGCGTGATTGTCAGACGACGCCGAAAGCCAGCATCGCGTTGGCAACCTTTTTGAAGCCCGCGATATTCGCGCCGGCGACGTAATTGCACCAGCCGTCTTTCTGGGTGCCGTCCTCGGCGCAACGCGCGTGGATGCCGGTCATGATGTCACGCAGCATGTTGCGCAATTCCTCGTTGGTCCAGGAACGCCGCTCCGAGTTCTGGCTCATTTCCAGGCCCGACATCGCGACACCGCCGGCATTGGCCGCCTTGGCCGGGCCGAACAGAATTTTGGCGTTCAGGAACTGATGGATGCCGTCGATATGGGTCGGCATGTTCGCGCCCTCGGCCACGGCGATAATCCCGTTGGAGAGCATCGTGCCGGCTTCGTCGGACGAGATCTCGTTCTGGGTCGCGCATGGCATGGCGAGATCCGCCGGAACGCCCCAAGGCCGCTTGCCCTCGTGATAGGTCGCGTTCGTGAAGTGGTCGGCGTATTCGCTGATCCGACCGCGGCGATTGTTCTTGAGATCCTTCACCCAGTTGACCTTTTCGAGATCGATACCGTCCGGGTCATGGATAAACCCGCCGGAATCCGAAAGCGTCAGGACCTTGCCGCCGCGATGGTTGATCTTGTCGGCCGCGAAGGTCGCCACGTTGCCCGAACCGGAGATCAGTACCGTCTTGCCGCGAACGCTGTCACCCTTGGTCTTGAGCATCTCGTCAAGGAAATAGGCCGCGCCGTAACCGGTCGCTTCCGGGCGCATTTCGCTGCCGCCATACTCAATGCCCTTGCCGGTCAGAACGCCGGTAAACTGGTTGGTAATCCGCTTATACTGCCCGAACATGTAGCCGATCTCGCGCGCGCCGACACCGATGTCACCGGCGGGAACGTCCACGTCGGCACCGACATGGCGGTATAATTCGGTCATGAAGGACTGACAGAACCGCATTACCTCGCGGTTGGTCTTACCCTTGGGATTAAAGTCCGCGCCGCCCTTGCCGCCGCCGATCGGCAGACCGGTCAGCGAATTCTTGAAGGTCTGCTCGAAGGCCAGGAATTTCAGGATCGACTGGTTCACCGACGGGTGAAAGCGCAGCCCACCCTTATACGGCCCGATAGCATTGTTGTTCTGCACCCGATAGCCGCGATTGACCCGGATGTTGCCTTCCTCGTCTTCCCAACAGACCCGGAACGAGACCACGCGGTCTGGCTCGGCCATGCGCTCGAGCATCTGCAGGTTCAGATAGATCGGATGGTCCTGCATCCAGGGGATGACATCTGCCGCGACCTCTCGGACGGCTTGATGAAACTCGACCTCGCCTGGATTCTTAGCCTCGACTCCTTGCATGAAGGATTCGAGATCGGTAGCTCTTTGCGCGCACATGGTGCCCCTCCCTAATGAAAAACCGAACGCTTCCGCTATCTCTTGGTGTTACCGAGATCTTGAACTACGCGGGATGCCAAAACAACCGCAAATTCCGGGTGTTGTGTGAGAACCGCCACGAACCGTCGCCAAATCAACGTCCGACGGCGACGCATGGCCGGCGCGGATCGGCGCCACCGGAGAGCAAACCTGTCTTGGCATCAGCGACGATCGCGCACACCGCGCCGGCCTTCCAGATAATGTCGGGCCATTCCTGAACATCGTGGCCGATTGAACGCAAGGCGTTCCGCGTTGTCGGATCGACGCGGCTTTCGATGCGAAGAACATCCGGCAGCGCCTGATGCGGCTCGAAGCTCTCCGGATAGCTGTAGGTCGCGAAACGGGGCGCCTCGACCGCGTCCTGAGGCTCCATGCCGAACCCGGTAATGTTGAGCAGAACCTGAAGCATGGCCTGGCATTGCACGTCGGCGCCTGGGGTTCCGAACGGAATGAGCGCGCCATCGGCGGTCTCGGCAATCGCCGGATTTGGGGTCAGGCGCGGACGCTTCCACGGCGCGACGCAAGAGGGATGGCCCTTTACCGCCCAATTCTGCGAGCCGCGCGAGGATGGCGTGATGCCCCAGCCAGGCGTGACTGGAGAGCTCGCCGACCCGTCGCTCGGGGTGATCGAGGCCACCAGACCGTCGGAATCCACAACGCAGGTGTAAGAGGTGTCCTGACCCACCGCCATTTCGCGTTCGGCCTCGGCGACTCCGCCCCAAAGATCGGCGCCGCGCAGCACCGCGTCGGGCCGGATCAGGGCGAGGCTTTCCTCCGCATGAGCCCGCGAGAGCAGCCGGTCCAGCGGCACGTCGACGAATTCGGGATCGCCGATATGCAACTCGCGATCGGCGAAGACCAGTTTGATCACCTCCGTCAGATGGTGAATGTATTCCGGCGAGTTATGTCCCATCGCGGCGAGGTCGGCGCCGTCCAGGAACGACCAGAGCTGGGCCATGCTCGGGCCCTGGCACCAGGCGCCACAGGCATGCAGGGTCACGCCGCGATGGGTAACCGAGACCGGCGCTTCGATACCGACGCGAAAGTCGCCCATGTCGGCCATGGTCATCCAGCCACCGTTCTCCTCGTGATAGCCGACCAATGCGCGGGCGATATCTCCCCTATAGAAAGCGTCCCGAGCGGCGGCCAGGCCCGCGAGACGGCCTCCACCGCATGCCGCTTCCTCGTCGGCCATGTATTGCAGAGCCTTGCCGAGATCCGACTGCACGAAGATATCGCCGACCTCGGGCGGCTTGCCGTTCGGCAGATAGATGGCGCTGTTCGACGGCCACCGACGATACTCTTCCTCATGTTCCGCAATGGTCTGGGCCATCAGTTCATGCATGATGAAACCGTCTCGGGCCGCCTTGAGAGCGCCTTGGACGACCTCGCCGAAAGTCAAGGTGCCGTATTGCTCGAGCGCCGTGATATAGGCGTCGGGAGCCGCCGGAACCACGTTGCGCAAGACCCCGTGCGGCACGTGACCGTCGTGCTCGCGGATCAGCAGCTCGATATCCGCGGCGCGGGGAAAACGCCCGACACCGCTGATGGTGGTTACCTCGCCGGTCGGCTGACGGACCATGATCGGCGCGACGCCGGCGATATTCACAAGATCGCTCTGCACCACGCCCAGGGTCATGGCGCTGGCGACGGCCGCGTCGACCGCGTTTCCGCCGGCTTCCAGGATCGCGAACCCGGCCTGGGCCGCCAGCCCGTGTCCCGCCGCCACCATGTGAGTGTGACCGTGAACCGTCTCGCGATACCTGCCCATCCTTGCCTCCCCCGAGATCTACTCGCTGATATCAAGCGTCGCCGCGTGGACGACTTTCCCCCATCATGCCATGGTCAATCCAAACAGGCGATGCGCCAAACAGGTGATACGGAGGTTGTGATGGTTGATCGAGGAAATGATCCGTCGGGATTGCCGGAGGCGGTGGCCAAGGCGGTCGGACAGGAGCGGGCCAAGAAGGCGGGTGACGCCGCGCGGCTGGCTGTAAGCCGCCTGGACCGCGACAACCACTGGAGCCAGGAACCCGCCCATGTCTATCGCGCCACCTCGTGGAAGGCGTCCGGCAAGGGAGGCGATCAATGAGCGAGATGCATTGGCTCGAGGCCGGCGAGGCGGCGCGCCTGATCGCCGCCAAGAAACTGTCGCCGGTTGAGCTGACCCAGGCGTTGCTGGCCCGGATCGAGAAATACGACGTTGGCCTGAACGCCTTTTTGACCTTGCGACCGGAGCAGAGCCTGGCAGACGCCAAGGCCGCCGAGGACGCGGTGATGCGCGGCGATGATCTCGGCCCGCTGCACGGCGTGCCCTTTGCCTTGAAGGACATCATCGACGCCGAGGGATGGCCGACGACGGCGCATTCAAGACTGCTGGCCGACAATGTCGCCAGCGCCGACGCGCCGGTCACGGCCAAGCTGCGCGCGGCGGGCGGTATCCTGATGGGCAAGCTGTCGACCCATGAATTCGCGCTAGGTGGCCCGTCCTTCGATCTGCCCTGGCCACCGGCCCGCAACGCCTGGGGTCGCGATTACTCGCCCGGCGGCTCCTCCAGTGGTTCCGGCGCGGCGGTGGCGGCGGGCTTCGTGCCCATCGCGCTCGGCTCCGATACCGGTGGCTCGGTGCGCAATCCCGCGTCGATGAACGGGCTTTTGGGCATGAAGGCGACCTATGGCCGGGTCAGCCGGCGCGGCGTGGTGCCGCTCTCCTTCAGTCTCGATCATGTCGGCCCGCTCACCCGGACCACGGCGGATAACGCGCTGGCGCTTTCGGTGATCGCGGGCCATGACCCCCAGGACCCTGGCAGCGCGGAGGAACTGGTCTCCGACATGGGCGGCCAGTTGGGTCGCGGCGTCAAGGGCCTCAAGATCGGGGTGATCCGGCATTTCTACACCAAGGACCTGATTGCCGATCCGGAGACGACCGCGGCGCTCGAGGCCGCGATCAAGGTGCTTGAGGATCTGGGCGCCGAGATCCGCGAGATCGAGACAAGGCCGCTTGCCCAATACGCCGCCTGCAACCGGGTGATCCTATTGTCCGAAGCTTGCGCCATTCACGAGAAATGGATCACCGAGCGCGCGGAAGATTACGGCGCGCTCCTGCTCGGGCGCTTGCTGCCGGGCATGGCCTATAGCGGTGTCGACTATGTCCAGGCGACTCGCACCCGGGCCCGCTACGCCGCCGAATTCAACGAAAATTTCAACAGTCTCGACGCGGTGGTCACGGTCAACAACATGGAACCCGCCTTCCTGATCGAGGATTTCGAGGCCGGCGAGAAGCACTATCCCCGCCAGGCCCGCACACCCTTCAACGTTACCGGCAACCCGGCGGTCGCGGTCCCCACCGGCTTCAGCTCCTCCGGCCTGCCGCTGTCGATGCAGATCGTGACCGGCCAATTCGACGAGGCCATGGGCTACCGCGTCGCGGCGGCCTACGAGGCGGCGACAGGCTGGACGAGCAAGCACCCGGACTTGGATGTGACGGCGGCGGTTTGATCGAAGGGGCGTAACACATCGTCCATCTTCCGCCCCGTCGCCCTGATGAAGATCAGGGCTCTTGCCGCGATTTGTCTGGATGCCGAGATGTTCCAGGACTTCCGCGACCTTTCGCTGTTGAGTTTGGACGGAAGAAGCCCTTGTCTATTTTTTCTGGCCTTCGCCAGGGCGTCGGACATGACCGTACCTCGCGTTTCACGTCGATCAAGACGGAGCCACTGAAACCGCCCCGGTGCCGCCGCGTTCCAGATAGGCTGAGATTCTGCGTCGGAATAAACCCACGTGATCATGGGCGAGCCGTTCCGCTTCATCGCCATTGCTGGCCTCAATGGCGGTGATCATGGCGTTGTGCTCGTCGGTAACCGATCGCATATGCGGCTCATACCCTCGGTCGGCGGCGTCATGGACGGAAAAGCTGAGTGCCATGTAGCGCATGCCTTCGACTAGAACGCGGGAATAGGCGTCGGCGAGGTGCGGGCTGTGCGCGGCCCTGGCGACCGCCTGATGGAACTCGAGATTGGCTTCGACCGAGGCGAGCGACGCGGGCTCGGCCAGCACGGCGTCGTATCGGGTTTGCGCCTGCCGGATCGCCGCGAGGTCATCGTCGGACCGGCGCTCGGCGGCGAGTCTCGTCACCGCGCGCTGCAATAGATCCAACGCCTCCAGATACCCTGGAAACCCGGCTAGATCCAACGGCTGAACCGTCGCCCGGCGGTTGCGGCTCAGCACGACGAGCTTCTCCGAGGCCAGGCGGATAAGCGCCTCGCGCACCGGGGTTCGCGAAACCGAATAGCGAGCCGACAGCAGAGACTCGTCCAATGCCTCGCCCGGCGCGATGGCGAGCGAGAGGATATCGGCGCGCAGATTCGAATGCACGAAATCGGCGTTCTGGCCCTTGCCGGGCCGGGTATCGCCAGCATGATTGGCCAATGCGGATTGAGGGCTTTCCTGGTTCATCAAATTTGTATACAACAAAAATACAAAATCTGACCAGAGGAATGGGCCCATGTGGTTTATCGGCGTCGATGTCGGCGGAACATTCACGGATTTTCACGCGCTGAACACGGCGGATGGGCGCGTTGAACTGCACAAGACACCCTCGACGCCGGATGACCCGTCGCGCGCGATCCTCGATGGCCTGGCGGCGCTGATGGAGGCCGCCGGGATCAAGGCCGGGGAGATCGGGCGGCTGGCGCATGGAACGACTGTCGCGACCAATACGCTGATCCAGCGCAAGGGCGCGTCGGTGGCGGTGATCACGACGGAAGGATTCAAGGATCTGCTGGAGATAGGCCGGCAGATCCGCCCGAAAATGTACGACATGAAGGCGGACCACCCGCCGCCGCTGGCCCCCAGGCACCTGCGCTTCGAGGTAAACGAGCGGATCGGCGGCAAGGGTCAGGAGATCCGTCCGCTGACCGAGGACGCGATCAACGCGGTTGTCGACGCGGTCGCCGGGGCCGAGACCGATGCCTGCGCCGTGTGTCTGTTGTTCTCGTTCCTGGCCCCGGATCACGAACGGCGGATCGGCGCGGCCCTGCGCGAACGCTTGCCGAATATCGGGATCTCGCTTTCCTCCGAGGTGCAGCCGGAGTTTCGTGAGTACGAGCGGTTCTCGACCACGCTGTTGAACGCCTATCTCCAGCCCGTGATCGGCCGCTATATGAAGACGCTCGGCCGGCGGTTCGCCGAGGTGGCGCCGAAGGCCCGGCTCGGCATCAACCAATCCAGCGGCGGTCTGATGTCGGTGGAGCGGGCCGGAGACATGCCGATCCGCACGGCCCTGTCCGGCCCGGCGGCGGGCACGGTCGGCGCGATCCATCAAGCGGCGCTGGCCGGACGGCCCGATGTGATCACCCTCGACATGGGTGGAACCAGCGCCGATGTCGCCTTGATCCAAGGTAACGAGGCGGGGATCGGCTATGACCGCAATGTCGCGGGCTTTCCGATCCGCCTGCCGATGATCGACATCCACACGGTCGGCGCCGGTGGCGGCTCGATCGCCTGGTTCGACCGTGACGGCCTGATGAAGGTCGGCCCGCTCAGCGCCGGGGCCGAGCCCGGACCCGCCTGTTACGGCAGGGGCGGTACCGAGCCGACGGTCTCCGACGCCAATCTGGTGCTCGGGCGGCTCCCGGACTCATTGATCGGCGGCGCCATGCGTTTGGACGTTGAATTGGCGCGCCAGGCGATCCAGCCCACCGCCGACCGGCTCGGGTTTACGGTGGAGAAGACGGCACTGGGTATTCTCGGCATTGTGGTCGCCAACATGGTGCGCGCGGTCCGTTCGATTTCGGTGGAACGCGGCCATGACCCCCGCGATTTCGCGCTCATGGCGTTCGGCGGCGCCGGCGCTCTGCACGCCGGCGATGTCGCTCGAGAGCTGGAGATGCGCGAGATCATCGTGCCTCCCGCGCCGGGGATTCTCTGCGCGCAAGGTTTGGTGGTCTCGGACCTGAAGGAGGATTTCGTCGCGACCAGGCGGTTGCCCTACGACGCCGACACGCTGACGGCGGTGGCCGGTGATCTCGCGGATCTGCGGGGGCGGGCCGAAGCCTGGTTCGCGGATGAGGGCATCGCGATGGCGGATCGCTCGCTCCGGATCGCTTTCGACATGCGCTATGTCCGACAGAATTTCGAGCTGACCGTTCCCTGGGTCGAGATCGAGGGCGGCGTGGAGCCGGATATGTCCTCGCTGGAAGTGCTCCGCGAGCGGTTTTACGAGCTGCACGAGCGCACTTACGGGCATTTCACGGAAACCGATCCGATCGAGATCGTGAATATCCGTGTCGCCGCCGTGGGTCGCACCGCGCCGGATCAGAAAACCACGGCCGGTGAGGAGAGCGCGACCCAGCCGAGCCCCATCGGGTCGCGCGCCGTCTGGTTCGCGGCGGAAGAGCCGGTTGAGACGCCTGTCTACGAGCGTTCCAGCCTGTCGGCGGGCCAATCGGTGCGCGGCCCGGCGGTTGTCGAGCAACTCGACGCGCTGACCGTCATTCATCCCGGCGATCTGGCCAGGGTCGACGCGCACGGCAATCTGATCATCGAAGTGGGGGCTTGAGCCATGACCACGTCAAGGAACGAGAATATTCCCAGCCCGGATCCCGTCACCACGGAGATCATGTCCAATGCCCTGCAATCGGTGGTGGACGAGGCCTTCATCGCGCTGATGAAAAGCGCCTATTCGACGAACATCAAGGAACGCCACGACCATTCCTGCGCCATCGTCGACCGACACGGAAAGCTGGTGACCCAGGCCTATAACAGCATCCCGGTCCATGTCGCCTCGGTGCTGGGTCAGATGGAAGCGCTGCTAAAGAAATACGATATTTCGGAAATTCACGAGGGTGACATCTTCGCCGCCAACGACCCACACGAGGGCGGTGGCACGCATCTCCCGGATGTCAGCCTGGCCAAGCCGGTTTTCGTCGACGGCGAGTTACTGGGCTTTGTCTGCAATATCGCGCATCACGCGGATATCGGCGGCATGTCGCCGGGCTCGATGGCCGGCGGGATGAGCGAGATCTACCAGGAAGGTCTCCGCATTCCGGTGATCAAGCTGTTCCGGCGCGGCAAGCTGGACCAGGATCTCTTCGATATCCTGCTTTTGAACGTGCGGGTGCGCGACGAACGGCGCGGCGACTACAATGCTCAGTTCGCCGCCCTCAATTTGGCCGAACGACGGCTCCAGGATATCGCCGCCAAGAATAGCGCCGCGCTGGTTGCCAAGGTGTTCGAGGAAATCATCACCCGTACCGGCCAGCGGATGCGCGACGCCATCTCCCGCATCCCGGACGGTGTCTATACCTTCGAGGACGTCATGGACGACGATGGGCGCGAGGCGATCAACGTACCGATCAAGCTGACCGCGACGATCGACGGGGAGCGCGCGGTTTTCGACTTCACCGGCACCTCGCCGCAGACGCCGGGCAATATCAATATCCCCCTGCACGGCACCAAGGCGGCGGTCTGCTATTGTCTGAAGGCCATGCTGGACCCGGAAATCCCGAATAATCATGGGGTTCTGGACGCGGTCGAGGTCACCGCCCCGTCGGGCACCATGCTGAGCTGTGTCGCGCCGGCCTCGGTGGCATCAAGGGCGCATACCTCGCAGCGGATCATCGACGTGGTCATCGGCGCCCTGGCGACGCCCTTGCCCGAGGCGGCGGTCGGCGCGGCGAACGGGGCGAACTCCATGGCGGTCTTCGCCGGCAATGATCCCGATACCGGCGAGGCCTATGTCTATCTCGAGACCCTGGGTGGCGGCTTCGGCGGGCGCAATGACCGTGACGGCAAGGACGGTGTCCAGGTGCATATCACAAACACCTCCAACCTGCCGGTCGAGGCGATCGAGATGGAGTACCCGCTGTTGGTCGAGCGTTACGGTCTGATTCAGGATTCCGGCGGCGCGGGACAATATCGTGGCGGAATGGGCCTCCAGCGCGTCGTGCGCCCCCTGGGGCACACCTGTATTTTCAACGGCGTGGGTGAGCGTTTTCGCAATCGGCCCTGGGGCATATTCGGCGGCAAGCCCGGCGCCAGCGGTAGTTTCTGGTTAATGGAAGACGGCGCGGCGACGCGGCAATTGGCCCACAAGCCACCGGACATGGAGTTGCACCCGCATCAGGCCGTGGTGGTGAACACCCCCGGCGCCGGCGGCTATGGCGATCCCGGCGAGCGGGATCCGGCCGCGGTCGCCGACGATCGCGCCTCCGGCAAGTTCAGCGAAGCCTATATGACCGAACACTACGGTCCCACGCCCAAGGCTTGATCGACGACGGGAAAGCAGCCATGCGCGCCTGGGCGATCATGCGCGATGGTTGAGACCGCGATCCCTCCGGCGTAGGCTCGCGGCATGTTCGAGAATTGGCGATCCTCTGTCACGGCTGGATTGGCGATCGTCGTCGCGGCGATGACGGCATCCGATATCGCCTGGGCCCAATCGGCGGAGCCCGCGGTCGCGCGGGGTGACTATTTCGTCCTGGGGCTGATTGTCTTTTGCGGCGCGCTATTGGTGCTGTTGCTGCGCCAGAGCGGTCGAACCCGTGACACGGCGATTCAGGCGCGAGACGCCCGGCGCGGGCTCCAGGCCCGGGACCTTGTCCTATCGTCTGATCGCGTATCCGCCCTGTTCCTCGAGACCGACCCCCGATCCCTGACCGGAGCGCGGCTAGCGCGGGCCACCCCGGCCCTGCGGCGCGGGTTGGAACTCCCCGAGGTTGGGCTTGATGACCATGGAGATGTCGGCGAAGCCGTGCTGAAGGCGTTTAACGCGGAATCTAGAGCCGTCTTGCAAGAACGACTCTCGGCGCTTCAAGCCAACGGCGCCGGGTTCGAGGCGGATCTCATCACGCGAGACGGCAATCGCGTCCTCGCGGTGTTCGGAGAACGGATCGTTTCGGAAGCGACGGGCGCCGATATCGATGTCTTGTGGTTCGAGGACACGAGCGAGCGAGACCTGAACGCGCGACGACGGCTGTTCGAGACCGCGCTCTCGATCCTACCGATGCCGATTTGGATCCGCGGCCCGGACCTCGAGATGGAACATCGCAATCCCGCGGCCATCGCGCTTGTGGGCGCGGAGGATCCTTCCAAGGCGATCGCGCGCCACGCGCTCTCGACCAACCGACCGCAATCGGGGAGCGTTCACATGGTGGTCGCCGGAGATCGGCGGTTATATGAGTTCTCGGAAACACCAATGCTCGAGGAGGTGGGCACGGTCGGATGGGCTCTCGACGTCACGGCGCTGGAAGCCACTCAGTCCGACCTCGCGCGTTTGGTGGCGGCCCATGAGGAGGTTCTGGAGGAGCTCTCGACCGCGATCGCGATATTCGGGCCGGACAAAAGGTTGGGATATTTCAACACGGCGTTCACCCGGCTTTGGAAAGTCGAAACCGAACTCTTGCGGGACGAGCCCACGGTCAGCGAGTTCCTGAACCTGCTGCGCGAGCGGCGCCGGCTTCCGGAACAAGCGGATTTCGCGGCCTTTCGCGATCAATGGAACGCGATGTTCACGGGGCTGATCGCCGCCCGCCAGGAGCTCCTGTTCCTGCCCGACGAGACCACCTTGCGGATGGTGGCCGCCGCTCATCCCAATGGCGGATTGCTGCTAACGTTCGAGGATGTAACCGACCGGCTGGTCCTGGAGCGTTCCTACAATATCCTGAGCGCGGTGCAGCGCGAGACCATCGACAACCTGAACGACGCGCTGGCCGTTTTCGGCAGCGACGGTCGCTTGAAGCTCTTGAACCCGCGTTTCAGCGCGCTCTGGCGACTGCCGGCGGACCTGTCGGACGGAGAACCGCATGTGTCCGAGGTTCTTGAACTTATGCGCCCCAGTCTCGCCGATAGCGACGACTGGGTAAGATTTAGGGATGATTTCGCGCATCGTCTGGCCGACCGTTCCGGCGATACCGGGAGAGCCGAGCGCCTGGACGGCTCGGTTCTGGACTACGCGATGGTGCCTCTGTCCGTCGGGGCGACATTGGTTCAGTATTGGGACGTCACCGATTCAATTCTCATCCAACGCGCCCTTAGCGAACGCGCCGAGGCGCTCGAACAGGCGGACCGGCTGAAAAGTGAGTTCATCGCCAATGTCTCCTATGAATTGCGTACGCCCTTGAACGCCATCATTGGATTTTCCGAGCTGTTGAAAATGCAGGTCGTCGGACCGATGAATACCAAACAACTGGACTACGCCGAGTCCCTGATCGCCGCGTCGACGCGACTTGTGAGGCTGGTCAACGATATCCTGGATCTGGCCTCGATCGAGGCGGGCTATCTCGAGCTCGATCCAGAGCAAGTGGACGTCCAAACCTTGTTCGAGGAATTGATGGTTCTCGCGCGGGAGAGATCGCGTTCGAGGAACATTGCGCTGGAATCAAGCGTCGCGCCGGACAGCACCACGGTCATCGCCGATCCGGTACGTCTCAAACAGGCGCTTTTCAATCTCGTATCCAACGCGCTTCAATTCACGCCGGGAGATGGCCGGATTCTGCTTTCCGCGCGCCGAGAGGACGGAGCCACCGTGTTGGAGGTATCCGATACCGGGATCGGGATTCCCGACGACATCCGGCACCGGATTTTCGAATCCTTCGAAAAAGGCCAGTCGAGGGGACGCCCGACCGGGGCGGGGCTCGGTTTGGCGCTGGTCGAACGGCTCATGCGTTTGCATGGTGGCGAGGTGACACTGCGTTCGGATGTCGGATTGGGGACCGTGGTTTCATGTTGGCTGCCGGATCACCCCGAACCGTCAACCGATGACAATGACGGGCCAGCCAACTCGTCACTCGAACCCGACCGCCGAGAGGCAAGCCATGTCGAATGATCCAACCGCCGATGGCTTGGCGCCCGTGGTCGAGGATCGAGTTTTGACCGAATCGGGCCTCGCGAAATTCGCGGAACGGCTGGCATCGGCTTGTCTGCCCGGCGACGTTCTTTGCCTTTTCGGCGATCTCGGCGCCGGCAAGACAAGCTTCGCGAGGGCGTTTATTAGCGCGATGACCACGCCGGATCAGGAAGTGCCGAGCCCGACTTTTACCTTGGCGCAGGTCTATGAAACCGGCGAATCGCTGGAAACCGTCGCGCTTTGGCATCTCGATCTTTACCGACTGTCGGAGCCCGAGGAGATTTGGGAGCTCGGCGTGGAGGAAGCCTTCGCCGAGGCGATCACGCTAATCGAATGGCCCGAACACGCGTTGGAGCTGCTACCCCTCAAAAGGCTCGAAATACATCTTGGGTTTTGCGATAAATCGGAGGAGAGGTTGGTGGCCCTAAGAGGTGACGCGCGTTGGGCCGACCGGCTGAGTGGGCACTGAAACCAAGAGGCTGTCTTGACGGTTCAAGCCGACGATGTTTCCAAACGATCCGATCTGCTGCGCGGCTTCCTTGATCGCAATGGGTTGGCCGCCGCCACGATTTCTCCCCTCGCCGATGATTGCTCGTTTCGACGATACTTTCGCGTTCACCGCGGCGCGGACAACTATGTGGTCATGGACGCGCCACCGGAACTCGAGGACGTCGTCCCTTTCGCCACCCTTTCCGGATTGCTTAACGGGTTCGGTTACAGCGCCCCCCGGGTTCTCGCGAAGGATACGCGGGATGGGTTTCTGTTGCTCGATGATTTTGGCGACGCGACCTACACCAAGGCCTTGTCTCGAGGCGCGGATGAGCGGTCCCTCTACGCCCTCGCGCTCGATGTTCTCGTCGATCTGGGCCACCGACCGATTGACGCGCTACCGGCAACGATACCGGCCTATGACGACGACAAGTTGTTGGCCGAGGCGGCGATGTTCGTCGATTGGTATCTGAAACCCGGTCTGGGTCTCGAAATCTCGGACGAGACGCGCGAGGCGTATCTCACGGCATGGCGGGACTGTCTGCCGGTTTTCCGCGAGGCACCGGAATGTCTGGTTCTACGCGACTATCACGTCGACAATCTCATGGTGATTGCCGCGCGCGACGGGCTGGGAGCCTGCGGGCTGCTGGATTTCCAGGACGCGGTCATCGGCCCTTCCAGCTATGACGTGGTCTCGCTGCTGCAGGATTCCCGTCGCGACATAGCGGAGGATCTCGTGTCGGCGATGCTACGGCGCTATTTTGACGCGATGGGTCCGGATATCGATCGCCCCGCCTTCATGCGATCCTATCATGCCTTTGGCGCGCAACGGGCCTTGAAGGTATTCGGGATATTTACCCGGCAATCGGTGTTATACGGAAACCACGGTTATCTGGAACACATTCCAAGGCTCTGGCGGCACACCGAGGCAAATCTGCGAATTCCCGAGTTGGGAGGCGTGCGGGAGTGGATCGATCGCGTGGTCCCTCGCGAAGTGAGACTGACCCCAAAGCCTGGCGGAGGAATATAGAGATCATGTTCCTTTCCCACTTGCCGGCGCGAACCACCGATGTTCCGAAAAGCGCGATCATTCTCGCGGCCGGCTACGGCAAGCGCATGTTGCCGTTGACCGAGCGCATCCCCAAGCCGCTTTTGGTGATCGAGGGGCAGCCGGTTTTGGGCCGCTCGATAGACCATCTGCTGGCTGCGGGCGTCGAGCGTGTCGTGGTGAACGCCGCTCATCTCAAGGAAAAGATCATCGAGTTCGTGAGCGCGCTCGACGACGGTCGCCTCGCCGTCTCGGTCGAGGAGGAGCCGCTGGAAACCGGCGGCGGCGTGGTTCGGGCCTTGCCGTCACTGGGTGAAGAGCCCTTCTATGTCCTAAATGGCGACAGCGTCTGGGCGGACGGCATGAAGAGCCCGCTGCTGCGCCTGGCGGAAAGCTGGGACGCGGCCCGAATGGATGTCTTGCTGATGCTGATGCCGCTCGCCGGGGTCTCGAATTTCACCGGGCACGGCGACTTCACCATGGACCAGGATGGACGGCTTGAGAGGCGCCAGGAGAACGGCATCGCGCCCTATGCCTATATGGGGCTGTCGATCATCAACCCGACCGCTCTCCGCGACGCGCCCGAAGGGGCGTTCTCGTTGAATTGGCTCTACGACCGGGCGATCGAGAGCGAGCGGCTGTTCGGTATCCCGCATGACGGCCTTTGGTATCACATCAGCACGCCCGAGGATCTCGAGCATGCCCGCGCCCGTTTCGCCAATGGACACGCGCCCGCGGTCCCGTTTTTCTAGGCCCAGACGTGGACGGGCAGCAAATCCACACCATCCCAGGCGACCGTTCGTTCGCCGACGCCCTCGCCGCCGGTCTCTGGTACCGCGCCGGTCGTGACCCCGAACGCCTGAGCCACGGCATCGTTCTGGTGCCACATCGTCGCGCGGCGCGGGTTCTGACGGATGCTTTTCTGCGTCTGGGCGAAGGCCGCGCGATGCTGTTGCCCGAGATACGCGCGGTCGGCGACGTCGACGATGAAGAGCCCTTCGGCGCCGGGAGCTTCGCGCTCGAGGCGGAAACCGGAGACGACTGTCCGCCGGCGATCTCGGATTTGCGACGACAGTTGCTGTTGACCCGCTTGGTGATGCGCTATCTGGCGTCCACCGCCGCCGCCGGCGCGCAGGAGACCGCGTCACCGGACCAGGCCGCTCGCCTGGCCCGGGAGTTGGCCCGTCTTCTTGATCAGATGCAGACCGAGGGAGTGGCCTTTGAAGCGCTGGCCGGGCTGGTGCCGGACGAACATGCCGGACATTGGCGACAGACCCTGGATTTCCTCACCATCGTAACGGAGTTCTGGCCACGGCTTTTGGAAGAAGAGGGCGCGGTGGACCCGGCGGTGCGCCGAGATCGCATGCTGAGCGATCTTGCCAAGCGATGGCGCGAGCAGCGGCCGGACCGGCCCGTCACCATCGCCGGATCAACCGGCAGTGTTCCGGCGACCGCGCGGCTGATGGCGGTGGTCGCCGCTTTGCCCCAAGGCGCCGTGGTCCTTCCCGGTCTGGATCTCGATCTGGACGAGGCAAGCTGGCGCGCCGCGGCTCGGGATAGCGCGCATCCGCAGCACGCGTTGGCGAACCTGTTGCGGCGCCTGAAAGTCGGTCGCGACGCGGTCACACCGTGGGACACCGGTTCGCCTGTTCGGTCGGACCCGTCGATGGTGGCGCGAACAAGGTTGCTGCGCGAGGCGATGCGCCCAGCGGAAACCACCGGTGGCTGGCGTGGATTGACCCACGGCGATATCGATCCCCAGGATCTATCGGGCCTTTCGTTGATCGAATGCGCCGGTGTTCAAGAGGAAGCCGGTGTCATCGCGCTCGCCATGCGAGAGGCGCTTGAGACCGAGGGCCGAACCTGCGCGCTGGTCACCCCGGATCGGGCTTTGGCGCGGCGGGTTAAATCGGAGCTTCGGCGTTGGGAGATCGAGGTTGATGACTCCGCCGGCATGCCGCTGGCCGATACACCCGCCATGGCGTTCTGGCGCCTGACCGGGGCGATGGTCACGGACGGTCTGGCGCCGGTTCCGCTTCTGGCGGCGCTGAAACATCCCTTGGCCCTGGGCGGTTTGGCACCCGGCGCGTTCCGGCGACGCGCGCGACTGCTGGAACGGCTGGTGCTACGCGGCCCGAGACCGGGCCCGGGACTTGACGGATTGCTTTCGGCTCTGGAAGGCGAGGCCCGCGATGAGGAGAGTTTGCGCCGAAAACGTGTCACCGCGCGTGAATGCCGCGTGCTGATCGATTGGCTGAAGGGTCTTGCTCCCGAGATTCGAGCATTCGAGACGGCCGTGGCCAGTCGATCAATCACGCTACGGGATCTGCTGTTGGCTCATAACGGTTTGGCCGAGCGGCTGGCGGCGGTCGAACCGGATTTACCCGCGCATCGGGATCACCCGTCGATCTGGGCCGGGGATGACGGCGAGGAAGCCGCCGAGTTTCTCGCCGATCTGTTCTCGGTGGCGCGGGATTGGCCGGCAATGAACGGCGGTGACTACATCGCCTTGTTGGATGCACTGCTGGACGACAAGGATTTTAGACCTCGGCGCCCGGCCCATCCGCGGCTCGCGATCCTGGGGCCCCTGGAAGGTCGGTTGCAATCCTACGATCGCGTTATTCTTGGTGGGTTGAACGAGGGAACCTGGCCGCCGGAGACCACGGCGGATCCGTGGCTCAACCGGCCGATGCGGAGCGCGCTCGGCCTGCCTCTGCCCGAGGTTCGGGTTGGCCAGTCGGCGCATGACTTCGTGCAAGCCTGCGGCGCCGAGGAGGTGATGATCACGCGCTCGCAAAGGGTCGGCGGGGCGCCGACCGTGCCGTCCCGCTGGTTGTTGCGTATTCAATCGGTCATGGATGCGTTGGGCGCCTCCGACCTTTTGAAAGCCGGCGACCCGGACGCGCCTTGGCTGGGCTGGCGCGAGGGTCTGGACGCGGCCCAAAATCCGAAGAAGCTCGCCCCGCCGCGGCCGACGCCGCCGGTATCGGCCCGCCCCAAGCGATTCTCGGTGACACAGATCGAAACCTGGCAACGCAATCCCTACGCGATTTACGCGCGCCGTGTACTGGATCTGAATGTTCTCGATCCACTGGACGGGGAGCCCGGCGCCGCGGATCGCGGCAATCTGATCCACGACGCGCTGGACGGCTTTATCCGCGCCGGCGCCCCCGATGATCACGACGCGGCGCTGGCGGCGCTGTTGGAACATGGGCGCCGGGTCTTTGAGGCGGTAATCGACCGACCGGCTGTCTGGGCGTTCTGGTGGCCGAGATTTGAACGCATCGCCCGCTGGTTCATCGCCGCCGAGGCCGAGCGCGCACCCTCTCTCGCCGCCTCCCATAGCGAGGTGAGAGGGGAGATAGAGCTCCCGGGCCCCAATGGACCGATCAAGCTCACGGCGATCGCCGATCGGCTGGATCGGCGGGCCGATGGGGGCTGGACGATCATCGACTACAAAACCGGGCGGGTTCCGTCTCGCGGCAATGTGGACGAGGGTCTCGCGCCGCAACTTCCCTTGGAGGCGCTGATCCTGCGACGGGGCGGTTTCGACGGATTGTCCGAGGGCGCGGCGACCTCGTTGGACTATTGGCGATTAACCGGTGGCGAGCCCGCCGGCGAGATGCGCGCGCATGATCGTGACATCGCCGCCCTTGTCGAGGCGGCGGAAACCGGCCTGCTGGGATTGATTGAGGCCTTCGAGGTCGAGGAAACGCCTTATCTGGCGGTTCCGGATCCGGATCTGGCGCCGACCTTCGATGACTACGCGCATCTCGCGCGGATCAAGGAGTGGTTGTCATGAGCGGCTATGCCGGCGGGAGCGGGCCGAGCGGGACGGACTCGGTCGCGAGTGTCGCGCAGGCCGCCCAGCGGATCGCCTCGGCACCGGAACAGTCGGTCTGGGTGGCCGCCTCCGCCGGGTCCGGCAAGACCAAGGTTCTGACGGACCGGGTATTGCGGCTGCTGTTGTCCGGCGCGCGGCCCGAGCGGATTCTGTGCCTGACCTTCACCAAGGCGGCGGCGGCGGAAATGGCGACCCGGATCGCCGGAAAGCTGTCGAACTGGGCGGTAATCGAAGACGAGAAACTGCGCGCCGAGTTGGAGGATTTGTCCGGTCGGGAGGTGCAAGCAGACGCCTTGGATAACGCCCGCAGGTTGTTCGCGACGGTGTTGGACGCGCCTGGCGGCCTGGAGGTGCAGACCATCCACGGATTTTGCCAGTCGGTCCTGCGCCGTTTCCCCCTGGAAGCGAACCTACCGCCGCAATTCGATGTTCTGGACGAGCGCACCGCGACAGAGCGCATGCGCATGGCCCGAGACCTCACGATCATCGGCGCGCGACACGGCGGTGACCCGGAGCTCGCCGATGCCCTGGCCGAGGTGACGGCCCGAGTATCAGAGGACGGGCTATCGGAACTGGTCGGTGATCTGCTCTCGGAGCGCGCGCGGCTGGAGCAGGCGATCCGGGAGGCCGGCGGGATCGAGGAACTCGCGCGATCGATCCGCGGCGTCTTGGACGTCGAGGAAGGCGCGACGGACGCGGCGTTGATCGCCGAGGCGGTTCGTGACGAAGCCTTCGATCCGGCGGCGCTACGCTCGGCCGCCGCGGCCTTGGTGCTGGGCGGCAAAACCGATATTCAGCGTGGAGAAGCAATCGCCGCCTGGCTGGCTTCGCCTGATGAAAGGGCCGATGGCTTTGAACGCTACAAAGCCGCCTTCCTGACCAAGAAAGGCACCGTTCAGGCACGCTTGGCGACCAAGAAGATCGTCGAGACCAACCCGGATATTCTCAAAACCCTTACCCAAGAGGCGGAACGGCTGCTGGAGATCGAAGGACGGCGGCGCGCCCTGGATCTGGCCGTGCGTTCGATCGCCTTGGTCCGCGTCGCGACCTCCGTGCTGAACTTCTACGAGGAAGGCAAGCGGCGGCACGGCCTGGTTGACTATGACGATCTGATCCTCGCCGCGCGAGACCTGCTCTGGCGGCCCGGTGTCGCGTCCTGGGTGCTGTTCAAGCTCGATGGTGGGTTGGACCATGTGCTGATCGACGAGGCTCAGGACACCAATCCGGAACAATGGAGCATTGTCGAAAAACTGACCGAGGAATTCTTCGCCGGAATCGGCGCGGCGGCTGACAGTGACCGCACCGCCTTCGCGGTGGGTGACGTCAAGCAATCGATCTTCAGCTTTCAGCGCGCGGATCCCGAAGGCTTTCTCGAGATGCGCGATATGTTCGCGGGCCGCGCGGCCGCCGCCAAGAAGGGTTGGCGCAGCGTCGGCTTGGATATGTCGTTCCGCTCGACGACCGCGGTTCTCGACGCGGTCGACGCCGTCTTTAACGGCTCCGTCGCCGGCGAAGGCGTATTGGAGATCGGCCCGGATGGCGCGACCCGGCCTCTCGGACATCGCGCGCATCGCGCCGGCCAGGCCGGACGGGTCACGCTCTGGCCGCCGGAGATGCCGTTGGAGGATGACGGCGACGCGCGGATGGGATGGGAACCACCGGTGCGGCAACGCGAAAGCGATGAGCCCCGGCGTCGCCTGGCGGAGAAGATCGCCGACCGGATCGCGCATTGGTTGGCAACCGGAGAAGTACTCCCCTCCAAGGGCCGTCCCCTGCGTCCGGGCGACATCATGGTGCTGGTGCGCCGCCGCGGTCGGTTCGTCGGCGAGTTGGTACGGGCGCTCAAGGCACGCGAGATCGCCGTCGCGGGTGTCGATCGCATGGTGTTGACCGACCAACTCGCGGTGATGGATTTGGTTGCCTTTGGTCAGTTTCTGTTATTGCCCGAGGACGACCTCAATCTGGCGACGGTGCTCAAGGGGCCGCTTTTCGGTTTTGACGACGAGGATCTGTTTGACTTGTGCTGGGACCGCGGCGACGCAAGCCTGTGGCGGGTCCTGGAGGCAAGCGCCGGCGGCAAGCCGAAATATGCCGACGCATTCGACGAGCTGTCCTGGTGGCTTTCACGGGCGGATTTCACGCCGCCCTACGAGCTTTACGCGGAGTTGCTGGCGGGCGGCGGGCGGCGGCGAATCCTAGAGCGTCTCGGTCCGGAATCCGGCGATCCGGTCGATGAGTTCCTGGTTCAAGCGCTGGAATACGAGCGCTCGCATGTACCCTCGCTGCAAGGTTTTTTACACTGGCTGGCGGCGGCGGAATTCGAGGTGAAACGCGACTTGGAGACCGGCGAATCGGATCAGGTTCGAATTCTGACAGTGCATGGCTCCAAGGGGTTGCAGGCACCGGTGGTTTTCCTCCCCGACACCATGGCGGCCCCGGATCGCACGCCGAAACTGCTGTGGGTCGAGGATGACGGTGGTCGCTCCGTGCCGATCTGGTCACCCAACCGGGATACCGACGCCGCGATTTCCGCCGTGGCCCGTGCCGAGGCCGCGGAAAAGCGGGACCGGGAGTATCACCGGTTGCTCTACGTCGCGATGACCCGCGCCGAGGACCGGCTCTACGTCGCCGGTTGGGGCACACGCCGCGCGTCCAATGCCTCGACCTGGTACCAGATGATCAAGCAGGGTCTCGAGGCGATTACGGGTATAGACGACGCGGAAGACGATCTGGTGCTGGAGTCGCCACAGACCGAGCAGCCGGACGGTCGGGTCGGTCCCGTCGAGGCTCGGGGAGCCGCGATCGACCCACCGGGATGGGCAACGTCGCCACCGCTCGCGGATAGTCACCCACCCCGCCCGCTTTCACCCTCGCGTCTCGAACCGGAAATGCCGGTTCGCTCTCCGTTCCAGGACGGCGATACCCGACGGTTCCGGCGAGGCCGCATCATTCACTACCTGCTGCAATGGCTACCCTTGATCGAACTCGAACGCCGCGCCGAGGCGGCCCTGGATTATCTCGCGCGCCCGGTCCATGACCTGACCGAAGCCGAGCGCGAGCTTTACCTTGACGAGGTCCTGAGGCTGCTGAACGATCCGGCGCTGGGCGACATCTTCTCGCCCGACGCCCTGGCGGAGGTGCCGATCGTCGGAACCGTCGGCGAAGGCGCGAACGCGATCGTGCTTTCGGGCCGGATTGACCGACTTCTGGTGCGTGACGACTTGGTCACCGTCATCGATTTCAAGACCAATCGACCACCGCCGGATCGAGTTGAGGATGTGCCGAGCACGTATCTGCGTCAGATGGCGGCTTATCGGATATTGCTGGGAGATCTATATCCGGACCGGCCCATTCACTGCGCTCTTTTGTGGACGGACGGGCCGAATCTGATGACGCTGCCGATGGATCTGCTGAGCGTTTCCGCGGTTCCCCTCCAAGGGTCGTCACCAACCCTTGACGCCATGGGGGGCGGTTCCTAGATTCAGCTCAATGATCGGCGTGATTCGAGCGTGTCGATCCTCACGAGGATATTTTCAGGAGCGATTGCCATGTCCACGGTCTCCACCACCGACTCCGATTTCGCCGCCGATGTATTGCAATCCGGCAAGCCCGTTCTGGTCGATTTCTGGGCGGAGTGGTGCGGGCCCTGCAAGGCGATCGCCCCGACGCTCGAGAAGATCGCCGCCGAACTGGGGGACCGGGTCACGGTCGCCAAGCTGAATATCGACGACAATCCCGGCACCCCGTCGACCTACGGCGTGCGCGGCATCCCGACCCTGATGCTGTTCAAGGACGGCGAGGTCGCGGCAACCAAGATCGGCGCCCTGCCGCCACACAAGCTGACCGAATGGGTCGAGGACGCCCTCGCGGGTAGTTGAGGCGTTTTACGGCGTTGAAGAGGCCGGTTTAATCGTGGTCGCGAAGGACCACGCCGGCCAGATATAACGATCCACAGATCATGATGGTGCTCGGGCCTGTCTCGGCGGCGAGGATGGATTTCAGCGCCTCAACGACACTGGCCGATGGCAAGGCATCGAGCCCGGCGCGACGGCCCGCTTGGGCGATACCCTCTGCGCTGATCGTGCTTGGCTGATCCGGGATGGCGACGCCGCGCACCTGGCCGGCAAGACCCTTGAAAACCCCGAGAAACTCGTTCGGATCGCGGACATCCAAGGTTCCGTAGATCAAGTGAACCGCGCGTTCCGGTCGGGTCTCGCGCCATTCTCGAACCATGTCGGCGACAACCCGGGCCGCGCCGATGTTATGGCCGCCGTCTAGCCACAGTTCGTCGCCCGGGCCGAGCTCGTCCAGCATCGGCCCACGTTTAAGCCTTTGCAGACGCGCTGGCCACCGCACCGACGTCATGCCCGTCACGAGCGCGTCCGCGGATGTCGGAAACCGCGCTTGCAGGATTTCGACGGCGGCGAGAACCGCCCCGGCGTTGCCAATCTGGTGGGCGCCGGGAAGCGCCGGTCTCGGCAGATGGCGGGTCATGCTTTCGGTTCTGAAAACCAACCCGTCCCGGCTCGACTCGACACTCCAGTCACGCCCCTCGATCACCAGTGGCGCGCCGATCGCCTCGGCACGATCCTGGATGACCTCGAGCGCCGCCTGGTCCTGCCTCGCGACAACGGCGGGCACCCCGGGCTTCAGGACGCCGGCTTTCTCGGAGGCGATTTTCCCGATCGTGTCACCGAGATAGCGTTGATGATCCATCGAGATCGGCGTGATGACCGACAGCGCCGGCGCGTCGATCACGTTTGTCGCGTCCAGCCGCCCCCCAAGGCCGACCTCCAGCAACAGCAAATCGGCGGGCACCCGCGCGAAGGCCAGAAACCCGGCGGCGGTGGTGATCTCGAACAAGGTAATCGGCCGGCCCTGATTGGCGGTTTCGCATTCCTCGAGAATATCCGCGAAGACCGGGTCCTCGATTTCGTGATTGGCCAGCGTGATGCGCTCGGAAAAACGCACCAGATGCGGGGTGATATAGGCGTGAACCCGGCGGCCCGATGCCTCGTGGATCGCCCGTAGCATCGCCACGGTGGAGCCCTTGCCGTTGGTGCCCGCGACATGAATAACCGGCGGCAACCGACGCTCGGGATGATCCAGCGCCGCGAGCAAGGCCCGCAACCGGTCCAGGGAAAGCTCCATCGACTTGGGAAACAGCGTGGAGAGTCGGTCTAGGATTGGATCCGAAATCATGGCGGAGCACCATCAACGCGGTTCGCGGGCATTTAGGCCGGCGCCGTTCCATTGTCGTTTGGTAGCGTCGCGGGCGCGCCGGCGGTGTCCCGGGGCTCCTCGGCGTCTTCCTTTGGCGAGAGTGACACGACCTCGGCGCTTGGCCGTGGATTGCCGATCATTCCGAGAAGAGTCGCCAGGGTGGCCTTGATGTCATGGCGTCGAACCACCTTGTCGACCATGCCGTGTTCCAGCAGATATTCCGAGCGCTGGAAGCCTTCGGGAAGCTGCTCGCGGATGGTTTCCTCGATCACCCGCTGACCGGCGAAACCGATGATCGCGCCGGGCTCGGCGAGATGAATGTCACCGAGCATCGCGAAGGAGGCGGTGACGCCCCCGGTGGTCGGATTGGTCATGACCACCACGAAGGGAAGGCCGGCGTCCTTTACGATTTCGGTCGCGATCACGGTGCGCGGCATCTGCATGAGCGAAAGAATACCCTCTTGCATGCGGGCACCGCCGGAAGACGGGAACACGACCAGCGCGGCTTTCTGCGCGACCGCCAGTTCCGCCGCGCGCAGCAGGGCGTCGCCGACCGCGACCCCCATCGAGCCTCCCATGAAGGCGAAGGAAAACACGCCGGCGACAACCGGCATGCCACCGAGTTGACCATGGGCGATCAGGATCGCGTCCTGGGAGCCGGTCTTGGCCTGGGCTTCCTTCAGACGATCGGTGTAGCGTTTCTTGTCGCGAAACTTGAGCGGGTCCACCGTCGCCTGCTTGGGAAGCTCGATCTTCGTGTAGTCGCCGTCGTCGAAAAGACTTTTCAATCGGGTTTCCGCGTCTAGGCGCATGTGATGGTCGCAATGCGGGCAGACTTGGAGATTCTCCTCGAGTTGGCGATGGAAGATCATCTCGTCGCAGCTCGGGCATTTGGTCCAGAAATTGTCGGGAACCTCGCGCTGCTGGACCAGCGCCTTGATCTTGGGCAGGACGGAATTCGTGATCCAGTTCATGGTCTTGATCCTTCCGAGCCAAACACGCTGGAGCCGGTCATCCGCGGGCGCCGCGAACCCCGGCGGCGAGATCGCGCACCAAATCGATCACCCGACTAGCCGTATCGGGGCCGGGGGCGCCGGTTTCGTCGAGATTGTCCGCGATCACATTGACCACGGCCGAGCCGACGATGGCGGCGTCGGCGACCTGGCTGACGACCGCGGCCTGCTCGCGGGTCTTGATACCGAAACCGACCGCGACCGGCAGGTTGGTGTGGTTCTTTAGTCGGGTTACCGCGTCACGCACCAGATCGGTGGGAACATCCTGGGTGCCGGTGATGCCCATGATTGAAACATAGTAGACGAACCCGGCGGTGTTCTCGAGCACCGCCGGCAGCCGCTCGTCATCGGTCGTCGGCGTCGCCAGCCGGATGAACGGCAACCCTCTCTCAACCGCGGGCAAGCACAGTTCCGGGTCTTCCTCGGGCGGCAGATCGACGACGATCAGACCATCGGCGCCAACCTCTATCGCGTCGGTTAGAAAGCGATCGACGCCGTGACTGTAGATAGGGTTGTAGTAGCCCATGAGCACGATCGGCGTGGATTGGTCATGCTCCCGAAATCCGCGAACCATTTCCAGGGTCGAGGCGAGCGAGGCGCCGGCCTTCAGGGCGCGCTGGCTGGAAGCCTGGATCGCCGGACCGTCGGCCATCGGGTCCGAGAACGGCATGCCGAACTCGATCATATCCGCGCCGGCCTCGGGCAGGGCGTTCAGGATCTCGCGGGAGGTTTCCGCGTTCGGATCACCGGCGGTGATGAAGATCCCGAGACCGCCGCGCTTTTCCGCCGCGAGACGCTGGAACAGCTTGTCGAGCCGATTGGCGCTATATCCACTCACAACATACCCATTTCTTCTAGACGCGGGAGTACCGCCTCCAGATCCTTATCGCCGCGGCCACAAAGGTTCATGACGATCAGATGGTCCTTCGGCAGATCGCCGATGATCGTCGAGACGAAACCGAGCGCGTGGCTGGGCTCCAGCGCCGGAATGATCCCTTCCTTGCGGGAACAGAGCGCGAAGGCCTCCAGGGCCTGTTTGTCGGTGGCGCTGACATAGTTCACTCGGCCATTCTCGAACAGCCAGGAATGCTCCGGGCCAATGCCGGGGTAATCCAAGCCCGCCGAAATCGAATGAGCCTCGGTGATCTGCCCGTCGTCGTTCTGCAAAAGATAGGTGCGGTTGCCGTGCAGTACGCCCGGCCGCCCTCCCGTGAGCGAGGCCGCGTGGGCGCCGCTGTCGATACCATGCCCCGCCGCCTCGACGCCGTAGATCTTGACGTCGGGATCATCAAGAAATGGATGGAACAATCCCATCGCGTTGGAGCCACCACCGATACAAGCGACCAGAGTATCCGGCAGACGGCCCTCGGCCTCTTGCATCTGAACCCGGGTCTCGTCACCGATGACGCATTGAAAATCACGCACCATCTGGGGATAGGGATGCGGGCCGGCGACGGTGCCGATGATGTAGAAATGCGTCTCGGCCCGCGACACCCAGTAACGCAAGGCCTCGTTCATCGCGTCCTTCAAGGTCGAGGAACCCGAGGTGACCGGCACAACCTTGGCGCCGAGCAGACGCATGCGATCGACATTGGGCTTCTGACGCGCCACGTCTTCGGCGCCCATGAAGACTTCGCATTCCATGTCGAACAGCGCGCAGGCCGTCGCGGTGGCGACGCCATGCTGGCCGGCGCCGGTCTCGGCGATAATCTTGGTCTTGCCCATGCGCTTGGCCAGCAACGCCTGGCCCATGACGTTGTTGATCTTATGAGCGCCAGTATGGTTCAGCTCGTCGCGCTTGAAGTAGAGCTTTGCGCCACCGAAATGCTCTGTGAGCCGGCTCGCGAAATAGAGTGGGCTCGGTCGTCCGATATAGTGCTTGTGATAGGAGCGTAGTTCCGCCCAAAAGTCCGGATCACCCTTGGCTTTTATCCAGGATTTCTCAACCGCGAGGATCAGCGGCATCAAGGTCTCGGCGACGTATCGCCCGCCGAAAATGCCGAAATGTCCGTCCTCGTCAGGCCCCTCGCGCAGAGTGTTTGGGGCGGCGTTCGTGGCCATCTTTTCTCCTGTTTCTGGCTCGCTCACGGGCAAGCCGCATAATGCTGGCGCGTGGGCCAGGGTGCAAGGGCTCGGCTAGCTCAAGTTGCGCGCGACGCGCAGAAACGCGCCGATCTTTTCAGTGTTCTTGACCCCGGGCCGATCTTCCACGCCGGAGGAAACATCTATCGCCCCGGCACCGGTGATTCGCATGGCTTGTTCAATATTGTCCAAGTCCAGGCCGCCGGACAGGAACCAGGGCGTCGCGCCCTGAAAATCGCTCAACAGCGTCCAATCGAAGGCAAGACCGTTGCCGCCAGGCAGCATCCCCTCGGCGTTCTTGGGTGGCTTGGCGTCAAACAGCAGGGCGTCGGCGATACCGTCATACGGTTCGGCCGAGCAAATATCCTCGGCGCTGGAAACCCGAATCGCCTTCATCACCGGTAGCCCAAAGCGCTCTTTGACCTCCGTCACCCGCCCTGGGCTTTCCGAACCGTGAAGTTGTAACATCGCCGGTGACAACGCGGCGACAACAGCCTCGATCTCGGCGTCCGAGGGGTCGACGAAAACCGCGACCCGCTTGACCGAGGCCGGCGCCGACTTCGCGATCTCTCCGGCCCGCGCAGGCGATACCGCGCGGGGCGAGGGAGGATAAAAGATGAAGCCGATATGGCTGGCGCCACCGGCATGGGCGGCGGCGACCGCTTCGCTTGTGTTAAGGCCGCAAATCTTGACCTCGACCATGGCGGGGATCTCTTTGGAATGGATTGTCGGAACCGGGGCTATTGCGCCGCCGAGGTTGTCACGGGCGCCAGCGCGCGGGCCTTGTCGACCTCGACGCGGGCATCGGCGAGTTGCGCTTCCAGCCCCCGGGCGTCCCGTTCGGCGACGCGGGCCCGTTGACGGCTTTCCCCGGCGCCAAGCCAGGCGATCACCCCACCAATGAGAAACCCGATGACCATCGTGAGCAGCCCGACAACGTAGAGCGGCACTTCCAACGAACCTGGCAGCGGCCAAAACTCCAGCGCCACGACATGTCTGTTCGACACGGCGAAAAGCACCACCGTGAGCGTGATCGGCAGGGTCACGATTGTCGCCGCGAGTTTGGCGATTCTGGAGCGAGTGGCCATCGAGCCGCTTTCGTTCGTAATTGGCGAAAGGTGTTGCAAGCAAGGTTGTTTCAAGTATCGGCAATTTTACACTGTCCCCGGGCTCATGAATAGCCGTCTCGGCTAGCGATCCACGCCTTCCACGAGGGTCGCGACCGCCAGGGCGTCCTCGCCACCAAGATCGCGCAGGGCGCGGGCCACGCCCTCGCGATCATCGGCGCCGCGGTTCTGCGACATCTTGGATTTTCCGTCGATCCGGGTGATCGCGATATCGATGCCGACGATCGCCTTTCGCATTTGGGCAAGCGCGTCCCCGTCAACCCGATCCATCGTCCATGGTTTCTTGCCTGGGATACGCCCTTCCTCGCGGTCCGAAAGCACCCATAGAAAGGAATCCAAAGTACTGTCATCCATGATGCTGGCGGTCCCTGTCACATAGGCCGCCGTATAGTTCCAGGTCGGCACCAGCCCGGGATTGGCATACCAGTCTGGTGAGATATAGGCATGCGGCCCGGTAAACACGGCGGAGACCGATTTGCCGGCGATGTCCCGCCAGATACCGTTTGCCTTGGCGACATGGCAACGCAGATGTCCCATTGCCCCGCGTTCCCGGTCCAAGAGAAACGGCAGATGCGACAAGCTCGGACCGTTACCGGTCTCGACGACAAGAAGACCGAAGCTGTTCGCGGCGATCAGTTCATGGCTTTTCGCCAGATCGTTAATCCTGAATGCGCTCGGCACGTAGCTCATGATCGGGTCCTCTTCGGCACACGTGTTCGTCACGCTATTCGTGACGCTTGGGGATGGCAGCTTGTGCTACGCCTCAAGCGGCCTTACTAGAAGGGCCAATTTTGTTATTTTTGATGGAGCCACCAATGTCGTCCTTGAATGTCACGGCGCCGGTCTGGACGGTCTTCGCGCCGGACCGGTCGAGTGGGGAAACATTGCAAGATCAAGTGTACGCGTTTTTCAGGGACGCGATTGCCGAGGGCCGGTTGCGCCCGGGACAGCGGCTGCCATCGACTCGAGGCCTGGCGCGGGAGACACGGCTCGGCCGCAATACCATCGCCATCGCCTTCGATCGATTGCTTGCCGAGGGCTATGTGGAGACCCGATCCGGGGTCGGGACGGTGGTCGCGGAGGATCTGGCGGATCTGCCCATGGCGATGCCAACCGCCACGCCGAAGCCCATGGTTCCGAACGCGCCCACCCTGCCGGAACCGTCCGATCGCGCGCGTTCGCTTGAGGCGCTGCCGATGCATGACACGACAAACGGGCCGATTTTCCTCAGCCCGGGATATCCGGCGCTGGAAGCCTTTCCCTTCGCGACCTGGGCACGTCTGGCCAACCAGTTCTGGCGCTCAGAGCCGGCCCATCTGCTCGGCTATCAGGATCCTCAAGGTTACCTACCCCTGCGCGAGGCGATCTCGGAATATCTCTCGACCGCTCGGGGGATCGCCGCGTCGCCGGATCGCATTCTCGTAACCTCCGGCTCACAGCAAGCCGTCGACCTGGTCACCCGCTTGGTTCTGGAGACTGGCGACAAGGTCTGTATCGAGGATCCGGGCTATATCGGCCTGAAGGGAGCCGTCACCGCCTCGGGAGCGAAACTGGCGCCGGCGCCGGTCGACGAAAACGGTCTTGTGGTCGCCGCCGCGCGCGCCTCGGGGGCGGGAACACGACTGGCGATCGTCACGCCGACCCACCAGTTTCCGACCGGAGCGACCTTGAGTCTGGCACGACGGCTCGAGCTCCTGCATTGGGCATCCGAGGACGGGGTATGGATACTCGAAGACGATTACGATAGCGAGTTTCGCTATGAAAGCCGGCCACTTTCGGCGCTGCACAGCTTGGACCCCGACGGGCGGGTGATCTATGCCGGTACGTTCAGCAAGATCCTGACCCCGGCCATTCGCCTCGGCTATCTCGTTGCGCCAACCCCGTTGATCTCCCTGTTGCGCGGACTCCGCGCGCATGTCGACCGGCATCCGCCAATAGATTCTCAGGCGGTGCTCGCGCGGTTTATCGACGAGGGGCATTTCGGCGGCCATGTCCGGCGCATGCGATTGCTTTATCGCGAACGGCGGGATGCCCTGGTCGCGGCGTTGGCCGACAGGTTCAGCGACTTCCCGAGGATCGATCCGCCAAGCTCGGGCATGCATCTGACTTTTGATTTGCCACCGGAAATCCCCGATGTCGCGGCTACCGAGGAAATGCGGGCACGGGGGATTACCTGTCCGCCGTTATCGGCCTACTTTCACGGTCCGACGGAGCGAAACGGGCTGCTGTTGGGCTTCGCCGGACTCGCGCCTGAACTGGCGGGACATGTCGCCGACACGTTGCAAGCGGTGACCGTGGCCACCATGCCGCGGGGAAGAACTGATCAGGAGATTTTAGGAGCCTTGAGTTAAGACGTGGGATTCAGCCGTTCACGCAACTGTTTTCCGGTCTTGAAATAAGGCACGCACTTCTCGCGAACCGTCACCGCGTCACCCGTACGGGGGTTGCGACCCGTTCTGGCGTCCCGGCGCTTGATCGAAAACGCGCCGAAACCCCGCAGCTCGACTCGATCACCATTCTCCAGGGCCTGCGAGATTTCCTCGAAGATCGTCGAGACAATCCGCTCCACGTCGCGCTGGTAGAGATGTGGATTCGCTTCCGCCAACCGCATGATCAATTCGGACTTGGTCATTGTGCCGACCGTTCCCGTGCCTTGCCCAACCCATCCGTGTCCCGGGGACACCGTCCGGATACTGGCTTTCCAGATCGCGAGGATGCCAGGGGTTACACAACCCGTCAAGTATAAGCTCTTCTTCTGAAAGGCCTTTCGGAGCCACGCGGCGAGGCCGTCATGAGAGAACGCACGGGACCGAGACCCCATGAAAGAACATGGCCGCTCCCACTTTCAAGGGAACGGCCATGCCTTGGTGCGAAACGACGCGGATCAGTCGTCGGATTTCTGATCCTCTTCGCGCTGACGGAGCGCCGCGCCGAGGATGTCCCCGAGGCTGGCGCCGCTGTCGGACGAGCCGTAATCCTGCATGGCTTTCTTCTCCTCCTCGGCCTCGCGGGCCTTGATGGACAGGGTAAGCCGGCGGCTCTTCTGATCGATCTGCGTGACCTTCGCGTCGACCTTCTCGCCCACGGCGAAACGGTCGGTGCGCTGCTCCGAGCGATCCCGTGACAGCTCCGCCTTGCGGATGAAGCCCGGCATGCCGTCACCGACGGTCACCTCGATGCCGTTATCACTGAGCTGCGTAACGGTGCAGGTCACGATCACGCCCTTGCGGATTGTCGCCGCGCCGGACTCGAACGGATCCTCGGAAAGCTGTTTGACGCCGAGAGAGATACGCTCCTTCTCGGTGTCGATATCCAGGACCTTGGCGCGAACCATGTCGCCCTTCTTGTAGTCCTGGATGGCTTCCTCGCCGGGACGCTCCCAGTCGAGATCCGAGAGATGCACCATGCCGTCGATCTCGCCAAGCAGGCCGACGAACAGACCGAACTCGGTAATGTTCTTGACCTCGCCCTCGATTTCCGAGCCCACTGGATGCTGGGTCATGAAATCGTCCCACGGATTGGACAGGCACTGCTTGAGGCCGAGCGAGATCCGCCGCTTGGTCGGATCCACGTCGAGCACCATGACCTCGACTTCCTGACTGGTCGAGACGATCTTGCCGGGGTGGACATTCTTCTTGGTCCAGCTCATCTCGGAGACGTGAACCAGTCCCTCGATGCCCGGCTCCAGCTCCACGAAGGCGCCATAGTCGGTGATGTTGGTGACCCGACCGGTGAACTTGGTGCTGACCGGATATTTCGCCTCGACGCCATCCCACGGATCCGCCTCGAGTTGCTTCATGCCGAGCGAGATCCGCTGGGTCTCGGCGTTAAAGCGGATAACCTGCACATCAACGGTCTGGCCGATTTGCAGCGCCTCGCTCGGATGATTGATCCGGCGCCAAGCGATATCGGTGACATGGAGCAGGCCGTCGACACCGCCGAGATCGACGAAGGCGCCGTAATCGGTGATGTTCTTGACCACGCCCTGCAGGGTTTGGCCTTCCTTGAGGTTGGCGACCAGTTCCGAGCGCGCCTCGGCCCGGCTCTCTTCCAGAACCGCGCGGCGCGAGACCACGATATTGCCGCGCCGGCGATCCATCTTGAGGATCTGGAACGGCTGCGGCGTACCCAGGAGCGGGCCGATATCGCGCACCGGGCGGATGTCGACTTGGCTGCCGGGAAGGAAGGCGGTGGCGCCGGACAGGTCGACGGTGAAGCCGCCCTTGACCCGACCAAAGATGGTGCCGGTAACCCGCTCTTGCTTCTCGAAGCCCTGTTCCAGGACCGCCCAGGCTTCCTCGCGCCGGGCCTTCTCGCGGCTCAGCATCGCCTCGCCGTTGCGGTCTTCCATGCGCTCGACATAGACCTCGACCTCGTCGCCGGCCTTCAGGCCGTGCTCTTGTCCTGGCGAGGTGAATTCCTTGAGCGCGACGCGTCCCTCGGACTTGAGGCCAACGTCGATCAGAGCGCTGTCGCCCTCGATCGAAACGATGATGCCCTTGACGACGCTTCCCTCGATGCTGATGTGGTCGCCGAAGGACTCGGCGATCAGGGCATCGAAATCTTCCATTGCGGCATCGGCCGCGGCTGTTACAGCCATGAAATCTCCTTAGACATAACGTCTGGCCGGCGGCATGTGTCGACCGCCGGTGGGTTGTGCATGGTGGCTTGGGTCCCGGTGATGCGTCATCGCGCATGCTGTATCGGGCGGTGTTCGTCCCGGTCCGCGGGTTCGAACGAGGCCGATCGGTCGGCCACCATCTGGTTGCGTTTGCCGGCTTCGGACCAAACAGAGAGCCGACGGTTCAAATCGTTCCGGTTTCAACTAAGGCGCGGGCGCTTTCGAAGGCCTGATCGGGGTCGAGATGCGTGGTATCCAGAAGCATCGCGTCCTCGGCCCGCCGCATGGGAGCATCGGCCCGAGAGCCGTCACGCTCGTCACGCTCGCGCAGATCCGCCAGAACGCGCGCATATATAGCGCCCTCGCCCCTTCCGAGCAACTCCTTGAAACGCCTTGTGGCGCGAATTTCCACATCGGCGGTCACGAAGATCTTTCGTTCCGCCTCGGGGCAGACCACCGTGCCGATATCCCGGCCGTCCAGAACCGCGCCTGAAACCGGACCGTTCGGGCCGTTTGGCGGGCGCGCCGCGAAGTCACGCTGGAACGCCAGAAGCGCGGCGCGGACCTTCGGAACCGCGGCGACCTTCGAGGCGGCGGCACCGCTCTCGGCCGTCCGGATGGCCGGGTCTTCGGTGAGGTTCGGGTCCAACGCGCGCGCGTGCCGGGCAGCCACCGCGGCATCACCAGGGTCTTCGCCCGCTCGTATCACTGACAACGCCACGGCCCGGTACAACGAACCGGTATCGAGATAGGCGAAGTTCAAATGTTCGGCGAGCCGTCGCGCCACCGTCCCCTTGCCCGACGCGGCGGGTCCGTCGATGGCGATGATCATGACGTCTCGCCTTCCCGGATATCAGCCCCAATGTCGCGCATGAGTGACGAGAAGGCCGGAAAACTGGTCTCGATCGGCGCGCCGTCATCGATCGTCACCGGAGCTTCGGCGCCCAGCCCGAGAACCAGAAACGCCATGGCGATCCGATGATCCAGATCAGCGGCGATCATGCCGCCGCCGGGCACCGCCCCGCTCGAGCCATGCACCACGAGCCGGTCGTCACTCTCCTCGACCTCGACGCCGCACGCCGCCAGACCGCGCGCGGTGGCGCCTAGACGGTCGCTTTCCTTGACCCGGAGCTCGGCCAAGCCGTTCATCACCGTGGTGCCCTCGGCGAAGGCGGCGGCGACCGCGAGGATCGGATACTCGTCGATCATCCGGGGCGCGATCTCCGCCGGCACGTCGCGGCCCCGCAACCGGGTCGAACGGACCGTGAGATTCGCCAGTGGCTCTCCGCCACCGTCATTCAAGGGCTCGACGGTGATATCGGCTCCCATCTCGGCCAGAACCTCGAACAGCCCGAAACGCAGGGGGTTGATTCCCACCCGCTCCAACATCAGCTCCGAGCCTTCGGTGATCAGCGCGGCTACGGCGGGAAAAGCCGCGGAAGACGGATCGGTTGGAACCTGCACCACTTGACCGGTCAGCTCCGGCTCGCCGACCAAGGTGATCGCGCGGGATCCGTCGGCGTGGTCCTCGACCCGCACGGTGGCGCCGAATTGACGCATCATGGTTTCGGTGTGGTCCCGGGTCGGCTGTGGCTCGATCACCGTGGTCTCGCCCGGCGCCGCCAATCCAGCCAGCAGGATCGCCGACTTCACCTGGGCCGAGGCCACTGGAAGCGTATACTCGATCGGCAACAACGTCGTTGGGCCGATACAGGCCAGCGGAAGGCGACCGCCCTCGCGGCTCACGAACCGGATGCCCATTTGCTCCAGCGGCGTCGAAACCCGTGCCATGGGCCGGCCCACCAGCGAGGCATCGCCGGTAAAGAACGTGGTGATCGGGTTGCCGCCGGCAACGCCCATCAAGAGACGAACCCCGGTCCCGGAGTTTCCCAAATCCAGCACTTGGTCCGGCTCGTCAAAGCCGCCGACGCCGCGGCCATGAATATGCCAGGCGCCATCGGGGTGGCGTTCGACCTCGGCGCCGAAAGCGCGCAGGGCGGCGGCGGTATTGAGCACGTCCTCGCCCTCGAGCAATCCGTGCACCACGGTCTCGCCGATGGAAAGCGCGCCCATGATCAGCGCCCGATGCGAGATCGACTTGTCCCCGGGGACCCGAATGCGCCCCATGAGGCCGGTGGATTTATTGGCTGTTAGCGCGGCCACGATTTGTTTCCCTTGGCCAGATTCGACGGCGAGACGGCTATCTAACATAGAGTTTATCGACTGTCCGGTTGAATTCGGTGTCCCGGCCGCGCGGGCATGATATTGCCGTGACCGTTGGCTTGTGAGTGTAAATCCGAGCGTTGTCGGGTATTGATGGCCGGGGGAGTTCGATCGCCGGTCGCTTTGCCGACAAGCGCGGGGGCCATGAAATTACATTTTGGCTTTGACATCGGTCGCGATCCTGGATATCCCCGCGCCGCGTCCGGTGCGTTACCGTTGTTTCGGAGGAGTCGACTTGGCTAAACCAGAATGGGGCATAAAACGGGTCTGCCAGTCCTGCGCGACCTTGTTTTACGACTTCGATAAATCGCCGATCATTTGCCCGAGCTGCGGCTCGCCCTTCGATCCCGAGGCGGTGCTGAAAAGCCGCCGCAATCGCGCGCCCGTGGCCGAGGACCCCAAGACGGTCCGCGCCAAGGCGAAGAGCGAGGACGAGGATGACGAGGATACGGATCTCGACGACGAGGACGAGGATGACGTTCTCGACGACGAGGACGACAACGAAATCATTCCCGATCTCGACGAGGACGACCCCGAGTCCGCGCTCGCCAAGAAGGCTGGAAGCGTCGGCGTCGATGTCGACGATGAAGACGAGGACGAAGACGAGGATTTGGACGACGAGGACCTTCTGGAGGATGACGACGATCTTCCGCCGGAGGATGACGAAGAGGAGACCTGAGGACGGCCTCGGGGGCGGTCGATCAAGAGAAGCTCACAAACCCTCTTGCGAAGCGCCGCCGCCGCCGTTATCTACACATCTCCACGGGCCAACCCGCCCGTCCCGGAATTTGGGGCCATAGCTCAGCTGGGAGAGCGCTACAATGGCATTGTAGAGGTCAGCGGTTCGATCCCGCTTGGCTCCACCAAGATAACCCCCTGGGAAACCAGGGGGTTTTTGGTTTTCTGGAAGCTCGCGCCGCGAGAAAACGCGGAGGGTCCACATTTGGAACCGGGCGAAAAAGCCAGCAACCGTCACCGCCATCATCAAACCCCGAGCTTCTCGGTCAGAACATCCTGGCGGGATCGCAATTCATCGGAGGTGCCGGACCAGACCACATGGCCTTTTTCAATGACGTAGTGCCGATCGGCGATACGGGCGAGGTCCTCGATGTTCTTGTCGATCACCAGGATCGCCTGGCCGGCGCGCTTGAGCCGCTCGAGGCAGGCCCAGATGTCCCGGCGCACCAGAGGCGCCAGGCCCTCGGTCGCCTCGTCCAGGATCAATAGCTTGGGGTTGGTCATCAGGGCGCGTCCAATGGCCAGCATCTGTTGCTCGCCGCCGGACAACAGATTGCCCATGCTGGCAAGCCGGTCGAGAAGGGCCGGAAACATCTCCAGCACCCCGTCCAGGGTCCACGGCGTCGGAGATCCCGACCGGTTGGCGGCGGTGGCGATCAGGTTCTCGCGCACCGTGAGGTTGGGAAACACCTGGCGGCCCTCGGGCACCAGACCGATCCCGGCCTGACCGATACGAAAACTGGCCAAGGCGTCGATCCGTCGGCCCTCGAAGGTGATTTCGCCCGAGGTAACAGGGGTGATCCCAAGGATCGAGTGTACGGTCGTCGTCTTGCCCATGCCGTTGCGCCCCATCAGGGTCACCACCTCGCGCGCGCCGACTTCCAGGGACAGGCCGAACAGCGCCTGGCTGGCACCGTAATGGGTTTGGATATCGCGCACCAAGAGCATCAGCCGGCACCCCCACCATCCGCGACCGCCTCGTCGCCGAGATAGGCGCGGCGCACCGCGTCATCCCGGCGAATGGCTTCCGGCGGACCCGAGGCGATCACCCGACCGTTCACCAGCACCGTGATCCGGTCGGCCAACGCGAAGACCGCGTCCATGTCGTGTTCGACCAGAAGCATGCTCTTCTCGCCCTTCAGGCCGGCGAGAAAACCGATCATGCGCTGGGCTTCCTCGACCCCCATTCCCGCCATCGGCTCGTCCAGCAACAACAGCCGCGGCTTGGTGGCCAGCGCCATCGCGATTTCCAGCAATCTGTGCTCGCCGTGAGACAGGGCCCGCGCGGTCTGGCCGGCGCGGTCGGCCAGCCCCACCGCTTCTAGTCCCGCCATTGCCGCCTCGGCGAGGTCGCGGTCCCGGCGCGCGTCGGCCCAGAAACGAAAGGAATGGCCGGATCGCGCCTGAACCGCCAGCGCCACGTTGTCCAGTGCCGTCATGTCCAGCATCAGGCTGGTTATCTGGAATGATCGCGCGATGCCGAGCCGCGCGCGGGCATGGGCCGGCAAGGCGGTGATCGCCCGGCCATCGAACCGCACGCTCCCCGCGTCGGGTCGGAGTTCTCCGGACAGCAGGGTTACCAGGGTGGTCTTTCCCGCGCCGTTGGGCCCGATGATCGCGTGAATCTCGCCGGGGATCACCTCCAGATCGACATTGTCGGTCGCGGTCACCCCGCCAAAGCTCTTATAGAGCCTGTCGACCGTCAGGAGCGCTTGCGCCATGCCGCCCTCCCGATCCAGTCAATCAACCCGTTGAGCCCGCCACGCCAGAACAGCACCACCAGGATCAAAAGCGCGCCGAACAGGAAATGCCAGTAGATGGTGATCGCCGACAGCCACTCCTCCAGAAGCACGAAGGCGGCGGCCCCGAGTATTGGCCCGAACAGGGTTCCGGTGCCGCCGAGAACCACCATGAAGATCAGCTCTCCGGACGCGGTCCAGTCCATCATCTCGGGACTGATGAAATTGGTGAAATTGCCCAGCAGCGCGCCCGCGAAACCGCAAATCGCGCCGGCGATCACGTAGCATACCAGCCGATACCGATAGGTATCGTAGCCGATCGCGTGCATGCGCCGCTCATTGCCGCGCGCGCCCTCGATGACCATGCCGAAACGGGATCGGGTGATCCGGTGGACCAGATAGAGCGTCGCCAACAGCGAAGCGAAAATGAAGTAGTAGAGCCCCGTCGCCCCCTCGATATCGAAAAGGCCGGCGAACTCGCTCCGGAGCTCGATTACCAGCCCGTCATCGCCGCCATATTCCTCGATACTGACGAAGGCGAAGAACACCATCTGAGTGAAGGCCATGGTGATCATGATGAAATACACACCCTTTGTGCGCAGGCAGATCGCCCCGGTGATCAGCGCGAACAAGGCGGAGCAGGCAACGGCGATGGGAATCTGGATGAACCCATCATGGATCTCGTAATAGGCGGGAATGCCGACGCTATAGGCACCGATGCCGAGATAGGCGGCATGGCCGAAACTGATCATCCCGCCATGACCGAGAATGAGATTGAGGCTGACCGCCGCGATGCCGAGGATCATCAGGCGGCTGGCGAGATCCAGATAGAACGTGTCTTCGGTGAATGCCACGTAACCCGGCAATAGCGCCAGCAAGGCCAAGCCAACGACCATGGCCCAGGTTTTAGGTTTCCAGTCCAAAGGCGAGAGCATGTCACGCTGCATACCGTCAACGCCCCTTCGGCGGGAACAGGCCCTGGGGCTGGAATGCCAGGATCGCCGCCATGAGAATATAGATCAGCATCGCCGACAGGGCCGGCGCGGCGGTTTCCGCGTTCTGATCGCTGATGAACAGCTTGAGCAGGGTATCCAGGAACGAGCGGCCCATGGTGTCGATCAATCCGACCAGCACCGCCGCCAGGAAGGCGCCCTTGATCGAACCGATACCGCCGATGATGATCACCACGAAGGCGACGATGATGATCTCGTTACCCATGCCGATACTGGCCTCGGTGATCGGCGCGATCATCATGCCCGCCAGTCCGGCCATCGCCGCCCCGGCGGCGAAGACCAGGGTGAACAGGGTTTGGATATCGACGCCGAGGGCCGAGATCATGGTTCGGTTCGACGCACCCGCGCGGATCAGCATCCCCGCCCGGGTCCGCGTGACCACCAAATAGAGACCTAGCGCGACCAGAAGCCCAACGCCGATGATCAGCAAGCGGAAGGTGGGAAAGACGATCCCCGGCAGGATTTCGACCTGACCATCCAATACCTCCGGCAAGCGGATCGCCATGCCCTCCGGCCCCCAGAGTAAATGAACAGCGGCATCGAAGCAAAGGATCAGCCCAAAGGTGGCGAGGACATGGTCCAGATGATCGCGGGCGTAAAGCCGCCGGATCACCACGAATTCCACCGCCAGACCGATCAGCGCCGTCAACGGTAGTGCCAGTACTATCGCCAGAACGAAGGAATCCGTGGCCTGGGTCAGGGTGGCGCAGAGGTAGGCGCCGACCATGTAAAGCGAGCCATGCGCGAGATTGACGAAATCCATGATCCCGAAGATCAGTGTCAGTCCCGACGCCAGCAAAAACAGCAAGACGCCGAGCTGCAGCCCGTTCAGCAATTGGGTGACGAATAGCGTCCAGTCCATGGCGTCGTTTTTGTTATCTGTCGCGGCGGCGGCGACACTACGCGCACCGGGCCGGAAGGGCAATCGGCGTGATGGTTGGTCAATCGCCCATCCACGATCGAGGTGGTTCAGTCCGACATGACCGGTCTTTGCAACCGCCACGCGGCGACAATCGACACCAGCGCGATCATGGGTATCGCGATGGTCAACAAAAGCACGAGGTCATAGCCGCCGGCCCGCCAGACCAGCGAGGCGACCGTCGGCGCAAGGGCCGAGCCGGCGACGAAGCCGATCGCCAGAGTCCCGGAGATCACCCCGAAATCCTTGCGTCCCAGGAGTTCCGCGACGACGGTCGGGCGGATGATGCTCAACACACCCGCGCCGGCGCCCTGGAGCACCACGAAGGGGATGATCAAGAGTGCCGCGGATGTCGCCATGTAAACCGAGGTCCCGGCGAGCGACATGGACAGGAAACAGGCGCAACAGATTGCCAGAACCGAAACATGCCGCTCGGCGGCGATCATTACGAGGCGACCGGCGACCTGCATTGGCCCGAACATCGAGGCGGCGAACACCGCCATATCCTCGCCGAGCCCTCGATCCGCCATGATCGGCAACATATGGCTGACGACCAGCCCGTGATCCAGAGCCAAGAGGGTAAAGGCGATCCCGATCATCCAGAAGGTCGGGGTGCGCATCACGGCCATGGTCGCGCGGGCATCCACGCTGGCCTTCGGGGCCGAGCGCCGGGCGTTCTGATTGGCGTAGTGACAGCCGTACAAGATCAACGGCACGCAGATCAGCAGCACCACCAGCGCGAAAACCGTGACCGTGCCCCGCCAGCCGAACAGACCGTTCAGGATATGAGCACTGGGGAAGGAGACGGTACCGGCGAATCCGGCGGCCAGGGTGACCAGAATGATCGCGCGCCGGGCTCGCGACCCCATGCTGTGGGTCAGTATCGCGAAACAGGGTTCGTACAACGACCCGGCCATGCCGACGCCGATGAAGAACCAGAGAACATAAAACTGCCAAACCTCGGTGACTTGCGAGAGCAGGATCAGCATGACCGACGAAAGCGCCGCCCCGCCGGCGAAGACCAGGCGACCGCGACCGTGATCGATCATCCTGCCCGCCGCCGGCGCCAGAACCGCTGAGACGATCAGGGACAGAGTGAAGGCGCCGGTCAAAGTGGTCTTGGTGAACCCGAGATCAGCTTCCCAAGTCGGAAGCAGCGCCGGAAAGGAATAGTAATAGCAGGCCCAGACCAGCGTCTCGGCGATCGCGAAGGGCCAGACAACTCGAGCGAAGGGGATACGTTCCTCGCTGGCTTCTTGCGTCCGCCCCACCGTCACGCACCCAATTCCGTCGCCCTGGCGAAAGCCAGGACCTCGCGGCGACAATCGCGGGCTTGGGCGGGACCGAACTGATCTGACATCCTCCGCGCGGATCGAGGCCCTGCCGTTCGCCAGGGCGACGGTGAAAGTGGACGCATCGGAGAATCCCCGGTGGGTATCATTTTACCTTCCCGGCCCGTCGTCCTGGCGAAAGCCAGGACCTCGCGGCGACAATCGCGGGCTTGGGCGGGACCGAACTGATCTGACATCCTCCGCGCGGATCGAGGCCCTGCCGTTCGCCAGGGCGACGGTGAAAGTGGACGCATCGGAGAATCCCCGGTGGGTATCATTTTACCTTCCCGCCCCGTCGTCCCGTCCAAAGGCAAGACCTCGCGCCATCGACCTGAATCATCACGCCGGCTTTATCCCCGCTCGACATTGGCGGCGCGGACCGGGACGCCGAACTCTCGGTGACAGACCTCGGACAGTTTTTTCACCCCGTCACGGATTTCGTCCAGGGTCGGGCTGCCGAAACAGAGGCGGAACCGGTTGCGGGCCGGCTCGGCGTCGGACGCCCATTCCGGGCCGGGATTGATGGCGATCCCCTCGGCGGCGGCGGCCTGGGCCAGCTTCATGGTGTCCACGTGATCCGGCAGGGTGATCCACTGGAAGATCCCGCCCTTGGTCGGCGTGAATTCGGCGCTGGTTCCGAAATTCTCCTCCAGCGCCTCGATCATGACATCGAGCTTGCCCTTCAAGGTGATGCATAGGGCATCGATATGGCCGTCGAACTTGGAGTTGCAGTATTCCGCCAGCATCATCTGTTCCAGCGCGCCGGTGCCGCCGTCATTCTTGACCGCGACCATGCGCGAGAGCACGCCCCAATCCGCCGCGACATAGCCGACCCTGAGCGCCGGCGCGATGGTCTTGGAGAACGAGCCGACATGAATCACCCGGTTGCCGCCCTCATCCATCGCCGCGATCGCCGCCGGCCGCTTGCCGTCCCACAGAAGATCGGCATAGCACTCATCCTCGAGGATCGGCACGCCATATTCCTCGGACAGGCGCAGCAACTCGCGGCGTCGGTCCTCCGGCAGAATGCTGCCGCCCGGATTCTGGATCGTTGGGATGATGTAAATGTATTTCGGCGTCACCCCTTCGGCCTTGAGTTCGGCCAACTTGGCCGCCAGCAGATCCATGCGCATGCCGTCATCGTCGAGCGGTATGCCCACCGGCGTCGCCCCAAACTTGCGCAATCGGGATAACGCGCTGCCATAGCTGAACTGTTCGACCAGCACCACGTCCCCAGGCTCGCAGAGAATCGCGTTTACAAGTTCGAGCCCGTGATTGGAGCCGGAGGTGATCAAGATGTCATCGGCCGAAACATTCATGCCGCTGCGTTGGACAAGCTTTTTGGCCACGAACTCTCGCAACGGCACATAGCCTTGCGGTCCGCTTTGCATGCCGTAGGTGGCCAATGTCGATCCCTCGCGGCGAAGCACGGCCGCGGTCGCCTCGATCATGTCCTCGACCGGCACGCTCGGCGCGTCGTTGTTGCCGCCGACGAAGTTGTACGGGGGAAAGCCGCCCCATTTCTTGGCGGGGGCCGGCAGGCCGGAGCGGAAAAGCTCGCTGTAGTCGAGATCGATGGCCACGGGAGGTTCCTTCATGGTGGTAAGCGGGTTGATCGCGGCGACTATATCCCAAGGCTGATTGTCTGGCGCGCCTCTTCGCATCGCCATGGCGCATTCAGCAAACTGGCGCTAACACTGAACATTCGGATCAAGCCACATCCCCGCGCAAGGAATTCTCATGTCCGCCGAAAAGCATCCTCTAGAAGGTATTCGCGTCATCGACATGACCCAGATCTACAACGGCCCCTACGCCACGTTTCTGATGGCCATGGCCGGGGCCGACGTGATTAAGGTGGAGCCGCCGGGGGGCGAGCATCTGCGTCGGCGCAACGCCCGGGGCGGGGCGCTCTATCCGTTCAAAATGCTGAACCCGAACAAGCGAAGCATCGTGCTGGATCTGAAGGACGACGCGGATCGCGAGATTTTCCTAGAGCTTGCCGCCACCGCCGACGTGGTGATCGAAAATTACGCGCCGGGCGTCGTCGACCGGCTCGGCGTCGGTCATGAGGCGGTCAGGAAGGTCAATCCGAACATCGTCTACGCCTCCGGCAGCGGCTATGGCCAGAACGGCCCCTATGCCGGTTACCAAGCCATGGATATCGCGGTTCAGGCCATGGGTGGTGTGATGAGCCAAACCGGCTTTCCCGAGAACCCACCGGTCAAGGCCGGCGTGGCGTTGTGCGACTTTTTCGCCGGCATCCATCTCTATGGCGGCGTGATGACGGCGTTGGTCAAGCGCGAGCGGAGCGGTGAGGGTTCCTATGTCGATGTCTCGATGCAGGAAGCGGTGTTCCCCTCCTTCGCGTCCAATCTCGGCCTGATGTTCGACAGCGACGGAGTGCCGACACGCACCGGAAACTTCCATGGCGGCTTGTCGATCGCGCCCTATGGCGTTTTCCCGGCCAAGGATGGTTACACCTCGATCATCTGCAACAACGATACCCATTGGCATCGCCTGCTCGACGCCATGGGCCAGGGTGAGCTGAAGGATGATCCCCGTTTCGCGACCATGGCCGACCGGGTGACAAACCTGGAGGCCGTCACTCAATTGATCTCGGACTGGTCTTCTACCCTGGAGCGCGCCGACATCATGGAGCGGCTCAACAAGGCGCGGGTGCCCTGCGGTTCGGTCAAGGATCTCGACGAGGTGGTCGAGGACGAGAATCTGCATGCCCGTGGCATGATCCGCTGGATCACCGACGCCGAGGGCCGGCGATCGCTCGCCGCCGCCAGCCCGCTGCATATCGATGGCCGCAACCGGGTCGACTACCGACTCCCGCCGGAAATCGACGGTAACCGCGAGGAGATCCTCGCGGAGTTGAAGGCGCGACGGAAAAGCTGATTCCGCGTCAGTAATTGATCAGCACGTAGCGGCCCAGCGCCTTGCCCTCGCGCAACTCCTGGATCGCGATCGGCGCGTCGCTCAATTGCCGTTTCACATGCGGAACCGGCTTAACCTTGCCGTCCTTGATCAGCGCCAGCAATTCGACCAGGTCTTGTTGCGTGCCGACATAGCTACCGATCAGGTTCACCACCTTGAGCGGCAGCATCGAGATCGGCAGGTCCATTGATCCGCCGTAAAGTCCGACGACCACCATGGTCGCGCCCTTGGCCAAAACCCCAAAGCCGAACCCCACGCTGGCGGGGGCGCCGACGAAATCGACACAGCCGTCCGGCCCGCCATTGGTGAGCCCCATCAATTGCTTGCGAGCGCCGGGATCCGAGTTGTCGATCACTTCGTCCGCGCCGGCATCCAGTGCCGCTTGCCGCTTGATCGGATCGATATCGGCGACGATCACCTTGCCCTTGACGATCGCCTTGGCCATGCCGACCCCGGCGAGACCGACACCTCCGGCGCCGATGATCAGCAGAGACTGGTCCTCGCGCAGGTGGCTGACCTTTTTCAACGCGCTGTAGGCGGTGATGCCCGAACACGCCGCCGTCGCCGCAACGCCCACGTCCACCCCGTCATAGGGAACCAGATACTTGGCGTCCGGCACGATCAGATACTCCGCGTATCCGCCGTCGCGGCGGGTGCCGATGGTGATCGGATTGTTGCAGAGCAGTTCCTCGTCACGCTTGCACATATCGCATTCACCGCAACCGATCCAGGGATAGACCACGCGTTTATCGCCGATCTCCACCCCGCTCGCGTCCGGCCCGAGCCCGGCCACCTCACCGAGCGGTTCATGGCCCATGGTGAAGGGCAGGTTTAGCCCCCGTTCCGAAAGCGTCAGCCTGCGCCCGCCCCCCATGTCGAAGAACCCGTCCCAGATATGAATATCGGAATGACAGATCCCGCACGCCGTGACCTTGATCAGAACCTCCCGCCCCTTGGGCTCGGGTATCGCGACCTCGCGTTCCTCGAGCGGCTGACCCCAGTCGGTGATCTGATAGGCTTTCATCGTTGTTTCCCCCGGTGGATGACCTGCGCTGCCCGCGGATTAACCCTCTCGCGAACCACGAGGCCAGTAAATTCATCCGCGTCGACATCTCATCCCATTAGATAGCACGGCTTTGCTGAATGTATCTCGGGATCCCCCGGAACCAGCGTAAATGCGCTAACCATCAAATCCATCGCCGCGCCGCTGGACGCGTGGCCGCCACCGCCTTAGAACGACCTTAAGAAATTCTTCGCGTGGGAGCGGAACGGAAATGGCGATCAATAAGATCATGGAAAGCTTCGCGGCGGCGGTCGAGGGCATCAAGGACGGCGCGACGGTATTGGTCTCGGGTTTCGGCGGCGCCGGCATGCCGACCGAGTTGCTTAACGCGCTGAACGACCAAGGGGCGACCGATCTGACGATTGTTTCCAACAATGCCGGGGTCGGGCGCGAGGGCATTGGCGGTCTGCTCGCGAACGGCAAGGTCCGCAAGGTGGTTTGCTCCTATCCACGCTCCGGCGGCTCGGTGGTGTTCGAGGAGATGTGGGCCCGGGGCGAGGTCGAACTTGAACTGGTGCCCCAGGGAACCCTGTCCGAGCGTATGCGCGCCGCCGGCGCCGGCGTCGGAGCGTTCTACACGCCCACCGGTGTCGGCACGCAGCTCGCCGAGGGCAAGGAACTTCGCGAGATCGGCGGGCGGATGCAGGTTCTCGAATACCCCCTGCGCGGTGATGTCGCCTTCGTTCTGGCCAAGGCATCGGACCGTTGGGGCAACCTCGTCTACAACAAGTCGGCGCGCAATTTCGGCCCGGTCATGGCCGCGGCCGCGGACCTATGCGTCGTTCAAGTGCCCGAGATCGTCGAGCTCGGCAGCCTGGATCCGGAGATCATCGTCACGCCGTCGATCTATGTGGACCGGGTCGTCAAGATGGATGCCCCAGGCAAGGGAGAAACCGTCTAAGACGGCACCCGGCATTCCTGGATCCTTGATATTTCTGATTATGCCCAAAATCGACCGGCTGTCTTTGCCATTTCGGCATTAAAAAGACCAATCATCGCCACCATTCTCTCGTCAACGGAATGAAAACCATCGCCCGCGAGGAGTACCCGTCATGAGCCAAGCCGCCGCGCGTCAACAGCCCGATCACGCCGTCACGGCCAATCTGCGCTACATCGTCCGCCAGGACACCAAGCCGTATTTCGAAAGTTCCCAGATCACCGGCGGCGAGCCCAAGGTGTTTTTCGAGACCGAGGATCTGCCGGCGCGGATCAATGATATGCGCGACATCGCCGATACGCTGTCCATGGACGTGAACGGGTTTGAGTTGCGCGCGCATCAGAGCAAGGTCGTCGACCTCTACGACGACGACCTGATCGAAACTCAATACAACGCGGAGCTGGTCGCGATGTTGAAGGACATGACCGGGGCGGACGCGGTCACGATCTTCGATCATACCCGCCGCTCCAGCGACGCCGCCGGCGCCAGGAACCCCGATGGCCATCGCGGGCCGGCGGGCCGGGTTCACGCGGATTACACCGTCAAATCCGGACCGCAACGCGCCAAGGATACCCTGGGGGAGGCCGAGGTCGACCGCGTGCTCTCCTCCGGCGGTCGGATCGTCCAGGTCAATGTCTGGCGTCCGATCACCGGCCCGGTCCTGCGCGCGCCGTTGGCCCTGGCGGATTCCGCCAGCGTGCCCGCCGGAGATCTGATCGCCACCGATCAGCGTTTTCCCGACCGCACCGGCGAGATCTATCAGCTTGCCCGCGGCGACGGTCACCGTTGGTACTACGCCTCCGAGATGACGCCCGACGAGGTGATCTTGATCAAGGGTTGGGACAGTATCGATGACGGTCGGGCCCGGTTCACGCCGCACGGCGCCTTCACCCATCCGGGCGAGACCGAGGACATGCCGGCGCGTGAAAGTATCGAGACCCGGACCTACCTGGTTTTCGAGGCGGAATAATCCGCCGGGAGAGCGTTACGGCTTGCTTTCGGCGAAGGCGGGCATGGCTTTCGCCTTGGCTGCAAGCGCCGCCATCGCCGGAAAGTCATTGCGCTCGGTAACGTAACGCGCCGAGGCCCGCACGAATTCATAGGCCAGAACGGCGGTGATATCGCCGAGCGTGATGTCATCGCCATGCAACCATTCGGTCTTGGCCGCGGCCGCCTGGGCCTCCAGCGCGCGAAGGCCCGATTCCGCCTGACCATCACAGCGATCCACCCAATCCTGGTAGACCTTCTCCTCGGGCCGGCGATTGCGTTCGTAGGATGACGAGACGCCCTTCTCCATCACGCCGTGCGCGAGAGCCGTGGTTTTGAGAACCACGCGCCGCGCCGCGCCGGACGCCGGCAAGAGCTTGCGGTCCGTATCATGGACCTCCATCAGATGATCGATGATCGCGCCGCTATCGAGCAGGGTTTCGCCGTCATCGAGAACCAGCGCCGGCACCCGACCGACGGGGTTGCTTTTCAAGATATCCGGAAGGTCATCGGCGGTTGAGAGCATCTTCTGCTCGTACGCCACGTCCAGTAGTTTCAATACCACCGCGGTGCGGCGTACGAAGGGCGACACATTGCGTCCGACGAGAATCATGTCCATCTCCCAATCCGTTCAGTCTCAATTCAGTTGAACCCGGCAATATCGTCATTCGCACGACCCCGCAAGCCATACATTGAGGTTCCCGCGAACCGCGATTTCCTATCCGTGGGAACATATTCCCGTGTCTTGGGGCGATTTAGGCGGTATAAACAATGGTGGGGGCAGGAGATTTCGACATGGCCGACAACGACCGGAATGATGGCGAGCTCGACGCGGAAACGCGAAGAGGGCTTAGAATTCTCGCCGACAGCACCAAGGCCAAGGGTAGTGAAGGCGCCGCGCGCCGACTATACAAGGCCGCCGATACCGGGAGCGCGGCGGACTACCAACAGGCCGAGGCGCTGTTCGATTCCCTGCCGCCCGAACAGCGATCCTCCATCCAGTCGACGGCGGAGACCAAGGCCACGACCGTCCGCGAGACCAGAATTAGGCGGAAGAAAACCGCCACGTCGCAACCGACTCCCGCTCCGGCGGAGTTCATCGAATGGGAGTTGCCGGACCCCGAGAGCACGGAGGGGATCTTTCAGATGCGCCCGCCGCCGGAACCGGAGCCACCCAAGCAAGAGCCGCCGCGCCAGGCACCGCCCGCCGCCCGCGCGAAGGCGCCCGCGCCCGCGCGTCCCGCCGCGCCCAAGAAAAACTCCTCCCAGGATTGGGAACTCAATCGCATTCCGACGTCTCGCCAGGGAAAAGCAGCGCCCAAGGACGATGATGACGACGGTCAGAATTGGGACTGGCAGAAACTGCCGGACGACGCGGTGACGCGCTCATCGCGGCGGAAAAACTCGGCCCCGAAGAGCGAACTTGACGCCCTGCGCGAGGAAATGTTGCGGACCCTCAAGGACTGATACGAGTTTTCGGCAAGGGCTTCAGGATCAGGGCAATCGCCCCGACTTCCAACCCCACCAACATCCACAGGCCGCCGGCATAGTCGCCATATCCGGCGTACAGCATACCCACGGCCCATGGGCCGAGGGCGGCGAGGATGTACATGACCACGTTCACCAGCGCGTAGGTCGAGCCGTAACCGTTCGATCCGAAAGCCTCGCGCACCAGAACCGGCGGCAGCAATACGATGGGGCCGACCATGAAACCGGCGATGGCGCAGCCGATATAGATCTGGGTCAGGGATTGCGAGAGCGCGATCACCGCGACACCGATACCGAACAGGCCATAGCTAAGCGCGGCGAGCATTGTCACGGGCACCACTCGGCTGGCCTGTGAGATCACCAGCCGGCCCACCGCCGACCCGATCGCCACAATGGTGACCGCGAAAGCCGCCGCCTCCGGCGTGCCATGCTTGGCGACGATGGGTATCTGATGCGCGAGCAACCCGACTTGGCCGCCGAGCCCCAGCGCCGCCGCCACCGCGATCCGCCAGAACAACGGGTCACGAAGCCGCTCCCTGGCGCCGACCGGCGCCGGGTCGCTTCGGCTGGACGCCGCGCGCTCGGGTCGGCCCAGCCTTGCCAGCACAATCGCCACGATCGCCAAGGTCGCGAGAACCGTAACGCCGGCGACCAGCATCGTCTTCTCGAATCCATTGTGGGTGCTCGAATACACCATCAGAACCGGCACGATGGCCCCGCCGAAACTGGCGCCGCTCAACGCGACCCCCAACGCGGCGCCGAACCCTTTATCGAACCATGGGGCCAGGGTCGGACTGATCGCCGCCGCCGCCATCGCCGGGTAGCCGAATCCGAGCACGATGTAGACACCGAAAAGCTGCCAGGGCTCGGTCACGTGGCCAAGCGCGACTAGACCGAGACCGATGCAAAGCGCACCGATGATCACCACCGGCACCGGTCCGCGTCGATCGATCAAATAGCCGACGCTCAGGGTCCCTGGCAGGCTGGAGAGCCAGAAAACCAGGATCGATGTCGAGATGAGCGCCGTCGACCAGCCACGCTCACGGGTCAGGGCATCCATGTAGACGCTGTGGCCGTAGAACACCGTTCCCCAGGCGAAGGTCGCCATGAGGAAACAGGCCAGGGTCACGATCACCCGGGAGTTTCGTTGTGATTGGCTCATGCCCAGGGATCGATATTCAGCGTCATCGCGATACTCCCCCGACCGGTGTCGCGACGGGCTTTCCACCGAGGTCGATATCGCGTCACTATGACACGAGAAGGGACCGGACCAATAGTTCGCTTCGGTCTTGCTGGAAGTATGCGCGGGGGAAGTCACCAATGCCGACACTCAATCTCCAGGTGAACGGCGAGTCGCGCCGGGTCGACACGGAAAGCGATACGCCGCTATTACAGGTATTGCGGAACCAATTGGGCCTGACCGGCGCGAAGCTCGGCTGCGGCCTGGAGCAATGCGGGGCTTGCGCGGTGCTGGTCGACGGCGAGAGCCGGCTCAGTTGCGTGGCCGCGGCCTCGGAGTTCGAAGGCAAGGACATCGTCACCGTCGAGGGCCTGGCCAAGGACGGCGTGCTCAGCAAGGTCCAGCGCGCCTTCATCGCCGAAACCGCGGCGCAATGCGGCTACTGCACACCGGGCATGGTGATCGCGGTCACCGGACTGTTCGAATACGATCCGAAGCCCGATGACGAGGCGGTACAGAGCGCTCTCGCCGGTCATCTCTGCCGATGTGGCAGCCACGCGCGCATTCTGGCGGCGATCGACCGGCTTCGGCGGGAGGGCTGAGACCATGACCGAGAATCCAAGCCTGACCAAGAACCCCGATCTCGATTCCTGGATCTCGATCACCACCGATGGCGTGGTCCGGGTCCGCATGGGCAAGGTCGATATCGGCCAGAAGATCTCCTCCGCCGTCTCGCGTCTCGCCGCCGAGGAACTGGATGTCGCGCCCGCGCGGATCGTGATGCTCCGTCCCGACACCATCGATGGGCCTGACGAGGGGATTACCTCGGGCAGCAATTCGATGGAGGAATCCGGCAATGCCGTCCGGCTGGCCTCGGCGACCGCCCGGGCGGCGATGCTGGCCAAGGCCGCCGAGACGCTGGGCGTCGCCGTCGAGGAACTCGACATTGATGACGGCACCATCACGGCGCGGTCCACCAATGCCTCCACCACCTATTGGGACCTGCAAGGCGACCAGCGCTTCGGCATCCCCATCGATGTAAACGCCCGGATCAAGCCCGCCGAGGCGCGCACTTTGGTGGGCAAGCCAAGCGCTCCCCTGGACATCGAGGATATCGTCACCGGACGGCATGTTTTCGTGAACGACATGACCATGGAGGGCATGGTCCATGCGCGCCCGGTAAGGCCGCCCCACGCCCTGGCGCGTCTTGAGGCGCTGGACGAAACGGTGCTGAAACGCCTGACGGATGACGGTTTCACGGTGGTGCGCGACGGCAGCTTCCTGGCCATCGCCGGGGCCGATGAGTTCGCCGTGATCAAGGCGGCGCGCGTGCTCTACAATGCCGCGACCTGGACCTCCGAGCCTGGTCTCGATAGCCGCGACATCTACGAGCAACTCACCAGTAACGAGCGGATGAGCATGCCGGTGGTCGACGGCGTGCCGGTGCTGGACACGCCGGTGCCGCCACCGCTGGAGGTTCCCGCCAAGGCCAAGGCCAGCCATGCCGCGCGGTATGAACGCGCCTATATCATGCACGGTTCCATCGGGCCGTCGGCGGGCCTCGCGATCTCTCGGGACGGCGGGCTGGAAATCTGGACCCACAGCCAAGGCATCTATCTGTTGCGGACCAGTCTGGCCGAGTTGCTGGACATGCCGGTCGACAGCCTGCGGATTCACCATCGCCCGGGCTCCGGCTGTTACGGCCATAACGGCGCCGACGACGCGGCGGTGGACGCGGCGCTGGTCGCTCGCGCCATGCCCGGCGTGCCGGTTTTGCTGAAGTGGACCCGCGAGGACGAGCATGCCTGGGAGCCGTATTCCCCGGCCATGGTGATGGAACTATCAGGCGCCATCGACGCGGACGGGTCGATCACCGCCTGGAGTCACGAGTCTCATAGCGATACCCATGTCCTGCGACCGCGCCCAGGCGTGGCGGGTCTGGGACCGTCGCGCCTGATGCCGGCGCGCTATCTCGCCGATCCACCGGAGGTTTCGCCGCCGCCGCCGAACATGACCCATCACGGCGGCATCCACCGGAATCTGGAGCCGCTTTACCGCATTCCCGAGCCCCGCCTGGTCAAGCACCTGGTCCGAAACCTGCCGCACCGGACCTCGGCGCTTCGCACCCTCGGCGCCTACGCCAATGTCTACGCGCTGGAAAGCTTCCTCGACGAGCTGGCCGAGGCGGCCGGCGAGGACCCGGTGGCGTTGAGGCTCCGGCACATGGATGACCCAAGGGCCTACGCCTGTATCGAGGCGGTGGCATCGCGCATCGGACCGCTGGACGCGGCTCCCGAGGGTCATGGGCGCGGTCTCGGCTTTGCCCAGTACAAGAACGCCAAGGCCTATGCCGCGGTGGCGGTGGAACTGACCGTGGACGAGGCCGACCGGGTGCGCTTGAAACGCGCCGTGATCGCCGGCGACGCCGGACAGATCGTCGATCCCAACGGCTTCATCGCGCAGCTCGAGGGCGGCTTCATCCAGGCCGCGAGCTGGACGATCCACGAGGCTGTCACCCATGATCCCGACGGCATCACCAGCCGCGATTGGGAGAGCTATCCGATCATCGGCTTCGACAACATCCCCGAGATCGAGACCATCCTGCTCGACCAGCCGGATGCCCCGTTCCTCGGCGCCGGAGAGGCGGTATGCGGGCCCACCGGCGCGGCGATCGCCAACGCCGTCGCTCGCGCCACCAGCGTGCGTCCTAGACGACTGCCGCTAACACCGGAGAACCTACGGGCAGCCGCGCTGGCGTCATGAAGTTCGAGATCTTCGACACTAGGCACTACCCGATGCTCGACGTCCGCGAGGGTTACGGCGAATGGGCGGCGAGCTACGAGGGCACGGTGCTTGATGTCATGGACCCGCGGCTGCTCAACCGACTGCATACTGTCGATTGGCCGGCGATGGAGCGCGCGGTCGACTTGGGGTGCGGAACCGGTCGCACCGGGGTCTGGTTGCGCCAGGCCGGGGTCACGACGGTGGACGGGATCGACCTTACCCCTGAAATGCTGGAACGTGCCCGGGATCGCGGCGTCCATCGACGGTTGGAGATCGGCGATGTCGCGGCGACGCCCTTCGAAGACGCCGTTTATGATCTGTCGGTCACCAGCCTGGTCGACGAGCACTTGCCGACCCTTTCCGGTCTATACGCCGAGGCGCGTCGGCTGACCCGAACCGGCGGGCGTTTCGTGCTGGTCGGCTATCACCCGCATTTCCTGATGCTCGGCATTCCCGGCCATTTCGACCGCGCGGACGGCCAGTCGGTAGGCGTGGAAAGTCATGTGCATCTCACCAGTGATCACATCACAGCCGGACTCGGCGCGGGTTTTGGTTTACTGGAGATGATCGAGGGTGTGGTCGATGAGGATTGGACCACCGAGAAGCCCAAATGGTCGGAGCGCTATTGGGGCCACCCGGTGACCTTCGCGATGGTTTGGGGGTGATACCAAACCGCGTTGACCAGCACCCTCGTCCTGTTTGACCTCCTCAAGCTTGACTTCGCCAGGGCGACGGTAAGCGGAGAGCGGCCCTCAACCCACACGGTTCTGGTGGGCGGGCCTCGGTTCCTCGCCGGTGTAGCGGGCGCGGGGGCGGATCAAACGGGGGTCGGCGTATTGCTCGCGAGCATGGGCGATCCAGCCGACGGCGCGCCCGGTGGAGAAGAGGCCGAAGGGCGCGTAATCGGGCAGGGCGAAGGCGCGGGCGAGGGCGACCAGAGCGAAGTCGACATTGGCGAACTCGCCGGTCATGGCCCGCGCGGCACTCTGAATTGCTTCACAAAACCCGACGACTTCAGGATCGCCGCCGGTCTCGCGTGTCAGTTTCAGCAAGGTCGAGGCGCGAATGTCTCCATCGGGATAGAGTGGGTGACCGAACCCCGGAAGCGTATCGCCCCGGGCCAGACGGTCGGCGACGGCCCGCTCCGGCGACGGGGTGCGTTCCGCCTCGTCGAGGAAAGCCGCGACCTGGAGGGTTTGGCCGCCATGGCGTGGACCCTGCAGGGCCGAGAGGCCGGCGATCACCGCGCCGTAGGGGCTGGCATTGGTCGAGGCGACGCAGCGTACCACGAAGGTCGAGGCATTGAGTTCATGATCGGCGGCCAGGATCAAGGCGGCCCGCAGAACCCGAGTCGCGTTGGGCCGTCCCCAGCCCTCGGCGAAGGCTTGGTCGATGGTATGTGTCTCGTCCGGGCTCGATGCCGCGCCAAAAGCTCTTGCTATTGCGCCGACGATCGCCGATCCGGCGCCGATCACCGCCGTCGGACCGCGGCCATGGGCAAGCGGATCAATCGTCGCGGCGAGGCTCAATCGCCGGATCGCGCGGGTGATGCCCGTGCCGGCCTCGCCATCGGTTTCGACATCGCCCGATAGCGGAAAGATCACCGGCGCCTCGGTATCCCAGAGCAGACCGGCGACGCTCTCCAGGCTCGTCGCCTCGGCCAGCGCGGCGGCGTCTCGGCCGCGATAGAACAGACGCCCGTCACTGATCGCGCAAAGCCCGCTATCCAGGACTGGCCCGCCGAAATCCAAATGGTTTCCCGTCCCGTTTGATCCGCCCCCCGTCGCGGTCGCGCCCCGGTCGCGCAGCAAGGCGCGCACGTCCGATAACGCGTAGGCCCGCCGTTTTTGTCCGGCCCGGGGCACGGACTCGATCAGGCCTCGGCTAACATAGGCATAGAGCGTCGCCCGGCTGATATTAAGCTCGGCGGCGGCCTCGCGAGCGCTCACGTAAATCGGCTGGGCCATGGGATGAATCCCGCAACGGACGGTATATTGATTATGTCAATCAATATTGATCAATCTTAATTCGCCGTCAATATCCCCGCATGGAAAACATGGAACTGGAGACGAGATCATGTCCGAGGGGTTAGACGGTGTTGTCGCGGCGGAAACCAGCATCAGTCGTGTGGATGGCGAGAACGGAACCCTGATCGTTCGGGGTTATCAAATCGAGGACCTTGTCATCTCGCATGATTTCGAGGCCATGGCGGCCTTGCTCTGGCGGGATGACGCGGAGGCCGGACGGGCGGCGCGATCAATGCTGGTCGATCTCGGCGCGGCGCGGGGTAGGATGGCGGAACGGGTGCCGGCGCTGCTCGCGCTTTGTCGCGGCATGGAGCCGATCGACGCGCTGCGTCTGGCCGTGGCATCCGTACCTTGTTCCAACGCAAAACAGGAAAGCCTGGACGTGACGGCGATGGCGACGGTGATGCTGGCGGCGCTGCACCGTGGGAAAAGCGGGGAGACCTGGATCGCGCCGGACCCGTCTCTCGCGCATGCCGCCGATTTCTGTCGGATGCTTTTCGGCGCCGCGGAGGAGGATCGGACACGGGCGCTTGAGACCTATCTGGTGACGGTCGCGGATCACGGCATGAACGCCTCGACCTTCACAGCGCGGGTCATCGCCTCGACCCAGTCGGATGTGGTCTCGGCGGTGACCGGCGGCATTGGCGCGTTGAAGGGCCCGCTACATGGCGGCGCGCCGGGACCGGTACTGAACATGCTGGACGAGATCGGCGGCGAGGCCGGAATCCAACCCTGGATGGATCGGCATCTGGGAGATGGCGAGCGGCTGATGGGGTTCGGTCACAGGATCTATCGACGGCGCGATCCGAGAGCCGATGTTCTGAAGGCGGTGCTGACACGTTTCGGCGCGCGCGACGACAATCGGGTGGCGCTAGCCGAGGCTGTGGAAAACACCGCCCGCGAGACTCTCGCCCGTCGCTATCCCGGTCGAGGGCTCGATACCAATGTGGAGTTCTACACCGCGCTTCTGCTTGAGGCGGTGGGGATTGATCGCCGGTTCTTCACGCCGCTTTTCGCCGCCGCTCGGGTGCTCGGTTGGACCGCGCATGCCCGTGAGCAGATCGCCACCGGTCGCTTGATGCGCCCGCTATCGTCTTATGTAGGTCCGCTTCCGGAGGGAGAAACCGTGGCCCTGGCGGCGGCGGGATAGTGCCTATCCAACGCCGCTCCGGAAAACGGACGCATGAAAAAGGAGAGCCTCGATTTTCTCGAGGCTCTCCCGATTTTTCTCGGCCTGGCCCGGCGCGGGACACCTTACTCGGCGGCGACCGCGGCTTCCGAACGACCGTTCACCAGAGCGACGTAATCCGCGTCGAGATTGGCGGAGATCTCGCCTGGGGTGAAGCTGTATTCGCCGATCTTGCCGACCGGCGTGACCTCGGCGGCGGTGCCGGTCAGGAAGCACTCGCTTGCCTTGGCCATTTCCTCGGGCATGATCGCGCGCTCGACGATTTCATAGCCCCGCTTCTTGGCCAGGCCGATCACCGTGCGACGGGTGATCCCATCCAGGAAACAGTCCGGGGTCGGCGTGTGGATCTTGCCGTCATCCATGACAAAGAAGATATTCGCGCCGGTCGCCTCGGCGATCTGGCCGCGATAGTCCAACATCAGGGCGTCGTGCAGGCCCTCGGCCTCGGCCTCGTGCTTGGAGAGGGTGCAGATCATGTAGAGGCCCGCGGCCTTGCTGTCGGTCGGCGCCGATTGCGGTGACGGACGGCGCCATTTCGAGATCCCGAGCTGGATGCCCTTCTTCTTGGCCTCGGCGTCGAAATAGGACGGCCACTCCCAGATCGCGATCGCCAGATGCACGCCGGCTTGTTGGGCGGACACGCCCATCATGTTGCTGCCGCGCCAGGCGATGGGCCGGACATAGCCGTCGACGATGCCCATTTTCTCGACCAGGGCGAGCTTCGCGGCCTCGATCTCATCGACCGAATAGGGAATCTCGAAGCCCAGAATGCCGGCGGATTTGTGTAGCCGCTCGGTGTGCTCGCGGGATTTGAAAATCCGGCCGCTATAAACCCGTTCGCCCTCGAACACGGAACTGGCATAATGGAGACCGTGACTAAGCACATGGAGTTTGGCGTCGCGCCAATCAATCATACGGCCATCGAACCAAATCGAGCCGTCGCGATCATCGAAGGGAATCAGGGACATGGCGGTGTTTCCTGTGAAGCGTTTTCCTCGGTAATATCGCGAAAAGCGCCCGAACCTGTGATTAAGGGTCATAATGTTTCGCGATCCTGGGGATTACAATAACATTCAGAGGAAAATATGTCAATATGGCTGACGTAAAAGACGCTTCCCAGCCCCGGTTCCTTCGGGAGGCGGAATTGCGCCGGGCCATCGAGATGCTGTTCTTCGCTTATCGGGATTTCACCGGCGAGCCGGATGCGATGCTCGCGGGAACCGGTCTTGGTCGCGCGCATCACCGGGCGATCTATTTCGTCGGCAGCAATCCGGACATTACCGTCACGCAGTTGCTGGAAATCCTCAAGATCACCAAACAGAGCCTGTCACGGGTGCTGAGCCAGTTGCTGCGCGAGGGCTATATCGAGCAACACATGGCGATGGATGATCGGCGCAAGCGGCTATTGCGATTGACGGAAAAGGGCGTGGCGTTGGAGCGGGCGCTCACCGCGCGGCAGAGAAAACGCATCCAAGGAGCTTATGAAGCGGCGGGCGCCGAGGCGGTGGAGGGTTTCAAGGCGGTAATGCATGGAATCATGGATAGCGCCGATCGTTGGCGCTTCGAGAGTACCGGCGAGACCGCGCCCGACGGCGGTTCCAGGGAGACGCGACCATAGCACTCGACCCGATCATGGCCGATGATCTGCCGCATATTCTGGTTGTCGACGACGACAGCCGGTTGCGGGCGCTTTTGCACAGATTTCTGAGCGAGAACGGTTTTCGGGTGACCGAGGCCGGGGATGCCGACGAAGCGCGGCGACGGCTCGGCGGTCTGGCGTATGATCTGATTGTGCTGGACGTGATGATGCCGGGAGAAACCGGGTTGGAGTTGACTCGTGATCTGCGCCGGAACAACGGGGTGCCGATCCTGCTGCTGACGGCGATGGGAGAGGCCGAGGACAGGATCACCGGGCTGGAGAGCGGCGCGGATGATTACCTGCCCAAACCCTTCGAGCCGAGGGAACTGTTGCTGCGTATCCGTACCATCCTGCGCCGGGTCGCGGAGGTGCCGCGGGCAATGGCGAATGACGATGCCGTGCGTTTCGGTGAGATGCGTTTCGATCCCCGACTGGATCAGCTGTTTCGCGGCGACCGTCGGGTTCGGCTTACCGAGGCGGAGACCGGGCTGCTGCGCGCTTTCGTTGATCGCCCGGGGCAACCGCTTAGCCGCGAGGATTTGCTGGCCTGCAATGCCGTGAACGGCAATACCAGGACCGTTGACGTGCAAGTCACCCGTCTACGCCGCAAGCTCGAGGAGGACCCGAAGTTTCCGCGCTATCTTCAGACGGTTCGCGGCCTCGGTTATATTCTGAGAGTTGATCCATGAGCGATACGGCGGGACGCCGGGAGCGGGTCGGCTTGCTGGAACCGGACCGGGCCGAGCCCAGGATCAAGCGGTTCCTTCCGAAAACACTGTTCGTTCGATCGTTGCTGATCATCGTCACGCCCTTGATTTTGATGCAGGCGATTTCGACCTTCGTGTTCTTCGACCGGCATTGGGACACGATGACCCGGCGTCTGGCGCATATGCTGGCTGGCGACATCTCCTATGTCGTCGACGCGATGTCGCCGCTGCCGCCGCCCGAGGAGGTAGAGGATATCGCCCGGCGGGCGCGTGAACTGCTGCATATGATCATTGTTTATCGGCCGAGCGAGATTCTGACCAACGATCCGAGGACCGCCAATCGGGACCGGGTCGAGATGACGCTGGCGGATGCCATGGACGAGCGGGTTCGTCGCCCGTTTCAGATCGACACGGCGAGTGGGAACCGACGGGTCGTGGTTCTGGTCCAATTGGCCGATGGGGTGCTGAGCGTGGATGTTCACGAGAAACGTCTCTACAGCTCGACCCCCTATATCTTCTTGATGTGGATGGTCGGCAGTTCGCTGGTGCTGTTCGCGGTGGCGATCGTCTTCATGCGCAACCAGATCCGCCCGATCCGCCGGCTGGCGATCGCCGCGCGCAATTTCGGCATGGGCCGCGAGGTTGAGGAGTTCCGCTCGGAAGGGGCCGCCGAGGTTCGTCAGGCGGCCGAGGCGTTTCGTCAGATGCACGAGAGACTGCGCGGTCAATTCGCCCAGCGCACCGAGATGCTGGCCGGTGTGTCGCATGATCTCAGAACGCCGCTGACCCGCATTAAGCTCCAGCTTGCGATGCTGGGAGACAACCCCGAGATCAGCGAATTGAAGAGCGACGTTCAGGACATGGAACGCATGGTCGAGGGGTATCTAGCCTTCGCGCGCGGCGAGGGAACCGAAACGCCGTCGCCGACCGACCTTGTCGCTCTGGTATCCGATGTCGTCGGCGCCGAAAAGCGTGACGGCTCCTTGATCACCCTGGCCTTGCCGGAGAGCGCCTCCTTCGTGCTGGAGGCGCGGCCTCAGGCGCTGAAGCGCGCGCTCGCCAACCTCATCACCAACGCCAAGCGTTACGCGGATCGTGTCACCGTGTCGCTGGAGATCGATCAGGCGACGGTTTTGATCACCGTCGATGACGATGGCCCCGGTATTCCCAAGGCGAACCGCGAGGATGTTTTCAAGCCCTTCTTCCGCCTCGATGCCTCGCGCAACCCGAAGACCGGAGGTACCGGGCTCGGCCTTACCATCGCGCGGGATATCGCGCGCAGCCACGGCGGTGATTTGAGCCTCGATGACGGGCCGGCTGGTGGTTTGCGCGCCCGGATGAGCCTGCCGATCTAGTTTGGGCGCGGGAACTCCAACGCCGGACCTCCTCGCCGTTTCCCTATCGCCTGGTTCCGGTTACTCTGCCACCTCGCCGCCCCGACGCCGGATGAACGCGTCGTATCTCGCCACGAGGAAAGTCACCGTCATGAAGTTCGCGCGCCACATGGACCGTATCCAAACCTCTCCCAGCGCGATGATGTCGCAGAAGGCGCGGGAGATGAAGGCCGAGGGGATCGACGTCATCGCGCTCGCCTCGGGTCAGCCTGATTTTCCGACCCCGGCCCATGTCATCGACGCGGCCCGTGACGCGGCGCTTCGCGGCGAGACTAAATACACCACGATCAGTGGCAGCGCGGAACTGAAGGACGTGGTGGTCGAGAAGTTCCGCCGCGAGAACGGCCTGGAGTTTTCCCGCGACGAGATCATCATCGGCAACGGCTCCAAGCAGGTGATCTACAACGCGCTGATGGCCGGCACCGACGTGGGCGACGAGGTGATCCTGCCGGCGCCGTACTACGTCGCCTATATCGACATGGTGAAGTTCACCGGCGGCAAGGCGGTGATCGTGCCTTGCGGGGTCGAGCAGGACTTCAAGATCACGCCCGAGCAACTGGAAGTGGCGATCACGCCGAACACCCGCTGGTTGCTGTTGAATTCGCCGAACAATCCGACCGGCGCGGTCTACGAGGCGGCGGAGCTGCGCGGGTTGGCGGATGTGCTGCTGCGGCACGAGCATGTCGGCGTGATCATGGATGACATCTATGAGCACATCACCTTCGACGGGATGAAATTCGCCACCATGGTCCAGGTCGAGCCGGCGCTACGGGATCGCACGGTGACCGCGAACGGCGTATCCAAGGCCTATGCCATGACCGGCTGGCGGGTCGGCTACGCGGCGGCCCCGGCGGCGATGATCCAGCAGATGACCAAGCTGCAATCCCTGGTCACGTCCGGCGCCAGCTCGGTCGGTCAGGCCGCCGCCATCGCGGCGTTGACCGGTCCCCAGGACTTCATCGCCGAGCAGGCTAAGTCCTTCCAGGAACGCCGGGACCTGGTGGTCTCGATGGTTAATCAGACCAAGGGCCTGTCCTGTCCGGTGCCCAAGGGGGCGTTCTACGTCTATCCCAGCTGCGCCGAGGTGATCGGCAAGAAGACCCCCGGCGGTAAGATCATCGAGAATGACCGCGACTTCGTGCTTTACCTCCTGGAGACCGAGAATGTCGCGGTGGTGCATGGCGGGGCCTACGGCGTGTCGCCGCATTTCCGGATCTCCTATGCCCAAAGCACCGAGGAGTTGATGGAGGCTTGTACCCGCATTCAACGTGCTTGCGCGGCCTTGAGTTAGGGAGATGGCCGTCGAGAAAGTCGAGGTGCTCGTCGTCGGTGGCGGGCAGGCGGGGATCGCCATGAGCGAGCACCTGAGCGATCGCGGCTTGGAGCACGTGGTCCTTGAGCGCGACCGGATCGCCGAGCGCTGGCGCACCGGGCGCTGGGATAGCCTGGTCGCCAACGGCCCGGCCTGGCACGATCGATTCCCGGGCCTGGAATTCTCGGGGACCGACCCGGATGCCTTCCCTCACAAAGACGCCGTCGCGGATTATTTCGAGGATTACGCGGCCCGGATCAAGGCGCCGGTCCGGTGCGGTGTGGCGGTCGAGGAAGTACGCCGAAACGCCGGACGCCCGGGCTTTCGCGCGCGAACCTCGGAGGGGGTAATCGACGCCGCCTACGTGGTCGCGGCGACCGGACCTTTCCAGAAACCGGTCATGCCGGCCCTGGTGCCGGAGGGTGCCGAGTTGCTTCAGATTCACTCCAACGCCTATCGAAATCCGGACCAGATGCCCGACGGCGCCGTGCTGGTGGTCGGGGCCGGGTCTTCCGGTACCCAGATCGCCGACGAGTTGCTCCGGGCCGGACGGCGGGTCTATCTGTCGGTCGGCCCGCATAGCCGCTATCCCAGGCGCTATCGCGGCCATGACTATTGCTGGTGGCTGGGGGTTCTCGGGCTTTGGGATATCGAGGCTCCGGCGCCCGACACCGAGCATGTGACCATCGCGGTGAGCGGCGCGCATGGCGGCTATACCGTGGACTTTCGCGCCCTGGCAGCGCGTGGCATGACCCTGGTCGGTCGGGCGCTAGCCTGGCGCGACGGTGTGATGAGCTTCGCGCCGGGTCTTGCCGAGCTGTTGGAAAAAGGCGACGCGGATTATCTCTCGATCCTTGACCAGGCCGACGCCTATGTCGCGCGCAACGGCCTGGACTTGCCGGAGGAGCCCGAGGCGCGGGTGTTCCCCGTGGTCGCGGAGTGCATCGCCAACCCGATCCTCGACCTGGACCTTGGACAAGCCGGCGTGACCTCGATCATTTGGGCGACGGGCTATAACGCCGATTACGACTGGCTCAAGGTCGACGCCTTCGACGAGGCCGGCAAGCCCAGGCATCAGCGGGGCGTGTCCGGTGAATCCGGAGTCTATTTCCTCGGCCTGCCATGGCTGGCCCGGCGCGGGTCGTCCTTCATATGGGGAGTATGGCACGACGCGAACTATATCGCCCATCATATCGCCACCCACCGTGGTTACATGGCCTATCACCAATCGACAGGCGGGACTCGCGGCTGACGCCGGCTCCCGCGCTCGACAATCCGGGAGTTCTCCCTTGACCGACATAACGATTTTCGCCGCGCGACGGATCATCACGATGAATTCCTACCTCCCCGACGCCACCCATGTGGCGGTTCGCGAGGGACGGGTGCTCGGGGTCGGCGATCTTGAGACCGTCAAGGGCTTCGGCGATTTCAGCCTCGATGACCGGTTCGCGGACAAGGTGTTGATGCCCGGCTTTGTCGAGGGTCACTGCCACGCC
>JAYOIK010000024.1:23131-67317 GCA_038118725.1 Alphaproteobacteria bacterium | reverse complement strand
GAAAAATGGTGCCCAGGGGCGGACTCGAACCACCGACACGCGGATTTTCAGTCCACTGCTCTACCAACTGAGCTACCTGGGCACGGGCAACGTCTCGCGTCACCGACGGGGTGTATAAAATAAAGATCGTCGGCTGTCCAGACACCTCGAACGGCAAGTTTCGCAGATGCTGAAGCTTGTCGGAACCGGATGCGGAAGATAGGTAGATGAACGCTAACACTTGCCTTGGCGCGCCATGACACAACAGGACATTCTGCGTCTCGCGATTTCACACCACAATGCCGGGCGAGCGGCGGAGGCCGAGCGACTGTATCGCGAGGTTCTGCGGCAATGGCCAGGACATCCCGTCGCCGCGACGCTGCTTGCCCGATTGGCGTTGCGCGCGGGCCAAGTCGCCGAAGCCAGGTCCTTGCTCGGGACGGCCATAGCGGCGGCGCCGGAATACGCCCAGGCCCATGCGACGCTTGCGGAGTGCCTGGAAACCACGACCGAGGCCGCGGCGGCGGAAAGATCGCATCGTCGCGCGCTCGTTCTCGCGCCCGGTCAGGCCGCGTATCTGATATCGCTCGGCAACGCCGCGCAACAAGCCGACGAAAATCACGTCGCGAGCTCGTTGTACCGGCGCGCGCTCGCTATTCAGCCGGATTCGATCCCAGCGGCCAACAACCTCGCCTCGGCGTCCCTTAAGCTCGCCGATCCCGGCGGCGCCATGCGGGCGACCGACCGGGTATTGGAGAGGGAGCCGGGTCATGTCAGGGCAACCGCCTATCGCTCGATCGCGCTTCGGGCCCTCGGTCGCGGCGAGGACGCCGATGCCTTGATCGGCCTCGGCAGCCTTGTTCGAAATTTGGAGCTGGAGGTCGGCGAGGACTACCCGGATATCAACGCCTTCAACAGCGCGTTGATCGAGGCCTTGGAAACCCATCCAAACTTGTCGAAGGATTGGGACCCGACCCAGCGCGCGATTCGTGGTGGCGCGATCGTCCCCAGGTTGTTGACGCATGACGCGCCGGTTCTGCGCGCGTTCGAGAGGCATCTACGGGCCGCGATCGACAAGATCATGGCGGCGCTGCCGGACGATCCGACCCATCCGTTTCTCTCACGCAAGCCCGCGGCCTATGATCTTGATGTCTGGGCCAACTTCCTCGGGCGCGCCGATCACCAATCCGCGCATATTCACAATCTCGGCTGGATGAGCGGGGTTTACTATGTCGCGGTGCCCGATCTTGAGCCGGACGAGGACCCTCGCGCCGGGTGGATCGAGTTCAATCGTCCAGGCTATGGGATCCCCGAACCCGGCGGCGAGGCCGGCATAGAGGCGATCCAGCCGAGGCCAGGCATGGCGATCGTGTTTCCATCCTATGTGTGGCATGGCACGATCCCGTTTCGCGGCGCGGGTCAGCGTATAAGCATCGCCTTCGATCTGCATCCGAGGCCGGCCTAGGATGGCGGGCCCGATACCCCAAGACGCCGGCGGTCCACACGCGCTGATGCGCGCCGGACGCGCGGAGGAAGCGGCGCGGCTCTACCGCCAGATCGTCGAGGCGAACCCGCGGAGGCCGGACGCCCATAACAATCTCGCCGTCGCGCTAAAGGCCACCGGAAAGATGGGGCAAGCCATTGAAAGTTATCGCCGGGCACTGAAGCTCGACCCGACCTACGCGACCGCGCGCTTCAATCTTGCCCGAGCGCTCAGGGAAACCGGTGAGGTCGACGCGGCCCTGACGCAGTTCTCCAAGCTGTTGCAAGGGCGCCCCGAAGATGGGCGGGCTCTGGCGGAGGTCATCGAAACCCTGATCGGCGCGGTGTTTCGGAAGCCCTCGGTGGTGGCTCGGCGACTGTTTTTGGATCTCTTCCAACGCCGGGACGTGGACCTCCAGCGTCTATCACTACCGGCGATACGCCTGCTGATGACGAACAAGCGGCTCACTAGCGCGTTCGAGGCGGCGGCGCGGGCCTATCCCAACGGGGTTCCCGATCGCGGCGTGCTCTCGCGCGATCTCGCCGACCCACTCCTGATCGCCGTATTGCTATGGACCATCCCGCCGTCGCGGAAAATCGAGCAATGGGCCACGGTGGCAAGGAAAGTGCTCCTCGACGCGGCGATAGCGGGCCGAATGATCGCAATTGATCCCGACCTGGCTTGGGCGCTCGCCGCGCATTTTCAAGCCACCGAACACGCCGCGCCCACGCCGGCCGGCGCAACGGACCAGGCGATGGAGATCGCGCAAGGAGGGTCCGGGGATGGTGACTCGGATTTGAAGATAGCCATCGCCGCCATGTTTCTTTCTCTTGGCGCGCTTCCCGCGGCGCGTGGGTCGTGGCGGGACCGCGCGTCGACTTCCAAGGACAACTCGCCGATGCGACTTGCCTTCAAACGCGCGATCGAACATCCCGAGATCGAGGCCGAGATCGCCCGTGACCTGGAGAGTTTGACCGAGATAGAAGACCAAACCTCCCGATCGGTGCGTGCGCAATACGAGGCTAACCCCTATCCGAAATGGCTTTCCACCGACCGCCCGAGCACGCCCCTTACCTTGGGCGAAAGACTTGAGGGACGGTTCCCAGTTTCGGAAGCGGTTGATATGGATTTGGCGCGGCCTCGAATTCTGGTCGCCGGTTGTGGTACCGGTCGGCATGCGATCACAACCGCGGCCCGTTACAAGGACAGCACCGTGCTGGCGATCGATATCAGCGCCGCGTCATTGGCCTATGCGTCGCGCCGGGCGCGGGAGCTCGAACAAACAAACATTTCCTTCGCGCGAGGCGATATCCTCGGCCTATCGGTTCTCAAGGATCGCTTCGATCTTGTTGAATGTTCGGGCGTGTTGCATCACATGGCCGACCCGGTCGCCGGTTGGCGTGTCTTACGCGGTCTCCTGAAACCCGGGGGGATCATGCGCATCGGCCTCTACAGCGCGCGCGCGAGACGCCGCTGGGAAACGCTGCGGGACCCGATCCCCGGCGCGATGGATCCATTCGAGGCGGCGACGCTGCTACGATCTCGGCGCGGCGCGCTGCTTTCCAACCCACCCGCGGGACCCGAGTCCATCGTGTTGCAAATCGCCGATTTCTACTCTCTCAGCGGATGTCGGGACCTTCTGTATCACACCTCGGAGATTCAGTTTTCCCCGCCGGAAATCGCGGCGGCGTTGGAGGCCCTGGACCTTGATTTTCTCGGCTTCGATGCCTTGTCGGAAGAATCATCCCGGAGTTATCGCGATCGGTTTCCGCAACCCGGAGCCGCGCAAGATTTGGCGAAATGGGACGCCTTCGAAGCCGACAATCCCGATACCTTTATCGCGATGTACCAATTTTGGTGTCAGGCCCGGGGCTAGACCATATCAAGCGCCGACGAGCCTCTCGAGATGCCGGTCGACGAAGCGCGTATCCACCTCGCCGCGCGCGAACTCGGGATGTTCGATTACTCGTTTCAGAAAGTCGAGATTGGTGATGATTCCCTCGACCTCAATCGAACCGAGCGCTTCGCTCATTCGAACCAACGCCTCCTCGCGGTCAGCGCCCAAGGTGATGATCTTTGCGATCATCGGGTCATAGAAGGGCGTAATCGTATCACCCTGGGTGAATCCGGTATCGATCCGAACCCGATCACTCGGCGCCGGCATGGAGAATTTTTCCAGTTTGCCCGGAGAGGGCAGGAATCTTTTCGCTGGATTCTCGGCATAGAGGCGGCATTCCACCGCGTGCCCCGAAACCGCCGGAGAGAGCTCGGCGATAGCGTCTATATCCTCGCCTAAAGCCTGGGCCAGCTGCAGGCCAACGATATCCACGCCCGTCACCATCTCGGTCACCGGATGCTCCACCTGGATTCGTGTATTCATCTCGAGAAAATAAAACCCGCCACCATCCTCGCCGGCATCGGCATCCAAGATGAATTCGACGGTGCCGGCGCCCGCGTAGTTCCGCGATGCCGCCAGGCGGCACGCGGCCCCGCCCATCGCCCGACGGGTCGCCTCGGGGACACGGGGCGCCGGTGCCTCCTCGATCACTTTCTGGAACCGACGCTGGATCGAGCATTCCCGGTCAAAGAGATGGAAGACCCGACCGTCGCCAAGGCCGAATACCTGTACCTCCACATGCCGCGCCCTGGCGACATGGCGCTCAAGGAATACACCGCCATCGCCAAATGTGCGCTCGGCCAGGGCGGAGACCGCCTTTGCCGTCTTTGCAAGATCCTCCGGTTTCTCGACGAGACGCATGCCAATGCCGCCCCCGCCGCCACTGGCCTTCACCAAGAGCGGAAAACCGACCTCGGCGCCCGCCGCGGCAAGGCCCGCTTCGTCGTCAAGATCCAATCGCGGCGAGCCTGGCAGGACCGGCACCTCGGCGGCGATCGCCAGATCCCGGGCCCGGCCCTTGTCCCCCATGGCAACAATACTGTCCGGAGACGGTCCGACCCAGGTCAGCCCCGCCGCCTCGACCGCCTCGGCGAAACCGGCGTTCTCGGAGAGCAAGCCATATCCCGGATGCACAAGCGTCGCGCCGGACTTACGAGCGGCTTCCAGAATCGCGTCCGTGTTGAGATAGCTTTCGCGAACCGGCGCCGGGCCGATTGGATAGGCGGCGTCCGCGAGATGAACGTGTTGGGCATCGGCGTCGGCTTCGGAATAGACCGCGATTGGCGAGAAATTCTCGCGCCGACACCCTCGGATGATCCGACAGGCGATCTCGCCGCGATTGGCGATCAAGACCTTCGACATCTCCTGCCTTTCCCTGAAACGAGTGAGATAACGAGGGACAGTGTCTAGGTCTCGAGAATGAAAATCACCTCATCCTCGGTTATCGCCGCGCCTTCCTCGACGCAAATCTCCTTTATCGTGCCGGATTCAGGAGCCAGTTGCGGGATCTCCATCTTCATTGCCTCGGCGATCATCAACTCATCGCCTTCGTCGACGGCCTGCCCCACCGTCACGACGATTTTCCAGGCATTGCCGGTTACCTCGCTCAGAACCTTCACCTCGGCCATGGAAACCCCTTTCCACCTTGACGGTTAGACCTCCGCGCTCGCCACTCGTCGCGACGCGGGAGAATCGTGTAGACCAGTTTAGATCCCGCGCCAAGGCGAGATCAAAACTCCAGTCGTCACGACGGCGGTTGATCGGATGTCTGGTATCCCGACGTCGTGCCCCGCGCTCGCCAAGAGCCCCCGGGGGAGGGGGGAGCGCCCATCAACCGCATGCTCGATATCGCGCGGACGCTATGGTGTTCCGCGTCCCCGCGGCTACACTCTCGGTCAACCGTTGTCATCATAGCCGGAAGTTGAGCATGTCCTGGGAAGCCGAACTGGAAGAACTGCGCCGCCGCGAGGCCTTCGCCGAGGAACTCGGCGGGCCCGAACGAGTGAAACGACAGAAGGACGGCGGACGCTATACAATCCGCGAACGCATCGACCTGATGGCCGATCCCGGCAGCTTCCACGAGCGTGGAAAGATCGGCGGCCTCGCCGAATATGACGACAACAACGACCTCAAGAAACTGACACCCTCGAACTTCGTTTTCGGAAAGGCCAAGGTCGGTGGGCGCCCGGTGATCATCGGCGGCGACGACTTCACGGTTCGGGGAGGCTCCGCCGACGCGACCATCAAGGAAAAACACAATCAGTGCGAGGAAATGGCCAACGCCCTCCGCCTTCCCCTGATTCGCATGGTCGAGGGATCGGGCGGCGGCGGGTCGGTCAAAACCATTGAGACCACGGGCCGCGCCAACGTGCCCGGCGTCGCGGGTTGGGAAATGGTGGTTCAGAACATGGGCACCGTGCCTCGGGTCGCGTTGGGCCTCGGTTCCGTCGCCGGTCTCGGCGCCGCGCATTTGGCGGCCTCGCATTACTCGGTGATGATCAAGGACAAGTCGGCGCTGTTCGTCGCCGGACCGCCGGTGGTGGCGCGCACCGGACAGGACCTGACCAAGAACGAGCTCGGCGGCTATCAGATCCAGCTTAAATCCGGCGCCGTCGATCACGCTGTCAATACCGAGGAAGAGGCCTTCGAATGCGCCCGTCAATTCCTCTCCTATCTTCCGAACTCGGTCTATGACCTGCCCCCACGAGGGGCTCGCGACGATGATCCCAACCGACGGGTCGATTGGTTGATCGACGCGGTCCCGCGCGATATCCGCAAGGTCTACAAGATGCGTCCGATCGTCGAGGCCTTGGTCGACGAGGGCTCGTTCTTCGAGATGGGCCGGCAGTATGGAAAATCGGTGATCACCGGTTTCGCCCGCCTCGACGGCTGGCCGGTGGCGGTCATGGCGAGCGATCCGTTCTCCTATGGCGGCTGCTGGACCGCGGCGACCTGCAAGAAGGTGATCAAGTTCGTCGACATGGCCGAGACCTTTCATCTTCCCGTGGTCTATCTGGTCGATTGCCCCGGTTTTCAGATTGGCCTCGAATCAGAGCAAAACGGCACCATCAAGGAAGGTGTGCGCGCCATGAGCGCGATGTGGCAGACCACAACGCCCTGGTGCTCGGTGATCATCCGCAACGCCTTCGGCGTCGCCGGCGCGGCGCATAAGAACGGCGGTCGATACTGCACGCGCTATGCCTGGCCGTCGGGGCGTTGGGGATCCCTTCCGCTCGAGGGCGGGATCGAGGCCGCCTATCGCGCCGATATCGATGCCGCTGATGATCCCGACGCCAAGCTCCAGGAAATCGAGGAACGCTTGAACAAGCTACGCTCGCCGTTTCGCTCGGCGGAAACATACTGGATCGAGGAGATTGTCGATCCCCGCGACACCAGGCGTCTGCTTTGTGATTTCGCGGAAACCGCGGCGCCGCTTCGTACCGCCGGGCTCAGTCATTTCATGATGCGGCCTTGAGGCCGGGGCCAGGGAAGATGGTTTCGGATTTCATCAGGAACGACGCCCGACGCGCCTTCGATGTCTTGAAAGCCGGCGGGATCGCGATCATACCGATGGATGTCGGCTATACCTGCGCCGGTGGTTCCGGCGCATCCTTGAAGAAGATTTTCGACACCAAGCAACGAGCCCCGACCAAACGCAATGCCATGGTCGGAGATCACGCCATCGCCCAGGAACTCTACGATCTCTCGCCGCGCGGCTGGGACGTGGTCAACGCGATTACCAACGATTACGGCCTGCCGCTCGGAGCGGTAGGACCCTGTCGCATCGACCATCCCCTGTTGCGTGTCCTTGATGACGAGGCGATCGAGGCAAGCACCAAGGACGGCACCCTGGTGATGTTGATGAACGCCGGACCGTTTCATGCCGAGATCTGTCGGCTGTCACTGGAAGAAACCCACCCGATTTTCGGCTCCTCCGCCAATGTCTCCCTGACCGGGACGAAATTCCGCATCGAGGATATCGAGCCGGAAATCATCCAGATCGCCGACGTCGTGATCGACCATGGACTTCGGAAATATCATTACTACCAGCAGTCCTCGACCCTCTTGAATGTCGAGACCTTCGAGGTCGTCCGGCACGGCTCCAACTTCGAGATCATCGCCGATATCTGCCGCCGCAGGTTCGGCGTCACCCTTGCGGAACAGCCCGCGTGAGGACGTTTGACCCATGACACATTACAAGACCGCCCTGGTCACCGGCGCGGGCCGGGGCATCGGCGCCGAAACAGTACGCAGGTTCCGCGAAATGGGGATGGAAGTCCACGCGGTCGCCCGCTCCAAGGACGCGTTGGACGCATTGGCATCGGAAACCGGCTGTATCCCACATGCCATGGACGTGACGGACGCGGCGGCGGTCGAAACGACGTTCTCCAATCTGCCGGTGGATGTTCTGGTGAACAACGCGGGCACAGCCGGCCCCGACGGTCCCATCCACGAAGCCGATCCGGCGCTGCTGCGGCGCATTCTCGACGTCAATGTGGAAGCGGTGGCGACGCTGCTCCGGGCCGTGGTTCCGGGCATGCGGGAGCGTGATCGAGGCCACATCGTCAACATCACCTCGATCGCCGCGCTGCACCCCCTACCGGGTCAGATCGCCTATTCCGCCTCGAAGATGGCGCTTCGGGCGATGACCCAGAACTTGCGCATCGAACTCTTCGGCAGGCGGGTAAGGGTGACGGAGATCGCGCCGGCGCGGGTCGAAACCTATTTTCACGCTCAGCAGTTTTCCGGCGACCACGAGGCCACGAAAAGCCTGCTCTACGACGGATACGAGTCGCTCCGACCCGAGGACATCGCCGACGCCATCGCCTATTGCGTCGGCGCGCCCGAGCATGTGGACGTGACCCTGATGGAGATTTTACCGACCTATCAGGTTATCGGCGGAATTGACTTCCACCGTGGCGAGACTTGATCACGCGCCGTGCCACCAAGCGCCGTTGATGACAACCCCGGACAGGCCAAGGCTCTTGTCCCCGGTTTTAGTCGCGCCGAGCGAATCCTTGAATGCCACCGGCCCATCCACGAGCTCCATGATCGTCGCGTCGCCAATCGAACCAGGCGCGAGGGTCCCGAGATCAGGACGGCGGATCGCGCGCGCGGGGCCGGTTGTGCTCGCCGCGATGATGTCCTTCAAGTCCATGCCAAGGAGCAGGAACTTCGACAGGGTCACGAGCTGATCATAGGCCGGGCCATGAATGCTGAGCGAATGAACATCGCTGGAGATCGCGTCGGGAAGGAAGCCGGCATCCAGCATCGCGGCGGCGGTATCAAACCCGAAAGAGCCCATGCCGTGCCCGATATCGAAGATGACACCACGTTCGCGGGCCTCGAGAATTTCCTCGCGGATACGACCGTCACCCCGCGCCGGCGCCGCCGGAAAGGGCCTGAAGCAATGGGTCAGCACGTCGCCCGAACGCAAGCGGCTTACCACGTCGTGGCGGCTGGGCGGCGGCCAGTCCAGATGGCACATGACCGGAAGCCCCGCCTCCTCGGCCACCTCGATGGCGATATCCAACGGCTGGTATCCCATGGAACCGCTGGCGCGCGCGCCGACGCGGACTTTTATGCCGACGAGAAGATCCTTGTTCAGGTTCGCGACATGTAGACAGGCCCTCGGATGCAACATCCGAACGTCTTCTGATTCGCCCACCATGACCGTATCGCTGAAGGCGAAAATGCCGGCGAAGGACACGTTCAGATAGGCCAGGATCCGAGCGTCACAGGGTTCAATGACGTGTTTACGAAATCCGGCGAAATTGCCGGCGCCCGCGGTGCCCGCGTCGATCATCGTCGTGGTGCCGCATCTTTTCGCGTAGTCGGTCGGATCGACGCCGATCGAGGTGCCACCCCAATAGACATGTGTGTGCAGATCGATAAGACCCGGCGTCACCAGTTTGCCGGACACATCCCGGACATCGGCGCCGTCGCGCGGCAGATTCGCGCCGATCGCCGCGACCTTGCCGTCGGAAAAGGCGACATCGGCGACGGTGTCGATGTCTTGGGACGGGTCAATGACACGTCCACCCGCGAGAATGAGATCATGGGTTGGCATAAGTTTCCTCAACGATAATCCCGTCCGAGACCGGGCTCGGATCGGCAATTTGGTCGACATGGCAAGGGAACGCGCGACCGAGACACCGAGGCCCCAACGCATGAAACCCCTCTCGGACCCAAGCACGCCACCCAAGGCGTCGGTCTGGGTTCGGCTGAACCCTGCTTCCTCCAATGCTCGCACCTGTTCTTTCATCTTGCAAATCCTCTCTTTGTGGTCTTGCTTGGCGACACGCCTACACCGCCCTCACATTGGTTATGGAAGGTCCAGGGATGGAATTCGCTCCTTTCGCGTTGGAACAGTGGCTTTCCGACTGGGAACAAACCGTCGACTACAATTTCTCCGAGAGCGGCGTGCATCCGGTGGTTCTGAGGGAATTGCTGGAAATGGCCGGAGAGGATCCGGAAAAGCTGTTGGACACGCCGCTGAACTATCCGGAAGTCAATGGGAACCTAGAGCTGCGCGAACGGATCGCAACGCTCTACAAGGACGCCACGCCAGACCAGGTGCTGGTCACGGTCGGCGCGTCGGAAGCCAATTATCTGCTCGCGAATACCCTTCTCGGGCCCGGCGACGAACTCGCGGTCATGCGCCCGACTTACATGCAGGTCGAGGGCGCGGCCCGAAATCGTGGCGCGGTGATTCGGGAGTTTACCCTCGACGAGGCACGGGGCTGGGCCCTGGATATCGATTCCCTGAAGGCCGCGGTAACCCCGGACACCAAGGTGATCGCGGTGGTCAATCCGAACAATCCGAGTGGCAAGATCCTGGACGAGAGCGAGATGGACGCGATTGTCACCGTCGCGGATCAGGTCGGCGCTTGGCTTATCGCCGACGAGGTCTATGCCGGGGCCGAGCGCGAACGCAATGACCAAACCCCGAGCTTCCAGGGCCGATACGACAAGGTCATCGCGGTCAACGGCATGAGCAAGGCGTACGGACTTCCCGGGCTACGCCTGGGCTGGGTGGTCGCGCCCGAAGCGGTCATTCAAGATCTTTGGCGACGCCACGAATTCACCACGATCAGCACAACCATGCTCGGCAATCACCTCGCGGAGATCGCGTTGCGCCCGGATGTCAGAAGCCAATTGATTCACCGTACCCGTCGATTGATCCGCGATGGGTTCTCGACCCTGGAAGAAATGCTGGCGGTTCATCCCGGCGTGTTCTCGGTGGTCCCGCCGATGGCGTCGGCGTTGTCCTTCGTGCGTTACGATCTGCCGATCGGGTCGACGGAACTGGTGCATCGACTTCGGTCGGAGAAGAGCGTCTTCGTGATTCCCGGCGACTGTTTCGGCGTCGATCATCACCTCCGTGTCAGTTCGGCTCTGCCTGAAGACTACCTACGCGCCGGCCTCGCTCGCATGAACGATCTGGTAGGCGACATCCTCGCCGGACGTTAAGATCGCGGCGCGCGTTAACAAGAGGAGCCGACCCATGACGACTTCCAATTCCACGTCGGCGCTACCGACGCCGGACGCTCAGATCCCCGGTGTCTATCACCGGCGTATCGGCGACATGGTGGTCAGCGCGATCAGCGACGGCTATCTCGACGGCAATCTCGATGTGCTGATCAATGTCGACCGAAGTGACGCCGAGCGGCTGTTGGACGATGCGTTTCGCCCATTGCCCGGGCGGCGGACTTCGGTCAACACCTTCGTGGTGCGGGCGCCGGGCCGTCCCGCCGTGGTGATCGACGCGGGTTCCGGCACCTATCTTTTCGATACCGCCGGCCAGCAGCAGAAGAATCTGGCGGCGGCCGGAATCGACTCCAAGGATATCGGGGCGGTTCTGCTAACCCATATGCATCCCGACCATGCCGGTGGGTTGCTTGATCCCGGAACCAAGGACCTCTTGTTTCCGAACGCCGAACTCGTGGTGCACGAAAAGGAGCTCGGCCATTGGATGGACGAGGACAACTTCGCCGCGATCGCCGGCAACCCGATGCATGAACGGTTCTTCGGCTGCGCGCGGGAGCAGGTAACGCCCTATCTTGGACAGACCCGGACTTTCACCGCCGGCGAGGTCGCGCCAGGCATTCACGCGATCGATTGCCCCGGCCACACACCGGGCCACAGCTCGTTTCTGATCACCTCTGGCAATGAGTCGCTTCTGATCTGGGGTGACACGGTGCATGTCCCCGAGGTGCAAGTGGCACTTCCCGAGACCGGCGTCACCTATGACATTGATCCCGCCGACGCCGTCGCCACCCGGCGCCGGATTTTCGACATGGCGGCGTCGGAGCGTCTGCTGGTCGCCGGACTGCATTTGCATTTTCCGGCGTTTTCCTGGCTCAAGCGACAAGGCAATGGCTATGCCCTGGTGCCCGAGGCTTGGGATCAGGCTTTCAAAACGGCGGACTGACGCCGCGGAATCGATAGCACCCGGACACGTACCGCATGCTTGAAGACCTGGAAAACTGGATTCAACCACACCATCTCAAGGTGGCGGAGCTTGAGCATATATCCGCCGAGTTGCTGGAAACTCCCGAGAAAACCACGGTTCTCGATGGGTTCCTCGCGCCCGAGCAATTCGAAACATTGACCAAGTTGTTTTATGGCGATGGCGCTTTTGAGCAGAAGTACAAAAGGAAAGGTTATCGCCTCCATGTCTCGGCGGCGGAGTTCGAGGCGGTCGGGTCCGACAACCAGTTCCTAACCCACCTTCAATTGGAGGGTCCGGCGACCGGCATGGAGATGCGGCGGAGCGTGCTGCGGGATCTATTGTTCAGGCGCTTTCTCGGCGGCCCGGCCAAGCGGTTCTTCTCCGCCTGCGTCAAAGCGCCGATCGATGCCGTGGAGAATATCAACGCGAAGATCCTTGGAGTGGAACATTTCCTCAAGCCCCATTCCGACGCCGTGGTTGGTCGCAAGCTATGTTGCGTCCTTTACATGTCCACCGATTGGACACCGTCCCTCGGTGGACGCTTCGAACTTCATTTGGACGGAGAAATCATTCGAACGATCGAGCCAATCGCCAATCGCTTGATCATTTTCCAACCCGGGACGCGATACCTTCACGCCGTGGAACAATTCACCGAAGCCGGCCGCGATTGGCGGCGATGCAACTATTCCTTCTGGTACCGATAGGTTTTGGACTACTTCAACCGTTTGCCAAATCCGGCGCGACAAGTGGCTTGCACGCATCACTCACGCCTATCGGCGCGCCGGTCCGTCCGCGCAGTTCCTCGGCGCTAATCTCCGCTAGAAGCTCGGTCGCCACAAACCCCTGATCGGTCACCTGGACAACGGCGATATCGGTGTAGATCCAGTCAACACAGTTCGGCGCCGTCAAAGGCAGGCCGCAAGCCTCCAGCAATCTCGGGCCGCCATCCCTGGTATTGTATTGCATGAGAGCCCAGGTCGACTTCGCGCCCGCCGCGAGATCCATGGCACCGCCGACAAGCGGTCCCTTGTCGGGCACGCGGGAATCCCAGTTGGCCAAATCTCCATTCATCGCCACCTCGAAGGCGCCAAGAATCGTCACATCGATATGGCCGCCGCGGATCATCGCGAAGGAACTGGCGGAATCCACGATCGACGCGCCTTCGCGCAAGGTAATTCGCCGGCTACCCGCATCCACCAGATTTCGGTCCTCGTGTCCCTCCTCGGCCTCGGGACCGACACCCAAGATTCCGTTTTCCGACTGTAGGAAGATATCGCGATCCGCCGGCATGTAATTGGAAACCAGGACCGGCATGCCGAGGCCGAGATTGACGACTCCACCATCGGGGAGGTCCTGGGCCGCCCGCCAGGCCATTTGGTTCCTGTCGAGCGCGCTCATGGCTCGCCTCCCACCGCCACGACACTGTTCACATAGACCCCGGGCAATTGGACTTCGGCTTGCGGCATCGCGTCCTCCATGGCCTCGCGGACCTCGGCCACCGTGTGCGCGCAGGCCGTCGCCATGGCATGGCCGAAATTCATCTGGGTGTAGCGAAAGCTGACATTGCCGTACCGGTCCGCCCGGTCGCCACGGATCAAGGCCAGGTCTCCGACGATCGCGGTTTCCAGGACATGCTTGCGCCCGTTGAACTCCCGTACTTCCTTGCCCTCGCAGAGATCGGTGCCATAACCGGTCGGGGTAAAAAAGGCCGGAATGCCGGCCCCGCCGGCGCGAATACGCTCGGAAAAGCTTCCCTGGGGCACACATTCCAGTTCGATCTTGCCGTCGCGCCACAATTCCTCGAAAGGCGAAAGTTCGCGTCCCCGGCCACGCGCGGCCGTGACGATCACCTTGGCGACCAAACCGGCCTCGATCAGCTTATGGGTATGCGAAAACGGATGGGTCGCCGAATTCGCGACCAGGGTGATCTCCCTCGGCCCGATCTCAAGCAGCGCATCCTGCAGAATATTCGCGAACCCGGCGCCGCCGAAGCCCGAGAACATCACGACCGCGCCATCCTTGACCGCCCCGATCCCCTCGGCGGCGGATGCCGCGCGTTTATCGATTGCCATGTTTTCTAAGCTCCTGCGCAAGCACGAATAGCCGCCTCGAAATGGGCCTTGGCGTCGCCGCCGCGGCTGAAGAGGCTGATGATGGGAAGTTCGATACCGGACTCTCTGTAAGCGGCGATCCGCTCGCGGCACTCCTCCGGGGTGCCGGCGACGCTTGTGGCGTCGATCATGGCATCGGACACGGCCCGGTTCGCGCCCTCCATGTCGCCTTTCGCGAAAGCGTCGGCGACCGCGGCGGCCTCCTCCTCGAAGCCGTGACTGGCGATCAGCTTGTTGTAGCGTGGGAAAAACCCGACGTAGAACGCCAGGCCCGGTCGCATTAAGTCCATGGCCTCGGCCCTGGTATCCGCGACGGCGGTCGGCAGCAGCGAGGTCAATCTAATATCCGCCGGGTCGCGACCGACCCGCGCCGCGCCGATTGAAAGATTGTGGCGAATCTCGGCGGCTGTCTTGAGGGTGCTGCGGGTCAGGATGATACCGTCGGCGATCTCCCCACAGATCTGGGTCATTTTTGGAAACAATCCGGCCACGTAGATCGGGATCGCGGTTCGACCTGGCTTGAACCAAAAGTCGAAATTTTCGATCGTGATCGTCTCGCCTCGATAGCTGACCACACCGTCGGCCAGGAGCGCGCGCACGACCTCGACCGTCTCGCGCAGCCGTTGGATGGGTTTCTCATAGGTGACGCCATGCTCGGGCACGACTTGCACTTTATGACTAGACCCCAAGCCGAGGATGAATCGACCGCCCGACAGATCATCGACAGTGGCCGCCGCCATGGCGATGGTCGGTGCCGAACGCACAAAAACGCTGCTGATCGCGGTCCCGAGCTTGATGGTCGAGGTGGTGACGGCGCAGGCGGACAGGATCGAGAACTGATCACCGCCGTGGCCCTCGGCCACCCAGGCCGATTCATAACCCAGGGATTCCGCGAGCTTCACGCAGTCGACGATGTCCGATGCGATCGCGCCCCTGGATATGGCTATGCCGATTGGTGCCATGGAAAGTCACGCCTCTCTTACGGTGATCCCATCAAGGCTCGTTGATGTTGTCCAAAGGATAGATCGGTCGTCGTACCTTCCGGAAGTCCAGGAGTGTGTTATCCGACGTCGTCACCCCATGGCCGTCACAGGTAATCGTGTGCTTGCCGAGATCGCCGAAACCAGCGCGATAGTGAATCCGGGACTTCAGTAGCAGATAGCGTTTGTGCTCCGGCTGAATGCCGACCGAGGTGAACACGCCGACATCCCACGGCTCGTGATGCTGGGAGGTGATGACAATCTCCACATCGCCGGTATCAAGAACCGCCGAATGCCCCATGGAGACCTTTACCCCGGTATACATGGGCCCTCGCACGATCCACTCGCCATTGGTCAAGGTCTTCACCGTGCCGGTAACCTCCAGTGGCTCTCCCCGCATGTCGATGGACGGCATCTCGGTCTTGCCGCCCAGTTGGAGGGTGACGGTGGAGCCGATCCCGGCTTCTTGCATGGTCTTGACCGCGTCCGGGTCATAGACGGCGGCAACCGCGACATCCTTCAGGCCTTGCCGCAGAACCTCCTCGATAACCACCATGACATCCTGGGTCCCGCCGGAGCCAACGTTGTCGGCGTGATCCAACAGTAGAACCGGGCCTTCGGTCAAAGCCTTGGCTCGGGTGACCGCATCCTCCAGCGGCTCGCCCCGGTAGACGAATTCCTCACGATTTTTCCACATCGCGTCGACCAGCCGGTCCCGCCATTCTTCCGCCAAGGCCATGTCATTATCGGCGACAACGCAAACCGAGGCGCCGGCGTCATGGAAATCCGCGAGAGGAAAACCGCCGAAGACGGTGGCCGCGAGGATCCCAGGCTGGGCCTCCGCCTCGCGCGCAAGGTCCAACAGGCTTTTCATCGGCTCGTCGTCATGTCCCATGCGCAGGGTTTGCGCCAGCAAGGGAGGGTGGCCCCAAGCCATCACCGGATTGTTCTTGCCCGCGAGGTGATCCAGCATCACCCGACCGATCTTCTCGCCGACCGCCCGCATGTCGACATGCGGATAGGTCTTGTAGCCGATCAGACAGGTGCAATTGTCGATCATCTTCTGGGTCAGATTGGTGTGCAAATCATAGGTCACGGCGATCGGCAGACCCGGCGCGATTTCCCGCATCCGTTCCAGCAAGGTCCCCTCGCCGTCATCCGTTACCTCGGAAACCATGGCTCCGTGCAGGTCCAGCAGCGCCGCGTCGACGCCGTCTCGGACCGCGTCGAGAATCTTGCCGGTCATGAACCCGTATGCCTCGGCCTCGACCTTGCCGGACGGCATTGCCTCCGCGGCGATCGGCGTGACCACCTCGTGCCCGGCTTCCTCGGCGAGGTCCAGATAAGCGCCGAACGGCATGCCCGTGCCCTTATAGGCGGCGAAGGCGGCCTCGCCGACATGACCGCCCCAGGCCATGAACCGCTCAAGATCGGTGCGCACTGGCGAAAAAGTATTGGTTTCGTGTTTCATCATCGCGACGAGGAGGCGCATGCGAGACTCCGGTTTGTTGCAAGCGCGCGTGAGTTCGCGCGCGGTCGGATCACCAAAACCTAGGAATGGAAGTCTATTATGGCGCCAAAACCTCCGCCAGTTCGGCGAAATCCTTGACGATGATGTCCGGCTGATGCGGGCTTTGTCCGAAGGGGCGGCGGCGGCGATCGATGAACACCGTCCGCATCCCCCAGGCCTTGGCGCCGATACAGTCAAAGGCGTGATTGGCCACGAACAGCATCCCGCTGCGCTCGATCTCGGGGAAACTGGCGGAGATAATCTCCTCGGCCTTGGCATAGGTGCGTTTGTCCGGCTTGAAGGCGCCGGACTCCTGAACCGATATGGTGAGGTCGAAATCGAAGCCGATATGCGGCTTGGCGGCCCGTAGCATGTCCCGATCACCGTTCGAAAGAATGACCAGTTTGTAGCGTCGGCGCAGACGCTCCAACGCGGCAATCACATCGGGAAAGGGTTTCAACGACTCGATCTGGGCGACCAGCCACTCCACTTCCGCTTGAGTATGCGGGATCTCGGCGCGATCGAGCACCTGGCTAACCGCGCGATGGCCGATTTGACGATAAGGGGTGTGCCCACGATCGATCAGGGAATCGATCATGGAATCCTCGAAATGAGTCCGCCGCCACCAGGTCACGAACTGGTTCGGGTTGCCGTCCCATCCCTTCCCGCGGAGGAACGGAGTCACCGCCTCGACCAGACCTTTCTGCATGTCGACCACGGTGCCGTACTGATCGAACACCAGGGCCCTGGTTTCCCTTTTCAGGATATCGGCGATTTCGGCTGGCATGCGGCCTCCTATTGCGAGCCCGCCAAGTGTGCGGCGATTTCGGCGGGTTCGCAATTCCGAGCCAAGCGCGGTCGTGATATCCAAGGCCGGTGGAGCACGAACCAAGCGCCACCTCCCATCCATCCAAGCGAGCCCCGCCATGTCGAACTTTCCCAGGGAAACCTATCTCGAAAGAACCGCCATCGCCCGCGCCGAACTGGCGCGCCGGGGATTGTCGGCGCTACTCGTTTTGGCTCAAGAGTCTCACTACTACCTGTTCGGTTACGATGGCGGGGGTTACGTGTTTTTCCAATGCGCGGTGCTGACCGCCGAGGGCGATCCCGTGACCTTGCTTTGCCGCCGTCCGGACGTCGCCCAGGCTCGGGACACCTCGACCATCGAGGACATTCGGATCTGGCTGAACGCCAAGGACGCGGATCCGGCGGGCCAGTTGCGTGACATTCTGGTCGAGCGCGGCCTCGCCGGAAGCACGGTGGGGATCGAGATGGACAGCCATGGCTGCACCGGCGCGACTTATGCCGCGATCGCCGGAGCGCTTGACGGCGTCTGCGATCATGTCGACGGCTCGGACATCGTCCGGCGTCAGCGGCTGATCAAGTCCGAGGCCGAGTTGGTCTATATCCGAGAGGCCGCGAAGCTCGCCGACGCCGCGGTCGAGGCGGTGGCATCCGCCGCCCGCCCCGGCGTGTTGGACAGCACCCTGACCGCCGCCGCCATGGCCGCGATGCTCGAGGGCGGCGGCGACATGCCGCCGGCGGGTCCACTGGTCAATTCAGGACGACGAGCCATTTATGGCCGTGGCGTCGGCGGCGCGCGCCCACTTGAGACCCAGGATCAAGTGATGATCGAATTGGCGGGCACCTATCGCCGCTATAACTGCTGCATCGAGCGAGTGGTTATCCTTGGCTCGCCGAGTGAGGCCCAGCTGTCGATGTACCGCCTGGTCGAGGAAACCCTGCGCGAAATGCTGGAGGCGTTCAGGCCCGGTGAGCCTCTGGGCGTTGTCGACCAGATACATCGGGCTCGGCTCGACGCCGCCGGCTTTGGCGCGCATCGCTACGCGGCCTGCGGCTACTCCCTGGGCGCGACCTACCGGCCAAGCTGGATGGATGTGCCGCCGATGATCTATGCCGACAATCCGCTGGAGCTGCGCCCCGGGATGGTCTTCTTCCCGCATGTCATGTTGGGTGACGCGGATAGCGGCCTGGCGATGGGTGTCGGACAAACCGTGCTTGTCACCGAGGGCGCGCCGGAGGTCTTGAACGGGTTTCCGCTGGAGCTGATTGTCCGGGATTGACGCTCAAACCGGCTTCTCCGCGACGAAGAGTTTAGAGAGATAGGCGGGTTCGCTAGTCACGACGCGTAACCCGGTAGCGGCGAGAAGCGCCGCCAGATCATGCTCGAGATAATCCAGGTAATAGGGCTCGTGAAACGTCTCGGGAAAGCCCGTTAGCGCCGGGTCCAAGGCCGGCGTGTCGCCGAGCTGGAGACTGTCGAGCAGGATCAGCCTCCCGCCGGGCCGCAGAACCCGGACCATCTCGCGCAAGACGGTCTCGCGCACCATGCGTGGCAGCTCATGAAAAAGATAGACGCAAGTGACGATATCCCGCGATCCGTCGGGCAAGGGAATCTTCTCGGCATTACCCTGAATGAATTCGATGGCGTCGACGGCCGACCCGCGGCGCCGTGCCCGCTCGAGATAAGGTGGGCTGATATCGAGGCCCGCGAGGTTCAGCTCGGGCCAGTTGTGTCTGAGCTCGGCCAGGAATCCACCGGTTCCACAGGCAATGTCGACCAGCGAGATCGAACGAGAATCGCCGCGATCAGCTATACATTCGGCAATCGGCGGCAGAGCCCTCCGGCGCATCGCGTCGGCGGTCCCGGTAAACAGCACCTCGACCTGAAAATCATAAAGCTCGGCGGAGCGACGGCTGAGATATCCATCCGTCTGAAAGTGAAAGTTTTGCGTGAAATAATCCGGGAACTCGGCCTCGCCGACCAATTCCCGCGCCTGAGTGGCAATCCCGGCCACGCGTCGGGCGCGGGCACGCGGCAGGTCCCGATAATAGCGAAGCAGATCACGAATCGCCTCGAGCGGGTTGGGCACCATGTCTCGGGGGGCGCGGTAAACCCCCGCCGTGATATCGACCGCGTCCCGGCGTACCAGATCAATGGCTCCCGAGGCGAGCGCCCGACGCGTTTTTCGCGTTCGGCGCCGCGCCTCCGGCGATAATCGCGAAAGCCCCGCGCCGGATAAGACATCAAGCCGCCGGGTCGCCAGGTAATGTCCGGTAAACCAAGCCATGCGAGCGGTCTGACTGACCGCGTGGGCGAGCCCTTCAGCCACGCTCATCTGGACCATCCTTCATAAGCCACATACCGGAGATGATCTCTCACCAGGGGAGATACAATACATCAACGATCTGGAAAGCGCGGTCCGTCACGAAAATCGCTCGCCCGCTGGTTGCGCCGCGCCGAATCCTGTGTTTGAAAACGCCGCGCGCCTCCTTTGGATGGGACATCCCTCATGAGCACATACAAAACCCTCGACGATTTCGCCCCCAAGGGTAAACGCGTGCTGCTGCGCGTTGATCTCAACGTGCCGATGCGCGACGGCAAGGTCACCGACGCGACACGGATCGAACGCGCGGCGCCGACCATCACGGAGCTCGTCGAGCGCGGTGCCCGGGTTATCGTGATGTCGCATTTTGGTCGACCCAAGGGCAAACGCGAGCCGTCAATGTCCCTGGCGCCGCTCGCCGAGCCGCTCTCCGAGGCGCTCGGTGGCGCGCAGGTGCGTTTCGCGGATGATTGTGTTGGCGAAGCCGCGGCCCGCGTTGTCGCGGACCTCGGCGACGGGAATGTCGCGCTGTTGGAAAATTTGCGCTTTCACGCCGCCGAGGAAGCCAATGACGACGCTTTCGCCGGTGCCCTGGCGGCCTTGGGCGATGTTTACGTCAACGACGCCTTCGCGGCGGCGCACCGGGCCCATGCCTCGATCGAGGCCGTGGCGCGGAAGCTTCCAGCCCATGCCGGACGGCTCATGCAGGCTGAGCTCGAAGCGCTTGGCGCGGCATTGGACAACCCGAAACGTCCCGTCGCGGCGATTGTCGGTGGGGCCAAGGTCTCAACTAAGTTGGAACTGCTGGGTAATTTGGTCACCAGGGTCGACCGGCTGATTATCGGCGGCGGCATGGCCAACACCTTCCTGTTCGCCCGGGGCCTTGATGTCGGCGCATCCCTGGCCGAACGGGACCTGGCGGATACCGCGCGCGAGATCGAAGCCGCGGCCAAGCGGGCGGGCTGCGAGATCCTGTTGCAGGACGACGCCGTTGTCGCGGGCGGCTTGAAAGCCGGTGTCGAAAACAGGACCGTACCCGTCGACCAGGTGCCCTCGGACATGATGATCCTGGATGCCGGGCCGGCGTCGGCGACGCGGTTCGCGGAGGCGGTCACCGCCTGCCGAACGGTGGTCTGGAACGGTCCGCTTGGGGCTTTCGAGATCCCACCCTTCGACGCGGCAACGACCAGCCTTGCCCGACATGTGGCCGAGCTGACCGACGCGGGAGAGGTCCTGTCCGTCGCCGGCGGCGGTGACACCGTCGCGGCGCTGGCCCAGGCCGGCGTCCAGGAACGGTTCAGCTATGTCTCCACCGCCGGGGGCGCCTTCCTGGAATGGATGGAGGGCAAGGAGCTACCCGGCGTCGCGGTGCTCAAAGCCTGAATAAAATCCGCGAATCGCCGGTTTCCTTGACTTTTCGCGCATCTCGCCTTAACTTAAAGAGGTAGAGGAGGCTAGAATGGTCCAACCCGCGATACCGCCGTCACTACCGGTCAACGCCGCGCTGCCGAATTTGGTCGTGCCGCGACCCGTGGAACAGCTTCGAAACAATGGTGTTCGACCGAACACCCCGCAAGGCATCACCGCGACCGACGAAGACCGCGCGGTGGACGCTCAGGACTCACGCCGCGACGCGGAGCGCGCTACTGCCGAACGGCAGACCGCCCGAGGCGGCGGCTTTGGCGGTCTTGGCGGAACACTCGATCTGGTTGTCTGACGGAAAGACCCACCCGGCACCGCCCCATAGTGGTCAACACACCCGGTGTTTGTATTCCCGGATAGATCCGACTTGCCGCCAGTGCATCGGCGCGGCACAGTATCGCCATGAGCAACTCCTCCTATGTTGAACGGACGGGCGGTCCGATCCACAAGCGCATACCGGTGGACGACACGTTCGAGCGTCTGGTCTGTGACGAATGCGGTTTCATCAATTACATAAACCCGAAGATCGTCGTCGGATCAGTCTGCACCTGGGAGGACAAGTTTCTGTTGTGCAAACGTTCGATCGAGCCGCGCAAGGGTTATTGGACCATCCCCGCCGGTTATATGGAAGAACGCGAGACCTCGATCGAGGGCGCCATGCGCGAGGCCCAGGAAGAGGCCTGCGCCGAGATTGCGATCGACTCGCTTCTCGGTGTCTACAACATCGCGCGGATCAGCCAAGTGCAGCTGATCTACCGTGCTAAACTGGTCACGCCGAATATCGTCGCCGGTCCCGAATCGCTCGAGGTTGGCCTATTCACCTGGGATGAAATTCCCTGGGACGAACTCGCATTTCCGAGTGTCCATTGGGCGCTCGGGCATTTTCGCGAGGTCGAGGGCCAGACCGATTTCGCGGCGCGTCCGGAAGGCGCGATGGGTCTGTAGACGCTAGAGCGGATTCACCGGTCGATAGAGATGGATCCGCCCTTCTGGAATGTCATGCGGGGTGTCGAGCCGGAAATCCGACCACGTCGCTATCTCCTGATCGCTGACCACCAAGGCTCCCGGCGCCAATAAATCTCGAACCCGGGGCGCGATTAGCTCGGCCAGTCGCGTGCTGTCCGATTTGACGCCGGTTCCGATGTCCAGATGCGCCAACGCGGCCACGGATCCCAATTGCTCGATGGCGCGTGGCAGGGACTCGGCGAAATCCCCCAGAAACAGATACTCGTCCGTCGGCACGCAATCCGGATGCGCCGCCACCTCGCGTTCGAAAACATAAATCGATCGATCCGCCGCGATCTCGCGTAGATGGTCATAGGTCCGACCATTTCCCAAGCCGAGTTCAAGCACGGGACCCTTGAGATCCGCCAATGCTTCAACCGCCCACTCCAAAGCGACCTTTTGCGCCATCAGACGGCGAATGGCGCTATCCAATCGACTCATGACCGGGTCATGCTCCGCCGGAAAGCGCGTGTCGTCACCTGGACCACCCTATTTGCTGCTATGGGCCGCGCGTAACTGCGCATTGGTGTGCTCCAACCGCGCGGCCAGTTCCCGCATGATCTCCACGGCGATCTGCGGAAACTCCGTGACGAGACGAAAGAACGTATCCTTGGTGACCTTCAACGTGGTCAGCGAATCCTTCGCCTGCACCGTCGCCGTTCTGGGAACATCGCAGAGGATCGCGATCTCTCCCACCACATCGCCCTTCTTCAGGCGGGCAACCTCAAACGGTCCGGTTTCCGTTTCAATCAGAATCGCGGCGCCGCCATTCATGATGATATAGGCCGCGTCCCCGGAATCCCCCTGATTGAAGAGAATCTGGTCGTCCTGATAGGCCAGCCTCTCGGAGGTGAACGCCAGGAGCTTCAACTTCGAGGGATCAATCTTCGAAAAAAGTGGGATGTTTCGGAGAAGTTCGACCTCTTCCTGCAAACTCATCACTTAATCTCCCTTTTCCGCCGCGTTCCTACTCTTCACCCAGCAAGGACTTGAGAGCGCCGTCCTCATTACCGCTCAACTCGGCGAAGTCGCCGGACTCAACGATACGACCGCCCCGCATCACCATCACGCGATCAAACCGCTCGGCGAGACTGGCACGCTGTAACGCCCAAATCATCCCGCGACCCTCGGTTTCCTTAAAGATATTCGCCATAACCCGAGCCTGACTTCCGGAGTCCAAGGCCGCTGTCGCTTCATTAAAGATGAGGACGTCCGGGCGCCGCAACAAGGTGCGCGCGATACCAACTTTTTGACGTTGCCCGGTCGATAGTCGGGAGCCGCCGACGCCGACCTCGAACTCAAGCCCGACCTCGATGACGGCGCCGCGCAGATTCTCGGCCTTGATGACCTCGGCCAAGGCTTCACCAACCCGGCTGCTCGCGTCCGCCTGACCATAGGCCACCTTGCCGAACAGGATGTTGTCTTGCAGCGACGCGGCGGCGTTATAGCGGTCGGCGGAGAAAAACTCGACCGATCCCCGAAGGTCTTCCGGGAGATCACTGGCAAAGACCTTGCGCGCCTCGAGAATGCGTTCTCGGACATCGTCGTCGATCAAGCCGAGACGATGACGCGCGGGGATCAGTTTGAACGGCAAGGAGAGGAAACGATCACGATCTTCGGCCGCCATTCCGTCCAGGCCAAGCCGTTCGGCCCGACCGACGAGAATCTGGAAGTCGGGCAGGTCCTCCGCGGATATGAAGGCGTATTGCGTGAAGAATTCATGATCCGGCGGAAGATCGGCAAACAGCTCCACCATGGTCGACGCGACATCCCGACCAATTCGGACAAAGACCTCGGTCAGATCCGTCTTGTCGAGAAGTTGGCGGACATAGTCGTTCTCGGTGATGTTCTCCAAGGCGAAGTTGGAGCCCACGGGTGTTCCGAACAAAAGGTTCTCGGCGACGGTCGCGTTGGTGTTGTAGAGCGCCTCGTCGAAGGACTCCACGAGCCCCGCCATCCCCTGTTCCGCCAGACGCGATCGCAGGGTACCGCGCGCCGCCAGGACACGTTCCGCCACATCCGGACGGGCCTCTGGGTTGATCGACCCACGCAGGCCTAGCGCATAGGTATCGTCCGCCAGATCGACAATCTCGAGAATCTCCGCGAGACGCCTGCTCAGGGCCTCGCCGGGCTCAACACCGATCGCCTCGTAATCAACCCAATCGGCGGAGAGGTCGTCCAGCGCATTGCCCGACAGCCGGGCGTTCTCGAGATTTCGCGCACGCTCCGAAGCATCGCCGTCTTCATCACTCACCGGGACCACCGGTCGGTGCATGGCACCGAGCAGGATGTTTTCCTTGAGTGTGCTGTTAAAGGCGTAGGCGGTCGGGCCGACATAACCGATCCGCCGACCGGTGGCCGCCTCCGGGAGTCCCGATGTCTCGGTGCCCGCGATGCTGATCTGACCGCTATCCGGCATGAGCAATCTGGCCAACAACATCGCCGCCAAATCCTTGCCGCCGCCGCTGGGACCGACAAGGGCGGTTCGCTCCGACGCCTCGACGGTAAAGGACAGATTCTCGATGATCGGCTGGCCCTCGTCGTCCAACAAGGAGACATTGGCGGCGCTGACCGGTCCCGCGAGCCGGAAGTCGCGTTCCAGTTCGGCCTGCTGCATATCGGCTGGCAGGGTTCCGGCGGGATCGAACTGTTCGACGACCTGATCGTATTTGATCCTGGAATCCGCGAGCCGTTGATAATAGGTCAACAATTCCTTCCAGGGCGCGGAGAGGTCCTTGTAAGCCGCCAGGACGGCGACCAGGGCGCCGAAGGTTAGATCGCCCTTGATCACCAGGTAACCACCGATCGAATAGAAGAAGAACGGCGTCAACTGAGCGATGAAGTTATTGAGAAACTTGATGAAAAACTTACGGCGGTAGATCTCGTAGCGGATGTCGTAGATCACTCCGAGCCGCTCGGTGATACCGGCCAAGGCCCAGCGCGCGCCGTCATTGGCATGAACATCCTGGATACCGGAAATCGACTCGCCGATCTTTTCCGACAACCGGCGCACATTGCGCACCCGCTGTTTACCCAGCTGGTTCACATGCCATTGCAGCTTCGGGATCATGTATCCCTGGATCGGATAAAGCGCGATCGCCGCCAATCCCAGGATCGGGTCCTGAACAAACATGAAAACCAAGATGGTCAGCAAGGTGCCACCCTGAAAGGCCGGGAGCGCGATGGAATCACCGACAAAGCCGCCCAGCGGTTCCACTTCGGCGGTCACCATCTGAATAACCTCGCCCTGACTTACCCGGCGAAAATGCGGCAGTGGAAAGCGCAACATCCGCGCGTACAGGTCGAACCGCAGCCGGCGCAGCATGCGTTCACCCAACTGGCCGCGAAACACATTCACATAGAATTTGAACGCGCCATTGATGCATACCAGCGCCAGAAAAATGCCGCTCAGCACCATGAGATAGCTGATCTGGTCAACCGGCACGCCGAACATCTCGGACGGCACATCCTTGCCACCTATGGCCTTGTTGATGATGGTTTTCGGCAGATCGAGGGAGAAATAGAGAAACGGGAAGGACAGCCCGGTGAGAATCAGCAACAGAATCTGATCTCGCTTGCTGTACCGCCAAATAAACCGGAAGAGGGATGTTTCCATTGATACGTGGCTCAGCTACCCAAATTTGCGGGGCCCGATCGAGCCTCCCGAAGTCACTGTAGCGGAACGCGAATCGGCGGTAAACGGACCGTGTGACGGCGCCCGGATTTTTGGTGCTTCGCGAAAAACCCCCGATGTGGCATATTTCGTCGTGAAAGTAGACTGGGCGAGGCATCATCGAGACACGTCTTGGGTCTGTCTTGGATGAATACCTGAAAACGCCCTTGACGACGGCGGTCGGTCGTCAGCGGGAGTACACCATGCGGAAACGACGGACTGACGGCCCGCGCGGCCCCGCTCGCGTGCTCATGTACAGCCATGACACCATGGGCCTTGGTCACCTGAGGCGGTGCCGAGAAATCGCCCATTCCCTGGTCGAGGATGCCTCGCAATTGTCGGTCCTGATCCTTTCGGGATCGCCGATCATCGGCAGTTTCGATTTTCGTACCCGGGTGGATTTTGTCCGCATTCCGGGTGTCATCAAGCTGCGTAATGGCGACTACACGTCCCTCAATCTGCATCTCGACGTCGAGGAAACCCTTAAGCTTCGAGAATCGATAATTCGTCACACCGCCGATTCCTTCGACCCGGATCTGTTTATCGTCGACAAGGAGCCATGGGGGCTGCGCGGTGAGGTGCGGCAAACCATGGAGATGCTGAAGGAGCGCGACACGCCGCTTGTGCTAGGCCTGCGCGATGTCATGGACGAGCCCACGGCACTGGTACCGGAATGGGAGCGCAAGAAAGTCCTGCCGGCGCTGGAGGATCTCTACGACGAGGTCTGGGTCTATGGCATGAAACAGATCTGTGATCCGTTCGAGGGTCTCGACATGCCGGCGAGCGTGCGCATGAAAACCCGCTATACCGGTTATCTGCGACGTCGGGTTCCAAGTGTCGGCACCGCGTCGCACCTTCCGATGACGGAGGATCCGTTCATCCTGGTTACCGCCGGTGGCGGCGGCGATGGCGATGGGTTAATGGATTGGGTACTGCGCGCCTATGAGCAGGATCCGGACCTTCCCTATCCGGCGCTTCTGGTGCTGGGCCCGTTTATGTCCCAGGAAAACCAATCGGATTTCATGGAGCGGGCGGCGGAGCTCGACCGGGTGAACGTAATCACCTTCGACTCGCGGATTGAGAGCCTGATGGCCCGCGCGGCGGGGATGGTTTCGATGGGTGGATACAACACCTTCTGCGAAATTCTTTCCTTTGATAAGCGCGCGCTCATCGTGCCCCGAACCGAACCTCGTCTTGAACAATATATTCGCGCGCAACGCGCCGAAGAGCTCGGCATGGTCAGCATGCTGGTGGATGACGGGGACCGCGACCCCGGCCAAATGGCGGCGGCGCTTCGTCGTCTGCCAAGCCAGCCGAAACCCTCGGAACAGCTTTCACCGGAGATTCTCGGCGGCCTCGAAGAGGTGAACTCCCTGGCCCGCCGATGGTTGGAGCGCACGCGGACGGGCGGCCAAACCCGCGTTCGCCGTCGCGCCTAGCTCTGTCATGTCGCGGGGTGAGCGGCCAAATCCGGAGAGTTTCCCCAAACCCCGCATCGCGGTGGTTCTCAAGGGCTATCCACGTCTTTCCGAGACCTTCATTGCCCAGGAAATCCTGTCTCTCGAGACCGACGGCGCCGATATCACCATTGTCTCGCTACGCCATCCGACCGATGGCAAAACCCATCCGGTGCACGACAAGATCAAAGCGCCGGTGCTCTATCTGCCCGAGTATCTCTATCAGGAATTGCCGCGGGTCCTGCGTGGATGGTGGCGGTCCCGAAAACAGCTGGGATACCAAGCCGCGCGACGCGCCTGGTGGGCGGATCTGAAGCGCGACCCGACACCAAACCGGATCAGACGCTGGGGTCAGGCGTTGGTCTTGGCCGCCGAGTTGGACCCGGCGATCTCCACGCTTTACGCGCATTTCCTGCATACACCCGGGTCGGTGGCCCGCTACGCCGCCGGAATCACCCGTCGGCCCTGGGCGGTGTCGGCCCATGCCAAGGACATCTGGCTAACGCCGGAATGGGAAAAGCGCGAAAAACTCGCGGATTGCGCCTGGGCGGTGACCTGCACGGCCTATGGCCACGCGCATCTGGAGAGTCTTGGCCCCGGGAAAACCACCCTTAGCTATCACGGGCTCGACCTCGCGGCCTTGCCAAGCCCGCCCGCGACGCGACCACCACGCCGGGGAGAGAGCAAGGACAACGCGATACATCTCGTCTCCGTCGGCCGCGCGGTCCCGAAAAAAGGCTTTGACGGACTGCTTCACGCGTTGGCCTCGCTGCCCACAGCGCTGCATTGGACTTGGACGCATATCGGCGGCGGCGGCGAGCTCGCGAAGCTCAAGCGCCAAGCCGAGGCGCTCGATATCTCCGAGAAGATCACGTGGAAGGGCGCGCGCGCCCAGGCCGAGGTTTTCGAGGCCTATCGCGAGGCCGACCTGTTCGTCCTGCCGAGCCGCATCGCCGAGGATGGGGATCGGGACGGTCTTCCCAATGTCCTGATGGAAGCCGCGAGCCAGGGACTATGCTGTCTCGCCAGCGATGTCGCCGGGGTGTCCGAACTCCTGACCCATGGGGAAACCGGCTGGCTGACGCCGGCGGACGACCCCGAGGCGTTGGCCAGCGCGATCACCACCCTCGCCGGGGACCCGGATCAACGTCTTCGCCTTGGCGCCGCCGGTCTAGATCGGGTCACCCGATGTTTCGACCACGCCGCCGGCCTGTCGATCATTCGCGAGCGTCTCGGTATACCCGTCACTCCCGTGAACGACGCCTTCAACGCCGCCGATCTGGACGCCGCTCAGTGAGTGTATTGTAAAAGTGAGAGTCGCTTTTCACGCGCCGTTGAAACCGCCGGATTCGCCCAAACCCTCGGGCGATCGCCGGATGGCGCGGCTGCTGATCGGCGCGCTGAAGGCAAGAGGCCACGATGTCCGTGTCGCCTCGCGCCTGCGCACCCGCGACGGCGCGGGAGACCCCAAGCGCCAAGCCCGCATTGAACGCCTGGGCGAGCGCCTGGCGGATAGTCTTGTCCAACGCTACCAGGCACCCGGCGCCTGGCGTCCCGACATTTGGTTTACCTATCATCTCTACTACAAGGCGCCGGACTGGATCGGCCCGATCGTCGCCGAGACGATGGGGATCCCCTATGTCGTCGCCGAGGCCTCTCATGCCTTGAAACGCGCGTCCGGACCCTGGTCGCGCAACCACCAGCAAGTCGAAGCGGCGCTTCGGCGCGCCGATCTGGTCATCGGCTTGAACAGTCACGATCGCGCCCGGGTCGAACCGGCGCTCGGACTCCAGGGCCGATATGTCCATTTGCGCCCGTTTCTGGAACCGCGGGCCGTCGCGGGTCGAGCGACCTCGCGCGCCGCCTTGGCGGCACGGCACCATCTGCCCGGCGACACCGTCTGGTTGTTGGCCGTCGGCATGATGCGCGAGGACGCAAAACTCGAATCCTACCGTGTCCTTGCAAACGCCCTGGCAAATGTCGGAGCCAAGTCCGATTGGCGTCTGATCGTTGTCGGCGATGGGCCCGCGCGCGGCGCCGTGCAAGATGCCTTCGGGCCGACCACGGTGTTCGCGGGCGCCCTGACCGGCGATCAACTGGCGCTCTATTACGCGGCGGCGGATCTCTTTGTCTGGCCATCGATCCGGGAAGCCTACGGCATGGCGCTGCTGGAGGCGCAATCCGCCGGTCTGGCCGCGGTGGCCGGGAACACCGGTGGCGTGCCGGATATTCTCCGGGACGGGACAACCGGTTTGCTATGCCCGGAGGGAGACGTGGCGGCCTTCGCCAAAGCCGTTGAACACCTGATCGACAGGCCGAGCGACCGTCTCGCGATGGGCGATCGGGCCCGAATCATCACTGCTCAAGATCATGGATTCCCGGGCGCCGCCGACACCATCGATGGGTGGCTGAACGAGATCTTGGGTGCGCCCGGGAGCGGCGAATGACCGTTTGTATCGCTTTTGTTCGCCATGGTCCCACCGATTGGAACAGCGGCCACCGGCTTCAGGGTCGAGCCGATATCCAGCTTTCGGACCAGGGTCGCGCGGAAGTCTCCCAATGGCGCCTCCCGCCATGCCTCGCCGGCATTCCCTGGCGCGTGAGCCCACTACGGCGCGCTGTCGAGACAGCCGGCCTTCTCGGAATCTCCACACCTGTCATCGAGCCCAGGCTGATCGAAATGAGCTGGGGAGAATGGGAGGGCGAACGCGTCGCCGATCTGCGCGCGCGCCTCGGGACCGAGATGCGAGACAACGAGGCACGCGGCCTGGACATGACCCCTCCGGGTGGAGAGTCGCCGCGGCAAGTGCAAGACCGGCTGCGTCCCTTCCTAAGGGAACTCGTGGATGGTCCCGCGCTGACGGGCGCGGTGTCTCATAAAGGCGTGATTCGCGCGGTGCTGGCCCTGGCGACCGGTTGGGACATGCGCGACAAACCCGACACGCGCCTTGACTGGCGCGCGGCCCATGTCTTTTCTGTGGATCGCGCGGGGCGAGTATCGCCCCATCGCCTCAACGTGCCGTTGACCGAGCCTGGATCCAGCTGATGTCTCGACCCAAATTGATGCTCTATGTCCAGAACCTACTGGGCATCGGGCATTTACGCCGAGCCGCCGCGATATCCCGGGCGGCGGTGCTAGGCGGTTTCGACGTGACGTTTGTTTCCGGCGGCATGCCGGTTCCCGATCTTGACGTCGGCGGAGCGCGGTTTCATCAGCTGCCGCCAGTCCGCACGATCGACGATAATTTCAAGGTTCTAGTCGACGCCGACGGCACGCCGATTGATGACGCTTGGAAAGCCCAGCGCCGCGACGGCCTCTTGGCGGTGTTTGACGGGATCGGGCCAGACATCTTGCTGACGGAGCTGTTTCCCTTCGGTCGGCGACAGCTGCGTTTTGAACTCCTTCCACTTTTGGAACGGGCCCGCGCGCGGATCAACCCGCCGAAGATCATTTGTTCCATGCGAGATATCCTGGTCACCAAGCCACGCGCCGACCGGAACCAAGAGATCGTCGACACCATAGAAGCCTTTTACGACCACATCCTCGTGCATGGCGACGAACGCGTGATCACGCTCGCCCAGACTTTTCCGATGCACGAGCGTATCCAGCACCTGCTGAGCTATACCGGCTATGTTCTCACACCATCGGATGTCGGCGATTCCGGAGAAGGCGGCACCGGAGAGATTGTCGTTTCCGCCGGCGGCGGCGCGGTCGGGCGCGTGACCGTGCCGGAGGTGTTCAGATTGCGGGCGGAAACCTCGCTCGCCGACCGGCCCTGGCGCTTTGTGACCGGCCACCACATGCCGGAAGAGATCTTTCAGGATCTACGAGCCCGCGCGTCGGAAAACGTAACTGTCGAGCGGAGCCGACCGGACCTACCGGCGGTGATCGAGCGCGCGGATCTCTCGATTTCCCAGGCCGGTTACAACACCATCGCCGAACTCATGGCGGCGGGCACGCCGGCGGTGGTGATCCCCTTCGAGGGCGGGGTTGAAACGGAACAGCGACTGCGGGCGGACCTCCTGGCCGCGCGCGGGCATCTTCAGGTCGTCCCCGAAAACGATCTCCACGCAAGAGGTTTGGATCAAGCCATGCGGGGCGCGCTCGCGGCGGGCCGACGCCCATTGAGTGATGTCGGCCTCGACGGCGCCGAACGCACCGCCGCGCTGCTGCGCGGCATTCTCAATTCAGACTGAGAGCCGCGATGTCGCCGAGGGCCCTTTTGCTGAACGAGCTCGACGCGTGGGGCGAAGCGGGCAAGCAGGCCGGGTTCTGGTGGCGGGATGACGATCTAGGCGATCCGACGGCAAAGCTGGATCCGTTATTGCGCGTTGCCGAAGCCTTGGACGTCGAGCCGCTACTCGCGGTGGAGCCGCGTTGGGCAACACCGGACCTTCCGAAGGTCCTGAAAGGTCGACCTGCGCGGGTCGCCGTGCATGGTTGGGCGCATGTGGATCATCAACGCGGCGCCGGGAAGAAGGCCGAGTTCGGCGACGCGAGACCGCTCGAAACCCTCGCGGAAGAAGCCCGCGCGGGCCTAGAACGCCTCCTCGATCTTTTCGGCGACACGATGCTCTCGTGTTTCGTCCCACCCTGGAACCGGATGGTTCCGGACTTGGCGAGGCTCCTTCCCGGCGCCGGGTATCACGCGGTATCGGTCTTCGGAGACCGGCCCGTCGACGAGGAGAACCCCGGCATCGATTGGGTAAACACCCATGTCGACGTGATCGATTGGCGCGGCGACCGCCGTTTCATCGGTTCCGATGCCGTCGCCGCATCCATCACCCGGGAGTTGCAACGCCGCCGGACCATGAATGATTGGGACGATGAACCGATCGGCCTGCTTACCCATCATTTGGAGATGCATCCGGACGACTGGAAAGGTTTTTGGAATCTCTGCGATATCCTGATGACACACCCCACCGCCAGGATGCTATCGTCCAGCTCCTTGTTCCGGAAATGTGGTGCCCATGAGTAGTCATCGATACCCCACCAAGGTTCTGATCGGTGATTATATTCGCGGCGGGATTGGCTTTGCCGTCTGCGCGAGCCTCTTGGTGGCCGCGCGAGAAATTTCGGTACTCCACTATATCGTTATCGCCGGCGCTCTTTTGTTCGCGGGCTTCATGTTTCGAACCTGGCGACGTCAAAAAACCTCCTACGAGTTGAGCGAGGAGGGCATCTGGGCAAACGGGCCCCTCGGTAGGGCCATTCGATGGTCCGAGATCACCGAAATCAAGCTCAGATACTTCTCGACCAGACGGGATCGAAAGGAAGGTTGGTTCCAACTGACGGTGAAGGGACCACCCGGGAAAGTCTCGGTCGATTCCGATTTGGACGCCTTTGACGGATTTCTTCGGGCCTGCGCGCCGGTTTTTAAGGCCAACCGACTTGAACTTTCCGAGTCCACGGCGGAGAATTTCGCCGCCGCCGGATTTCCGGTCCGAGCGGACGCGGCGGGGGGGTCGACGCGGACGAGTACCACGGAGGAAGAATGAACGACGGAGCGCCGCCGCTTCTGCGAATTCGAGACCTGGAGGTTGGCTTTAATCTGCCCGAGGGACGCCTTGTCGCGGTGAACCGCGTTTCGTTCCAAATTCCCGGGGGGGCCACCGTCGCCCTTGTCGGCGAGTCCGGTTCCGGCAAAACCGTGGTCAGCCAAGCGATCATGGGACTGCTCCCGAGAACCGCGAGTATCAACGGCGGATCGATCCTGTTCGCCGACCCCGCGGCACCGGGAACAACCATCGACATCGCCCGCCTGCATCCGGACAGCAGGCGGATGCGCGACATTCGTGGCGGTCGGATTTCCATCATCTTCCAAGAGCCGATGACGTCGCTGTCGGCGCTACACACCGTCGGCAATCAAATCCAAGAGGCCCTGGAACTGCACCGCGATGTAAGCGGGCGCGAAGCGGTCGAGTTGACGCAAGACATGCTCCGCATGGTCGGGTTTCCCGATCCGGCGAAGGGGCTCAAGACTTATCCGTTCGAGCTGTCCGGCGGTCTGCGCCAGCGCTCGATGATCGCCATGGCCTTGATCTGTCGCCCGGCCTTGCTGGTCGCCGACGAGCCGACGACGGCGCTGGACGTGACCATCCAGGCGCAAATCCTGAAAATGGTGCGCGATCTGCAAGGCGAGCTCGGCATGGCGATGCTGATGATCACCCATGACCTGGGCGTCGTGGCGAATGTCGCCGACGAGGTCGTGGTCATGTATCGCGGCCAAATCATGGAAAGCGGCGGCATCGAGGATATCTATCGACGGCCCGAGCACCCTTATCTGAAATCCCTGATGGCGGCGGTACCGCGCTTCGACATGGGCCGAGACGAAAGACTGGTGCCGATCCGCGAGATCGAATCCTCAACCGGCCATCTGTTGCGCCCGGACCCCGAGGCCCGCAAGGCCGAGGAGGGATTGAAGGACACGCCGATCCTCAGGGTTGAGAATCTTACGAAGACCTTCACGATCCGAAAGAGCGGCTGGTTCTCTTCGGACAGCGCCAAGGTGCATGCCCTTGACGATGTCAGTTTCGAGGTCCGCCGCGGCGAATGCCTCGGACTGGTGGGCGAGAGCGGTTGCGGGAAAACCACGCTCAGCAAGATCATCATGCGGGCGCTCTCTCCCGATACTGGTGCGATCCGCTATGTCGATCATGACGGGGACACGGATGTCCTGGCCCTGGGTGAATCGGCGCTGATCGATTTTCGCAAGAAACTACAGTTCGTCTTTCAGGATCCCTTCAGCTCCCTCAACCCCCGCATGACGGTGTTCGATATCGTCAGCGAACCCTTGCTGATCCACCAGATCGGCGACGACGAGTATAGACGCGAGATGGTCCGCGAGCTGATGCGCCTGGTCGGCTTGGATGTGCGTCACCTCAACCGCTATCCCCACAGTTTCTCGGGTGGCCAGCGTCAGCGGATCGGCATCGCCCGGGCCCTGGCGCTGCGGCCCAGCATGTTGATCTGCGACGAGCCGGTCTCGGCGCTCGACGTGTCGATTCAGGCGCAGGTCCTAAACCTACTCCGGGATCTGAAAAAGGAACTCAATCTCACCTATATCTTCATCTCCCATAACCTGGCGGTGGTGGACTATGTCGCGGATCGGATCGCCGTGATGTGCGCCGGACGCTTGGTGGAAGTCGCGCCGCGCGAGGAGCTGTTCCGCAATCCGGTACACCCCTACACCCAAGCCCTGCTCGCCGCCGTTCCGGATCCCAATCTGGACCACCCGCTGGACTTCAACGCAATCATGGATGGCAGATGCTCGATCCCGAGCGAATGGGAGGCACCATTCACCGTCAACGAGACCGCCCGACCCGCTCTGATCGACCTGGGCGGCGAGCATTTCGTGCGCGCCTCGGAGTCGGCGCTTCGCATAAAGCTTGCGTCATGAAGGATCGTCTTTTCCTCCAAGCGGCGGCCCTGGTGCTGTCGGCTTTCCTGGCATTGTCGTCTGGCGGCGTGGCGGCCTATACCGAGCCGCCGATCCTGGCCGAACGTGTCGAGGCGGGCGAGTTGCCCCCGGTTGGTCAACGGCTACCGCTCACGCCCCGGGTCGTGGATTTCGCCAAGCGAGGACTGGAAATCGGCAAGCACGGCGGCACGATCCGCATGCTCATGGCGCGGGCCAAGGACGCCCGTCAGATGGCGGTCTACGGCTATGCCCGCCTGGTGGTTTATTCCCCCGACGGTTTCGAGTTGATCCCCGACATCCTGGCCTCCTTTGATGTCGACGAAGGCCGGGTCTTCACGCTGCGATTGCGCCCCGGCCACAGATGGTCGGATGGCCATCCCTTCACATCCGAGGATTTTCGATACTGGTGGGAAGACGTCGCCAATAACGAGGAGCTTTCCCCCGTCGGACCACCGACGGTCCTCAAGGTCGATGGCGAGAGTCCGAGATTCGAGGTGATCGACGCTCATACCGTCCGGTATAGCTGGTCCAAGCCGAACCCGGATTTCCTCGTTCGCCTCGCCGGAGCAAGCCCGCTCTATATCTACCGCCCCGCCCATTACATGAAACGGTTTCATGCCAAGTACACGGACGAGAAAACCCTGGAAGCGGCGGTCGCGGAGGCCCGGCAACGAAGCTGGTCGGCGTTGCACAACAAACTCGACAACCTTTATCGCAACGACAATATCGACCTACCGGTTCTGCAGCCCTGGCGGATCGATTCCAGTCTTTCCTCCGATCGGTTGAGTTTCGTCCGCAATCCCTATTTTCACCGGGTCGATCCGGAGGGAAACCAACTGCCCTATGCCGACGAGTTTCTTTTCAGCATGGCCAACAACAAACTTATTCCAGCCAAGGTCGGCACCGGCGAAGTGGATCTGCAGGCCCGCTATCTCAGATTCGACGACTACACCTTCCTGAAGCAGGGCGAGCATCGCCAACCGTATAAAACTCACCTTTGGCGAACCGCCAAGGGAGCGCATCTTGCCTTGATGCCAAACCTCAACGTGAATGACCCGGGGCTTCAGGAGCTGATCCGGGATGTCCGGTTCCGCCGCGCGTTGTCGCTCGCGGTGAACCGACGCGAGATCAACCAGGTGATCTATTACGGTCTTGCCTTGGAGGGGAACAACACCGTCCTGCCGGCCTCGCCCCTGCATGATGATAAATATCAGAACGCCTGGGCGTCTTTCGACATCAAGGCGGCGAACCGCTTGCTCGACGAGATCGGCCTCACCAAACGCGACAGTCGAGGCGTGCGTCTGCTCCCGGACGGACGGCCGCTGGACATCATCATCGAAACAGCGGGCGAAAGCACCGAGCAGACCGACGTCCTGGAACTGATCCACGACAGTTGGCTCGACGTCGGCATCAAGGTCTACTCCAAACCTTCGCAACGCAACGTGTTCAGAAACCGGATCTTCGCGGGCGAGACCCTGATGTCGATCTGGTTCGGGGTTGAGAACGGCCTCGCGACCGCGGATACCAGTCCCGCCGATTTCGCCCCCACGACCCAGCAATCCCTGCAATGGCCGAAATGGGGGCAGCATTTCGAGACCGGGGGCAAGGCCGGACAAGCCCCGGACCTGGCGCCGGCCAAGGAACTGCTCGAACTTTTCAAGAAATGGCGCGCCTCCAGTTCGACCTCGGCCAAGCGCGAAATCTGGCGTCGGATACTGGATATCAACGCGGAACAAGTTTTCACCATCGGCCTGATCGCCGGTGTCCTTCAACCGGTCGTGGTTTCCGACTCGCTGCGGAACGTGCCGTCGAAAGGCATCTACAATTGGGATCCGGGGGCGCATTTCGGGATCTACAGCCCCGACACCTTCTGGTTCGACCCCACCGCGGACGATGCCGCGGCCGACAAGTCATAGGAGAGCCGAGACGTGTTTGCCTATGTCATCCGCCGCATCCTGATCATGATCCCGACATTGATCGCGATCAGCGCGATCACCTTCGTCATCATTCAGCTACCACCGGGGGACTATCTCTCCACCCTGATCGCGGAGTTGCAAAGCCAGGGCGAGAATGTCGACACGGCCAAGATCGACGCGCTGCGGGCCCAATACGGCCTCGATCGGCCGATGATCGAGCAGTACCTGGTCTGGGCGTGGGGGCTGTTGAACGGCGATTTTGGATTCTCGTTCGAGTACCAGCTTCCGGTCGCCGATGTGGTTGGCGATCGTCTGTTCCTCACCTTGGTGCTGAACTTCACCACCATCATCTTCATCTGGGCGGTGTCCTTTCCGATCGGGATCTACTCGGCGACGCATCAATACAGTTGGGGTGACTACGGGCTGACCTTCATCGGCTTCATCGGCCTCGCGACTCCAAACTTTTTGCTCGCGCTGGTGTTGCTGTATTTCGCCAATGTCTGGTTCGGCACCTCGATCGGTGGCCTGATGGACCCGATCTATATCGACCAGCCCTGGAGTATCGACAAGGCGCTGTCCGTGCTTGAGCATCTCTGGGTGCCCGTCGTCGTGATCGGCACCTCGGGTACCGCCGGCATGATCCGCCGTTTGCGAGCGAACATGCTCGACGAGCTGCAGAAGCAATATGTCGTCACCGCTCGCGCCAAGGGGCTATCGCCGCTCAAGACGCTGGTGAAGTATCCACTGCGGACCGCCCTGAACCCGTTCATCGCCGATATCGGCAACATGCTTCCCCAGGTCGTGTCCGGGTCGGCCATCGTGTCGATGGTCCTGTCCTTGCCGACGACGGGACCGATGCTGATCGCCGCCCTACAAAGCCAGGATATGTATCTCGCCGGCTCCTTCCTGATCTTCCTGGCGCTGTTGACGGTTGTCGGGATGTTCCTCTCGGACCTCGCGCTGGCATGGCTTGATCCCCGGATCCGGCTTGGCGGGGGAGCAAACCGATGAGTAGCGCGCGCCGCGGACCGGTTCCCCATTACGTCAACAAGGCGCCGTTCGACCCGAACGTGACCGAGGTTCTGACGCCGGAACAGGAACGCTACTACATGGCCACCCAGTGGCAACTCATGTGGTGGAAGCTGCGCCGGCACCGCTTGGCGGTGATCTCCGGCGCGGTGCTGGCCTTCATGTATTTCTCGGTGGTGATCAGCGAGCTTCTGGCGCCCTATGCGCTGAGCACGCGAAACACGGATTTCATCTACGCGCCGCCCCAGGGCATCAACCTATTCCACGACGGCGAGTTCGTCAGCCCCTTCGTTTACGGGCTCGACTATGAACTCAACATGGAAACCCTGAAGCGGGAATACACGCCCAACCCGGACAAGGTTCAGCCGATCCGCTTCTTCTGTTTCGGCGACGAATACAAATTCTGGGGAGCGTTCGACGGGAGTTTTCACATCTTCTGTCCCGCCGAGGGCGGCACGTTGTTCCTGCTGGGCACGGACCGTCTCGGACGCGACATTCTCTCCCGCATTGTCTACGGCACTCGGGTTTCTCTCACCGTCGGGCTGTTCGGCATCATCATCAGCTTCGTCATCGGCATCGTGGTCGGTGGCTTGGCCGGCTATTACGGCGGCTGGATCGACAATCTGACCCAACGGATCATTGAGATCATCCGGTCCTTCCCGGAATTGCCGCTATGGATGGCGTTGTCCGCCGCCTTGCCGGTGACCTGGAGTCCGATCCTGGTCTATTTCGGCATCACCCTTATCCTCGGGATGCTGGATTGGACAGGCCTCGCCCGCGCGGTCCGCTCGAAACTGCTATCCCTGCGCGAGGAGGATTTCGCGCTCGCGGCCCAACTCATGGGCGCCAAGCCAAAGCGGATCATCGGTCGGCACCTGCTCCCCAGTTTCATGAGCCACTTGATCGCCTCGGCGACCCTGTCGATCCCCTCGATGATCCTCGGCGAGACCGCGCTGAGTTTCCTTGGCCTCGGCCTCAGACCACCGATTACCTCCTGGGGCGTGCTTCTGACCGAGGCGCAGAACATCAACGCGGTCGAACTCTATCCCTGGATCATGGCGCCGGTGGTGCCGGTGATCATCGTCGTGTTGGCGTTCAACTTCTTCGGCGACGGTCTGAGGGACGCGGCGGACCCGTATCGCTAGAGATAGTGTCGCGTCTAGTAAAGCCCGACTTCCCGCGCTTTCAGCTTGAGAAGCGCCAGAACCCGATCAATCGTCGGCGTCTCAAGGCCCGCCTCGGCGGCGAATCGGCTGACGATGGTGCCGATGGCGTCGATTTCCATCGGGCGTTGCGCGTCCCAGTCCTGAAGCATCGAGGGCCGGTGAACCACCCGATACTTGGTCTCCAATAGCGCCGGCCAGTCGAGTTCAAGCGTGATGCCATGGGCAGCGGCGACGGCGGCGGCCTCGGAGATCATTTCCCGGGCCATGGCGGTGATATCCGGATCATCGGAAAGCTTGTTCTCTGGCGCGCCGGTCAGCACCGCCAGCGGAGAACGCGAGAGATTCACCACCAGCTTGGCCCAGATTACCTTGCGAATATCCCTCGCCACCGCCCCATCGATGCCGGCTTCATCCAACATCCTTGATAGCGAGAGGATGCGACGGCTCACCGACCCATCCGGCTCGCCAATCGCGAACTTCGCCTTCGTCGGACGGTTGGAAACAACCAATCCCGGCTCCACTACCCGGGCCGGGCAATCGACCACGCAGCCAATCGCCCGCTCCGGGCCAACCACGCGGCGAAGGCTCCCGGTCGGATCAAGAAGCGAGGCGGCGCCCGTCGTCTGTCCGTCACGGCCGTGATCATACCACCAAGGCAGCCCGTTCATCGCGAAGACCACGGCGGTATCGCCTCCCAGAAGAGGACCAATCCCGTCGCCCACCGAGGGCAGCGCCGGCCCCTTCACGGTCACGAAAACAGCGTCCACCGGTCCGATTTGCCGCGCGTCCTCGGCGCAATCCGGATAGGTGGTGAATTTGTCCTCACCGTGGATCAAGGTCAGCCCCTTGGAGCGTAGCGCTTGAAGCTGGGCGCCGCGCGCGATCAACGAGACCTCATGACCAGCCCTGGCGAGATACCCGCCCAAAAACCCGCCGATCGCGCCGGCGCCATAGATGCAGATCTTCATGGATGGCTTTTCCGAAATTCGACCACAATGCCCACCACGAATGTAACGATCCCGGCGGGCGGGTCACGCTAAATTCGTCGGCGCGGACACCGGCGTCATTTGATGCCATGCTGCACCATCCTAGTAACCTCCCCAAAGACGGCGTGATCCATGGCCACCGATAACCGAACCCGCTCTCTCGCGCTCATCATCGTCTGCCAGGTCATGGCGATGGCGCTTTGGTTCTCGGCGACAGCGGTGGTGCCGGCGCTCAAGGCCGAGGGCGGTTTGGATGACTTCACCGCCGGGCTCTTCACCAGCGCCGTGCAGGCGGGATTCGTTATCGGGACTCTGTGCTTCGCGTTGACCGGGGTGGCGGATCGGTTCGACCCCCGGCGGATCTTTTTGATCTCGGCGGAGATCGCGGCCTTGGCCAATCTCGCGATCCTCGCGCTCGATCCCGCCGGCCCCGTCGCCATCGCGCTCCGCCTTGTCACCGGCATTTGCATGGCTGGGATCTATCCCATCGGCATGAAACTGGCGGCGAGTTGGGCGAAGGGCAATGTCGGACTTCTGGTCGGCGCGCTGGTAGGGGCCTTGGCGCTTGGGTCGGCAAGCCCACATCTTTTCGTTTTCGCCGGCGGGGTCGATTGGCGCTTTACCCTGGCGCTGGCTTCCGCCTCGGGCGCGATCGCGGGCATCCTGATCCTCGCGGCCGCCGAAGGACCCGCCGCGAAACGCGCCGCGCGGTTCAAGATCAGCGACGTGAAGGCCTATTGGACGAACCGGGGAATCCGCTACGCCAATTTCGGCTATCTCGGCCATATGTGGGAGCTTTACGCCATGTGGGCGTGGATCGGCTTCTATTTTTCCTTGGAGCTAGGCGGCGCGGTGGACGACCCGAGCGCCGGCGCGACCGCCGCGCTGGTTACCTTCGGCATCGTCGCGTCCGGCGCCCTGGGCGCGGTGGTCGCCGGCTGGTCGGCGGATCGGGTGGGGCGCACCGCGGTAACAAGCTTCTGCATGGCGGCGAGCGGCTCCTGCGCGCTGCTGATCGGCTTCGCCGCCGGACTAGGCCCCTGGTGGATGGGGGCCGTGGCCTTGGTCTGGGGCCTGACCATCGTTTCCGATTCGGCGCAATTCTCGGCCAGCGTGACGGAATTGTCCGAACCCGACCGGGTCGGCACCATGCTGACCCTGCAAACCTGTGTCGGCTTTTTGTTGACCCTCGCGACCATCCAGGCCGTGCCCTGGTTCGCCGAGTTGCTGGGATGGCGCCACGCCTTCGCGCCCCTGGCGATCGGTCCGTTCCTCGGCGTGGTCGCGATGCTACGACTGCGCGGCTTTCCCGAGGCGACGAAGCTGGCGGGAGGGCGCCGGTAAACCCGCGCTTGCGTGAACCCCACCCGCGCCGCAAAATCGCTAAAATTGTTTCTCGCCGAAAACCGCGAGCAACGATCAACCCAACCGGTCTATCACGGAGGTTCCGATGTCCAACCACAACGCCGACGATCCGAACAAAGGCAAGCGCCGCTCTTCCGATTGGTACGGCAAGCAAGACAAGGATGGTTTCGGGCACCGGTCCTGGATGAAGAATCGTGGCCTGCCGGCGGATCAGTTCGACGGTCGTCCAGTTATCGGGATCTGCAATACCTGGTCGGAGTTCAACCCCTGCAACGCGCATTTCCGGGATATCGCCGAGCGGGTGAAGCGCGGCGTTTACGAGGCCGGCGGCGTGCCGATGGAATTCCCGGTCTTCTCCACCTCGGAGAGTCAGCTGCGCCCCACCGCGATGCTCTATCGCAATCTCGCGGCGATGGATGTGGAGGAATCGATCCGCGGCCTGCCGATGGACGGCGTGGTTCTGCTGGTCGGTTGCGACAAGACCACGCCGGCGCTGATGATGGGCGCCGCGTCCTGCGACCTGCCGACCATAGTGGTTTCCGGCGGCCCGATGCTGAACGGGCATTACAAGGGCGAGCTCATGGGCTCCGGCACCAATACCTGGAAATTCTCGGAGATGGTCAAGGCCGGCGAGATGACGCTGGAAGAGTTCATGTCCGCCGAGCAGGACAACTCCCGCTCCGCCGGCCACTGCATGACCATGGGCACGGCCTCGACCATGGCCAGCTTCGCCGAGTCCATCGGCATCGCCCTGCATTCCAACGCCGCCATTCCGGCGGTGGATTCCCGCCGCTATGTTCTGGCTCAGATCGCGGGCAGACGCATCGTCGACATGGTCAAGCAGAACATCACCATGTCCTCACTGTTGAAGCGCGAGAATTTCGAGAACGCCATCATGGTCAACGGCGCCATCGGTGGCTCGACCAACGCGGTGGTGCACATGCTGGCGATCGCCGGACGCATGGGCATCGACATCACCTTGGATGACTGGGACCGCCTGGGCCGGGACGTGCCCTGTCTGGTGAACCTGATGCCGTCGGGCAAATACCTGATGGAGGACTTCTTCTATGCCGGGGGCCTACCGGCGGTGATCCGCGAACTCGGGGACTACCTCCACAAGGACGCGATGACCGCCAACGGCAACACCCTTTGGGAGAATTGCAAGGACGCGGAGTGCTACAACCGCGACGTCATCTTCCCGGTCGACAAGCCGTTCAAGCCGAATGGGGGTATCGCCGTGCTGCGCGGCAATCTGGCGCCCGGTGGGGCGATCATCAAGCCTTCGGCGGCCTCGCCGGAGCTGATGACCCATCGCGGGCGGGCGGTCGTGTTCGAGAATATCGAGGATTATCACGAGCGGGTCGACGACCCGGATCTCGACATCGACGAGACCTGCGTGATGGTTCTGAAATACTGTGGCCCCAAGGGCTATCCCGGCATGGCCGAGGTCGGCAACATGGGCCTGCCGTCCAAGGTTCTGAAGAAAGGGATCACCGACATGGTCCGCATTTCCGACGGTCGGATGAGCGGCACGGCCTACGGCACGGTGATCCTGCACACCACGCCGGAAGCCGCCGCCGGCGGCCCGCTCGCCTTTGTTCAGAACGGCGACATGATCGAGCTCGACATGCCGAACCGGCGGCTGCATCTCGATGTCAGCGACGAGGAACTGGAGCGGCGACGCGAGGGCTGGAACGGCTTCCAGTCACCCTATGATCGGGGCTATACGAAGATCTACGTGGACCACGTCAACCAGGCCGACAAGGGCGCCGATCTAGACTTCCTGGTCGGCAAGAGCGGCACGCCAATCCTCAGGGAAAGCCACTAGAAGCCCAGTCGGCCATGTGAGGCAACAGCCTGGGGCCGTTGACCCACGCGGCCCGTGACCATCTCCAGTCACGGGGGTGAACATCCCTTTTTCGCGCTTGCGAAAAATCACCCCTTGTGCGATGCAGCATCATCCTTGATCGCCTGTGTTCGGCCGAGGGGCGAACCGCGTATATGCTGGAGATTGGCGTGGAGACCGGGACTCTCAAGATCGTACGCACTGTCTCGCAATTGCGAGAACAAGTGGCGATGTACCGCGCCGCCCGGGAGACCTTGGCGCTGGTTCCGACCATGGGATTCCTGCACGAGGGCCACCTCTCTTTGATGCGCCAGGGCCGCGCCGACCATGACCGGGTTTGCGCCACGCTCTTCGTCAATCCGCGCCAATTCGCGCCGAGCGAGGATCTCGCGACCTATCCCCGCGACGAGGCCGCCGATATCGCCAAACTCGAGGCGACGGGCGTTGACTTGCTTTTCGCGCCGAGCGTCGAGGAGATGTACCCGGCGGGCGCCGCGACGACGGTCAGCGTGGCCGGCGTCACCGATTGCCTCTGCGGAATCTCGCGCCCCGGCTTCTTCGAGGGGGTGGCGACAGTAGTTACCAAACTTCTCCTGCAATCCCTCCCCGATACCGCGATTTTCGGCGAGAAGGATTTTCAGCAGCTTCTGGTGATCAAACGTTTCGCCAGGGATCTGGACATCCCGGTGGAGATCCTGGGCGGGCCGACCGTGCGCGAGCCGGACGGTCTGGCGCTGTCCTCCCGCAACGCCTATCTCGACCCGGACCAACGCGCCCGCGCCCCGGAGCTTCACCGAGCGCTGATCGAGGCGGCGGCGGCCATCAAAAGCGGTGGAGGCGTGGAACAAGCACTCGCCGCGGCACGGAAGCGTATCGAGAACGCCGGTTTCGATCTGATCGACTATCTTGACCATCGAGACGCGGAGACCCTGGAGGCGGCGCAAACCACCGAGCGCCCGACTCGCCTTTTCGTGGCGGCCTGGCTCGGGAAAACCCGTCTGATCGATAATGTGGCGGTTGGTGCCGAGTAACGGCGTCAATCCGCTGGGATGATCACATCCGCCAATGCCTTGGCGTGGTCTGTGATCTGCTCATAACCGTCCTCGGTCACGATGAAGCTATCGCCGACCTGGGCGCGAAACGACCCGGCGGCGGTGACCGAGCCGTCAACGGCCAGAACCATGCCCGGCTTGAGCGCGGTCTTGTCGCCGAACACCAGTTGCGGCGCCTCCAGGAAACTGAACCCGGTCGCTCGTCCACAGCGGAACGGATAGTCATACCCGGCGCTCTGGATCACCTCGGCATAAGCGGCGTGGATCTCCTCGGCCAATACGCCGGGACTTAGTTTCTCCAGCGC
>JAYOIK010000024.1:0-23031 GCA_038118725.1 Alphaproteobacteria bacterium | reverse complement strand
ACCGCGGCCTGGCTCGGATCCGCGATTTCCTCGATCCAGAAGGTCCGGTCGAAACCGAGCTTGAAACGGTGGAAATTCGTCATGCCGCAAAAGCACATGAAGACCGGCTCGCCGCGCCGCATGATCCGGGTCGAGGCCCGGTGATGCGGCATGGTGATCTCGCGTCCCGAGGCCATGATCTGCAGGAAATGCATCCGCGGCGACATCCGATGGTCCTGGTAATGCTCGGCCAGCAAGGCCGCCGCCGCCCGGGTTCCCGCCGCCGTTGTCGCCAGCGCCACCTCGAACTCGGGCACTCCGTCGGCGATCGTGGCGCGCGCGGCCCTATTTGGCGAGATTCGGCTGGGTTTCGACCTTCGGGATATCCGCGATGTCATCCACCCAAGGCATGGCCGAGCGGTGCCATATCTGCACCTTGGGCGTGAGCTCGGCCCGCTGGTGGATCGTGCCGACCCTGAGGCCGAACAGGCCCGGGCTTCCATCCTCAGTCTTGGAATGAATGCGCGTGCCGCATTCCGGGCAAAACGCCTGCGCCCGCCTGGTCCCGCTATCGGCGGTCTTCACCCAGGTCTTCAGCGCGCCGCTAAGCAGGGTGAACCTGTCCTCCACCACCGGCGCGACAACACCATAGGCGGTGGCCGAGTGCGTCTGACACTGCGTGCAATGACAAATCGCCACGCGTTCGGGATCAATCTCCGCCTCGTAGGTGACCTGACCGCAAAGACATCCACCGGTGACTTTCATGCTATTATCCCCGGTTCATCCGGTTTTCGATGAGATCGTCGACCACCGCCGGGTCGGCGAGGGTTGAGGTGTCGCCGAGGCTGCCATAGTCGTTTTCGGCGATCTTGCGCAGGATGCGGCGCATTATCTTGCCGGAGCGGGTCTTGGGCAGGCCCGGGGCCCATTGGATCAGGTCCGGGCTGGCGATCGGGCCGATTTCCTTACGCACCCACTGGACCAGTTCCTTGCGCAGATCCTCGCTCGGCTCCTCGCCCAGGTTCAGGGTGACATAAGCATAGATGCCCTGGCCCTTGATGTCGTGCGGGTAGCCGACCACCGCCGATTCCGCGACCTTGCCATGGGCGACCAGCGCGGATTCGACCTCCGCCGTGCCCATCCGGTGGCCCGAGACGTTGATCACGTCATCGACCCGGCCGGTGATCCAGTAGTAACCGTCCTCGTCGCGCCGGCAGCCGTCGCCGGTGAAATAGCGGCCCGGGAAGGTGGAGAAATAGGTGTCGATAAAGCGCTGATGGTCGCCATAGACCGTGCGCATCTGGCCTGGCCAGCTGTCGCTGATGCAGAGATTGCCGCTGGTGGCGCCGGTCAGCTCCTGGCCTTCACCGTCCACCAATAGCGGTTGAATGCCGAAGAACGGGCGGGTGGCGGAGCCCGGCTTCAAGTCGGTCGCGCCGGGCAATGGGGTGATCAGGATGCCGCCGGTTTCGGTCTGCCACCAGGTATCAACGATCGGGCAGCGGCCATCGCCGACCACGTTGTAGTACCAGAGCCAGGCCTCGGGATTGATCGGCTCTCCGACCGAGCCGAGCAGGCGCAGGGACTTGCGGCTGGTGGATTTCACCGGCCCGTCGCCCTCGCGCATCAGGGCGCGTATCGCCGTCGGGGCGGTGTAGAAGATCGACACGTCATGCTTGTCGCAGACCTGCCAGAAACGGCTGGAGTCCGGATAATTCGGCACCCCCTCGAACATCAAGGTCGTGGCGCCGTTGGCCAGCGGGCCATAGACGATGTAGCTATGCCCGGTGACCCAGCCGACATCGGCGGTGCACCAATAGACCTCGCCATCCTTGTAATCGAAGACGTACTGGTGGGTCATCGAGGCGTAGACGATATAGCCGCCTGTCGTGTGCATCACGCCCTTGGGCTGACCGGTGGAGCCGGACGTGTAGAGGATGAACAACGGGTCCTCGGCGCCCATCTCCTCGGGCGGACAGTCCTCGGACGCGTCGGCCATGATGTCGTGGTACCAGTGGTCACGACCCTCCGTCCAATCGATGGCGCCGCCGGTTCGCTTGACCACGACGACGGTTTTGCACATCGGGCTGGTCTCAAGCGCCTTGTCGGTATTGGCCTTGAGCGGAATAGGACGACCGCCGCGCACGCCTTCGTCGGCGGTAATGATCAGGTTGCTGTCGCAGTCGTTGATCCTCCCCGCCAGGGCATCGGGGGAGAAACCGCCGAAGACGATCGAGTGAACCGCGCCGATCCGCGCGCAGGCCAGCATGGCGACCGCCGCCTCGGGAATCATCGGCATGTAGATGGTGATCCGGTCGCCTTTCTTGGCGCCCAGCCCCTTCAAGGCGTTGGAGAACTTACAGACCTCGCGATGCAGCTCGCGATAGGTGATCTTCTTGTCGTCGCCAGGGTCATCGCCCTCCCAGACGATGGCGGTCTGGTCGCCCTTGGTCGCGAGGTGGCGATCCAGGCAGTTGGCGGAAACGTTCAAGGTACCGTCATGGTACCACTTAATATGCAGATCCTCCTTGGCGTAGGAGACATCCTTGACCTGGGTATAGGGCTTGATCCAGTCGATCCGCTTGCCCTGCTCGGCCCAAAACCCCTCGGGATCGGCGATCGATTTCTCATACATCGCGAGATAGCCCGCGTTGTCGATCATCGCCGCCTGTCTGGTGGCCTCGGGTACCGGAAACAGCTCATTGTCCGACATGGTGATCATCCTCCCCTTGATCGCGCTCGAATGGATGAAATCCGATGGCGCGACTCGCGAATTTTCATGCGCATAATATCCACGTCCGGCGGCTCGGTGGCAACCGGTTGCGACGCCCGAGATCCTTGAAGGGAGTGCCCCATGAAAATCACCGGCTACGAAGCAATGACCCTCGCGGTTCCCGAGGACGAGCCGCTCGCCAATATGCCCGAGGAAGCCGGGCGGACCCGGCCGGTGGTCGCGCTACGGCTGCGCACCGATGCCGGGCTTGAGGGGATCGCGGTCACCTTCTACGGCGGCAAGATGACAGGCAGTCTCCGGGTCGCGGTCGAGGAGCTCGCGGAACTGACAATCGGCGAGGATCCGCTCCGGATCGAGGCGGTGGTCGCGAAACTGGTCAACGGCACCGGCGATTCATGTGGGCCGGGCGGCATCTTCACCCTGGCGCTGTCGGCCATCGACATCGCGCTCTGGGATATCAAGGGCAAGGCGCTGGAGCAGCCGCTCTGGAAACTGCTGGGCGGACATCGCGACCGGGTGCCGACCTATGCCTCGGGCGCTCTGCGCCGCGGCCTCACCGACGATCAGGCACAACAGGCGGCGCGAACCCTGATCGACAAGGGCTTCACCGAGATGAAGACCCAGATGGCCCTGCCCGGCAACCCCACGCCCGCCGACGAGGTTCGCCGGGTCCGGGTCGTGCGCGAGGCGATCGGCCCGGATATCAAGCTGATGTGCGACATTAACCAACGCTGGCGCCCGGAACAGGCGATCAATATCGGGCACCGGGTCGAGGATGTCGGACTTTTCTGGCTTGAGGACGTCACCGCCCATGACGACTACCAGGGTCTGGCCCGGGTCACCGCCGCGCTGAAGACGCCGATCGCGGGCGGCGAATATGTCTGGGGCATCAAGCCGTTCCGCCAGATGCTCGAGGCGCGTTCCGTGGATATCGTCATGGTGGATATTCTGCGCGCCGGCGGGGTGACCCAATGGATGAAGATCGCCGCCATGGCCGAGGCGTTCAACTTGCCGATCGTCAGCCATGTGATGCCGGAGATCCTGGTCCACCCGATGGCCGCCTGCCCGAATGGCCTTACGGTGGAATACATGCCCTGGATGATTCCGCTCTACAAGGAAACGCCCAGGATCGAGGACGGCCATCTGGTCCTGCCCACGGCGCCGGGCCTGGGACTGGAGTTCGACGAGAAGGTCTTGGCGGGGTTCAGGGTTTAAGTTGATTTCGGGATTTCGGAGTATGCGCGTCCGACAGGACCCTTCGAGACGAGGCCTAGCGGCCTCTCTTAAGGGTGAGTGAATTTTTAGCTCATCTACCACTCACCCTGAGGGCGAGCGTGAGCGAGCGTCTCGAAGGGTCATGCCGACCGAAGTCTGGTTCGCGTGGATATCCGATCTCCGATCCGCCACCACCGTCCACCGGGTCATTCGCCGCGGCCCGCGCCATTCAACTCGACACGGGTGGCGGGGGGTTTATAATCCTGCTAAAACAATCGCCAAACCCGTTTGGCCAAGCTCTCTTGGCCAACTTCCAATGGAAGGTGAAAGCATGAGCGGTTCGAACCGTCCGATGTCGCCGCATCTACAAGTCTATCGGCCACAGCTGACCTCCGTGCTGTCGATTACCCACCGGGCGACCGGCGTCGCCCTCGCGGTTGGCACGTTTTTCCTGGTCTGGTGGCTCGTCGCGGCCGGCGCCGGGGCCGAGTATTTCGACTATGTCCAGGCGATCATGGGGTCCTGGCTCGGCCTGCTGATCCTGCTCGGGTTCTCCTGGGCGGTTTTCTACCACCTGTGTAACGGCATCCGGCATCTGTTCTGGGACGCTGGCTATGGCTTCGAGCTTGAAACCGCCTACAAGTCCGGTTGGGCGACCGTGGCGGGATCCGTCGTGTTGACAGCCGTCGCCTGGGCCATCGGGCTCGCGGGCTAGCCGGGAAGGGATGCCGATATGAGTGACAAGAGCATGCGCACCGATCTAGGCCGGGTCCGCGGCATGGGCTCCGCCAAGGAGGGCGTGCATCACTGGTGGATGCAACGCCTGACCGCCATCGCGCTGGTCCCCCTGATCCTCTGGTTCGTCGCCTCGGTGGCCGGCCTCGCCGGCGCCGGACACGCCGAAACGGCGGAATGGTTGGCGCAACCCCTGGTGACCATCGCCGTGATCCTGATGGTCGTCGCGACCCTCTATCACGCCGCGCTCGGGGTCCAGGTGGTCGTCGAGGATTACATCCATCACGAGGGCTGGAAATTCTGCTGGCTCATCACGATGAAATTCATCTTCCTGGTACTCGGCGTCGCCGCCGTGTTCTCCGTTCTCAAGCTCGCCCTATAGGACGCAAGACCATGAAATCATACGAGATCGTCGATCATACTTATGACGTCGTCGTGGTCGGAGCCGGCGGCGCCGGACTGCGCGCCACCCTGGGCATGACCCTGGAAGGGCTAAAGACCGCCTGCATCACCAAGGTCTTCCCGACCCGCAGCCATACCGTCGCCGCCCAGGGCGGGGTCGGGGCCGCGCTCGACAATATGGGCGAGGGTGATAACTGGCGCTTCCACATGTACGACACGGTCAAGGGCTCCGATTGGCTCGGTGACCAGGACGCCATCGAATATATGTGCCGCAACGCCATCCCGGCGGTGATCGAGCTGGAACATTACGGCGTGCCCTTCTCGCGCACCGAGGAAGGTAAGATCTATCAGCGGCCCTTTGGCGGACACACCCTGGATAACGGCAAACGCATGGCCAAGCGGGCCTGCGCGGCGGCCGACCGGACCGGCCACGCGATCCTGCACACCCTCTATCAACAATGCCTCGCCAATCAGGCCGAGTTCTATATCGAGTATTTCGCCATCGATCTGATCATGGACGAGGACGGCGCCTGCCGGGGCATCATGGCCTTGGACATGGCGACGGGCACCCTGCATCGCTTTCGCGCGCATCAGACGGTGCTGGCCACCGGCGGCTACGGACGGGCCTATTTCTCCTGTACCTCGGCGCATACCTGCACCGGCGACGGCAACGGCATGGTGCTGCGCGCCGGCCTGCCGCTTCAGGACATGGAGTTCGTGCAGTTCCACCCCACCGGGATCTACGGCGCCGGCTGTCTGATCACCGAGGGCGCGCGCGGCGAGGGTGGCTATGTCACCAATTCCGAGGGCGAGCGCTTCATGGAACGCTACGCCCCCACCGCCAAGGATCTCGCGTCCCGCGATGTGGTCAGCCGCTCAATGACCATCGAGATCAACGAAGGCCGCGGCGTCGGACCGGACAAGGACCACATCTTCCTGCATCTGGAGCATCTGGATCCGGATGTCCTGGCGCTTCGCCTGCCGGGTATTTCCGAGACCGCGAAGATCTTCGCCGGGGTCGACGTCACCCGCGAGCCGATCCCGATCCTGCCGACCGTGCATTACAACATGGGCGGCATCCCGACCAACTATCACGGCGAGGTGCTTGCCCCGACCGCCGATGATCCGGATCGGGTCTGCCCTGGCCTGATGGCCATCGGAGAGGCGGCCTGTGTCTCGGTGCACGGCGCCAACCGGCTCGGCACCAATTCGCTGCTCGACATCGTGGTCTTCGGCCGCGCCGCCGCCTATCGTGCCGGTCAGACCGTGCCAAAGGGCGAGGAGCACAAGCCGTTGCCCGCCGATGCCGGCGACAATGCGATCGCGCGGCTCGACCGCATCCGCAACGCCAAGGGCGATACCGGCGCGGCGGCGCTGCGCCTGGACATGCAGCGCGCCATGCAACATCACGCGGCGGTGTTCCGTACCGATGAGTTGCTTGAGGAGGGCGTCAAGAAGATCATGACCATCGCCTCGGGCATGGAGGATCTGTCGGTCACTGACCGTTCGCTGATCTGGAATTCGGACCTGATCGAGGCGATGGAACTGGACAACCTGATGGGCCAGGCGATCGTCACCTTGACGTCGGCCAATCTGCGCAAGGAAAGCCGAGGCGCCCACGCGCACGAGGATTATCCGGAACGCGACGACGAGAACTGGATGAAGCACACCTGCATGTGGCTGGACGGGAAGAACCAGTACGACGTCATGTACCGCGACGTGCACATGAACACCCTATCCAACGAGATCGAGTCGATCCCGCCGGTGGCCCGGGTCTACTAAGGCCGCATCGGATAGCGACGATATCGACAAAGACGGAAAGAATCGGGACCCATGGCTGAATTCTCCCTGCCCGCGAACTCCAAGGTAAAAATCGGCGACACCCACAAGGCATCCGGCGACGCCAAGCGGGTCCGCGCCTTCAAGATCTATCGCTATGACCCGGACAAGGGCGAGAACCCGAGGTTGGACACCTTCGAGATCGACCTGGACGCCTGCGGTCCGATGGTTCTCGACGCGCTCATCAAGATCAAAAACGAGATCGACCCCTCGGTGACCTTCCGCCGGTCCTGTCGCGAGGGCATCTGCGGTTCCTGTTCGATGAATATCGACGGCACCAACACCCTCGCCTGCCTGAAGCCGATCGACGAGGTCCAGGGTGATGTGAAGATCTATCCCCTGCCCCATATGGAAGTGATCAAGGACCTGGTTCCGGATCTCAGCACCGCCTATGCCCAGCTCGCCTCGGTCGAGCCGTGGCTCAAGACCAAGACCCCTCCGCCGCCGACCACCGAGCGGCTTCAATCGATCGAGGAACGCGAAAAACTCGACGGCATGTGGGAATGCGTCCTGTGCTTCAGCTGCTCAACCTCCTGCCCGAGCTATTGGTGGAATGGCGAGCGGTATCTCGGCCCGGCGGTGTTGCTCCAGGCCTATCGCTGGATCGCCGATAGCCGCGATGAGTATACCGGCGAGCGTCTGGATGATCTCGAGGATCCGTTCCGGCTCTATCGCTGTCACACCATCATGAACTGCACCAAGACCTGCCCGAAGGGTCTGAATCCGGCGAAAGCGATCGCCGAGATCAAGAAGATGCTGGTGATGCGGCGGTAGCGAGATCCGGCAATGGCCGGTCTCGACCTGCAAACGACGTTTCTGCACCTCACCGAAACCCTCAATATCGAGGGCGTGCCGGTCACCGATGACTTCTGGTCCAAGATCGGCGAGCGGACCGACCTGCATGACGGCCGGCTGATGATGGTCTGCCCGGAAACCAGGACCTGGGACCGATGGGAGCGCCATCCCAATGGGGACGAGGTGGTGATGCTGCTGACCGGCTCCCTGGAACTGGTCTTCGAACTCGCCGACGGCGAGCGCAATCTCCTGCTTGAGCCTCACGAGGCCATCGTGGTCCCACGCGGCGTCTGGCATCGCGGCATCGTCCACGAGCCGGGCACCGCGCTGTTCATCACCCCCGGCAAGGGGACGGAGTATCGGGCTGTTTGAGGGAGTGGTTCCGTTCGAGTCCGTAGCAGACAGGACCCTTCGAGACGATCGCTTCGCGATCCCTTAGGGTGAGTTGGAAGCAGGGTATTTTCTCACCCTGAGGAAGCGCGAATGCGCTGTCTCGAAGGGTCCTGTCCGCCCAAACGTACTTCGGAAACCACAAAGTCCTTAACACCACGCGCCATCCCTTTGCCCATCGCCCACCGCCGCGCTAATCTCGCGCCGAACCGAAACACCATCCCGAACTGGAGACCCTCACCATGGCCGAAACCAACGAGATGACCGGCGGCGAAGCGCTGGCGCGGCTGCTTCGGGCCCAGGGGATTGGGCCGATGTTCGGCATGGGCGGCTTTCAGTTGCTTCCCTTCTATGACGCGGCGCGGCGCATCGGGCTGATGCATTCGCTGATCAATGACGAGCGCTGTGGCACCTTCGCCGCCGATGCCTATGCCAAGGTGACCGGGCGGGTCGGCGTGGTGGACGCGACACTTGGGCCGGGCGCGACCAATCTTGTGACCGGATTGATCGAGGCGCTGAACGCCGGCACGCCGATGGTCGCCATTGTCGGCGACAGTCACCGGCTGCATTCCTGGAAGAACATGACCCAGGAAAGCCGGCAACTGGAGATCCTGGCGCCGGCCTGCAAGGAAGTCATCCGGGTCGAGATGATTGAGCGCCTGCCGGAACTGGTGCGCCGGGCCTTTCAGGTCGCGACGACGGGTCGTCCCGGCCCGGTGGTGCTCGACGTGCCGGAAGACATCTGCCACGGCACCTTTCCCTTCGACCCGGAAGAGCTCGATGTGCCACAAGCCAACCAGTCGGCGCCGAGCCTGCGCGCGCGTCCATCCACGGAGTCCCTAGAGGCCGCCGTGGGCCTGCTCTCCAAGGCCGAGAAGCCGATGGTGCTGGCCGGCGGCGGCGTGCATCTCTCCGGCGCCAACGAGGCCCTGGAGGCCTTTGCCGAGGCCTTCAATATCCCGGTGGCCCACACGATGACCGGCAAGGGCGCGATCGCCTGCACGAACTCGCTGAATGCCGGTCTGTTCGGACGCTATGACCGGATCGCCAACGGGATCATGGACGACAGCGACTGCCTGCTGGTCGTCGGCTGCAAGCTCGGCGAGATCGCCACCAAGCGCTTCACCCTGCCGCCCGCCGGCAAGCCGATCATCCATCTGGAGGTCGTCGCCGAGGAAATCGGCCGCACCCTGCAACCGGACGTGGCGATGTGGGGCGACGCGCGCGAGGGCATCCGCGATTTGCACGCGGCGATGGCCGACGACGCCGGGCGCCAGCACGCGATGCGGGCGGATTTCGCCGCCGATGTCGCCAAGCGGATGGCCGACTGGCGGGTCTCGGTCAACGAACGGCTCACCTCCGAGGAGGTGCCGGTGAACATGGCGCGGCTGATGTATGAGCTGAACCAGGGCCTGCCGGCGGACGCGATCCTGGTCGCCGATGGCGGCTTCGCGGCGCATTGGGGTGGCCTGCTGTTCGACACCAAGCGCGCCGGGCGCGGTTTCCTGCCGGATCGGGGCTTCGCTTCCATCGGCTACGGCCTGCCCGGCGCCATGGGCGCGGCGCTGGCCGAGGCGGGACCGGTGGTGGCGCTGACCGGAGACGGCGGCTTCAACATGACATTGGGCGAGCTTGAGACGGCGCGGCGCATGGGCCTCGACTTCACCATCATCGTCGTCAACAACGCGGCCTCGGGATACGTGAAGGCGCTGCAACATCTGATGTATGGCGAGGGCGCCTATCAGTCGAGCGATCTGGCGGAAACCAACTACGCCGACGCCGCCAACGCACTGGGCTGTAACGGCATCCGGGTCGAGCATCCGGACCAGGTCGCCGGCGCCATCGCCGCGGGCCTGGCCCACAAGGGTTCGCCCACGGTGATCGACATGGTGGTTACCCGCGACCCCGCGAAAATGCTGCCGGGCGTCGATAACCGGGCGGCGACGATCAAGAAGGGCGATCGGGTGGCGTAGGCGGCCCGATGGGCGAGGGCAAGAATGTCCCAAGCTTTGAGCGGCAAACACGTAGAATTTTTTTAGTCGTCGCCCTGGCGAAAGGCAGGGCCTTCATCTGGACCTTCCTCCCGCACGATTTGCTGTAGCCGCCGGACTCGCCCGCAACCGAACCCGTCACGCCGTGCCATCTAAGCATGGCCCTGCCTTTCGCCAGGGCGACGGTGGAGGTTTTCTTTACTAGGGATCGTGCCTTGCTCTTACTCCGCCGCGAGGCTCGCGGCCGTCCCGGAACGCCCGCGGGCATGGGCACGGCAGGCATCCCCGAAAGCCTCGAAGATCTTGGCATTGTGCCCGGTGATCGGACGCGGCCATTCCGGATGCCATTGCACCGCGAGCGCGAATCCCGGCGCGTCGGCGATGCTGATCGCCTCGATGATGCCATCGGGCGCCACCGCCTCGACGTGGACGCGCTCTCCAGGCTGATCGATACCCTGGGCATGGAGCGAGTTCACCAACACGTTTTCCGGCCCGATGATGTCGGCCAACATACCTCCCGGCGTTATCTGGATATCATGGGCCGGGCGATAGCGGCGGGCATGGTCGTCCACGTCCCGGCGCATGCGGTGGTCGAACTTTCCCTCGAGATCGAAGACCCGTTGGTGCAGGGTCCCGCCAAAGGCGACGTTCATTTCCTGCAAGCCCAGACATAGGCCGAGAACCGGCACGCCGCGCGCGACACAGGCCCGGATCAGCGGCAGCATCGTGGCGTCACGATGCGGATCGTGCTTGGTCCCCTCGACACTCTTCGGGCCGTTATAATTGTGAGGCTCAACATTCGCCGCCCCACCGGTTAACAAAAGCCCGTCGATTCGCTCGACATAGGTCTCGATCATCGCCTGGTCGGCGAGCACCGGCATGACGATCGGCACGCAGCCCGCCGGATCGGCGACCGCCATGAGATACTTCTCGCCGACACGATGAAACGGATGAACCTCCCCCGCGATCCGGCACGCCGAGACCGCGACCAGTGGGCTTGGTGCTTGCGTCGTCATATCCATCGGCTCCGAAAATCCAATCTGGCGCGCGACTCACGTTCGGTTGAGTTGGCGTTCGGTTGAGTTGGCGTTCGGCCAAGAGTCTGCCATATCTTGGCGATGGATGACATTACCCAGACACTTCTTCAGTACAAGGGCATGGTCGCGGGCACCTGGCTGGTCCTGCTGTTCTTCGCCGAGCGGTTGGTCCCGGCGGCTGAACGTGTCGGCGGCTGGACCCGAGTCCTGCGCAACGCCGTGCTCTGGGGCATCAATATCGGCCTCAGCCTGACGATCATCGTGCCGCTATCCTATTGGGCGACGGACAGCGCCCTGGATTGGCGTCCGGATTGGTATACCGGTTGGCTGCCCGTGGTTGTCGACATCATCATTCTGGATTTCCTGATCTATTGGTGGCACCGCTGCAATCACGTGGTGCCGTTTCTCTGGCTGTTTCATCAAGTGCATCATCTCGACGAGTTTCTCGACGTCACCTCATCGGTGCGTTTTCACTTCGGCGAGGTTTTGCTGTCCGCCTGCTTTAGGGCGGTTGTCATCCTGGCCTTGGGGATGCCGCTGGCCTCGGTCCTGGCCTTCGAGGCGGCTGTCCTACTCGCCGCGGCGTTTCAGCATTCAAATTTCAGCCTTCACAAGGGCCGGGAAGAAGAGATCTCCGCCATTCTGATCACCCCGTCGATCCATTGGGTGCACCATCACGCGGTCCGGTCGGACACGGATTCCAACTATGGGACGATCTTCAGTTTCTGGGATAGTCTGTTCGGCTCGCGCAGCCCGACGCCGCGTAAACGCGAAATGAAGATCGGTGTCGAGGCACAATCCGATATCGGACTCTTGGGGTTGCTGATCCGACCTTTCCAGCGACAGGACTGATCAACCATCCTTCGTCAATTGTTGTGGCTGGCGCCAAACATATCGGGATTGACCTGAAACAGCGTCGAATCAAGCTCAAGGCCGCGTTGCGGGTCCAACAGCGAGACCTGGACCTCGACCCCCTGGGCGTCGCGGATATACCATTGCTTGAGAGCGAGCGGCGCATCGGCGAATAGCAGCCGTACCGAGCCGGCCTCGACGTCATCCTTCATGGTCAGGGTCACCGCCAGGGTGCCGGCGCCACGCTCCACGGCGGCGATGTCATGATTGTCGGTTAGTTTCACATTCTCCGAGACAAGAATGCCGAGCGGTGTCGAGGAGATAGGAACGTGGCTGACCTGTTCGAGCTCCTTGTCGACGTAAATCAGGAAGATCCCATCGGCCACGAGCAGAATCGGCGCCGGCGGATCGTACTCGAACCGCATCTTGCCGGGCCGGGAGATATAAACCGTGCCACTCGCCAGATTGCCGGTGCTCGCCCGTTGGATGAACTTGGATTTGAGCGTCGTGATCGCGTTGAGATAGGCCTCGACCCGTCCCACGTCTCGCGCGTCCTTGGCGCCGAGGGACGCCGCCGAGGCGTTTGCCGACGCGAGCATGGATAAGAGCGCGCCGGTGAGGAGAATTTGTCTGATCATCATCCCGATGTGGCATGTCCGGATGGACTTCGCAAGCCGCGCGAGACGGTTTTAGTCCTCGGAGTGATCACCGACCAGGACTTCGCGCTTGCCGACATGGTTCGCCGCGCTGACCACACCATCGCTTTCCATGCGCTCGATGATTGTCGCGGCGCGATTGTAACCGATCTTGAGGTGACGCTGAATGAAGCTCGTGGAGGCCTTGCGCTCGCGAGCCACGATGGCGACGGCCTGATCATAGAGCTCGTCACCGCTACCCCCCTCGGAGTCGCCGACCCCCAAGCCATAGGGCGCCAGCGGGTCGCCGACCTCGTCTTCCTCGGTGATCGAATCGTTGTATTCCGGCTCTCCCTGGGCGCGCAGATGGAGCACCACGTCCTCGACCTCTTCATCGGACACGAAGGGACCGTGCACCCGGGTGATCCGTCCGCCGCCCGCCATGTGCAGCATGTCACCCTGACCAAGCAGCTGCTCGGCGCCCTGTTCGCCGAGGATCGTGCGGCTGTCGATCTTGGAGGTGACTTGGAAGCTGATCCGGGTCGGGAAATTGGCCTTGATGGTGCCGGTGATCACGTCGACCGACGGTCGCTGGGTCGCCATGATCACGTGGATACCGGCGGCGCGGGCCATTTGCGCGAGGCGCTGCACCGCGCCCTCGATATCCTTGCCGGCGACCAGCATGAGATCCGCGACCTCGTCGATCACCACGACAATATAGGGCAACGGTGTAAGGTCCAGCGCCTCGTCCTCGAATACCGGCTTGCCGGTATCCGGATCAAACCCGGTCTGCACGCGGCGCTTCAGAACCTCGCCCTTCTTACGCGCCTCGGCGAGCCGGACATTGTATCCGTCGATGTTCCGCACGCCGAGCTTGGACATGGCCCGGTAGCGGGTTTCCATCTCCCGCACGGTCCATTTCAACGCCACCACGGCCTTCTTCGGATCGGTCACCACCGGGCTCAAGAGATGCGGGATACCGTCATAAATGGACAACTCCAGCATCTTGGGGTCGACCATGATCATCCGGCACTGCTCGGGCGTGAGTCGATACAGCAGCGACAGGATCATCGTGTTCACCGCGACGGACTTACCGGATCCGGTGGTCCCGGCGATCAGCAGATGCGGCATGCGTGCCAGATCCACGACGACGGGCGTGCCACCGATATCCTTGCCGAGCGCGATCGGAAGTTTCGCGCTTGATTTATCGTAGGTATCGGCTTCGAAAATCTCGCGCAGGACCACCATTTCACGGCTGGCGTTGGGCAGTTCGATACCGATCACGTTACGTCCGGGCACCACCGCGACACGCACCGAGATCGCGCTCATCGACCGGGCTATATCATCGGCGAGCCCAATCACCCGCGATGACTTGGTTCCCGGCGCCGGCTCCAGCTCATAGAGCGTGACCACCGGGCCACTGCGCACCTTGACGATTTCTCCCTTGACCCCGAAATCCTGCAGCACGGTTTCAAGCATCCGCGCATTGGCTTCCAAAGTATCCTTGTCGGGTCCACCGGAAACCTCGGACGCGGGCGGCGCCAGCAAGCTCAGCTGCGGCATCCGGTATTCGCCGGCCGGCGCGAGGTCGAGACTTTCCTGCTTGGCGGCGGCGCGCCGCTTCTTGCGCGCGTTGTCAGCCTGGGTTTCCACCTCTGGGCCCGCGGATGGCTCGTATACTTCCTCTACGACGGCCGTTTTATTCGGTCTTTTTTCCTCACCTTCGCGGACATCGTCAATCCGCGCGCGCTTTGACAATTTCGCGTCGCTTCCACCGATGCTCGGCTCCCGCCGGGCGCGGGCCGCTTCGATGCCACGCCTTGCCAAACCCGCGGTGGCCCCGAGTCCGACACCAACGGCTCGACGACCAATGCGTCCGCCCTGGCCGCCGATTTTGACCGCAAGCCAGAACCGACTCGGGATCCGCTTCAAGAAACCCAGCCACTCTCCCCATGTCGCGCCATGGCACCAGAGAATCGCCATCGCGGCGAAAACGCCTAGCCCAGCGGTCAGATAGATACGGTGTTCAGCGGCTATAATATTCAGGGAAACAATTTGCTTCGCCAGAAGCTCTCCCGAGAACCCACCAAGTCCAGACCGAAAGGGCCAGGCATCGGGCACGGGAAACGCCGCGAGAACATCCGCCAGAATCAGCAAGGCCAGGGGCAGCACGGCGATGCGCATCGCCAGGCCGTCAACCGGTCGCTGGGACATGAAACGAAAACCCCAGGCCGTCAGAACCGATAAGAGCGCCAAATTCGCCAATCCGAGTGACTGCGAGAGAATGTCGGAGACCAACGCGCCGGGATGGCCGAGCACATTCTTCACCTCTCCCGTTCCCATAGTGTTCAGGGACGGATCGGTGGGCTCGTGAGTAATCAGCGCGGCGGCGAGCAGAAATGCCAAGGACAACAATGCGCCGCCTACGATCTCGCGGCCCCGGCGCTTCAGAAAGACCGAAAATCCGGTCGACGCCCCGGAAGCGAAGGACGTCGAGTCCGTGCTATTGCTGGTCGCCATATCCATTCACCTCGTTCAAACCACCCGTTGCCACGGGATCTCCGACCTTCTCGGCTAGAACAATGTCTCGGCGAGCCGCCGAAGCCCGCGCTCGGTCTTTTCCGGCTCGTATACCAGGGCGACCCGAAGATAAGGTTCACCCGGGTTGCGCCCTTGCGCATCGTCCCGGGCCATCAGGCTTCCGGGCAGGGTCTTGATCGCGGCCTCGCTCCAAAGCCGGCGCGCCGCGGCCATGCCGTCTCCCACGTCGAGCCAAAGGAAGAAGCCCGCCGGCGGAATGAAAACATCCATATGCGGTTTCAAAATCTCTTCCGCGAGCCTGAAATTCTCGGCGTAGTAGGCGCGATTCTCAACGACATGCGCATCGTCGTTCCAAAGCGCCGTGGAGGCATGCAGCACCGGGAGCGGCAGGGGCGAACCGCCAAAGGTCACGAACTGTCCGTAGCGTTCGATTATGCGCGCGTCACCCGCGAGAAAACCGGACCTTAACCCTGGCGCGCTCGACCGCTTGGACAGCGACTGGAACGACAGGACGTTATCAAGACCCTGACCAAGCGCGGCGCAGGCCTCCAGTCCACCGACCGGGGCGTCGCCGCGATAGATTTCGCAATAGCATTCATCCAAGGCCAGGACGAAATCGTGCTCGCGGGCCAGTTCGATCGCGCGCTTGATATAGTCAGCGCTCGCCGTGGTGCCCTGGGGGTTCGCCGGCGTGCACAAAAAGAAGAGCGCCGTGCGGGCCAACAGATCCTCGTCCAGATCCTCCAGGACGGGCAGAAAGTTGTTCTCGGCATGGGCGGGGAGATAGACCGGCTCGCCGCCACCGACCATCGCGGCCCCCTGATAGACATGATAGAACGGGTTCGGCATCAAGATCGCCGGGCGCTGGCCCGCCTTTTCCGGCGGCGTGCAGAGAAAACCTATCTGGTAAAGCGGCTCTCGGGTTCCAGGCACCGGAACCACGTTGCGGGCCGGATTGATGAAACCTTCCGGCAGATTAAATCGGCGATGCAGCCACCCGACCACCGCGTCACGAAACGCCTCGTCGCCGGTTGGCGGCGGATATCGGTTCCATTGGTCGTCATGGGCGGCGATTGTTTCGGCCAGGATCGGCGGCGTGGGCTTTTGCGGCTCGCCCAGGGAAAACAGGATCGGCGGCTCGTTCACCCGTGGCGGACAATCCGCGAGAACCTCGTTCAAACGGGCGAATGTATAGTGACCCAGCGGTGCCAAGTTGGGATTAAGCATGGAGTCCGTTTCATCTTGGTCGATCGCTCGACCCAAAGGTGCCAAAACGATTCTAATTTAAGCTACGGTGACTTAACAGACAACCTTCATGTTGAAAGACAACAATTGGGGGCGAACTGACCAGACACGCCTCGCCGTTAAGTAAAAAAAGGGCCCGAGAAATCCCGGGCCCCAGTGAGGAGGATCGTGTTTAGCTTTTCAGTGGCGGTCTCAGAGAGTCTGAGAGCCGCGACCGAATTCCGGATAGGCTTCCATCCCGCATTCGGCTCGGTCGAGACCCAGGGCTTCGTCTTCCTCGTTCGGCCGAACGCCCATGGTCATCTTGATCGCCAGCCAGAGGATCGAGCTGGCCACGAACACGAAGGCGCCGATCGCGACGATACCCAGGATCTGGACCCCGAACTTGGCATCGCCATTGCTGAAGACCACCGCGATGGTGCCCCAGATGCCGCAGATCAGATGCACTGGGATCGCGCCGACCACGTCATCGATCTTGAGCTTGTCGAGCATGGGAACCGCGACCACGACGAGAATTCCGCCGATCGCACCGATGATGATCGCCAGCCCGGGCGTTGGCGCCAGCGGCTCGGCGGTGATCGCGACCAGACCTCCAAGCGCGCCGTTGAGCGCCATCGTTAGGTCGAGCTTCTTGTACAGGACCTGGGTCAGAACGATCGCCGCCACCACACCGCCGGCCGCCGCCAGGTTGGTGTTGATATAGATCGACGAGATCGCCACCGCGTCCGCCGCCGACCCCATGGCGAGTTGCGAGCCGCCATTGAAGCCGAACCACCCCATCCACAGCACGAAGGTTCCCAGCGTCGCCAGGGGCAGATTCGCGCCCGGCATCGGCGTCACGCGCCCGTCGGCCCCGAACCGACCCTTGCGGGCGCCGATAATCAACGCCCCGGCAAGCGCCGCCCATCCACCAACGGAATGAACAATGGTCGAGCCCGCGAAATCCAGGAAGCCCATATCCGAGAGCCAACCACCACCCCAGGTCCAGGAGCCTTGCAGCGGGTAGATCACCCCGGTCAGCACGACCACGAAAACCAGGAACGAGAAGACCTTCACCCGCTCGGCGATCGTGCCCGAGACGATCGAACCGGCGGCGGCGACGAACACCATCTGGAAGAACCAGTCGGAACCGGCGGCATAGCCACTGCCGTCCTCGCCGGTGAAGCCCTCAGCGGTCACCGTCGGATCGGCGGCGCTCCAAGGACCGGGCATGCCCATCCAGCCACCGTCGACGCCGTCATACATCAGGTTATAGCCGATCAGCCAATACATGATCCCGGCAATGGAATAGAGGCCGATATTCTTGGAGCACTGCATCGTGGTGTTCTTGGAGCGCACCAGGCCCGCTTCCAGCATGCAGAAACCGGCGGCCATCCACATGACAAGAAAGCCATGCATCAGGAATGACAGGCTGTTGAAGATGAAGGCGGTCTCATTCGAAACCGCGGCCGAGGCCGCTCCACTGATCGCGACGGTGGAGAGGCCGAGTGTCAGGCAGAAGAGCCCGTAGATCCAAATTCTTTTCATGGTTCCCATTCCTTAAAGGGCGTCGGCGCCGGCCTCACCGGTACGAATTCGCACCGCCGCCGCCATATCAAGTACGAAGACCTTTCCGTCACCAATGCGACCGGTGCTCGCCGAGCGTTGAACCGCCTCGACGATCTGCTCCACGAGGTCATCGGTCACCGCGACTTCGATTTTCACTTTCGGCAGGAAATTCACCGCGTATTCGGCACCGCGATAGATCTCCGTCTGACCCTTCTGCCTTCCGAAGCCCTTGACCTCGCTCACCGTCAAACCCTGGATGCCCAGACCGGTGAGTGCCTCTCGGACTTCGTCGAGCTTGAAGGGCTTGATAATCGCCATCACAAGCTTCATGTCGTTTCACTCCTTTCACGCGCGGATTTTCGAGCCCTTTGCCCGCCATCCAGGCGATATCTCCGGCGCCAAACCGCGCCCCCACCCTTGCATCTCAAGAACCGTGCCGATTTTTCCATTTTCCATTTTATTACGTTTTTTCAATATGTTATCCTGATATCCGGCATGACACAGGGCGCCGTCAAACATCATTACTGCCGAATTTTTAATCATCGAAAGAAACATGATTATTTTTTAATCAACGTAGTTTGGGAAAACCACGTGCCGCGGCGAACGTCTCACGTTATGGTCGCGCCAATGCTCCCGGCGGGAGCCAGACGACCCCATGAGGATGAGCGGGTGATCTCAGTGACCAGCGGCGACATCACGAGCGATATCGCGGTAATCGGCGGCGGTTTGTCAGGCCTCACAACGGCGCTGGCTCTATCGCGATGTGGCTTTCGGGTCGTGCTTAATGATCGGGAGCCCGAAGCTGTTATGCGGCGCGTGGAGCGAGACGGGCGGACCACCGCCATCGCGGCAAGCGGTCGCTCCATGCTCGAGGCCCTAGGAGTATGGGACACCCTCGCGCCCGAAGCGGAGCCGATCCTCGACATCAGGGTATCCGACGGCGATTCCCGCCAGTTCCTTCACTATGACCACAGGGAAGTCGGTGACACGCCGATGGGACATATCGTCGAAAACGCGCTTCTGAAAAAGACGCTGTTCGACGTGCTGAGAGCCCAGAAAAACATCTCGTACGAGCCCGGGATCGGGGTGCGGGACGTCACGACCGAACCAAACCAAGTGAGCGCCAGACTGGAGGACGGTCGGTCCTTGCACGCGGCATTGCTGATCGGCGCCGACGGCCGCGCCAGCAAAATCCGTCAACTCGCCGGCATTCGCGTCACCCGTTTGGATTATGGCCAGACCAGTTTGGTTTTCACTGTCGCGCATTCACGACCGCATCACGGCGTCGCCCATGAAAGGTTTCTCCCGGGCGGGCCCTTGGCGTTCCTTCCCATGGCGGACAACAGATCCTCGGTGGTTTGGACGGAACGAAGCCACACCGCCCGCGCGCTCATGACACTTGATAACGACGCACTCGCGGATGCCCTTTCGGCGCGCTTTGATGATTGCTTGGGAACACTCTCCATTGTCGGTGGGCGCTGGTCCTTTCCTCTATCGTTGGTGAACGCGGAGAAGCAAACCGGGCCCCGGCTCGCGCTTGTAGGGGACGCCGCGCACGGCATTCATCCCATCGCGGGACAAGGATTCAATCTCGGTCTGAGGGATATCGCGGCGCTCGCCGACGAGGTGACCGAGGCGGCACGGCTGGGCCTCGATATCGGGAGCGCGGAGGTGCTGAGACGGTTTCAGGCGGCGCGGCGGTTCGACACCATGACATTGGTGCTCGCGACCGATGGTCTCAATCGACTGTTCTCCAACGACATCGCGCCGCTTCGCGCTTTAAGGTCCGGCGGACTGGGGCTGGTAAACAAGGTGCCGCCCCTGAAAAAACTGTTCATGCGACACGCCATGGGGGTCCTGGGAGACTTGCCTAGCATGCTCCAGGGACGGCTCCCTTAAATCAAGGGGCCCGGCCTCAGGGATCGCGACTTAACCCCTGCTCCTCGAGGCGACCGAGATACTCTTCCCACAGGCGGTCCTGCTCGGAGCCGAGCTCATAAAGATATCGCCACGTATAGAGCCCGGTATCGTGCAAATCGTCAAAACGGATACGGACGGCATAGTTGCCGACAGGTTCAACCGCGAGAATGCCGACATGTCGCCGCCCCGCGACTGTGGTTTTCTGACCTGGTCCGTGCCCCTGAACCTCGGCCGACGGGCTTTCGACACGCAGAAGCTCCGCTGGAATCGAAAACGACTCGCCATTGTCGAATTCGATTTCCAGGCGTTTTTCCTCGGATTGAACACGAATCTCGATCGGCCAGAATTTTGTCGACGCCTCGCTCATGCCGGTGCCCCGTTCCCGTTGGGACGAGCCAAGGCAGCCACGCCCACGGAAACCGGGTCGTCATCCAACACCCGGGCTTCATCGACCAGCATGATCGGCACGCCGTTGCGGATCGGAAACGCCAATCCGGCTTGATCGCTGATCAATTCCCGCGCGCCGGAATCATAGCGCAGCGGGGTTTTAGTCAGCGGGCAAACCAAGATCTCGAGCAGTTTCGGATCCACGTCCCGCTCCCCGGTCGCCGAGTCGGTATCCGGCGCGTCAGTGTCTGGCATTGTCGGTTCCGTCCGTTGGGTGAAGCGCCATTTCCATCAAGGCGATCATTGTTTCGGCCCGATCAACCGGGTCGTTGGCCACTAGGAGCGCCTGTTTCTCCGTTGGGTCGAATGGGCAAAGCATCGCCATCGTCGTCACAAGCTGGGCGTCATCGGTACGCTCGATCGCATCCCAATCGGCCTTGATCCCCCGGTGTTCGAAATAACCGCGCAGAGCGGTCGTCAAGCGATCACGGTCAATCTCGGCATTGCCGCCGCCATCCAGGTCCTGGCGAAAGGTATCCCAGTTGGGGATGACCCGGCGATAGCCGCGCATCGACTCCACCTCGCTCGACGCGTCAAACCGCGCGACCCCCAGCAGAGTGACCAGATACCGCCCGTCCTCGGTTTCGGAAAACTGAACGATGCGTCCGGCGCAACCGGTGGGATAGAGATCCGGCACGGCGGCCTGTTCCTGGCCGGAGTTTGGTTGGATCATGCCGATCAACCGATTGCTGGCCAAGGCATCGTCGAACATGGCGAGATATCGCGGCTCGAAAATATTCAGTGGAAGACGCCCGCCCGGCAAAAGCAAGACGCCAGGCAGGGGAAACACCGGCAGGGTGGCCGGTAGATCATCACGCCGAGTCGAAAATCCCCGTGCCCGCACGTCCTTCTCCCACGTTGTCAGGCGACACGTCTTCGCAGCCTAGGAGAACAGTATAGACGACAACCGCTTGCGCGCGTCGATGGTCAAGGGATCGGTATGTCCGAAAGCCTCGAAAAGTTTGATCAACTGCTTGCGCGCCGCTTCTTCATTATGGGCCCGGTTGATACGGATGCTTTCCAGCAACTCATCCACCGCCCCCTCGCGATCACCGTTACCGTAAAGCGCCATCGCGAGATCGAAACGCGCGTCCAAATTCTTGGGATCCGCCTCGACCGCGGCCCGGAGCTCGCCGACCTCTCCCGCGTCGGCCCCCGCCGCCGCCAGATCCAGCTGCGAAATCACCGCCTGAATTTCCGGTGCCTTGGCTTCCATGCCTTCGGGAGGGTTGTTCAGCATTTCCCTCGCCTGGTCCAATTGACCCATGCCGATCAAACATTTCGCGAGCCCCGCGAAGCCGCGCACATTGGTTTGGTCGTGCTGAACCACCTGGCTGTAGATTCCGCCGGCGCCTTGGAAATCCTCCTGGGCGAGCATTTCATCGGCGGTATCCAAGGCCTCGTCGAGCGGCGAGTCGCCCGCCGCGCCACCGGTCAGTTTCTTCACGAACTCGCGGACCTTGCTCTCGGGCAGAGCGCCGGCGAAGCCGTCCACCGGGCGTCCGTCCTTAAAGGCGAAGACCGCGGGTATCGACTGGACGCGCATCTGCTGCGCGATCTCGGGGCTTTGATCGATGTCGACCTTAACCAGTCGCACCGCGCCGGCGGCCTCGCGCACCACTTTTTCGATAACCGGGCCGAGCTGCTTGCAGGGACCGCACCACGGCGCCCAAAAATCGACGATCACCGGCACGTTCATCGACGCCTCGACCACGTCGGCCATGAAGGTCGCGGTGGTTGAATCCTTGATCAGATCCGCGTCGCCGGGTCCCGCCCCGCCGCCATTGATTAACGTTTCCATCCCCTAATCCTCGCTATTCCCGGTATTGCATCCGTCTATGTGGCGTTGATGGCCGCAAAGACAAGTAGCGTCAATCCCCGCCCCCGTGATTCGCGTCCCCGTGATCCCCGCATTCGAGATCAACTACTTTCGGCTCGTGACCACAGGCGCGAATGAAGCTCATAAGCCCGTCCGGCGTGATCGCCGTCGTCATCTCGTTGGAAATCGGATGATAGTTGAGCGGCGTGAGCGCCATCATGCCCTTGTCCAAGATAACCGTGACTTGACTCTCGGTATCATTGATCAGGGCGAAGGGCGATACCGCGCCCGGGATCACCCCCAACACCCGCATCAACCGGTCGGCACTACCGAAGGACAGCCGATCCGCGCCGATCATCGGTCCCAACGCCTTCAGATCGATCCGAAGGTCCTCGCGGCACACCACCAGCCACATCCGCCCCTTGCGATCGCGTAGGAAAAGATTCTTGCAATGCCCACCTGGAAGATCGCCGCGCAATTCCTTGGACTGCTCAACCGTGAAGAGCGGCGGGTGGTGGTGTGTCGTCACCGCGATCCCAAGCCCGTCCAGGCGCGCCAGGACATCCTCGGGTCGCGCCGGCCCGGCTTCCGTTCCATCCACCGACGAGGAGGCATTGCTGGTTGTTCGCGGCATTGGCCTTACATCCGATTCGGGTTCCCATCCAACGGCGCCACCTTGTACCCCGCCGTTCCCACCTTTGCGAGCCCCGGTTCCGGGGCTCGGTATCGATTCTCGGAAAAATCATTAAAGGAGCGCTTGCAAATCAATCCGCGCTGGGTATTATCCGGCTCCGCTTGGATCAGAAACCGACGATCCAGGCTCGGAGCGCGGGCGTAGCTCAGGGGTAGAGCGCAACCTTGCCAAGGTTGAAGTCGTGAGTTCGAATCTCATCGCCCGCTCCAATTT
>JAYOIK010000023.1:0-67891 GCA_038118725.1 Alphaproteobacteria bacterium | reverse complement strand
GATTTCTCAGGCCCGGTGATGTTTCGATAGTCCTCGCGAACCCGCATTCCCATGGCAGTTTCTCCAACACGCGTGTCGGGCGTGGACCCATTCCAAGCCCCGATCAAGCGTCACGCGTCCGAATTCTCCACTAGTTTATGGAGGTTGTTTTAAGATTCAAGTATCGACGTACTGAATTTCAACCACTTCGATCGACCGCGCCCCACCGGGGGTTCGAAGTTCCACCATGTCGCCTTCGCGAGCCCGTAGGAGCGCTCGGGCGATGGGTGAAATCCAGCTGACTTCGCCGCGTTCCAACTCCGCCTCGTCGACACCGACGATACGTACGGTGTGCTCTTTGTCCTCTTCGTCGGCATAGGTCACGGTGGCGCCGAAAAACACTTGATCTCGGTTGGTTTGGCGGACCGGATCGACCACCTCGGCGATTTCCAGGCGCTTGGTGATATAGCGCATGCGCCGGTCGATCTCGCGCAGGCGTTTCTTGCCGTAGATATAGTCGCCGTTCTCCGAGCGATCACCGTTGCTGGCGGCCCAGGAGACGATTTCAACGATCTTGGGACGCTCGACCCGGCGCAGTTGATTGAGCTCCTCGCGCAGCGACTCGAAACCCCTCGGCGTGATGTAGTTCTTCACCCCCGCCGGCAGCGGGTTCGGCTCGTCCGGCTCGTCAATCTCGGGCGCGTCGTCGTTTTCCTTGGTGAAGGCCTTGCTCATGTGATCTCAAACCGGTTTGTCGCCGCGCAGGGTGACCCGATGCATTTCCCGGCGATAGCCGTGATAGTCGTTCAGCGGGTTGTGCTGGGCGCATCGGTTGTCCCAAAAGGCGAGCGAGCCGACTTCCCAGCGGAACCGGCAGGTAAACTCGGGTCGGATCTGGTGGCGGAACAGAAATTCCAGGATCGGCGCGCTTTCCTCGACGCTCATGCCCTTGAAATTGGTGGTATGCGCGCCGTTGACGTAGAGCGCCTTGCGTCCGGTCTCGGGATGGACGCGGATTGCCGGATGTTCGGCGATATAGGAATCCTCGGTCTTGTCCGTGGCGGCGGTCTCGCGCATCGCGGCGCGGGTGTTGGAAACCCGGCCCTTGCCGGACATATTCACCGCGATCAGCGGGTCCAGCAGGCGTTTCATCCCCTCGGACAAGGTCTCGTAGGCGAGGTACATATTGGCGAATTCGGTGTCGCCGCCCACGGGCGGAATCTGCCGCGCGTAGAGCATGCTGCCCAGCGGGGGGATCTGCTCGTAGGTGGTGTCGGAATGCCAGAGGCCGCCGAAATTGACCTTGTCCTCTTCCTTCTTGATCACCGGCGTGACCTCGGGAAACGCCTCCAGTCCCTTGACGAAGGGGTAGATCATCGGCTCGCCGAACCTCCGGGCGAAGGCCAGTTGGCTTTCAGGTTCCAGATTCTGGTCGCGCAGAAAGATCACCAGGTGGTCGAGGAAGGCGCGGCGTATCTCCGCGACGACATCGTCATCCAGGGGCTTCGAGATATCGACCCCGAACAGCTCCGCGCCGATCGCGCCGGATAGCGGTTTAACCTCGATATGCTTGTAGTCACTCATCATCATTGCTCCGGGGAACCCATGCGGTTCCGAGAACCCATAGTTTAGCGCGCGGTGACGGGTTTTCCATGGCCGGTTCGACCATCTCTCTGATCTTCGACCGCGCGGTGGCTTGCAAGGCGCGCCGCCGTGGTATTTTCTGACCCCTGGAACACGATGAGACGGACGCATCCGCTATGAACGACGGTACATTGACGGTCGAGATCTGGCGCGGCAAGGACGAGGGGCGTTTCGAGACCTATCGGGTCCCGCATCGCGAATCCCAGACCATTCTCGACGTGGTGACCTGGGTGCAGCGCAACGCCGAGCCGGCGCTGGCCTATCGTTTCGCTTGCCGGGTCGGTATGTGCGGGTCCTGCGCGATGACGGTGAACGGCAAGCCGCGCTGGACCTGCCGCACTCATGTCTCCAAGGTCGTCTCCAGTGGCGTCGTCCGTATCGAGCCGCTGCGGAGCCTGCCGAGAATCAAGGATCTGGTGGCCGATCTCACGCCGTTTTTCGAAAAGTGGCGGACCGCGCGGGGGCGCTTCGAGCCCTCGGCGACGCGCGCGGATCCAATGGCTCCGATTTCGCCGGAGAGCCCGAAGCGCAAGGCCGCCGACGCGGGGATCGAATGCATCAATTGCGCGGTCTGCTATTCAGCCTGCGACGTCGTGGCCTGGAACCCGGACTACGTCGGGCCGGCGGCGCTCAACCGGGCCTGGACCTTGGTGAATGACGAACGTGACAACGACCGAGCGGGCTTGTTGCGCGCCGTGTCCGAGGCCGGGGGATGCCACGCCTGTCACACCCATGGCAGTTGCGTCGAGCATTGCCCCGTCGGCCTCAATCCTACCGAGGGGATCGCCGGACTGAAGCGGATGACATTGTCCGCCCTCCTGAAGGGCGCGCTGTCATGATCGAGGCCCGGCTATATCTATTGCAGCGTGGCTCGGCGATGGTGCTTGGACCGCTCGTGATCATTCATCTCGGGCTGATCCTTTACGCGATCCAAGGAGGACTTTCCGCCGCCGAAATCCTGGAGCGCACGCGGGGCAGCATTGCCTGGGCGGTGTTCTACGGGGCCTTCGTGCTCGCGGCGGCGGTTCACGCGCCGATCGGCTTGCGGAACCTCGCGCGGGAGTGGCTAGCTTGGCGCGGGAGGTCGCTGGATTACGCGACTCTCGGTTTCGGCTTGATCCTGCTGGTGCTGGGCCTGCGCGCGGTTTGGGCGGTTGTCGGAGTCGCCCCGTGATTCGCGGGTCGAGGCGACACCCCGGTTTCCTGGCGGCGATGGCGCACAGGATCTCGGGACTTTTGTTGGCGCTGTTCTTGCCGGCGCATTTCTTGGTTCTGGGCCTCGCGATAGAGAGCGAGGCCGCCCTGGAAGGCGCGATCCGCTGGACCGACCAGCCGCTGGTGAAGGTCGGTGAATGGGGATTAGTGGTGTTGCTGACCCTGCATCTCGGGCTCGGGCTCCGGGTCTTGGCGCTTGAATTTCTGCCTTGGCGCGACAGCCGCAAGACCTTGATCGGCGTGGGGGTCGCGGCGTCGCTGCTGGTCGGGCTGCTTTTCATTCATAATCTGGGATAGGGTCGGTCATGGTTTCGATTCAGCGGTCCAGCACCGATATCTTGATCCTCGGCTCCGGCGGCGCGGGCCTGTTCGCGGCGCTGCACGCGCTGAAAGCCGCGCCGGATCTGGATGTGACCATCGCGGTCAAGGGATTGCTCGGAAAATCCGGTTGTACCCGCATGGTACAGGGTGGCTACAACGTCGCGCTCGCGCCGGGGGACTCCCTGGAACGGCATTTCATGGACACCATCGTCGGCGGCAAGTGGTTGCCGCGACAGGATCTCGCCTGGCGTCTGATCGAGGGCGCGGTGGAGCGAATCCACGAGCTTGAAAATGAAATCGGCTGTTTCTTCGATCGCAATCCCGACGGTTCGTTGCATCAGAAAGCCTTCGCCGGTCAGAGTTTCGACCGCACGGTGCATAAGGGGGACCTCACCGGTATCGAGATCATCGGCCGGCTCATGGAGCAGGTTTGGGCGAGGGGCTTCAACCGGCTGGAGGAGCACCGGGCGATCGCGCTGGTGCCGGCCTCGGACGGGTCGGGGATTTCCGGTGTTTTGCTGATCGATATGCGCGGCGGCGGCTATCACTTCATAAAGGCCAAGGCGGTGCTGTTGGCGACCGGCGGCGGGCCGACCATGTACCTCTATCACACCCCTTCCGGTGACAAGTCCTGCGACGGCATGGCCATGGCATTGCGGCTCGGTCTGGCGCTTCGCGACATGGAGATGGTTCAGTTTCACCCGACGGGATTGTTGGCGGGAACCGAAACCCGGATGACCGGCACCGTCTTGGAGGAAGGCTTGCGCGGGGCCGGAGGCTATCTTTTGAACGGCGCGGGCGAACGTTTCATGACCCGCTACGACCCCGCCGGCGAACGGGCGACACGCGATATCGTCAGCCGCGCCATCCAAGCGGAGATGCGAGCGGGCAACACCACGCCGAATGGCGGCGTGCATATCCAGATGAGCCATCTTGGCCCGGATGACGTCGCCAAGCGCTTCAAGGGCATGGTGGATCGTTGCGCGGATTGCGGGTTTGATCTTGCCGGTGGTTTGGTCGAGGTGGTCCCGACGGCGCATTACATGATGGGGGGTGTTGAGTTTGAAATCGATGGGTCGACGGCGATCCCCGGCCTCTTCGCGGCGGGCGAGGATTGCGGCGGTGTGCACGGCGCCAACCGCCTAGGTGGTAACGGTGTCGCCAACTCCACCGTCTATGGCGGGATCGCCGGCGACGCCATGGCCGCGGTGGTACCGAGCCAGGGCACGCATCGTGACCCCGACGAGAGCGTCATCGACGCGGCAATCGCCCGAGCCGAGGCGCCGTTCGGCAAGAAGCTCGGTGACCTCGCGGGTTTGCGCGATCGGCTTTGGCAAGTCATGTGGGATGATGTCGGTATTCTGCGCACCGACGAGGGTCTGCGCCGGGGGCTCGCGGATCTGGACGCGGTTGAGGCGGAGCTACGCGAGACCGGCCTTCCTGACGGCGACCGGGCCTTCAATCTGACTTGGCATGACTGGATGAACCTGGAAAGTCTGATCGATATCTCGCGGGTCATCGCCAAGGCGTCGTTGGCGCGCGAGGATTCGCGGGGCGCGCATTTCCGCGAGGACTATCCGGAAACCGGTCCGCTGGAAACGACGACCTATACCCAGGTTTGCCGGGGCGATGACGGCGCGCTGGACATCGCCATGGTTCCGGTGGATTTCTCGATCGTCAAACCCGGTGACTCGCTGATAGACGATGCGGTCGGCGCGCCCGAGGCCGTGGCCTGATATCCAAGCTTTCAACCCAGCTCTGACTATCGCCCGTGCCGCAACGCCTTGCCGGGTCGCGCGCCGGTTTCGGCGCCGGCTTGCCAGACGGGGCGTCCGTTCACCATGACCATGTCGATACCCCTTGCCGGAGTCTTCGGCGCGTCGAAGGTCGCGCCGTCCAGGATCTTGTCCTCGTCAAAAATGGTAATGTCGGCGAAGGCTCCGGGCCGGATCACGCCACGATCCACGAGGCCGAATGTCTCGGCGGAATAACCGGTCATTCGGCGCACGGCCTCTTCCAACGAGAACAGCTTCAGCTCTCGGCAGTAATGCCCGAGGATTCGCGGGAAGGTGCCCCAGAGACGGGGATGCGGATGCTCGTCATGCGGCAGCCCGTCGGAGCCGAACATGGCGTTGGGATGCGAGAGGATACGCTGGACGTCCTCCTCGTCCATGGCGAAGTAGACGGCGCCCGCGGGCTGCAGGCGCTCCGCTGCCTCGTAGATGTCGCAATCCATTTCCTCGGCGATATCCGACAGCTCGCGTCCAGCGAATTCGGGGCGCGCCTTGGACCAGGTCACCAGCACCTTCTTGGATACCGCGATGGAATCGGCCTTCAGCACCGTGGAGGAAGCCATGTAGGGATAGACATCGAAGGCAATGCCGTGATGGTCGTGGGCGCCGATATGCTTGTCGAAATGGGCCAGGGTCTCACGGCTGCGCCCGACATTGTGCTTGCCTTGGACCTTGTGATGCGAGACCACGACGGGGGAGCGGGATTCGCGACCTATGCGGAAGGTCTCGTCCAGGGAGCGGATGACGTGGTCGGCTTCGTCGCGCATATGGGTGACATAGCGCGCGCCATGCGCCTCCAAGGCGGCGGCGATGGCGATGACCTCCTCGGTCGGGGCCATCACGGCCGGCTTGTAGAACAAGCCCGTCGACAGGCCCACCGCCCCGGCGGAGAGTCCTTCCTCGAGCATGCCGCGCATTTCCGTGATTTCCCGTGCCGATGCCGCGCGGTCCAGGGAATCCATGGTGGCGACCCGCAAGGTCGAGTGACCGACCAGAAAAGCGGCGTTCACGGTCGCGGGCGCCGCCTCGACGTCGCGCAGAAAGCCGTCGAAGGTTTCGTATCGATAGGCTCCCTCGGCGCCGATCAGATCCAGCGGCGGCGGCGGTGATTCCGCGACCAGAGGCGCGAGGCTTACACCGCAATTACCGACCACGACCGAGGTAACCCCCTGGCTGACCTTCATGTCCATCGAGGGGTTGGCCAGCAGGGCGCGGTCGTCATGGGTGTGAACGTCGATGAAGCCGGGCGAGACGATCCGGCCCGTGGCGTCGATCTCGCGGCCCGCGGCAACGGTGTCAAGCGCGCCGACGGCGACGATGCGATCATCCTTGATCGCCACATCGGCGCGAATCCGGTCCGCGCCGGTTCCGTCGACGACGTGTCCGCCCTTGATCAGAATATCAACGTCCGTGATGGGCTCTGGCATGTCCTAAATCGCTTTCTGGATATTGGGTCGGCGTTGCAAGGGTGACGGGCGAGCATCCCTTGGGTCAAGGCTGGAAATCCTCGGGACGCACGCCTTGTTCGACAAGGTCGACCGAGAGCCGGAAATCTTCGTCAGCCCCGAGCGTTTCGGCGAAGCGCGCGCGAGCATCGGCGTACCGGCCCAGACGCCGTTGTATCCGACCGAGCCAGAACAGCAAGGGGGGCGAGGCAGGCGAGGCATCGCCTATCGACAGGGCCCGCGTGGCGTGGGCTTCGGCGCGCTCGAACGCTCCTGTTCGGAAAAACGCCTCGATTGCGGCGATCTGGATGTCCCGATTGTCCGGTGAACACAGCGCGGCGCGCTCGAGAAAGCGCGCGTTGGCTTCGAAATCCTCCCGTCGAAAGGCCGTGTTTGCCAGACCGTTCTGGGTCGTCGACGAGCCAGGTCTGGTCACGGCGGCGATCTTCGCGAGCCTATGCGCGCGGCCGGTCCAGCCTCGATTGATCAATTCGCGAAAGGGATCGATTTCGATTTCGTTCGAGGTGACCGCGACCGCGAACCAGCTAAGCAACACTCCGCCCTGAAGATCGGCGAGATCGGTTATGGCCGCCGCGTGGGTTGGATCCACCAATAGAGCGATTTTGAAGCCGCGCGCGCGTAGGTGGTCGGCGGGTCCAGGTTTGGCGAGACGACCAATCCTGGCGCTCGCCTCGGCGGCGGTCTCAATGAAAGTCGCGGCCCGAGAATAGGCTTCGAATGCTTCTCGTGGCTTGTCGCCGGCGAGCCGAACATGTCCGAGCTTCAACCACGCCGCCGGGAAATCGGGCGTCGTGGCGACCAGCGCGTTCAACTGTGTTTCGGCTTCTTCACGGCGGCCTTGCGCGGCCAATCGTGATGCTTGTCGCAACCGCTTGCGCTGAACCGCGCCGGTCATGGGGCCGGCCTCGGTTGGAGCGACGACCCGTCGCCGAGCTGGAAAACGGCGGGGCCGACTTCTCGGACCGTCGCCGGTTCCTCGACATCCATCGCGGCTTCCACCAGCCTTAGCCGGCGGCGCACTTCGTCGAGATCGATGAAGGCCTTTTCGACCATCCGCCGAGACGTCGGCGCGGTGACGACCGCCGAGGTGCCGGGCGTCGACCTATCGCGCGCGCGCTTGGATAGGGTCGCCAAGCTACCAGCAATGCGCTCCGCCGCGGCTAACGAACCCCGCGTATCCAAGAGATATTCATCAAGGGCGGAGGAATGCTCGGCTTTGGATGGAGGTTCCTCGAGCAAGGTCTCGGCCTGATCGACGGTGGTAGCGACCGGGTTGACGATATTGGAGAGCGCTGGGGTCTTCCACATCGAGTCTCCGGGCGTGAGACTAATCGCGGGTCGGCCCAGGAGATGCGCCTCAAGCCCGGTTGAACAGCCGGAATGCACGAGGATATCCGCCCGATCGATCCAGGCGAGATGATCACCTTTGACTTGCACATCGACGCCGCTCTGTCCCGCCATCCGGTCAATCCAGATCTCGGCGTTCTCGGAGGGGTGTGGGCGAACAACGATGCGCCGGTCTTGCCGCCGCGCCGCGAGGCGGTGAATAAGCGTGGTCATGGCCCTCAGATTCTTTCGTTCCCACCGGCACCATGTCATGAAGCGCTGGTAGGGCGGCGTCTCCGGATCGTCCAGAACCCCGACCCGCAGACATGTCTGGTAATAGCTGTAGGTGTCGCCGAGCTTGGGGTTGATGGTCGTGAAATTGGTATTGATCAAAGTATAGGGTCCGTGGTTCGCCCGGTATCGGTCGACCAACGGGTCCCAAGGCTTGAACCGGGCGTCTCTCAGTAGATCGGCCCTGGGGTTGCCGGTCATGACGACCCGCTCTCGCGCGGCGGGGAAGCGGTCGAGGAGCACACCGTGCTGAAACGCGCCCTGGGTCAGAAAAAGATCACAATAGGTCTCCGCGAGGGTGTGGTACTGAGCATTGATCTCGGTGGCGCTTGAGGAAACGAAGGCCTCCTCGTCGATCGACGCGGTCAAGTGCCCCGCCTTGCGGGCCTGCCGCATGAACTGGGCCTGGATGCGGTTGTTGCCCTTGAACAGGACAACGCCGGGTGGCAAGGCCTCGAAATTCGCCGTGAACCACCATTGTTGACCGATCAGAACCGGGTGACCCAATGCTACCGCCGCGCGACCGATCCGCAGGCGCGAGAGCAATTCCCGGTTTACTTCCTCGATTAGCAGATAGATCGGACGCATGCTCGAATGGATGCCAGATCGACGGGAAAATGCCCAGGAACAAATCACGGCTTGAGCCGACGTGGTCAGCCGCCTACGGTTTCGGCGCGGAACCTTTTCAAGGATCAAACGGCATGACGGAAACCTGTGATTTCCTGGTGATTGGCGCGGGCATGGCCGGCGCCTCCGCCGCGCATGAGCTGTCGCGGCAGGGCAAGGTCGTGATCCTCGAACGCGAGAGCCAGCCGGGCTATCACACGACCGGACGCTCGGCGGCGCTATTCGTCGAGACTTATGGGAACGCGGTGATCAGGGGGTTCAACCGGGCCAGTCGACCGTTCCTCGAAGAACCGCCCGAAGGCTTCGCCGACGCGCCCATTCTCACCCCTCGTGGCACCATGTTCGTCGCGACCGAGGAAACCATGGGGTCGTTGCGGGCGGAATATGACGAGGTTAGCCAGCTGACCACGAGTGTCCGATTGCTAGACGCCGAGGGGACCCATGCGCTGCACCCGGCCTTGAACCGGGACCTGATCGTCGCGGGGCTCTATTCGCCCGAGGACAAGGATATCGACGTCGCGGCTCTGCACTGGGGCTATTTGCGTGGCGCTCGGGCGCGCGGCGCCAACCTCGTGGGCGATGCGGAGTTGATCTCCCTTGAGAAACAAGGCGCCACATGGCGCGCGACAACCCGAGAAGGCGCGTTTTCGGCGCCTATCGTCATCAACGCGGCGGGTGCCTGGGCCGACGAAATCGGCGCCATGGTCGGCGCCAAGCCGATCGGGCTGGTGCCGAAGCGGCGTACCGCCTTCACCTTCGACGCGCCGCCGGAGCTGGATCTTCCGCGTCTTCCCGGCGTGATCGCGGCTGACGAATCCTGGTATATGAAGCCCGAGGCCGGCCACATGCTCGGCAGCCCGGCCGACGAAACCCCGTCGGCGCCGTGTGACGCGCAGCCCGAGGAACTCGATCTCGCCATCGCCATAGACCGGATTGAGACCCACGCGACCTTGACCGTCGGACGCCTGGTCAGCAAGCGCGCCGGATTGCGCTCCTTCGTTGCCGATAAGACGCCGGTGGTTGGTTTCGAAACCGGACTGGACGGATTCTGTTGGTGCGCGGGGCAAGGAGGCTATGGCATCCAGACCGCCCCGGGCATGGGGCTGGCCACGGCCGCGCTCGCCACCGGCTCCGCGTTTCCCGACACGCTATTGGCGCAAGGGGTTTCCGCCGAGGATCTGAGCCCGGATCGTCCGGCTCTCGCGGACGCGACGCGCTTCAAACTCGCCGATTAACCCGATCGAACCGTCTTGTCCGTTGCTCCGCCCAAGAAAGCTTGGCGCAACGCCTCGGCCATGCTCTCAATGGTGGGCGAAACAGCGCCGTTTCGCCGGCGTAGGATGATTCTCGACGGCGGCAACTCGGCGAAGCCCTCGGCTGGCGAGAGAACCCGAACGCCTACCGGAAGGGTCTCGCGACCGAGAACCCCGACGGCGAGGCCGGCATTGATCGCGGCGGCGACACCGGCGATCCCGGCGCTGGTATAGGCGACGCGATAGGCTCGGCCGGACCGCTCCAGGACCTCGATCGCGCGGTCGTGCCACCAGCAAGCCGCGTCGAACAGCGCCAAGGGCAACGGGTCGCGCTCATGTACCAGGTGCCGAGACGAGGTCGCCCATACCGTGGGCTCATTGCCCAGAAGTTCACCGTCTCCCTGATCCATGTCGCCGATCTCCACCGCCAGGTCGAGGCTTCCCCGCATGACTTGATCATGGAGGCTCTGGCAGGCGGCGCAGGTCACCGTAACCCGCGCGAGGGGGTGCAGATCGGCGAACCGCGCGAGAATGCGGGGAAGGAAAGGCGAGCCATATTCGTCTGGGATGCCGACGCGTACCCCGCCATCCAAGGCTTCCCCGGTGACCGCGGCCGCCGTTTCGTCGAGCATGGCCAGAACCCGCCGGCTCTTGGACAGCAAGATTTCGCCGGTATGGGTCAAGGTGAATGTCCTGCCGGAGCGCAGAAACAAGGGCGCGCCGATGCTCTCCTCCAGCCTTTTCATCTGCATGCTGACCGCTGATTGGGTGCGCCCCACCACATCGGCCGCGGCTGTAAAACCACCCGCGTCGGAGATCGCGACAAAGGTTCGCAAAAGGTCGCTGTCCAGGTTCATGGCAAGTGCCGACTGTTCAAAATAATTGATCGTTAATATCAAAACTATTCGTTTTGTTGCTGAAATTCCAGTCCCCATTCTCTCGAGGGTTGATGGTCATGGGAGATCGATATGCGGGAGTACCGGCTGACGCGAAGCGAAGAGTTGCGCCGGCTTCCTTGGCCATGCATCGATGCTCTTATCCTCGGAGGTCTACTCATGAGCCTTTTCGTCGAGACGGTGATTGAGACAGCCATTTTCGTCGCCGAGAATCTGTTGTTCGTTGCCCCGATCGTTTTGTTCGCGATCCTGCTGTCGTCGGCGATCAGGGCGAGCGGCGCCGACGGGTTGATCACCCGTGCCTTCGAGGGCAGGACCATGGCGATGATAGCCGCCGCGTCGGCGCTTGGCGCGATTACGCCTGTTTGCGGGATCGGCGTGCTGCCGATCATTGCGGGATTGCTCGCGGGCGGAGTACCCCTGGCGCCAATCATGGCGTTTTGGCTGTCCTCGCCGATCACCGATCCGGCGATGTTGACGGTGACAGCCGGTCTCCTCGGCATGCCCTTCGCCATCGGCAAAACCGCGATCGCCTTCGGTATCGGCCTGTTCGGAGGTTTCGCGACCCTTCTCGTCACGGCGCGCGGTGGCTTCGCTCTGGCGGTTCGCGCCGATGCCAGTGCCAACGCGGGTTCCGGCGGCGATGCGGCCTGTTGCGGCCCGCTGGAGGTCATGTGGCCGTTCTGGCGTGATACCGCGCGGCGCCGGCAATTTCTCGTCGAGGCGCGCGCGACCGCGTGGCTGATGCTGAAATGGCTGACAATCGCCTTTGCCTTGGAAGGCCTCCTTCGATCCTACCTGCCGCCGCGACTGATCGTGGATTTCGTCGGCGGCGACACGGCCTGGGCGACCCCGCTCGCGGTGACCATCGGCGCGCCGATCTATCTCGACGGTTATGCCTCGCTTCCCTTGGTTAGAGGGCTGTTGGAGCTCGGCATGGCGCCGGGGGCGGCGATGGCCTTTCTGGTCGCCGGCGGCATCACCAGCCTATACGCGTCGGTTGCCGTATGGGCATTGGTCAGCCGCTCGGTTTTTGTCTGGTATGTCACGCTGGCGGTCCTCGGCTCGGCGATCGGTGGTTGGGCCTACGGGGCGGCGGTCGCCTAGCGCGCTTCGGGTACGGTGCTACCGGTTTTGCCCCGGTATCCAGAGCACGTCGCCGGCGCCCCTACCGTTGACATGCCGCGCCAGCACGAAGAGATGGTCGGACAGCCGATTGATGTACTTCACCGCGAGCGGGTTGATCTGTTCAGTCTCCGTCAGCCGCGTGATGTCGCGTTCGGCTCGACGCGCCACGACCCGAGCGTGGTGCAGATGCGCCGCCAATGCCGATCCGCCGGGCAAAATGAACGATGACAGCGGCGCGAGCTCGGCATTCATCGTATCGATTTCCGATTCCAGGCGATCAATCTGGCCTTGAACGATTCTCAGCGGCGGGTATTTGGGGTTTTCGGCCTCGGGCGTGCAAAGATCGGCGCCCAGATCAAACAGGTCGTTCTGAATTCGGGCCAGCATTGCGTCCACGTCCCGCGTCGCGCTCGCGTGGAGCCTGGCGATACCGAGCACCGCGTTGGCCTCATCGACGGTGCCGTAGGCCGCCGGCCTGTCGGAATGCTTGGCCACGCGGGTGCCATCACCCAGCGAGGTCTGCCCCGTGTCGCCGCCCCTGGTGTAGATCTTGGTTAGTTTGACCACGGTTTATCCATTCGACGCGATTGCCGTCGCTCCGCCAGCATCAATCCTTGGCCAAGGCCATCAGAATCACCACCAGCAATATCGCGATGCCTTGGAAGAGCACTCGATACCGCATGAAGATGTTGGAGCGCCGCGGACCGTCCTCGCCGCCACGCGCGAAGGAGATCAGACCCGTGGCCAAGGTCCCGAAGACCAGCACCATGGCAACGATGAGAAGCGCGATGATATAGCCGTTCATCCTGGGGATATAACCCCGGCGCGACGCCCCCGCAATCGGAACGATCGCGACCGGGGGGCACGCGGGTGATTTTCAGCGGCGACTTTGCAGACTTCGCTACATCTGGTATTGCTTTTCACTCACATGCCTATTTGTAGATGATTGATGCCCGACGATCCCACAGCGACCTTCGCGCGAGAAAGCGCGGCCCAGGGCGATGGCCGGGCCCTTGCCGGGGAAGCGCGGGGCAAGGCCTATGTCGTGCCCTGTCACTCGAAATTTCGCGACAAGGTGACGGCCTTGGCCGAAAAGCGCGGCGTGAGCGCGGGTGACCTTGCGCGCGCTGTCCTATTGCTAATGCCCGAGGACGCGCTGGCCCTTGTCCCGGACCCGGGGGAACCGGCGGCGGATGATCGAGAGGTCGTGACCCTACGCTCGGGGCCGTCGAAAGGTCGGGTGCTGCGTCGCAAGCCGCGGCTCCAGGTCCGACTGCCCGCCGGCTACGCCATGGCGGATCTCCGGCGCGCGCTTTCCCTGGCGCTTGACCTGGCGGCGGGGGAACAGGAGATCGCGCTGGAGAGTGACGCCGACAAGGCGGCGCGCGCCGAAGCCGAGCGTGCCGGCGCGCGGGCGTCCGAGGAGGTCGATAGCTTGCTTCGGACCATCGAGACGATCCGGCTGCGGCCATTGGAAAAGGGGGTGCTCTCCCGGGGCGACGCGCTCCACGCGCTGGGCTTCTCGCCCTATGCCATGCCCGACCGCGCCGCGATCCGGACCCGGTTTCGCCAGCTCGCGCGAATCTACCACCCGGACGCGCGGTTCGGCGATCATGTGCTGATGAGCCAGCTAAACCAGGCGTTGGAGCGCTTGATCCCGTTTTGAGATCGGGGCTTTTCGGCTGCTATGATCCGAGTTTAGTACGTAAACGGCCCCGCGCCGGTTTTCTTGGCCTGGGTGACGTGGTCGACCGCCGCGGTGACGCCGCCGCTCGCGTAGGGGATGTTGAGATAGCTCAGCGTCGATTCGACCGCTCCCAGCGCGCCATAGAGCATCGGCGCGTTGGTGTCGCCCATATGGGCGATGCGGAAGGCCTTGCCGTCGAAATCGCCGAGACCGCCGCCGAGGCCGGCCATCATCTCGTCGCGGCACACAACGCGAAACTCGTTGGCGTCGATGCCGTCGGCGGTGCGGATCGTGGTCACGCCGACCGAACGTTCCCTGGGCTCGGAGGCGTTGAGATAGAGCGAGCCGGCCTGTCCCCAGACCTCGACCGCCGCGTGGGTCGCGCCGGCCAATACCCGATGGCGCTCGAACACCGTCTCCAAGCCTTCCTCGAACAGCATGTTCAAGGCCTCGCGCATGCCGAAGACCATCAATTGCGGCGCGGTACCACAGAACTTGCGGTAGTGGGCCGCCTCCATGCGGGTTTTCCAATCCCAATAATGCCGGGGCATCTTGGTTTTGGCGGTGACCGCCAATGCCTTGTCGTTGGCCGCGACGATGCCGAGACCCGGCGGCATCATCATGCCTTTCTGCGAGGCGCTGACGGTGACGTCGATGCCCCAGTCATCCATGCGGTAATCACAAGTGCCTAGCGCGGCGACGGTGTCGACCAGCAGCAGCGCCGGATGTCCGGCGGAGTCGATCGCCGCGCGCACGGCGGGGATGTCACAGGTAATGCCCGTTGCCGTGTCCGTGTGGATCAGCAGGATGCCCTTGATCTCGCCCTTGGTGTCTTGCTTCAGCCGCGCCTCGACGGCCTCGGGCCGAAGCGCACGGCGCCAGTCGCCGGGAATGGTCTCCACCTTTAAGTGCAGGGCCTCGGCCATGACCGACCATGAATTCGAGAAGTTACCGCTTTCCGGCACGAGCACCAGATCGCCGGGCTCGAACACGTTCGAAAGGGCGGCTTCCCAAGCACCATGACCGTTCGAGGCGTACAGAAAAATCTCGCCCTTGGTTTGGATCACCTTGCGCATGTCGAGAAAGCAGGATTTAGAGACATCCAGGAAATCCGGGTCCGACAGGTCCAGGGTCTGGCGGTGCATGGCGTTCAACACGCGCTCCGGCACATTGGTCGGACCAGGGGTGTTGAGAAACTTGCGGCCTCGTTTGAGAGACATTCGAAACTCCCGGGAATCGGGTTTGGAGCGATACGGACTTGGGGGGCGTCGGCTTGCGGCGCGACAAGGCCGGGACATTACTCCCGCCGCGCGGCAAAGAAAAGGCGGAGTTTCGCCGATTTCGTGTTCGGTCGGTCGGCCGGGTCTTTTCCCGCCGCGCCACACGGCATAGAGTGGCCCGTGGCTGGACGGTTCCGGCGCGGTTTTCATGGGATTGGATGTCATGGCGGTTGAAACGGTTGATGTGGGCCAAGCGGCCCCGGTGAAACTCTCTCGCAAGCAATTGGCCTGGAGGGCGGCGCGTGAGATTCCGGACGGCAGCTACGTCAATCTGGGGATCGGCATTCCCACCCAATGCGCCGATCACCTGCCCGAGGACCGCGAGATCGTCCTGCACAGCGAGAACGGCATTCTCGGCTTCGGACCGCGTCCGCCGGAGGGAGAGGAAGACCCGGATCTTGTGAATGCCGGCAAGCAACCGATCACCATGTCTCCGGGCGGGTCCTATTTCGTGCATTCCGAGGCTTTCGCGATGATCCGCGGCGGCCATATCGATATCGCCATGTTGGGCGCGTTCCAGGTATCGGGCTCGGGAGATCTGGCGAATTGGACCACCGATAACCCAACCTTCCCGCCCGGAGTCGGCGGCGCCATGGACCTGGCGGCGGGGGCTAAACAGGTCTGGGTAATGACCGATCATGTAACCCGCAAGGGCGAGCCTAAGATCGTGAACAAATGCAGCTATCCTCTCACCTCGGCGGGATGCGTGAAGCGGGTCTTTACCGATCTTGCGGTCATCGACGTGACCGAGGCGGGGCTGGTGGTGCGCGAGATGGTGCCCGGCATGACCCTGGAGGCGCTCCAGGAACTGACCGAACCGACCCTGACGGCGGCGCCGGACTGCAAGGAACTCGTCGCGCCCGACCTTTAAGGGTATCAACCTCGAATCCGTGACACGGCGCCGCTGCTCCGGCGCGTCACGCCGGTTCGAGCGCGACCTCCACGGCGCCATGGTCACCGAAGGTGGCGACGGCGGAAATTCCAGGTTTCATCTCGTACAACTTGGTGGCGCTTCCAGTGGTGACGAACTGGCCGGCGCGAATGCCGATTTCGCGGTTCGACAGTTCTTTCACCAGCCAGTGCAGCGTGTCCAGCGGGTCATGCCTCGGTAGCGGGTTCGCGGGTTCCTTGGCGCCGCCATCGACGCGGAGTTCAATCGGGATGTCGAGCAGATCGAGATCGCGCCAGTCGGCGAGTTGCGGGCCGACGACGAGCCCCGCGCCCGCCGCGTTGTCGGCGAGGATCGCCAGACGCTGTTCCTCGGTTTCGGGAATATGGAGCCCGTTGGCGAAGCGCGTGCCGACGATCTCGACCGTAAAGGTCAGGCGTGCCGCTTCGGCGACCTCTTCCCGGCTGTAAGCCACCGAACCGGGAGAGAAATCACGCATTACCTGGAAGCCGATCTCGCATTCCAGGGCCGGTCGGTGGTGGAACTGACGGGCCGGCAAGGTCACCGCGCCTTGGTGGCAATGTGACGCGAAGATCCGCCCGACCATCGGGCCGGGCTTGCCCGCGACTTTCCAGCCGACGACCGCGTCGCCGATCATCGCGGCCATGGCGGTCTGGATCTCGGCCGCTTCGTGGACGTCGTTCGGGTAGAGGTAGTTGGGCAACCCCTCCAGCAGGGCGGACTGACTCCACGCCCCGGCCAGCAGGGTGCCGGCCTTGGCGATGGAGTCTTCGTTCATGGCCATGCCCGCGCCCTATTCGGCGGCCGCCGCGCGTCCCGCCTCGGCATGTTGCGAGAAAGCCGGCATCACCTCCTCGGTGAGCAGCGCGAGCGATTTCTTGCAAAAGGCGTGGTCGTCCCATTCATGGGCCATCGCCGTCAGCACGCCGAAATGCCCGGTGATGTCACGCAACGCGACCAATTTGTCGACGACGGTCGACGGTGAGCCCCAGGCGACCTGAAACTCGGCGACTTCCTGCCAGGTGATGGAATCCGGATCGGGATGGCCGTCCGGCGCGGCGTGCTTGATCAGGCCCCGCGCCTTGAGCGAGGAGACCAAGTAACGGAACCAGAAACTGATCGGGCCGTCCGGCTTCATGATGTAGTCATAGGCTTCTTGATCGCTGGAGGCGGTGACGATGCTCCGCGAAACCCGCCAGATATCGGGATCGGCGACCCGTCCGGCCTTCTCGCAGCCCTCGCAATAGGTCTCCCAATGGCTGGCGGTATGGCGGGGGTGCAGAAAAGCCGCGCCGGAAATCGGAATCCAGCCGTTTTCGCCTGCAAGGCGCGCGCTGCTCGACTTGGGCGACATGATTGAGATCGCGATCGGGGGATGCGGTTGCTGATACGGTTTCGGGAAATGCCCGACCCCATACTCTTCGCGGCTTACGTCCTTGATCTTGACGTCCCAGTACTCACCGGAACGGTCGTAGGGCGGGTTTCCCTCCCAGATCGCCAGAATATGCTCGATGGATTCCTTGACCATCGCGCCGCGATCGGTGGTTCCGCCGACCCCGAACAACTCGACATCCGAGGACAGGCTGCCATTGCCGATCCCCATCTGGAAGCGTCCCTTGGAGAGATGGTCGAAAAGCGCCGCCTGTCCGGCGATCTGCGCGGGGTGGTGATGCGGGAGGCAAAACACACCAGTACCCATCTTGATGGTCTTGGTCTCGCCCAGCAGGGTCGCGAGAAACACCAGCGGCGCCGGGATTGGCTCGGAGGTGGCCGCGGCATGTTCGCCGACCCATACCTCGTGGAAACCGAGCTTGTCGGCCAAAATGATCGCCTCGCGGTCTTCCTCCAGGATCTCGGTGAGGTCACGCGCGGGGTCGTGAACCGGTTGCATGAACATTCCTAGCCGCATGGCTTTCGCCTCCACTGTTCCGGCGCGCCTTTGATCGGGCGTGTCGATTTCACAATGCCTGGGATGTTAACACGGGATCGAACTATCGCCAGGATGGCGTTGCTTGGGTCCGATGATTATCGGGTGGATGGTCCTGGATCGAAAATCCGACGAGGGAGTGGAGCAGGGAAGATGCGCGCATCGGTCGTGATTTCCGCCGTGGTGGCGGTCCTGGTCGGCTTTGGGGGATCGGTCGCGATCATCCTCGCGGCGGCCAAGGCGGTGGACGCGAGCGCCGCCGAAACCTCGTCCTGGGTCTCGGCGCTGTGTTTCGCGATCGCGGCGATCACCGGAATTCTATGCCTTCGCCACCGCATGCCGATTGTCGCGGCATGGTCGACGCCGGGCGCCGCGATCATCGCCGCGTCCACGGGGATCACGATCGAGGCCGCGGTCGGCGCTTTTGTGTTGGCCGGCGTGCTGTTGACCTTGACCGCGGCGATCCGCCCTCTCGGCCAACTGATCGAGAAGATCCCCACCGCCATCGCCTCGGCCATGTTGGCCGGCGTTTTGTTCGATTTCGTGGTCGCCGTCTGGGGATACGCCCAGACGGATTGGATGTTGGTGCTACCGTTGCTCGCGACCTTCCTGGTGCTCCGGCTGTTCTCGCCCTCCTGGGCGGTCATCGTGGTTCTGGTGGTCGGCGTCGTGCTGGCGCATGCGCTTGGGATGGCTAAACCCGTGGGTGGTTTCGAGATGTCCAGCTTGTTGTGGATCACTCCGTCCTGGGAGCCGGCGGTTCTGATCGGCCTCGGCATCCCGCTTTATCTGGTGACCATGGCGTCGCAGAACCTCCCCGGTTTCGCGGTCCTGCGCGCCGCCGAGTATCAGGTGCCCAGCCGTTCGATCCTGACGGTGGCGGGCCTCGCATCGCTGGCGACATCGGTGTTCGGAGCGCATGCCAGCAATCTGGCGGCGATCTCCGCGTCGATCTGCACCGGCCCCGACGCGCATCCGGACAAGGACAAACGCTGGATGTGCGGACCGGTCTACGCACTTTACTATGTCGGGCTGGGCTTTTTCGGGGCCTCGGTGGTCACCTTGTTCGCCAGTTTTCCGGAGGCGCTGATCATCACGGTCGCGGGGGTGGCGCTGACCGGCCCGTTGGTCGGAGCGCTAAGCTCGGCGATGGATGCAAGCGGTGATCGTTTTGTCGCGGTGACTACCTTCGTGGTGACGGCATCCGGGATCACCGCGTTCGGTATTGGCGCGGCGTTTTGGGGGCTCGTGGTGGGATTGATCGCCCACGGCTTGAGGATCGGGTTCGAGCGCGCGCGAGGGGACGTCGCGCCTTAGTCTCTTGGGTTCAAGAAATGTAGCGGCAATCCCGGTCTCGGCCACTCCATGGCAACTAGCTGACCGGTATTGGACAGGGTGATGAACGCGGTCGTGAGGTTCGGGCCGCCGAAACAGATATTGGTCGGGAACAGGTCCGGCATCTCCAGGCGTTGCTCGGAACTTCCGTCAGGCGCGTATATGTCGATCGCTCCGGGCAGCGAGCCGACGCAGACATTGCCCGCGCTATCCACCGCCAGGGAGTCAAACAGATGATAGCCCGCCGGCGCGCCAATCAGCCGGCCACGCTCCCAGGGGACCGGCCCCCTTGTGCGCTTGATCTTGCCCGGTCCCTCGATCTCGAAGGCCCAGACACGACCGCTATGGGTCTCGGCGACATAGAGCTCTGATCCGTCCGGTGACAGGCCGATACCGTTCGGCCCATCCATCGGCGCGATGACCGTGGTGATGAAGGAGCCGTCGGGCCTGGCGTAGTAAACGCCGCCCCGGTCCCGATCGCGCCGCCGCGTGTGCCCGTGGTCGGTGAACCAGAGCCCGCCCTCGGCGTCGAAGACAATGTCATTGGGGCCGATCAGCGGGTGGCCGTCACATTCCCGGTACAGCACCTCGCTCTTTCCGGTTTCCAGATCCACTGCTTCGATCCAGCCGTGCGGGACCTCGGGGGTCGAAAGGCTCGGGTAATGTTTACCGTCTTTCTCGAAGAAGGGCATGCCGCCATTGTTGCAGACATAGCAACGCCCGTCCGGGCCGATCGCGAGGCCGTTGGGGCCGCCGCCGGTCTTGGCGACTAGGCTCTTGGCCCCGTCCGGCGCGACACGGGTGATACATCCCGCCGCGATCTCCACCAGCAGGACCGAGCCATCGGGCATGGCGATCGGTCCCTCGGGGAACCTGAGACCGCTGGTGATTTCGCGAAGCTCGGCCATCGCGCTACTCCGCCGCCGGCTGCATCTCCCGCAGATGCGGCAAGACTTCCTTGGCGAAAAGCCGCAGCATGTCGAGTGTCTGCTCGAGCCCGTAATACGGGGGGTAATGCACCATGATCGAGGTGGCGCCGACATCCCGGAATGCCTCGATCTTGCGGATCACGGTTTCCGGCGAGCCGTGCAGGATCGTGTTCTCGGCGAGGTAGTCATATGAAAACCGATCCTCGCTGACGCCGCCGGTGACGTCGCCGAGATAACTGCCGGCCTGACCAAAGGCCTTCATGTGGTGGGTGATGCCGGCCTCGCTCTGCTCTCGCGCCAAGGCATCCGTCGGCGCGACATAGACCATGCGCACCACGTCGACGCGCCCGAAGGCCGGGTTCTGGTTCAACGGCGCCGGGGCGGACTTCATGTGCTTGCGATAATGTCGGATATGCTCGCCGATGACCTCGAGCGTGGGCAGTGTCGACTGCATCAGACCAAAGCCGTGCTCGGCGGCGAATTGCATGGACTCGTCCGTGCCGGCGCCCATGAAGAACGGCGGATGCGGCTTTTGGATAGGGTGCGGGAAGATCTCGTACTGCTCGTCCATCTTGAATTTGAAGTGCTTGCCGTCGGCGTTCACCCGCTTTTCGTGAAACCCCTGTAGAATGAGCGGAATGGCCTCCTGCTGGATCTCGCGACGTTGCTCATAACTCATGCCCAGTCCCTCGAACTCGTAGGGGCGGTATCCCGAGCCGAGCCCGAGCTGAAAGCGACCGTTGCTTAGAATATCAATGAAGGCGGCGTTCTCGACGATCCGCATGGGATGGTGCAACGGGACCACCATCACCGCCGCGCCGAGTTTGATCCGCGTGGTCTTGGCGGCGAGATAGGCGAGATAGCTGAACGGGTCCGGGAGAATGCCGTAGGTATTCGAGAAGTGGTGCTCGGCGATCCAAACGCTATCGAATCCCAGCGCCTCGGCCTCGAGAATCTCGCGGGTTACCCGCTCATGGATCGCTTGATGCGGATAGGGTTCGGTCTTTGGGTCCGGATGAGAGGTGAAAAGAATTCCGACTTCCACGGCGCGGGGTCTCCCAGGGTTGATTTTCCCGCAAGACTAACACCGCGGCTTCGCCGGTAAATGGTCCGGATCCGCGAAATCATGGGGAGGATTGTCTCGTGGCGATTGTGCCGCCCTGGTGAACTGCCGGGTTCTCGACTCGGTGCTATTGTTTAGACCGATTCTCCTCGCTTGATAGACCCATCGCGAGGTCCTGCCTTGCGCCAGGACGACGGTTAGAGCGGGGAGATAGATCATCGTAACCCGTTGCCCTGGCGCACGGCGGGGCCTCGGCTCGTAGTTGTCCACTTGGCGGATGCTATCTAGTTTGGCGCGCCAGTTTTCGCCACGCCGCGATCATGGCGTCGGCGGCGTGGTCTACCTCCTCGGCCGACGTAAATCGGCCAAGGCAGAGACGGATTGAACGCGCGGTGGAATCCACGTCGAGCCGTAGCGCGGCCAGCACGCTTGACGGTTCATTCGATCCGCTGGCGCAGGCGGAGCCGGTGGAGATCGCGACATTCGGTAGTGTCAGGGTGAAGTCCTCCGCGCCCACGCCCGGCAGTGTAAGGTTCAGATTGCCCGCGATCCGCGCGGTCATCGAACCATTGACGACGAGGCCCGGAATGCCCTGCCGTAGCTTGGCGAGCAAGCCATCGCGTAGTGCCTCGATGCGCGCGTGATCGCTCTCAAGGTCCCGGCGCGCGATGGTTGCGGCGGTCGCGAAACCGACGACCAAAGGGAGCGGCACGGTCCCCGCCCGCAATCCCATCTCCTGGCCACCACCGGTAATCAACGGCTTAACCTCGACACCGCGGCGGATGAAAAGCGCGCCGATACCCATCGGACCGTATGCCTTGTGCGCGGAAAAACTCGCGAGGTCGATATCGAGGGCCGTGACATCCACCGCGATTTTGCCCAAGGCCTGGGCGCAATCCACGTGCAGGAGGATATCGCGCTCGCGGCAGACCCGGGCGATCTCGGCGATGGGTTGGATCACACCGATCTCATGATTGACGAGACCGACGGAAACCATGCGCGGGCCGGACCCGATCGCGCCCGCCAGGCAATCCGGATCGATCAAGCCGTCCTTGCCGATGGGAAATGTGATCACATCGCGCGCGTTCAGGACGCTGGGATGCTCGATCGGCGATGCGAGAATATCGCCGTCGATCCCGCGCAGCGCCATGTTATTGGCCTCGGTCGCGCCCGACGTGAAAATGATCTCGTCCGGCTCCGCGTTGATGGCCCTCGCTAAATCTTGTCGGGCCTTGTCCACGGCTTCGCCGGCCCGCCACCCGATGGCATGGTCCCGCGAGTGAGGGTTGCCGAACTGGGCCTCGAAATAGGGAAGCATGGCCGACCGGACTCTCGGATCCAGAGGCGTGGTGGCATGATGGTCGAGGTAGATCATCCCATCGCCCTCCCGAGGCAACCGCTTTCAAGGCAAAAACGCCCCGCTCCGAGCATGTCGAGAGCGGGGCGCTGATGCCTGGCTTGAGAGCCGGTCGTTACTTGGGCAGCGAGCCCTCGACGCCCTCCACATAGAAGTTCATGCCGAGAAGCATGCCCGCGTCGGCGACCTTGCCGGCCTCGACAACGACCTTGCCGGACTGATCCTTGATCGGTCCCGCGAAGGGATGCAGCTTGCCGCTCCGGATCGCTTCCTCGGTTTCCTTCGCCAGCTTGGCGACATCGGCGGGCATGTTCTTGTAGGGGGACATCCGGACCATGCCTTCGGCCAGACCTTGCCAAACGTCCTGGGATTTCCAGGTGCCGTCGATCACCGCCCGGGTCCTCTCGATATAATAGGGGTTCCAGTCATCGATGATCGCGGAGAGCTGGGCCTTGGGGGCGAAATGCTCCATGTCGGAGGCTTGCCCGAAGCCCTTGACGCCGCGGTTTTCGGCGACTTGAAGCGGGGCGGGCGAGTCGGTGTGCTGGGTGATGATGTCGGCGCCCTGGTCGATCAGGGCCTTGGCCGCGTCACCTTCCTTGCCCGGATCATACCAGCTGTTCACCCAGACCACGCTGATCGACATGTCCGGATTAACCGAACGCGCGCCCAGCAGGAAGGCGTTGATGCCGCGCACCACCTCGGGGATCGGGAAGGAGGCGACATAGCCGATCTTGTTGGTCTTGGAGATCTTGCCCGCGATCACGCCGGCGATATAGCGACCCTCGTAGAAACGCGCGCTATAGGTCGCGACGTTATCGGCTTGCTTGTACCCGGTGGCGTGCTCGAACTTCACATTGGGGAAGCGCTTGGCGACCTTGATCGTGGGGTTCATGAAGCCGAAGGACGTGGTGAAAATCAGATCATGTCCGGTCGAGGCGAGCTGACGGATCACCCGCTCTGAATCCGGGCCTTCCTTGACGCTTTCGACATAGGTGGTTTTTACCTTGTCGCCGAATTCCTTCTCGATGGCGAGCCGGCCCAAATCATGTCGATAGGTCCAGCCGTGGTCACCGATCGGACCGACATAGACAAAGCCCACCTTGGTCTGCGCCGAGGCGGAGGCCATGCCCGCCGCCAGCATGCCGACCGACAGGGCGCCGGCGATTGCCTTGAATACCGTTCTTCTTTTCATTGTTGATCCCCCGATTTCAGGATTGAGTTGTGGTTTTCGTCTTTCTCTCGGATCGGCGATCCCGCGACGCGTTGATTCCATCAATGAGCGGCGTGGAAAACCTTTCCAATGCATTGTGGCGCGTTCAGCCGGATTTTCGTTTTGTCTCTCGAAATTAACACCAATACCAGGATTGTCGCGAGATAAGGCAGCATCGACATGAATTGCGAGGCGACCTCGATGCCCCAGCCCTGGGCGTGCAGTTGCAGAATGGTGATGGCGCCGAACATATAGGCGCCGAGGATCACCCGACCGGGCCGCCAAGTCGCGAAAACCACCAGGGCAAGGGCGATCCAGCCTCGACCCGCCGTCATGTTCTCGGCCCAGAGCGGGGTATAGGCGAGCGATAGATAAGCGCCGGCGAGGCCGCTCATGGCGCCACCGAAAAGCACCGCGGCATAGCGAATCGCGATAACCGGATAGCCGAGCGCGTGGGCCGAATCGTGGCTTTCGCCGACCGCCTTCAAGATCAATCCCGGACGGGTGCGCGACAAGAACCAGGCGACGGCGATGATCATTACAAAGGAGAGATAGACCAGGAAATCCTGGCCGAAAAGGATCGGGCCGATCACCGGAATGTCCGAGATCACCGGGATCGCGAGTTTCGGCAAGGGCTCGAGCGCGAAGCCGACGTAACTCGCGCCGATCAACGCGCTGATGCCTATGCCGAAGATTGTCAGCGCCAGTCCCGTCGCCACCTGGTTGGCGAGTAGGGTGAGGGTCAAGAACGCGAAGACCGACGCCATTGCCGTGCCCGCCGCGGCGCCGGCGACGATCCCGGCAAGACCACTGCCGGTGGTACTGGCGACCGCGAAGGCGGCAATCGCGCCGACCAGCATCATCCCCTCGACACCGAGATTGAGAACCCCGGACTTCTCGGTGATCAACTCGCCGGTGGCGGCGAAGAGCAGGGGCGTGGACGCTGTGATGACGGTCAGAATGACGGGAACGAAATTCATGTGTCAGCCTCCCTTGGTCCGACCTGGCGCGCCGAAGCGGATGCGGAAATGGGTGTGCACGTCACAACCCAGCAGGAAGAATAGTAGGATGCCTTGAAACAATCCGGTGACCGCCGCCGGGAGCCCGATCTCGATCTGCGCGACCTCTCCGCCGATATAGGACAGCGCCATGATCAAACCCGCCAAGAGCACGCCCACGGGGTGCAATCGCCCGAGAAAGGCGACGATGATCGCGGTGAAACCGTAGCCGGGTGAGATAGAGGGCAGGAGCTGACCGATCGTGCCCGCGACCTCCGCGACACCGGCGAGCCCGGCGAGACCACCGCCGAGGAGAAGCGCGAACCAGATCAGCTTGTTTTGACTGAAACCCGCGTGCTTCGCCGCCGCCGGCGCCTGACCGACCACCCTAAGCTGAAAGCCGATAACCGCGCGGGACAGGATCACCCAGCCCGCCACCACCGCGAGAACCGCGAAAGCGGCGCCCAAATGCAGCCGGCTGTCCTCCCAGAGGACCGGCATCATGGCCGCGTCGGGAAACAGCCGGCTTTCCGGGAAGTTGTACCCGTCGGGGTCGCGCCATGGCCCATGCACGAGATAACTCAGCAAGAGCACCGCCACATAGGTCAGCATCAGGCTGGTAAGGATCTCATTGGCGTTGAAGCGTGTTTTAAGGAAGGCCGGTATCGCCGCCCAGGCCATGCCACCGAAAACACCGGCGACCAGGACCACGGGAAGCAAGAGAAAACTCTCGCTGTCGTGGAAGGCGATGGCGATCCCGCCGCCGACGATGGCGCCGATCGTGAACTGGCCTTCCGCGCCGATATTCCAGACATTGGCCCGAAAGCCGATGGAAAGCCCGATGCCGATCAGTACCAGCGGTGTCGCCTTGACCAGAAGTTCGGTAATGCCGAAGGCCGTGGTCAGCGGTTGGACGAAATAGGTATAGAGCGCGAGCCCCGGGTCCTTGCCCATGGCCGAGAAGATAACAACGCCGCTGATCAGGGTGAGCACGATCGCCACGACCGGCGAGAGCAGGCTCCAGGCGCGCGAGACATCACCTCGGGATTCCAGCCTAACCATCGGCGCGGCCCTTCGATCCCACGGCGTCGGCGAGGTCGTGCAACCCGCCCATCAGCAGGCCGACCTCCTCGACCGTGATGGCGTCGATATCGCGAGCCTCCGAGACCATACCCTCGGAGATCACCACGATGCGGTCGCAAATCTCGAAGATCTCGTCCAGATCCTGGGAGATTACCAACACCGCGCAGCCGCGCCGGGCCAGATCCATCAGGGCCTGGCGGATTGTCGCCGCCGCGCCCGCGTCCACCCCCCATGTGGGCTGCGAAATCACGAGAATGCCCGGTTCCTGCAGGATCTCGCGGCCGACGATGTATTTTTGCAGGTTGCCACCCGAGAGGCTACCGGCGGCCGCGTCCACGCCGGTGGTGCGCACGTCGAAAGCCGAGATGACCTTGCCCGCGAAACCGCGGATCTCGCCATGGCGCATCAACCCGCTTGCCATCAGTTTCAAGCGGGTCGCGGCTGTCAGGAAGGCGTTGTCGGCAAGGCTCATATCCTTTACGGCGGCATGGCCATTGCGTTCCTCGGGCACGAAATTGGCGCCGAGCGCGCGCCGTTCCGTCGGATTGAGCGCACCCACCGATAGCCCGTCGAACCTAATGCTATCGGGTTGTCGGCGGTTCAGGATTTCACCGGACAAGGCGGACATCAATTCCGTCTGACCGTTCCCCGCGACACCGGCGACTCCGAGGATTTCGCCGCGACGAACCTTGAAGGAAACCTCGCGCAGGTCGATGCCGAACTGATCCTCGGAGATCATGTTCAGCCGCGAGACCATGATACGGTCGGTCCGGGAGACCTCGCCGGCATCGCGCTTGGTCGGTGTCAGTTTTTGGCCGATCATCAACTCCGCCATGCCTTGCGCGGTTTCCTGTCGCGGATCGCAGGTCGCCACGACTTTTCCGCCACGCAAGATCGTCGCCGCCTCGCACAGCGCCTTCACCTCATCCAGCTTGTGGCTGATATAGAGGATCGCGCAGCCTTCGGCGGACAGTTGGCGGAGTGTCTCGAACAGTTTTTCCGCTTCCTGGGGCGTCAGGACCGATGTCGGCTCGTCCAGGATCAGCAGCTTTGGATTCTGTAACAAACAGCGCACGATCTCGATCCGCTGGCGTTCGCCCACCGAAAGCGAATGGACATGCCGATCCGGGTCAAGCGGGAGGCCATAGCTCGTCGATACCTCGATCACGCGTTCCTTCAACGCCGCCATGTCTCGTTGGTCGTTCATCGCGAGGCCGATATTCTCCAGCACGGTCATCGCCTCGAATAGCGAGAAATGCTGAAAAACCATCCCGATTCCGAGATCGCGGGCCGCGACCGGGCCGGGAATGGTAGTCGGCGCGCCGTTCCAGGACAGTGTCCCGCTATCGGCGCCGAGGACCCCATAAATGATCTTCACCAGGGTGGATTTTCCGGCGCCGTTTTCACCGAGCAGGGCGTGAATTTCGCCGGGATTTATCCGGAAACTGATCGAATCGTTGGCGACGATGCCCGGAAAAGCTTTGGTGATCCGGTCAAGCGCGAGCAGGGGCGTGCCAGTCGAAACGCCTTTTTCGCTTGAGTTCCCCGCGAACCCGTCGCTTTGTGTTGTCACGTTTCCGTCCCTTAGGGCGCCATGCCCTCTCGTCGCTCGTTAATAGGGTATCTTGTTTTCCTTATCGCGCCATTCCTGAAAAATCGATCCAGCCTCCGTGGAAGGCAGGTGGACCAGCGGCAGAGACCGCCGGTCGATCGGTTTAGCGACTTCATCATAGAGGAATGAGTCATCGAATCCGATCGCGGCGGCGTCCTCGCGGTTATTGGCGAAATAGGCCTTTTCGATCCGGGCCCAATAAATCGACGCCAGACACATGGGGCAGGGCTCGCAACTCGCGTAGATCTCGCAGCCGGCGAGAGAGAAGGTACCCAATGTCCGGCACGCCTCGCGGATCGCCACCACCTCGGCATGGGCGGTGGGATCATTGCTGGAGGTTACCTGGTTGGCGCCCTCGCCGATGATTTTCCCGTCCTTGACGACGACCGCGCCGAAGGGGCCGCCGAGACCCTTGCGCATATGCTCGCCCGAGATGGCGACCGCCCGGGCCATGAATTCCTCTGGAGTGCTCATCGTTCTCGTTCCGTCCCTAGCCGGACAATGACATTGGCACGCCACGATCCGCCAATGCTTGTTCGCGATACCGAAGAATTTGCGCGGCGACCGACGCGGCGATCACCGCGGGTTGTTTGCCGCTGATCCCCTCCACGCCGATTGGGCATACCAGCCGCGAGAGTGCGTGGCCGCCGTGCCCTCTAGCCTTGAGCCGGGAGAGGAAGCGCGCCCTTTTTGTCGCGCTGCCGATCAAACCGACGAACGGGAGATCAGCGCGTCCGAGAGCCGCATGCACGATATCGAAGTCCTGTGCATGGCTGTGGGTCATTACCAGGACCATCGAATCCGAAGGGATGCTCGCAACCTCGAGATGCGGCGCGCGCGCCGTAACGATAGGAAGGTCTTCGCCAAGACCACCTGCCACCCCGGGGCGGCTATCGATCCAGGTGACGTCGATATCCAGTGGCTCCAGGGCCCGAACCACCGCCTGACCGACATGGCCGGCGCCGAACAACCACAGCACTCCGCGTCCCGCTTCCAGAGCCTCCAACCATTGGTCCAACGACGCCGCGTTACCGGCGTCGACCATTGAATAGCGCAACCGGACCGAGCCACCACAACATTGGCCGATTGCAGGGCCGAGAGGGATGGTCTCGTTGTCCGGTGCCGGCTGATTTGCCATCAGGGCCGCGCGGGCGCGGTTAATCGCGCCATGCTCAAGCGCGCCGCCGCCGATGGTGCCGATGCTGTCGTACGCGAAGACCAGCATCGCGGCGTCTCCATCGCGCGGCGCCGAGCCGGAGGTTGCCTCGACCCGAACGAGCATGCCTTTCTCACCAAGCACCAATCTCTGTTTCGCCGAGCGGATCTCGTCCACGAGCCGGGTCATCTCGCGCCCTCTCGCGCCTTCATATCCTCGACCGCGGCGAGGATGCGTTCCGGTGTCGCCGGCATGTCGAGATTGGCCAGCAAGCGTCCTTGGGAAAGGCTCGATATCGCGTCGGAGATCGCGTGCGGAACCGAGATCGCGAGCATCAACGGCGGCTCGCCCACCGCCTTGGAGCGGTGAATGGTTTCCTCGACATTCTCGCCGCGTTCCCAGAGCCGCACATTGAAGGCTTCGGGCCGGTCGCCGCAGGTCGGTATCTTATAGGTCGACGGCGCGTGGGTCGCGAGACGACCGTTGCCGTCCCAGACGAGTTCCTCGCTGGTCAGCCATCCCATGCCCTGGATGAAACCGCCCTCGACCTGGCCGAGATCGATCACCGGGTTAAGCGACTTGCCCACATCATGCAGGATATCCACCGCCAGGACCTTGGACTCGCCGGTCAGCGTGTCGATCGCGACCTCGGTGACGGCCGCGCCATAGGCGAAATAATAGAAAGGTCGGCCCGACGCGGTCTCGCGGTCATATTGGATCTTGGGCGTGCGATAAAACCCGGTCGCCGACAGCTGTACGCGGTCGAGATAGGCAAGCTTCACCAACTCGGTGAAGGACAGTTCGTGATCGCCGGCCCTGACGCGGTTGGCGATGAAGGTCACCTCGTCCTCGGCTATGTTGAAATGCCGCGCGGCGAAGACGACCAGGCGCTCGCGGATCGTTCGCGCCGCCGCGAGCGCCGCCATGCCGTTCATGTCCGAGCCCGAGGAGGCCGCCGTCGCCGAAGTGTTCGGCACCTTGCCCGTATTGGTGGCGCTGATCTTGATCCGGTCCAGATCGATCTGAAACTCCTCGGCCACGACCTGGGCAACCTTGATGAACAGGCCCTGACCCATCTCGGTGCCGCCGTGATTCAGATGCACGCTGCCGTCGGTATAGACATGGATCAGCGCGCCGGCCTGATTGAGGAAAGTGGTCGTAAACGAGATCCCGAACTTAACCGGGGTTATCGCGAGGCCGCGTTTCAAAACAGGGCTCGCGGCGTTAAAGGCAGCGATCTCGGCCCGCCGTTCGTCATAGCGGGCGCTGGTCGACAGCTCATCGATCAAATGATCGGCGATATTGTCCTCGACGGTCATGTGATAGGGCGTAACGTCGCGCCCGGGGCCGCCATAGAGGTTGCGACGGCGTGCGTCCAGCGGGTCTAGCCCCAGATCGCGGGCGATCGCTTCGATCACCCGTTCGATCACAACCATGCCCTGGGGACCGCCAAACCCGCGAAAGGCGGTGTTCGAAACCGTGTTGGTCCGGCAGCGATGCGCGGTAATTTCGACATTGTCCAGGTGGTAGCAATTATCGGCGTGGAACATCGCCCGATCGACGATGGCGCCGGAAAGATCCGCCGAGAAGCCGCAGCGCGCGGCCATGTCGATGACCAGGCCTTGAATCACCCCATCGTCGCCGAAGCCCACCTCATAGTCGGCGATGAAATCGTGACGCTTGCCGGTCATGATCATGTCGCCGTCGCGGTCGAGGCGCATCTTGGCCGCGCGTCCGGTCTTGACCGCCACCAGGGCCGCCAACGCCGCCCATTGCGAGGCCTGGGTTTCCTTGCCGCCGAAGCCGCCGCCCATGCGGCGAACCTCGACGGTGACCGCGTTGTCGGGGCGCCCCAGGACCTTGGCGACATTGTGCTGCACCTCGGAGGGATGCTGGGTCGAGCAATGGACAAGCACGTCGCCGTCCTCGCCCGGAACCGCTAGGGAGACCTGGCCCTCAAGATAAAAATGATCTTGGCCGCCGATCTCGATCCGTCCCCTGAGCCGTCGCGGCGACGTTTCGAGAGCTTCTCGCGGTTCACCCCGGCGCATGGTATGCGGGTCGAGGACGAAGGATTTCCTGGCCATCGCGTCCTCGATCGTGAGGATCGCCTCCAGCGGGTCGATCTCGATCTCGGCCAGGGCGGCCGCGGCGCGCGCTTCCTCGATGCTCTCGGCGGCGACGGCGAAAAGCGGCTGGCCATGGAAATGCACCAACTCGTCGGCGAGACAGGGATCGTCATTGGTACCTGTCGGGCTGACATCGTTCTGGCCTGGAATATCGGCCGCCGTCAGGACGCAGGCGACACCGGGCGCTGACCTAGTCCTGGAAAGATCGAGCGCGTTGAGGCGGCCATGCGCGATGCTTGAGCGCGCCGCGAAAACATTCAAGCAGCCCCTGGGTTCGACAATGTCGTCGATATAGATCACCTCGCCCGAAACGTGCTTGGTGCCGCTGTCATGGGGCAGGGGCTCGCGAACCCCGCCCTTGATGCTCGGCTCGGCGCTGGTTGGAGATTCAGGCACGCGCCTCTCCTCCACCGGGTTTCAGAGTCAGGCCGCCGGGGCCGGCCAGACGTGTCTCGATCTCGGGGCGTGATGCCTCGATGTAGGCCTTGGTAAGCAGGTTCCGCGCCACCGCGAAGCGATAATCGGCGGAGGCCCGCATATCCGTGATCGGTTGAAACTCGCCTGTCAGGGCTTCGCGCGCGGCGGCGAGGGTTGTCTCGTTAAAGGGTTTGCCCAGGAGAGCCGCCTCGCAAGCCGGCGCGCGTTTCGGTGTCGCCGCCATGCCGCCGAAGCAAATCCGCGCGGACCTGACGATCCCATCGAAAACCGACAGGTTAAAGGCGCCGAGGACGGCGGTTATGTCCTGGTCAAAGCGTTTGGAGATCTTGTAGCAGCGAAGCCCGCCCGCCGCCGCGACCGGCACGCGAACCGCCTCGACGAATTCGCCCGGCGCCAGGTCCTGCTCGCCATAGGCGATGAAGAAATCCTCCAGCGGTATCTCCCGCGTCGTCCCGCCGCGCCGAAGCACCAAAGTCGCGCCAAGCGCGATCAATGCCGGCGGCATGTCGCCGATGGGAGAGCCGTTGGCGATATTGCCGCCAATGGTTCCGGCGTTGCGGATCTGGCGTGACCCGATCCGCCGTATCAGCTCACCCAGATCCGGCGCGTGTTCCGCGATCACGTCCAGGGTTTCCTCGTAGGTGACGCCGGCGCCGATCTCTAAAATGCCATCGGAAAGCGAAAGCCGCTTGAGCGCGTCGATGTCGCCGAGGTGGATTACCGGGTCGAGCCGGCGGTGCTGCTTGGTGACCCAGAGCCCGACATCGGTCGCGCCGGCGACCAGGGTAGCCTCGGGATGTGTTTCCAGCAGCCGGGAAAGCGCTTCGATGCTTCGCGGCGCGAAATAGCGCGTGCCCGCGGCCTCGAGCGCAAGATCATCGTCGGTATCGAGCGCGGCCAGTTGCTTGGTAACGGCGGCGCCATCGAGCGGTCCACCATTCGCGACCGGGGCGGGTCCCATCTTTCGCGCGGCCTCGATGATCGGGCCGTATCCGGTACAGCGACAAAGGTTGCCGGCCAAGGCGTCATCGATCCGCTTCCTGTCCAGAGCGCCCCCCTCGGCCTGCAAGGCGACCATCGACATCACGAAACCCGGTGTGCAGAAACCGCATTGCGAGCCGTGTGTCTCGACCATCGCTCGTTGCACTGGATGCAGGGCGCCGTCCTGGCCCTTCAGATGCTCGACCGTCAGCAATTGCCTGCCGTCGAGGCTGGGCAGGAACTGGATGCACGCATTGACCGCGCGATAGCGGAGCGCGTCACCCTCGAGTTCCCAAAGACCACGGTACAGGCGCCACAATCGCCCTCGGCGCAGCCTTCCTTGGTTCCCGTGAGGCATTCCTCGCGGCGCAGATAGTTCAGCACCGTCATGGTCGGGTCGATATCTCGAATCCGCCGTTCCTCGTCTCCCAGCAGAAAGCGGATCTCGTTTCTCACCGGCCGACCTCCCTCAGCTTCCACGATAGGTGGAATAGCCGTAGGGCGAAAGCAGCAACGGCACATGGTAGTGGGAGTCCGGCTCGGCGATGCCGAAGCGGATCACCACCTCGTCGAGAAACGCCGGGTCCGGCAGTTCGATACCTCGGGCGCGGAAGTATTCACCGGCGTGAAAAACCAGCTCGTACCGCCCGGGGTGAAAGACATCGCCTTCCAACAGCGGCGCGTCGCACCGTCCGTCATCATTCGTGATGGTGTTGACCAACGGGTCTCGTCCCTGGGAGAGGTCGAACAGCTCAAGGCGAACGCCACGCGCCGGACGGCCCAAGGCGGTGTCGAGCACATGCGTCGTCAAGCGGCCCATCGCACTTTCCCCAACCCGTCCGACTGTTTTTCTAGAGAAGACGGTCGCATGACCGAGATTATCAGAAAATCCACGATAATTCGGAAACACTATCAAAATTTTGGAGAAGGTGGGGGGTTACTCAACGTTCCCGTCGCCCTGGACTTGATCCAGGGCTCCTGCCGCGCTCGGCGTGGCCGATTGGCGGTTCTCATGGATTGAAGCCATCTGTCGGTCCTACCTAGAGGCGGAAGAAGCCCTGGATCAAGTCCAGGGCGACGGTGTTGGTTATGCCCATTTAACGGAAGAAATGCCCTATCCCAAAGTCCCCGGCCACCGTCTTGTTAGCAAAGCTCAAATCCACAACCTGAAAGCCAGGAATTCGAGTTTTTGCCGAGGTGAAGGACCACCCCTGGTCCATCGCACCCTCATAGCCTACTCTCCAACCCTGTCATCCAACTCGCCAAAGAGACCCCCATGCATCCGATCACCGAAATCACCCACCACCACGCCGAGTTGGGCGAGGTGATGCTACATTATATTACGGCGGGAGAGGGACCACCCGTGGTGCTGCTGCACGGCTGGCCCCAGACCTGGTGGGAGTGGCGGCACGTGATTCCGGCCCTGGCGGAACACTATACCGTGATCGCGCCGGATATGCGGGGCCTCGGCGATAGCTCCCGGCCGCTTTCCGGTTATGACAAAAAGACCGTTGCCAATGATATTTGGCGCCTGATGAGCGAGGTGCTGGGACACCGGCGCTTTCTGCTGGTTGGCCATGATTGGGGAGGACCGACCGCCTACGCGTTGGCGGCGGCGCATCCGGACGCGGTCGAGAAACTGGTGATCCTGGACGTTACCATTCCCGGCTGTGGCGGGGATTTCTCCGAGGGCGGGCGGCGCTGGCACCATCAGTTTCACATGACGCCGGATCTGCCCGAGGCGTTGATAGAGGGACGGGAGGAGATCTATCTCGCCTGGTTCTACCGCACGTTTGCTTATCGGCCCGACGCGATTACCGAGGACGATCTGGCCGAATATCTGCGGACCTATACCCAGCCCGGCGCGATGCGGGCCGGGTTTTCGTACTATCGCGAAATGCTCCGCGACGCGCGCGAGAACGCGGAGAATATCGCGCGCTTCAAACTGCCGATGCCGGTACTGGCGATCGGCGGCGGGGTCAGCTATCCGCATGGACGCGGTCGAGGCGCGCAGGCCGGCGAGTCGCTTCGCCGCGTCGCGACCAATGTTCAGTCCGAGGTTTTCGAGGAATGTGGCCATTTCATTCCGGAGGAGGCGCCGGATCGATTGAACCGGCGGTTGCTTGAATTCTTCGCGGAGAAAGTCTGATGGCGGGCGCGTCGGCGGGCGTATCCGAGACGCTCGCGGCCTTCGTGGCGGCTTCGCGCTGGGAGGAGATGCCGGACTTAGTCAGGCACGAGGCCAAACGGTCGCTCCTCAACTGTTTTGCCACCGCCTTCGCGGGATGTGGCGACGAGGCGCTGGAGATCAGTCTGGCGTCGTTCCGGGATTTCGGCGCGACCGGCAAGGCGAGCTTGATTGGGCGCGTGGAACGGGTCGACCCCTTGACCGCGGCCTTCATCAACGCGGCGGCGGCGAATGTTCATGATTTCGACGACACCCATCTGCGTACGGTGATCCATCCCGCCGCCCCGATCGCGCCGGCCTTGTTGGCTCTGTCGGAGACGCGAGGGGTCAGGGGCCAGGATCTGCTGCATGCCCTGGCGCTGGGGATCGAGGCGACATGCCGGATCGGCAACGCGGTCTCGCCGGGCCACTATGCGCGCGGTTGGCATATCACCTCGACTTGCGGGGTGTTCGGCGCGGCGCTGGCGGTGGGCAAGATTCTGGGGTTGGATGCCGACCGGCTGGTTTGGGCGCTCGGCAACGCCTCGGCCCAGGCATCCGGGCTGGTCGAAACCCTCGGCTTCATGGCCAAGAGCATTGGCGTCGGCGGCGCGGCGCGTGGCGGCCTGCTCGCGGCCGACCTCGCCAGGCGCGGCCATGACGGGCCCGCCGCGCCCTTGGAGGGGATCCGCGGTTTTCTCAATGTGACGGGGGACGCTCCCGCCATGGACGAAGTCACCGAGGGATTGGGAAGTCGTTGGGAAGCGCTCTCCAATATCCACAAGCCCTATCCCTGCGGGATCGTCCTGAACGCGGTGATCGATGCCTGCCTGGAGCTGCGTGACAAAGGCCTCGCTCCGGTGGAGTCCATCGCTTCGATCACCCTGCTCGGTCATCCGCTGTTGCGTCAACGGGCGGACCGACCGGATGTCGCGACCGGGCGGGAATCCCAGGTCAGTGCCCAGCACGCGGTGGCGATCACCTTGCTGCGTGGCAAGCCAGGCCTCGCCGCCTTCACGGACGCGGCGGTCAATGATCCGGCGACCCTCGCGCTTCGCGGGGCCGTGCGTCTGGTCGATGATCCGGACGGCGCGGTGCCCGGGGTTCGGCTCGTGGCGACGTTGAAGAACGGCACCGAGCACGAAGTCGTCGTCGATCATGCTCGCGGCACCGATAAGCGTCCGCTCACCGACGCGGAGCTGGAGGAAAAATTCCGCGTGCTAGTCGCGGAGAAATCCCCGACCTGCGGTGACGCGGAAAAATTGATCGACGCGATCTGGCGTCTGGACCAGTCGGAGGACGCCGGCGCCCTGCTCGCCCACGCGCGGCCCACCGTGAATTGACCCCGGCTCGGTGACACTCGGGAGCACGAGTGTGTTGCCATATGCTCTTAGGGGAAGATCACCGCTGGTCACGCTTGCCAGTCAAATCGACCACGGCCCAAACTCGGGACCGGCATGATCGCGCGAGGCGAGAACGATTCATGAGGGAGAATAAGGATGGCCGGAGAGTTTTCCATCACCAAGTTCAAGGATGTCGCCGACGGCCTGCAGGAAGGCCAATTCACCGTGGGGGAACGGCGCAAGGCCGCGAGCCTCGATGATCTCGATCCGATTCACAAGGACCTGCTGGACCGCCCGATCACCATCACGCTGGGAGTCATCGCACCGGATGGCCGGCCAAGCCTGACCCCCATGTGGTTTGACTACGAGGGTGACAAGATCCTCGTGAATACCGCTTCGCATCGCAGCAAGTGCGAGTGGATCCGCAAGAACCCGCAACTCACCATTCTGATCGTCAATCCCGACAATCCCTATCACTGGGTGCAGATCCGCTGCACGGTCGAGGAAGAGCAGCGTGAATGGGAAGCCGGCGGCGAGCGGGTCACAGAACAGTTGGACAAGATCTGGACGAAGTACACCGGCGCCGAGCCGCCCTATGGGCTGAGGGATCCCAAGATCGATGAAAAACGGGTTCTTTTCATCTGCCGGATCGACCGTATCGCGACGTTCGGAAAACCCGCCTAGGCGGTTGGCTGCAAGAAGGGCAAGGCAATGGCGATTGAGATAACACAGCTCATGCACGCGGGGATTCGCGTTGACCCGACCGAGGAGGCTGTGACGCGGGCCAATGAGTTCTACGGGGATTTGCTTGGTCTGCAGAAGGACGCGGAACGCCCACACATTCCCTCGATCCCGGGTTTCTGGGTCAATCTGAAGGATGGGGACCGGAGCCAGCAGATTCACATCATGGGGGCCGAGGGCATGTCTCCGGCGGCTCGATCCGAGAAACACGACCCAACGCGTCAGCATCTGGCCTTCGCGGTACGCGACCTCGACGCGGCTCGGAGCGAACTCGAAAATCGAGGCATCGAATTCTGGGTCTACGAGGGTCTTGTCGGCCGCGGGTCGGATCAGGTTTTCTTCGAGGATCCTTTCGGTAATGTCATCGAGCTGCAGCAAGATCCGGGCTGAGTCCCAGAGGTGAAGCGGCGCTGGTACTCGGAGAATGAATGATCGGTGTTGAACGAGACGGCGCGTCGCTGGCCGGTGTTCGCGTGCTTGAGATTGGCGGCGGTGTCGCGGGCGGCTATTGCGCCAAGCTATTCGCCGATATGGGCGCCACGGTCGCGCGGCTCGAGCCGGAGGGCGGTGATCCCCTCGCGGATACCTTGCTCGACCCCGAGGCGGCGTCGACCCGCGGTCTTTATCTCGACTATCTGAACGCCGGCAAAACGCGGGCCCGCGATACGGCGGTCGCGGATGAGTTTGACCTGTTGATCCTGGGCGAGGCGGCGGGGCGTCCGAGCGGCCTTCCCAACCCGGGCATCGCTACCCTCGATATCAGCTGGTTCGGTCTGGATGGTCCCTACGCGAAATGGTCGGGCGGTGATCTCGTTGTTCAGGCCTTGGCCGGCTTGGTTCAGCCCGTCGGCCCGGTCGAGGGACCGCCTTGCTTTCCGGGTGAGCATCAGGCGGCACTGATCGGCGGCTTGTCGGCCTATTGCGCGGGGCTTTCGGCTCTGATCGGGGGACGGCGCCGAGCCCCATTGCATTTCGAGGTCAGTATTCTGGAAGCCATCCTGATCAACGCGGATCTTCAGATCTGCCAGACGGCCTCCATGGGCAAGCCGGTACCCAGGATCGGCGTGAACCGCTTCGTGCCGACCAGCCCGGTGAGTATCCATCGTTGCAAGGAAGGGTGGATCGGGATCACCCCGCTCACCCCGGCGCAATGGCGCGCGTTCTGTACCATTATCGGCCTGCCGGAATTCATCGACGACCCGGATCTCGCCCCGCAGCGGACCCGCTATCCGCACGGTGACCGGATGGAGGCGGCCTTCGACACGCGCTTTCCACGCAAGACGGCGGAGGAATGGGTGGCGCTCGGTCGCGAGGCCAAGGTGCCGATGGTCGTGGTGCCGAACGCGATCGGGATCCTTGAGCATCCCGTCTTCAACGCGCGGAACTCCCTCGCCGAATTCGAGGTCGGCGGCAAGACCTATCGTATCCCGCGCACACCGTTTCGTTTGGAGAAGACGCCGTCTCGTCTGGATCTCGATGCGCCCTCCGCGATATCGGATTTAGCGTTGCCGGAGAGTGATACGGCCGCCGACGCGCCGCTGGTTGGTATCCGAGTGGCGGATTTCTCGATGGGCTGGGCTGGACCATTGACCACGCGGATGCTTGCGGATTTCGGCGCCGAGGTGATCAAGATCGAGGCCGGACGCTATCCCGACTGGTGGCGTCACGTGGATTGGTCGCCGCAAGCGATCGCCGACAAGCAATTCGAACGTAGCGAGCGCTTCTCGATGCTCAACCGCGGCAAGCAAAGCGTCAGCCTGGATCTGACCAACGCCGAAGGCCGCGAATTGGCCCGCGCTCTGGTCTCTCGAAGTGACGTGGTGGTGGAAAACCAGGCCGCCGGCGTTATGGCGCGGTTAGGGCTCGGTTACGCGGATCTCGCGGCTAAGCGGGATGATCTGATCATGCTGTCGATGTCGGCGTTTGGAGACGGCAATGTCTGGTCGGATACCCGCGCCTATGGATCGGTTTTGGAGCAAGGGTCGGGCATTCCGAGTTTCGCTGGACGTCCCGAATGGCCGCCGACCATGGCGCATATCGCCTATGGCGACCCGATCGGCGGGATATACGGAGCGGCCTCGGTGCTGACGGCGCTGTTTCATCGCCGCCGGACCGGAGAGGGACAGTGGATCAACAACACACAAATCGAGGCGATGTTGCCGTTTACCACCCCCGCGCTCCTGATCCGCCAGGCTACCGGCCATGAGCCGGACCGGCGCGGTAACCGTCATCCCTCGATGGTACCGCACGGGGTGTTTCCCAGCGCCGGCGAGGATCGCTGGATCGCGATCACCGTCTCGAGCCCGCGAGCCTGGCATGGTCTCGCTGAAACACTCGGGCGACGGGATTGGGCGGGGTTATCACACCTTGAGGCACGTCGGGCCATTGAGGATGAGATCGAGGCCGAGATTTCTCGCTGGACCCGAACCCGCGATGGCCCGAAAGCCGCCGAGATCCTTCAAGCGGCCGGCGTGGCGGCGGCGCCGTTGCTTTGGATGGATCAGGTGACGGAGGACGCGCATCTGCGGGCGCGGTCGTTTCATTATGAAATCGAGCGCGAGCATATCGGTCGTCAACGGCAGACCGGCCTTCCGCTGCGTCTTGACGGCGCCCGATATCCGATGCGCGGTTTGGCGCCATTTCTCGGCGGCGATAGCGAAACGGTCCTGACCGGGCTGCTCGGCGTTCGTGATGAGGAATATCGACGATTGATAGACGAAGGCGTGGTGAGTTTCGCGCCGACACAACTTCGGGGCGGATGACAGGGACGTGGGATCGTCGTCCCGCTGCATATTCACGTGTCAGCTTTCCAGGAAACCGACAATCCCCGCGATCGCCTCGGCGAGATTTTGCTCGTGGGTTCGCCCCGACTTCTTGCGCGGCGCGAGGTCGTGATTACCGTCGCCCAACCATTGAACCGCGATTGAATCCGCTAGGTCATACCCGTCGACCTCCGCCTTGGCGCCGAACGGATCTCGTTCGCCTTGGAGGATAAGTGTCGGTGTTTTCATCGTCGCCAGATGCTCGGTGCGAAGTCGGTCGGGCTTGCCCGGAGGGTGAAAGGGATAGCCCAGGCACACCAGGCCCGCCGCGCCGACCTCGTCGGCGATCAGCGAGGCCATCCGTCCACCCATGGATTTGCCGCCGATAGCGACACGCGTGCAGATGACGGACGAGAACATCGTCCGCCAGGTGTCCAACAGCACCGGCTGGCGGTCGGGCGGGCGCCGTTTGCCGTCCTCGCGGCGGCGCGCCATGTAGGGAAACTCAAACCGGATGACGGCAATACCGGCCTCGGCGACGCCCGTCGCGATGGTGTCCATGAATGGAGCGTCCATCGGCGCCCCGGCGCCATGCGCCAAAATCAAGGTGGTTGTCGCGTCGACTGGACCGTCGCGACGTTGGGCGATTTCCTGGTTCATTGAAGATCTCGAAGCGTATCCGCGAAGGCTTGGCCCAACCCGTCGATTTCGCCATCCGTCATGACCGACGAGAGGAAGCCGGAACAACGTGGCGAGAGAATATATCCGCGATCGAGCATGCCACGATGCACGCGTTTAGCGGTCGCCTGTTCCGCCGGGGCGGTGAACGCGCTTCGGTAGTCGGTCATCGGGCGGTCGTGGAAATGGATCTGGAACATCGCGCCGACGCCAGTCACCTGGCCTGGGCGACCGGTGCTTTCGAACGCTTGGCGCAGCCCGGCCCGCGCGCGCTCTCCCATGGTTTCGAGCCGGGTATAGACCCCCGGTGTCATCGCCGTCATGGTCGCCAGACCCGCGGCCATGCTGACCGGATTGCCGGTGAAGGTGCCGCTTGACGGGTTCAACGGCGCGCCGTCCTCGTGGCTGAACACGGCCATCGCGTCCTCTGTGCCGGTAATCGCGCCGACGGGATAGCCGCCGCCTATGATCTTGGCGAAGGTCGAAAGATCCGGTTGGATACCGAACCGCGCCTGTGCCCCGTGATAGCCGAGGCGAAAGGCGATGACCTCGTCGATGATGATCAGCGCGCCGATCTCGTGTGCCGCCGCCTGAATCGCGGCGATAAAGTCCGGCTGCATCTCTATCATGCCGATCTGGGTCGGTACCGGATCGATCAGGATCGCCGCCAGGGTATCGGCGTTCGCCTTGACCAGTCGCGCCGCTTCTTCCGGTTGATTGAGCGGCAGGACCAGCGTGTCTTCCAGAACGGCGGGCGGGGTGCCGTGGACATGCGGTGTCGATGCCGGCGTGTTGCCCCAATTTTCCGGTGTTGAATCGAGGCTGACCTCGGCGTGGTCATACATGCCGTGATAGGCGCCCTCGATCTTGGCGATCCGGTGCCGTCCGGTCCGTGCCCGCGCCGCCTTCAGCGCGATCATCACCGCCTCGGTGCCGCTATTGCAGAACCGGACCTTTTCGGTGGCGTCGATGCGATTGCATAGCAGTTCCGCGAGCTGGATCTCGAGCTCGGTCGGGAAGGCGAAGCATGATCCGTTGGCGATTGCCTCGCCGACCGCTTCGACGACCGGCGGATAGGCGTGACCGTGGATCAGCGAGGCGAAATTGTTCATCAGGTCAAGGCGGCGCGTGCCGTCGACATCCTCGATATAGGCGCCGACGCCGCGCTTGGCATAGATCGGATAGGGATCAACCCAGGTCAGCAGACGCGAGATTCCGCCGGGCAGAACTTGTTTCGCGCGGGCAAAGATCCCGGCAGAATTCGAGGTTTCGGCTGGCCACATGTCGGTTGTTCCCCTGTTGCGACGGGCAAGCATGACAAAGAGCCAAGGCGGGTGCAATTCAGTCTACGACGCATCGGAGTTGCGCGGATGTAATCCTCTACGGAACGCCCCGTCGCTCTCACACATCGTCATTCCGCGCTTGACGCGGGACCCACGCCCGAGAACGTCCATGTGAACACCATCCGGCAAGCAAGCGAGATGTCACATCTTGCTCCGCCACCCGTCATTCGCCGCCATCTCAAGCGTCCGCCCCGCGTCGAGCGCGGGATGACGGAAAAACCGGGGATTGCTCTCATGGACGGATGACGACGGAGCGGTGAGGTAACCGTCGATCTCTACAGCGCCGTGAAGAAGTCGTTGCCTTTGTCGTCGACGACGATGAAGGCCGGGAATTTCTCGACTTCAATGCGCCAGACCGCTTCCATGCCGAGCTCGGGATACTCCTCGACCTCGACTTTCTTGATGCTGTTCAGCGCCAAGATCGCCGCCGCGCCGCCGATGGAGCCGAGGTAGAAACCGCCGTGTTTCTGACAGGCTTGGCGGACCACCGGAGAGCGGTTGCCCTTGGCCAGGGTTACGAAGCTGCCGCCCGCCGCCATGAACGGATCGACATAGGAATCCATGCGCCCGGCGGTGGTCGGCCCGAAAGAGCCCGAGGCCATGCCGGTCGGCGTCTTGGCGGGGCCGGCGTAGTAGATCGGATGGTTCTTCACGTAATCCGGCAGGCCCTGGCCGGAATCGATCCGCTCCTGCAACTTGGCGTGGGCGATGTCCCGGGCGACGATCATCGGACCGGAAAGCGCCACTCGTGTCTTGATCGGGTATTGGCTGAGTTGTCGGCGGATATCGAACATCGATTGGTTGAGATCGATCTCAACCACCTCGTCCGAGACCTGCGAGGGGTCGACCTCGGGGATGTACTTCGATGGATCGGTTTCCAGTTGCTCAAGGAACACACCGTCGCAGGTGATCTTGCCGAAGGCCTGACGGTCGGCGGAGCAGGAGACGCCGAGCCCGATGGGGCAGGACGCGCCGTGCCGCGGCAGTCGGATAACCCGCACGTCATGACAATAGTATTTGCCGCCGAACTGCGCGCCGATGCCCATTTCGCGGGTCATCTGGAGAATGATCTGTTCCCACTCGAGATCGCGGTAGGCGTGGCCGGCCTCGCTACCTTGTGTCGGCAGGTTGTCGAGATATTTGGTGGAGGCGAGCTTGACCGTCTTCAGATTGAATTCCGCCGAGGTGCCGCCGATGACAATCGCCAGATGGTAGGGCGGGCAGGCGGCGGTGCCGAGGGTGCGGATCTTCTCGTCGAGGAACTTCTTCAGCGACTCGGGGTTGAGGACCGCCTTGGTCTCTTGAAACAGGAAGGACTTGTTCGCCGAACCGCCGCCCTTCTGGATGAAGGCGAACTTGTAGGCCTCGCCCGGGGTGGCGTAGAGCTCGATCTGGGCCGGCAGGTTGGTGGCCGTGTTCTTCTCGTTGAACATGTCCAACGGCGCCAACTGGCTGTACCGCAAATTGTGGTTGGCGTAGGTGTTGTAGATACCGCGGCTCAACGCCTCTTCGTCGTCAAAGCCGGTGAAGACGTTTTGGCCTTTCTTGCCCATGACGATCGCGGTGCCGGTATCCTGACACATCGGTAGAATACCCGCCGCCGCGATATCGGCGTTCTTCAGCAATTCCATTGCCACGAAATGATCGTTCTTCGACGCGGTCTTGTCCTCGAGGATGGAACGCAATTGCGCCAGATGCGCGGGCCTCAGCAAGTGCGAGATGTCGCGAAAAGCTTCCTCGGCGAGACCGGTGATCGCGTCCGGTCCGATGGTCAGTACATCGCGCGAGCCAAGTTTCTCAACCGAGACATCGTCGCTGGTGACGTGGCGATACTCGGTGGTGTCCTCGCCGAGCGGAAACATTTCGGAATACAGCATATCGGTCATGACGATCTCTCGCGTGCGGTACGTCGTTGGGCCGCCGCGCGATCGTGGCGTGACGGTTCGGCCGCCGTGGCCGGTTATTGTTTTTTGCGGAACTGATCGAGAGAGACGACCTCGCCCGAGCCCTTGGGGGCTTCCCCGTCGTTCTCGGATTCAGGCTCCTCGACTTCGACCTGTGGGCCGAAATCGTCGGTTTGCAAGCCCTCGGACTCTTGACCAGAGGATTGGAATTGCAGGCCGAACTTGACGGACGGGTCCGCGAAACCAGTCAGAGCCGAGAACGGGATGAACAGCCGTTCCCGCTTGTCTTTGAAGCTCAACATGACCTCGAAATTATCCTCCCGGACCTCGAGATCCCAAAACTGGTATTGCAGCACGATGGTCATCTCGTCCGGATATTTTTCGGTGAGGTAGACCGGCACATCAACCTCGGGATGCCGCGTCTTGAAGGTGATGTAAAAGTGATGATTGCCGGGCAGGCCATGGGCCGCCGCCTGCCGCAACGCCTTGCGGACGACCCCGCGCAGCGCTTCCTCCACCATCATGTCGTACTTGAAGGCCTGTTCCGACATGTTTCCCCTCGACCTCTAGTTTCCGATACCCCGGCGGCGCCGGCGGAAGCGGGACGCTTCTGTTGCCAGGTGCGCCCCAAACCCCGCCATGCGGTGCGACCCACATGGACTTAAATTAGGCTACCCGACTGCTTACGCAGCGAGGCGCGCCTCAGCATAGTTGTCATTCGCAACTACATTATGGCCCGATATCGGTGGTACCATGCCGAGCGAAAGCTACATCTTTACCACGCGCGTCGATCCTATTTCGCCCCCTCGGATTCCGCCGGAAAACCGTACCGCCGGATAGTTGGTGGAGGCGCCGGGTACCGCCCCCGGGTCCGCAACGCTTATTCCATGCTCCATTTATCGCCATAGTCGGCAAGCCGACGCCTAAACCTACAGGCACAAGGGGGGGCTTGAAAAGGTCCCGCGCGCGGTGAGCACATCCAGATTAATCGTCGGCGCGCCCGAGCCAGGTCAGCGCCCGTCGCCGGGCTTCGCGAAACACCCAGTCCCAGTCGCCCTGAACCGGTGGAAACACCCGCTCCGACGCGCTTAGAATGGCTTCCTTGTCGCCGATCATCGGCGGCCAGGATCGGGTTCGATCGACGATCACGGTTCTGGTGCCCATCGCCGAGGCAAGGTTCGCCGTGGTTGTGGACGGAGCCACGACTCCGTCAAGCCCGCGACACAGCGCGGCGAGTTGATCGAGGTCGTCTCGTAGGTCGATATCTTCGAGCTTCACGATTTCGGCGCCGAAAAGGGATTTCGCTTTTGCGATATCCTCTCGGTCGTCATCGAACTGCAAGCTGACGAAGCAACAATCCTCAATCGAGAGCACCGGCCCCCAATACTCGATGATCGGGTAGAATCGAGCCCGGCTCGGCGTGATCAAGCCGCTGCGCCAGAACAAGCCGATCACGGGCCGTCCATCGGCAATCCGGGCAAGCCGTTCGCGCCACTTGGAGATCTGGTCCGGATCCGCTTCGAGAAACCCACCTGGTTCGACGGGTTTCCGGTGATCGTCCTCAAACGCGAAGGGGAGGCTCGTGAGATCAATGTAGTGGGTCGGTGGATTATCGCCCCTTGGCAGCCAGGCGTAGTTGAAATGGGGTCTTTGGCCGACCACGCGACGTGAATAGACGGAGACCGTGGCGGCGGGAAGCGAGCGTGCGAACAACGACACCAGACGCGGGTCGGTTTCGATGGTCACCGCCGCCGCCTCGCGGACCAGGCGGGGCAGATACGCGCCGAAAAAGAATTGGTCGCCGACGCCTTGCTCGCTACAGACCAAAACGTGCTTGTCCGCCAAGGACTCGCCCCGCCAGCGCGGCAAGGCAAGGTTGCGTTTCGGGGAGTCGGGAATACCCGGCTCCAGACGCGCCTCATACGCGGCCCAGCCTTCCCGGTAACGGCCCAGCGCCAGCAGGGTGAAGGCGCGGTTGAGCCGAAGCTGGGCCGAGCTCGGGTCGAGAGCGATGGCGCGGTCCATCTGGACCAGTGCCTCGTCCTCGCGCTGCAATTCCGCCAGTGCCTCGGCGATATTCGCGAGAATGGAAGGGTCGCCCGGAGCGATCCGCGTCAGAAATCGGTTAAGCCGGATGGCGGTCTCGAAGTCATGCTCGAAATGCGCCAGTCCAGCGATTTCGGAAAGCAATCTAGGATTCTCGGGCGCGCGCGCAAGGCCACGCTTCAGTACCCCCGTGGCGGTCGCGGAGTCGCCGAGGTCGCGTAGCGCGCGGGCCAAGCCGATCGCCGCGACGTCGAGATCCGGCAGCCGGGACGCGATGTCCTTGAACAAATCCGCCGCCTCGTCGAACCGCCCGGCGGCATGATGCGCCCCGGCGAGATGTAGCTGGATCTCCGGATCACCCGGGTGGTCGGATAGCAGCCGCGCCAGGCGTGCCCGCGCCTCGCCGATCCGGCCGCGAGCAAGCTGGTTCAGGGCCGCGTCGAGTTTCGCCCTTTCGCTGGCGGGTATCATGCCGGTTCCACCGAGAGTGAGCAGACGTAATGACAAGATATAGTGGCTAAAAACATCTAAATCACAAGTTTTAGCGTTTGACGCTTGCGATCCACCGTTGCTCAATGGAAAATGCGGGAGGAGGAACGCCGCGCCGTCGTGGCGTCTTCCGGCGCGTTGATTTCAGATTTCGAAGAAACAGAGGTTCCAGGTGCGGCAATATCTCGACCTGATGCGATTGGTCTTGGAAACCGGCGTGGATCGGGAGGATCGAACCGGCACCGGGACCCGGTCGATCTTCGGCCATCAGATGCGTTTCGATCTCGCCCAGGGGTTTCCGCTCCTCACCACCAAGAAACTGCACTTGAAGTCGATTATCCATGAATTGTTGTGGTTTTTGTCCGGCGACACCAATGTCGGTTACCTCCAGCGCAACGGGGTGCGGATCTGGAACGAATGGGCGGACGAAAACGGCGATCTCGGGCCGGTTTATGGGGCCCAGTGGCGGTCCTGGCCAACGCCCGACGGCGGGACGGTCGACCAGATCGCGAACCTTATCGCCGATATCAAACGCTCGCCGTCCTCGCGCCGACACATCGTCACGGCCTGGAACCCAGGCGACATGCCGGACATGGCCCTGGCGCCCTGTCACTGTCTGTTTCAGTTCTATGTCGCGAACGGAAAACTGTCCTGCCAGCTTTATCAGCGTAGCGCCGATATCTTTCTCGGCGTGCCGTTCAACATCGCCTCCTACGCATTGCTGACGATGATGGTCGCGCGGGTCTGCGGACTGCAACCCGGTGAGTTCATCCATACTTTCGGTGACGCGCATCTCTACAGCAATCACTTTGACCAGGCGCGCCTGCAACTCGAGCGTTCGCCAAGGGAATTGCCGGCGATGGCGATCGATCCGACCATCGAGGACCTCTTCGATTTCGCATACGAACATTTCGAATTGCTGGGCTATGATCCCTATCCGCATATCCCCGCCCAGGTCGCGGTCTGAGGTACCGGCTGTCCGCCATGTCAGCGCAAACCACCATCGTTCCGACATTGGTTATCGTCGTCGCGGTGGCCGATAACGGCGTGATCGGCGCGAATGGAGGCATGCCATGGCGGCTCTCCGGTGATCTAAGACGGGTCAAGGCGCTGACCATGGGCAAGCCGCTGATCATGGGACGGCGGACCTATAAGTCGATCGGTCGACCCCTTCCGGGCCGCCAGACAATCGTGCTGACCAGCGACCCTGCGTTTCGCCCGGACGGTGTCGCCGTGGTCGCGGATTTCGACGCGGCGCTCGACAGGGCCAGGGCCGCCGCGGCGGAAATGGACGCGGAGGAGATCATCGCCTTCGGCGGTGCCGGCATCTACTCGCTCGCCCTGCCGTTGGCGGCACGCATGGAATTGACCGAGATTCACGCCCGTCCCGAAGGCGATACTTATTTTCCGGAATTCCCGCGCCGGGAATGGCGAGAGGTGGCGCGAGAAACGAATGCCGGTGGTCCGGACGAGCCTCCACACGACTATGTGACCCTGGCGAGACACGGTTAGTATTTACGGAGCGAGATCGTGAATGCTGATGGAGCAAAAGGCGTGTTAACCATTCGGGCGATGCGCGCGACCGACGGCGCCGCGGTATTCGAGATCTATCGCCAGGGCATCGCCACCGGCCATGCAACATTCGAAAAAGATATCCCGGCGGATTGGCGGGCCTGGTTCGCCTCGCGCCTTCCGCATGGCCGGCTGATCGCGGAAAGAGACGGCCGGATCGTCGGCTGGTCCGCGCTTTCACCGGTCTCGGCCCGCGCGGTCTATGCGGGTGTCGCCGAGGTCAGTGTGTATGTCGCCGACGCGGCGCACGGCCTGGGCGTCGGACGCGCCTTGCTTGGCGCCTTGGTCGAGGCGTCCGAGGCCGCCAGTATATGGACCTTGCAAGCCAGTATCTTCCCAGAGAACCAAGCGAGCGTCGCGCTGCATCAACGGTTCGGGTTTCGCCATATGGGCACGCGCGAGCGGATCGCCTGGATGAGCCATGGCCCCATGGCTGATCAATGGCGTGATACGGTCATCCTCGAGCGGCGCAGCGCGATCACTGGGACCGGGCGGCCAAGTGGATAAGTCGGAGGCCCCAAACATCCGCCGTCGTCCTGGCGAAAGGCAGGACCTCCGGATGCTGGTGCAAAGCCCGGGTGGGGCCGGTCAACTGGCTAACGCCGCGGCCTTGCCGTTCGCCAGGGCGACGGACGAATGTGGGGATGGGACGACTTCCATGGTCGTCCTGGCGCAAGGCAGGATCTCGATCAGCTATCGGATCCGGCGATCCAGCTAATTCATGACGATGCGAGGGGCCGCGCGTTGGCTTCCTCCGCCCGATGGCGCGACCTTGGCCCAGACCGCCTCGGCGATACCGCGATAGGCGAGCGCGTGCGGCCCGTCCGGGGCGGAGACGACAATCGGCGCGCCGGCGTCGGAGGTCTTGCGGATCTCCATGTGCAGCGGTACCTCGCCCAGGAAATCGACTTCCAACGCCTCGGCTTCGGCTCGCGCGCCGCCATGGCCGAAAATATCGCTCTGGCCTCCGCAATGCGGGCAGATGAAGGTGCTCATGTTCTCGATGATGCCGAGCACCGGCACATCGACCTTGCGGAACATGTTGAGGCCCTTGCGGGCATCCAGCAGCGCGATGTCCTGCGGCGTCGAAACGATCACCGCGCCGGCCAGTGGCACGCGCTGAGACATGGTGAGCTGAGCATCGCCGGTGCCAGGCGGCATGTCCACGATCATCACGTCAAGCTCGCCCCAGGCGACGTCGCGCAGCATCTGCTCGAGCGCGCTCATCACCATCGGGCCGCGCCAGATCGTCGGCGAGTCCTCGGGAACAAGGAAGCCGATCGACATGCATTTGACGCCGTGTTTTTCCAGCGGGATCAGAATGCGGCCATCCTCGCTGGTGGGTTTGTCGGAAATCCCCATCATGCGCGGCAGGGAAGGGCCGTAAATGTCCGCGTCCAGAATACCGACGGAGAGCCCCGAAGCGGACAGCGCCATCGCCAGGTTGATCGCCGTGGTGGACTTGCCGACCCCGCCCTTGCCCGAGGCGACGGCGACGATCGCCTTGACGCCAGGCGCCAGCTCTCGCGCGCCGCCGGTCGAGGATTGGACTTGCGGGCGTGGCTGTTGTTGAGGAGCGGGCTTTGCGCCGCTGGGCCCCCCGGCGCTATGGGCGGTCAGCACCGCGGTAACCGATAGGACACCCGGGACCTTGTCCACGGCTTCCTCGGCGGCCTTGCGCATGGGCTCCAGATGCGGACCGCGTTGCGGGTCGACCTCGATCGCGAAGCCGATATTGCCATCCTTGATGACCAGCCCGCTCACGATCCCGAGACTAACGATGTCCTGGTCGCGGTCCGGGTCGAGAACAGAGCGAAGCGCGTCCAGAATCTGGGCCTCGGTAACCTGTGCCATGCTTGAAATCTCCTTGTTTCGGACAATATGCCGGTGCGAGGGTCGCCACAAGCGCGCTTGCGGTCATGCTCTTACAACTTGCCGGGATTCCTTTGCAAGCAATGCCCCGCGTCTGGTAAGAGCGGGTAACTTTTCAAAAGGGAGGGCGCGGGAAATGCCCTGGAACAATCAAGGTGGCGGCGGCCCATGGGGCGGCGGCGGAGGCGGAGACGGCGGCGGCGGTAACGGCAGCGGGTCTCCCTGGGGACGCAAACCCGGCGGTTTCGGCGGCGGTGGCGGCGGTGGTGGACCGCAACCCCCGGATATCGACGAGGTCATCCGGCGTGGTCAGGCCAAGCTGAAGGGCCTCCTGCCCGGTGGTTTTGGCGGCAAGAAAGTGATCATCCTGGCGGTTCTCGGCGTTCTCGCGGTTTGGCTTGGATATGGCGGGACCTATCGGGTGCAACCCAACCAGATCGGTGTTGAGCTGGTTTTGGGGCGTTTCACCGGAACGACCAATCCGGGTTTGCACTGGAATTATCCGGCGCCGATCGGAACCGTATACAAGCCCGACGTGACGGCGGAAAATCGCATCGAGATCGGTCTTCGGACGAGCGGCGAGGCGAGCCGACGCGGCGCCTCGGTGCGCGACATGCCGGAAGAGAGCCAGATGATCACCGGCGACGAGAACATCGTCGATGTCGACTTCGTGGTGTTCTGGAAGATCTCCGACGCGCCGAACTATCTCTTCAATATTCGTAATCCCGACGAGACCATCAAGATGGCCGCCGAATCGGTAATGCGCGATATCGTGGGTCAAACCGCGATCCAGAGCGCCCTGACCGGTGGTCGTGAGGATATCGAGCGTTTGACCTTGTCATCGCTGCAACGGCTGATGACCGAATACGGCGCTGGTATCGAGGTTCGCCAGGTTCAGCTGTTGGATGTTGGTCCACCAAAAAACGTGAATGACGCGTTCCTGGAAGTGCAGCGCGCGCGCCAGGATAAGGACCGGCTTAAGAACGAGGCCGAAGCGTATCGAAACGACATCGTTCCTCGAGCCCGAGGCGAATCTCAGCAGTTGCTGCAGGGCGCCGAAGCTTATCGCCAGGAAGTCGTGAACCGGGCGCAGGGTGACGCCAACCGCTTCAATCAGGTCTATCAGTCCTACAAGCAATCCAAGGACGTCACGACCATGCGGATCTATCTCGAGACGCTGGAAGAGGTGTTCCTGAACGTCAACAAGGTGATCATCGATAGCGACGCCGGCGGTTCGGGCGTGGTGCCCTATCTGCCGCTGCCGGAAATCCAGAAACGCATGGGCGGAGCCAACGCCACCGACGGGAGTGCCAAGCAATGAACAAGGCATTAGCGATTCTTGGTGTCGTCATCGTCGGAATCGGGGTGGTTGCCAGTGGCGCTTTGTTCATCGTTGAACAGACCCAGCAAGCCATCGTGCTGCGCTTGGGTAAGCCGCAGAAAACGATTCAGGAACCGGGCTTGAACGTAAAGATCCCGTTCTTCGATGAAGTGCTGTTCTATGAAAAGCGTGTGCTTGATCTCGACCCGCCGACCGAGCGGGTGATTCTGGCCGACCAAAAGCGCCTCGACGTGGATTCCTACGCACGGTACCGGATCACCGATCCGTTGCTGTTCTTCCAGACCACCCGCCGGGTGACGGAGGTGCCGGGTAAACTTTCGCCAATCGTCAATTCCTCACTGCGTCGGGTGCTTGGTAACGAGACCCTGACCGGGATCCTGTCGACCAAGCGCGCGACGATCATGGCGAATATTCAAAATGCGGTGAACGAGGGCGTGAAACGCTTCGGCTTGGAGATCGTCGAGGTGCGGGTGCGCCGGGCCGATTATCCCGACGAGACCCGGTCCAACATTGAAAGCCGGATGAAGTCCGAACGTGAGCGGGAGGCCAAGGAGTTCCGCGCCGAGGGCTTCGAGGAGGCCGAGGGGATCCGCGCCGACGCCGACAAGCAGAAGGTCGTTATCCTCGCCGAGGCCCAGAAGACGGCCGAAACCCTGCGAGGCGAAGGGGATAGCAAGGCGATTCAGATATACGCCGATGCTTTCGGTCAGGACCCGGAATTCTTCGCCTTCTACCGTTCGATGCAGGCCTATAGAAAGTCGATCGCGTCCAGCGACACGACGATGGTTCTGTCTCCGAACAGCGATTTCTTCCGGTTCTTCCGGGATATCAACGGCAGCGGGTTGCCGAAGGAAAAAGAACAACGGTAACCGCCCCTTGGCGGTTACGTTGACCGAGGTGGCGGGAGGAGATTGCGCGATATGAGCGATCTCCTCACCGGCCTCGCCATGGTTCTGGTGATCGAGGGCGCGGTCTTCGCCCTGTTCCCGGGGCGCATGCGCAATCTCCTCGAGACGCTATTGATCATGCCGGAGAATCTCGTTCGGTTCGCCGGGCTGTGCTCGGTGGCAATCGCGGTGATCGCGGTTTGGCTGATCCGAGGCTGAAGGCCTCGGCGTCGCGCGTTGGCGGATGCCACGGTTTTTCCGTGTTGCATCACAAGTTTGACATCATTGCCCGTATCCGCGCCTTAATTTCTCCATGCTCGCTTGGTGAATTCGTCAAGCCGTTATCTTGGACATTGACAGTTGGGCGCCGTGCCCCAACTTTGCTGGGATGACGGACCCCTTGATGCCGGTCCGAACGGGATCGCCAAGGCTGGCCTTGTTGTGAACGTGTTGTAATGGAGTGGATGAACCATGTTGATGGAATCGCTTACGCGGACGGGCGCCGGCTCTAGTTCCGCGACGGATATCGTCCGACGGGCCGGCGCGTGGGGCGCGGCCGCGGTTTTCGCTCTGGCTCTTGTGGTCGCTCTGCCCGCTAATCAGAGCGCCGCCAAGGCCCCGCCGGAAAGCTTCGCGGATCTGGCGGAACGTCTGTTGCCTTCGGTCGTGAACATTTCCACCACCCAGACCGTTCAGGCGCAACAGCGTCCCGGCGGCCCGGACATGCCGCAGTTTCCGCCGGGCTCTCCCTTTGAGGAGTTCTTCAAGGATTTCTTCGAGCGTAATCAACCCAATGGCGGCAATCGAGGCGGCCGCCCCGCGCCGCGTCGCGCTCAGTCGCTGGGATCGGGCTTTATCATCGATTCCTCGGGCATCGTGGTGACCAACAACCACGTGATCGCCCAGGCCGATGAGATTAAGGTGCGCCTCCAGGACGACACCGAGTTCGAGGCCAAGCTTCTGGGCCGTGATCCCAAGACCGACATCGCGGTCCTGAAGATCGATCCCGGCAAGACCAAACTAACCGCGGTAAGTTTCGGCGATTCGAGCAAGCTTAGGGTCGGCGACTGGGTGGTGGCGATCGGCAATCCGTTCGGCCTCGGCGGGACGGTTACCGCCGGTATCGTCTCGGCCCGCGGCCGGGATATCAATCAGGGGCCCTATGACGACTTCATTCAGACGGATGCCTCGATCAACAAGGGCAATTCCGGCGGTCCGCTGTTTGATCTCAACGGCAACGTGGTCGGGATCAACACCGCGATCTTCTCGCAGACCGGAGGCTCGGTCGGTATTGGTTTCGCCGTTGCCGCGCGCTTGGCCATTCCGGTCGTTGATCAGTTGAAGGAGTTCGGTCGTACCAAGCGTGGCTGGCTGGGGGTGCGCATCCAGCGGGTTACCGACGAAATCGCCGAGGGTTTTGGCCTTGATGCGGCGCGCGGCGCGTTGGTTGCCGAGGTCACCCAGGGTGGCCCCGCCGAGGCGGCCGGTATCAAACCCGGCGACGTAATTCTGACCTTCAATGACCGAGACGTCGAGGAAATGCGTCGGCTGCCGCGTATCGTGGCCGAGACGCCCGTTGGTGTCGACGTTCCGGTCGAGGTCTGGCGCGACGGCTCCGTCAAGAAGGTGACCGCGCGGATCGGTGAACTCGAGGAAGCCGAGAAGGCGCAGATCGTGCCCGCGTCCCGCACCGAGGGGCCTGGGCCGTCGGAAACCGGGCGCGTCGACGCCGTGGGACTGGAGCTTTCGAGCCTGACCGACGCGCTCAGGGCCGAGCACACCATCGCCGATGAAATCGAAGGCGTGGTGGTGTTGTCGACCGATCCGGAAAGCCCCGCCGCCGAAAAAGGCATTCAACCGGGTGACGTGATAGTCGAGGTTGATCAGACCGAGGTCTCGGAACCGTCGGACGTCGCGGAAATCGTTCAGAAGGTGATTGACGCGGGTCGCAAGAAGTCGGTTCTGTTCACGGTTAATCGCCAGGGCTCTACCCGTTTCGTGGGGCTCAGGGTCAAAAAGGACTAGGATATTGGAAATCCCGCACTCGGCTCCGGCGATATCGCGCCGGGGCCGTTGTTGTGTCCGGCACGAGATTGTGATTGGCATGTGAAACCGCGCCGGACGATCTTCGGATAATGCTGAAACGTCGTTTTATACTCGGCGGCATTCTCGCCGTCGCCATGGTTCCCGCCATGCCGCGCGCCGTGCCGGCCAGGGCGAGCGCGGAACAGGAAATCCTGTCCGCGCCCGAAGCCTTGCGACGGGTTGCCTCGGGTGAGTTGATCCTGATCGACGTGCGGTCCGAGAAGGAGTGGCGCGAGACCGGCATCCCCAAGGGCGCGCTGGCGATCAGCATTCACGATCCCCGGGGCAAGACCGGTTTCCTCGAGAAGGTGCGCGCCGCGATCGGCGAGACCACGGACAAGCCCGTCGCGATGATATGTGCCGCCGGCGTGCGTTCGGATCGCACCCAAAAATGGCTCCGAGAAGCCGGTTACAAGCCGGTGATGAATGTCCGCGAGGGTATGATGGGACGTTGGCGCTTGCTGGAGCCGAGCCAGCCCGGCTGGCTAAAGCGTGGTCTGCCGACAGAGCCGTGGAACGGTGGCTGACAGCGCGCTCTACGCCGTCACGAAGTCCTCGTCCCGATATCCTTGAAGATAGAGTAGGGCGGTGAGATCACCGTGATCCACCGTGAAGCGCGCCGCCGCCGCGACCGCCGGCTTGGCATGGAAGGCCACGCCGGTCCCGGCGCCCAGCAACATGGGAATATCGTTAGCGCCGTCGCCGACCGCCATCGTCTGATCCAGCGTGATTCCCTGGATGGAACAGAATTCCCGTAGGCTTTCCAGTTTCGCCTCCTTGCCGAGAATAGGCTCGCCCACCTCGCCAGTTAGCGTGCCGTCGTGGGTCAAAAGAACATTGCCGCGATGGGTTGCGAAACCGACCTTGGCCGCGACGGCCTCGGTGAGGAAGGTGAAGCCGCCGGACACCAACGCCGTAAAGGCTCCGTTCGCGACCATGGTGCGAACCAGCGCTTCGGCGCCGCCGGTCAGGTGGATGCGTTCCTCAAGCAGTCGGTCGAGCAGACTTGCGGGATGTCCCGCCAACAGGCGAACCCGGTCCCGCAGGGCCGTATCAAAGTCGATCTCGCCGCGCATCGCCCGCGCGGTGACCGGCGCGACTTGGTCCTTGATGCCGATGAAGTCGGCCAACTCGTCCAGGGATTCGTCGGTGATGATGGTGGAATCCATGTCGGCGATCAGCAGCTCCTTGCGCCGCCCGTCCACCGGTTGAAGATTTATGTCCGCGGCAATCCCTTTCAGCGCCTCGCGAACCGCGTTCGACGGGGGGACGCCGCCGGGAGCCTCGAAAGCGATATCCAGGGCTCGCCCGGCTGAAAGCCACGCGAAATCCACATCCGTCGCGCCCGAGGCCGACAGCGCGGCGCGCGCCAGGTCGGCATGGCGCGCGCTCAGGATCGGCTTGCCTGGATCACAGGTAAGGGTGAGCACATATTGCATGGGACCGGCTTATGGCGTATCGCCGAGGCCCATGTCCAGCGTGATATCCAGCGAGGCGAGCGAGGTCGCCAACCCAATCCCCATTGTCGTGGTCGCCGGCCCGACGGCAAGCGGGAAGTCCGCGCTCGCCACGCGCGTCGCCGAGACATTCGGTGGCGAGGTGGTCAACGCCGATTCCATGCAGATCTACGGGGAGCTTGAAATCCTGACCGCTCGTCCCGGCGTCGAGGACCTGGAGCGGGTGCCCCATCATCTTTACGGAACCCGTTCGATCACAGAGCCGTGCTCCGTCGCGGCATGGCTCGACCTGGCGGTGGAAGCGATACGGGAAATTCATCGCCGAGGGCGGATACCCGTCATTTGCGGCGGCACCGGGTTTTACATCCGCGCCCTGTTGGAAGGAATTTCGGCGATCCCCGACATTCCCGAAGCCACTCGGGCCGAGGCGAGGGCGCGTCACGCGGCGCTCGGCGGGCCGGCGTTTCGAAGAGCATTGTCGGAGCGTGATCCGGTGATGGCGGCGCGTCTCGCCGATGGAGATATGCAAAGGCTGATTCGCGCCTGGGAAGTCGTCCAGGCGACCGACCGTTCGCTCGCCGATTGGCAGGCCGATGGACAGCGTCCCGTGATTAACCTTTATCCAGTATCCATTGCCCTGCTTCCGGAGCGTGGCGCGCTCTACGCGACGTGCGATGGGCGTTTTCGTAAAATGGTGAACTCGGGGGGCTTGGAGGAGGCCGGTCGGGTCGCGGCGCTTGGTTATGACCCCGCACTGCCTGGGATGAAGGCCCTCGGGTTGCCGGAGTTACAGAGTCATATCCGCGGCGAGATCTCGCTAGAGGAGGCGGTCGAGCGCGCCCAAAGAGCCACGCGTCGCTATGCCAAACGCCAGATGACCTGGTTTCGTCATCAGTTCATTCCGAAAATTCCGATCCATGCGCAATTTTCGAAAAGAATGGAGGAAGAAATCTTTTCGAAAATTCGTGAGTTGTTGTTGACCCCAACCAACTGAAGCGTTAGGTTCCGCGCCGAGTCGCGGCCCGCTTGGGTCGCGATTGCCTTCTGTAGCCCTTGAAACTCCTATCGAAAAGGATCGGAATCATGACACCCCGCATGTCCCAAACCCGAAAACCCGAGGCCCGAATGACCGGGGCCGCCGTTATTCTCAAGGCACTGCAGGACCAGGGCGTTGAAGTCGTATTCGGATATCCCGGCGGGGCGGTATTGCCGATCTACGACGAGCTCTTCAAGACCAACGCGGTACGCCACATTCTTGTGCGCCACGAACAAGCCGCGGTTCACGCCGCCGAGGGCTATGCCCGGTCGACCGGCAAGGTCGGCGTGGTTCTGGTGACCTCGGGGCCCGGCGCGACCAACGCGGTCACCGGGCTTACCGACGCGCTGATGGACAGTATCCCGATTGTTTGCCTGACCGGCCAGGTGCCGACGCATCTGATCGGCAATGATGCCTTTCAGGAAGCCGATACGACGGGCATCACCCGGCCCTGTACCAAGCATAATTACCTGGTGAAAAGCTCCGACGATCTGGCCGATGTGATGCACGAGGCCTTCTATGTCGCCTCCCATGGTCGACCGGGTCCGGTCGTTATTGACTTGCCGAAGGATATTCAGTTTGGCGACGCGCCGTATTACGGACCCGACAATACCCGTCGCTGCGCGTATCAGCCGCGGGTCAAGGGGGATCGCGCCAAGCTCGAGGAGGCGGTGGAACTGATCGCCAAGGCCGAGCGTCCGATCTTCTACGGCGGCGGTGGCCTGATCAATTCCGGCGCCAAGGCGGGTGCGTTGTTCACTGAATTCGTGCGCATGACGGGCTATCCCGCGACCTTGACCTTGATGGGGCTGGGCGCGATGCCGGCCTCGGACAAGCATTTCGTGGGCATGCTGGGCATGCATGGTACCTACGAGGCCAATCTGGCCATGCACGCCTCGGACGTCATGGTGAATATCGGTGCCCGGTTCGATGACCGGGTCACCGGACGGCTTGACGCTTTCGCGACGGGTGCGAAGAAGATTCATGTGGATATCGACCAGTCCTCGATCAACAAGAACGTCTATGTGGATGTGCCGATCGTCGGCGACGCCGCGACGGTTCTGGAGGAGATGATCGCGATTTGGAAGGAGCGTGGATACAAGCCCAACACCAAGGCGGTGGCCAAATGGTGGAAGCGGATTGATGAATGGCGCGGCCGTGACTGCTTGGCGTTCAAGCAAGAAGGCCAGATCATCATGCCGCAATACGCGATCAAGCGGTTGTTCGAGAAAACCCGGGATATGGACACCTACATCACCACCGAGGTTGGCCAGCATCAGATGTGGGCGGCACAGTATTTCGGATTTGAGGAGCCGCATCGCTGGATGACTTCCGGTGGCCTCGGTACCATGGGCTATGGCCTGCCCTCGGCGATGGGCGTGCAGATCGCTCATCCGGACTCCCTGGTGATCGATATCGCCGGCGAGGCTTCGTTCCTGATGAACATGCAGGAACTGTCGACCATCAGTCAGTACAAGCTTCCGGTTAAGGCCTTCATCGTGAACAACCAATGGATGGGCATGGTCCGGCAGTGGCAGGAGCTTAATCACGGCGGCCGTTATTCCGAGAGCTATTCCGACTCGCTCCCCGATTTCGTGAAGGTCGCCGAGGCGTTTGGCGGGGTCGGTCTGGTGGCCGAAAGCGTCGATGACCTGGATGACGTAATCGACGAGATGATCAAGACGGACAAGTTCGTTCTAGCCGATATTCGGGTCAAGAAGGACGAAAATTGTTTCCCGATGATTCCCTCCGGCGCGGCGCATAACGAGATGCTGCTGGGGCCGAATGACGAGGCCAACAAGGGGACGTCCGAGAAGGGCATGGTCCTGGTTTGACGCACCAATGATTGCCGCCGCCGATGCTTCGAGGCGGAGCGGCGACGGCGGATGTTTTCGCGGGGCGGGATAACAATTCGAGGACGCGGCCAGACCGCGGCTATTCGGGGTGACTATCGTGAGTAACATGGAAGAAACGAACGAGCGCCGGCACACGATCGCCGTGCTGGTGGATAACGAACCCGGTGTTCTAGCCAGGGTGATCGGGCTGTTCTCGGGTCGAGGATACAACATCGAAAGTCTTACGGTCTCCGAGGTCGATGAAAGCCAAGGTCTGTCGCGGATTACCGTGGTTACCTCGGGTACGGCGATGGTCGTCGAACAGATCAAGGCTCAACTCGCGCGGCTCGTGCCGGTACATGACGTGCACGATCTATCGATCGAGGGTCCGCATCTTGAGCGGGAACTGGCGTTGATCAAGGTGCGCAACACCGGGGAGGCGCGGATCGAGGCGCTACGGCTAGCTGATATGTTTCGAGCTAACGCGATCGACAGCACGCTCGGAAGCTTCGTCTTCGAGGTCACGGGAAGTCCTCGTAAAATCAATGCCTTCATCGATCTGATGGTGGCGTTGGGCGAGGTCGAGGTGTGTCGCGGAGGTGTTGTCGCCATTGCACGGGGACAAAAACTCGACATGCCGATGCTTTCGGCGTAAACGCCGGTCATCTTTTCGCCGGTTTTTCGCGGTATACCCGATGGTCCGAGCCAGGGGGTATTTGTCGAAGAACTTGAGGTTTTGCCATCATTAGGTATCGTAGATGCCTGATCCTATGGTATGAATCTAACCTGATACTAAATCCTCGGGTGATTGGGCGGATCGGATCCCTCGAAATGCGCCAACGCTCGATCGTCGCAATGCTGGTGCGTTGGTCGTGAAGTGGAACCGACCAGCCGGCTGATTGAAACGGATTGACCACGGATGTTTGGGAATCTCTTCGGATTGCTGTCCGCCGATATGGCGATCGACTTGGGTACCGCCAACACGCTGGTATACGTGAAGGGGCGGGGGATTGTTCTGAACGAACCCTCGGTTGTCGCGATTACCTCGACCCTGGACAAGAAACACCAGGTCCTTGCCGTCGGCGACGAGGCCAAGCAGATGCTGGGCCGCACGCCGGGCACGATCCAGGCGATCCGTCCGCTCAGGGACGGCGTGATCGCCGATTTCGAGGTGGCGGAGGAAATGATCAAGCATTTCATCCGCAAGGTTCACAATCGCCGTAGTTTCGCCAGCCCGCAGGTCATCATTTGCGTGCCCTCGGGCTCGACGGCGGTTGAACAAAGGGCCATCGAGGAATCCGCCGAGCGCGCCGGCGCCCGAAAGGTTCACCTGATCGAGGAACCGATGGCGGCCGCGATCGGCGCCAATCTGCCGGTAACCGAGCCGACCGGCTCGATGGTGGTCGATATCGGTGGCGGCACCACCGAGGTTGCGGTCATCTCGCTGGGCGGCATCGTCTATTCCCGCTCGGTCAGGGTCGGCGGCGACAAGATGGACGAGGCTATCATCGCCTATATCCGGCGTAATCATAACCTGCTGGTCGGCGAAAGCAGCGCCGAGCGGATCAAGAAGGAAATCGGTTCGGCCTTTCCGCCCGAGGACGGCTTGGGCAAGACATTGGAGATCAAGGGCCGCGACCTCATGAACGGCGTGCCAAAGGAGTTGGTGATCGACCAAGCCCAGATCGCCGAGAGCCTTGCCGAACCGATTAGTCAGATAGTCGAGGCGGTGAAGGTCGCGCTAGAGCAAACACCGCCGGAACTGGCCGCCGATATCGTCGACAAGGGTATCGTGCTTACAGGTGGTGGCGCGCTGCTCGGCAATATGGATTTCGTGTTGCGGCATTCGACGGGGCTGCCGGTATCGATCGCCGACGACCCTTTGTCGTGCGTGGCACTCGGAACCGGGCGCTGCCTTGAGGAGATGTCGATCCTGCGGAACGTGTTGCACACCTCTTACCGCGGTCACGAGAGATGGAAACGCTGACGTCTTAGGAGCCAGAGGGAGCGATGGCGTCGAGACCCGTTTCATTTACGAGAGTTGCGCAGCCGGTACGCTCGCTGTGGCATCGCTTTGCCTATGTTGCGCTGGTTTTCGCTGCTTTCGGACTGATGCTTCTGGGTAAGGCCGATATGGTGATCGTCGAGCGGACCCGGGTGGCGGTGACGGACGCGATGGTGCCGATCCTAGAAGTGCTCTCGGAACCGGCCGGGTCAATGACCCGGGCGCTGGATCGGGTGGCCGAGCTGCGGGACCTTCAAGGCGAGGTTGAACGCCTGAAGCTCGAGAACGCGCGATTGCGTCAGTGGCAGCACGTCGCGACCGGCCTACAAGCGGAAAACCAAGCCCTCAAGCGCCTTACCCATTTCGTCGCCCCGCCGACGCCGCGGGTAATCTCCGGGCGCGCGATTTCCAATGCCGGCGGACCCTTCGTTCGGAGTATTTTGGTGAATGTCGGTGCCCGCCAGGGCGCTCGGCGTGGCTTGGCGGCGGTGTCGGGAAGTGGATTTGTCGGCGTCGTCGTGGAGGTTGGAGAGCATCATTCGCGCGTTCTACTGATGACCGATCTCAACTCGCAGATTCCGGTCACGGTTCAGACAACCCGGGATCCGGGCGTTTTGTCCGGCGATAACTCCAATCGGCCTCGACTACTGTTTCTTCCGCAGAACGCCCATGTTTCCACGGGTGATCCGGTCGTTACCTCGGGCGAGGGCGGGGTTCTGCCTGCGGGTTTGCCGGTTGGCGTGATCACCGCGATCAGCGAGACCGGAGTGCAAGTGAAGCCCATCGTTGATTGGGATAGATTGGAATATATCCAATTCCTGGACTATCGGATCGAAGGTTCCAATAGCCAGCCGATCTCGGAGGCCCAACCGGGTACCCCGCTAAAGGCGTTGACCGCTCCCGAGTCAACTTCCTCGGGCGGTGTCTCCGTGATTGGGGACGCTCCGTCGGTCACCACGCCCTTAGTGGGAGCCGAGGGAAGCGGGCGTCCATGACTCCGGGATTCGTGCACCGGATGGATAGTTGGGCCCGGCACATGATGCCGGCGGTGACGACCTTGATCCTGGCCTTGCTGAATGTCATTCCGCTCGGACTGCCCGCGTTGTCGGACGTGATGCCGGTGATCACCGTGATGGCGGTGTTCTACTGGTCGGTTTACCGGCCAGACCTACTGCCGCCCGTTGCCGTGTTCTTGCTCGGCCTGGCGCAGGATATTCTACTGGGCAATCCCACGGGATTGACGGCGCTTACCTTGCTCGCCGTGCATGGCGTGACCTTGACCCAACGCCAGGTCTTTCTCGGCAAACCATTTTTCGTTGCCTGGCTGGGTTTCACGGTTATCTCGGCTGGTGGGTTCGTGCTGATGTGGATCCTGACATGTATCCTGGCGACGGAGCTTTTGCTATCGCCGGCGGTGATCTTTCAGTTTCTGATGACCGCCGCGTGTTTTCCGATCGGCGCGTGGGTTTTCGTGCGCGTGCACCGGTACCTGGTCCGATAGGGGCGAGGGTCGGCATGAGACGCACCAGCGATCAGGAAACCCAACGGATCTTCACCCGCCGGGCGCTCCTGCTGGGCGGCGCCAAACTGGGTCTGTTCAGCGCCCTGGCGGGGCGGCTTTACTACCTCCAGGTCGTTGAGTCGGCGCGATACCGGACATTGTCGGAGGACAATCAGTTCAATCTGGAACTGCTCCCTCCGATCCGCGGTCGTATATTCGACCGCAACGGCATGGCGCTGGCGGATAACCGGGATAACTTCCGGATCGAGATCGTCGCCGAGCAAACCTCGGACGTGGCGCGCACCCTGACGACTCTGCGAGAAATCGTTCGAATTGAGGATTGGGACTTCAAGCGTGTTCTGCGCGAGACCAGGCGCAAGCGTGGGTTCGTGCCGATTACCGTGGTGGAGAACCTGTCTCGCCAGGATATATCCAAGGTCGCGATCAATGCGCCCTATCTGCCGGGTATACGGATCGAGGTCGGGCGTTCCCGCAACTACCCCCACGGGGCGTCGGCGGTTCATCTCACGGGCTATGTCGCGGCGGTATCGGAGTCCGAACTGACCGGCGACCCGGTTCTAGAGCTCCCGGACTTTCGGATTGGCAAATCCGGCATCGAAAAACTCTACGATCTGGATATGCGCGGCGCCTCCGGCCAGCGCCAGGTGGAAGTCAACGCGCTGGGGCGGATAATCCGTAAACTGCCGGGTAACGAGGGGCAACCGGGCAAGGACGTATCCTTGACCGTCGACGTGCGCCTACAGGAGATGGCGTCGCGGCGCTTGGCCCAGGGCAAGGCGGAGATCGTGCCCAGGAGCGATCCTCGGGCGGTCGCGGCCATCGCGAAACTGAAGACACCGCCGCCCGTGGGAGCATCCATCGCGTTGGACAAGACCGGCGCTGTCGCGCAGCCGGAAAGTGGCGCGGCGGTGGTCATGGATGTTCATCGCGGCGATGTGCTGGCCCTGGTCTCAACGCCCGGATATGACCCGAATCTTTTCAACAAGGGCCTCAGCCCACGGGATTGGGAGCGATTGCTTTCAAACCCGCGCTCGCCGATGACCAACAAGGCGGTCACGGGTCAGTACTCGCCGGGCTCGACATTCAAGATGCTGGTCTGTCTCGCGGCGCTTGAAGCGGATGTCGCCACGCCGGATACAAAGATTTTTTGTCCGGGACACATGGAGCTCGGAAACGCCCGTTTCCATTGCTGGAAAAAGCATGGTCACGGCCATCTTGATATGATCGGCGCCTTGGAGCAAAGCTGCGATATCTATCTCTACGAGATGGCCAAGCGGATCGGTATCGACCGGATCGCCGACATGGCGCGACGCTTCGGGCTTGGTGAAAAACTCGGCATCCAACTACCACGCGAAAGTCGCGGCTTGATTCCTACTAGCTAATGTAAGCAAGCGAACCGTGGCGAGGCCTGGAAAAAGGGTGAGACGCTGATCACCGGGATCGGTCAGGGGTTTGTGCTGTGCACGCCGCTGCAGATGGCGACGATGACCGCGCGACTGGTGAACGGTGGCGCCGCCGTGGTGCCGCGTCTGGTTCGGGACCCGGACGCGCCGGAACCAGATTTCGGAACCGTGAAGGTTACGCCCGAGCATCTGGAACTAGTGCTCGAGGGAATGGACCGCGTGTTTAACGGCAAGCGCGGAACGGCGCGGGCCGTGCCCAAGAAAAGCGATCCGTTTCGCTTCGGCGGCAAGAGCGGTTCGGTTCAGGTAAAGCGGATCACCAAGGCGGAACGTCTCGCCGGCAAGATCAAAAACGAGGACCGGCCCTGGGCGGACCGGGACCACGCGATGTTCGTCGCCTATGCCCCTCTGGAAGCGCCTCGCTACGCCGTCGCGGTGGTGGTGGAACATGGCGGAAGCGGCAGTTCAATGGCGGCGCCGATCGCCAAGGATATTCTCGCCGAGACCTTGCGCCTGGACCCGACGCGCGTGGCGTCGACGACGCTTGAACCCGGGGAAGAGTCCTGATGGCCCGGCGCCCACAGATCGACGCGTTGAACCCTCCGGAATTGACGCTTCCGCGCAAGCTACGGCAATTGAACTGGGGCCTGATCGTTTTGATCAGCATGGTCGCCGCCGTCGGCTTCGCGATGCTGTATTCCGCCGCCAATGGTGATTGGAGCCCATGGGCCTATCGCCAGATGATCCGCTACGCCGTCGGTCTGGCGATCGCCATCTGCATCGCGCTGGTTGATCTCAGATGGTTGATGAAATGGTCCTACGCGGCCTATGGCGTGGTTCTGGCGATGCTGGCGGCGGTCGAGGTGGCCGGAGAAATCGGCATGGGGGCCCAGCGCTGGATCGATCTCGGAATCTTCCAGTTGCAACCTTCCGAACTTATGAAGATTGCCCTGGTGCTTGCCTTGGCCCGGTATTTTCATGGATTGACTCATGAGAACGTCGCCCGACCGCTTTACCTGTTGATCCCCTTGGCGATGGTCGCGGCGCCGGTGGTGCTGGTCCTGCGCCAACCCGATCTCGGCACCGCCGGCATGATCCTACTGGGCAGTGGCGCGATCTTTTTCCTGGCGGGGGTACGGGCGTGGAAGTTCGTGACACTGCTGGTCATCGGCATCGCGTCCGTACCGATCGCCTGGCAGTTTCTCAGGGAATATCAGAAGAAACGCATTCTCACCTTTCTCAACCCCGAGAACGACCCCCTAGGCGCCGGGTACCACATTCTGCAATCCAAGATCGCGCTTGGGTCGGGTGGCATGTTCGGCAAGGGTTTCATGCAGGGCTCGCAAAGCCATTTGAACTTTCTGCCGGAGAAACAGACCGACTTTATTTTCACCATGTTGGCCGAGGAGTTCGGTTTGATTGGTGGACTAGGGCTGATCGGGCTTTTCGTGTTGATAACCTTCTATGGTCTTGCCATTGGGTTGCGAGCGCAAAGCCAGTTTGCGCGGTTATTGGCGCTCGGCGTGACGACAACTCTGTTCCTATACGTGTTTATCAACATAGCGATGGTCATGGGGCTGATACCAGTGGTCGGGGTACCCTTGCCGTTGATTTCCTATGGCGGCACGGCGATGCTGACCGCGATGGCGGCAATCGGGCTTATGATGTGCGCCTATGTGCACCGGGACTTGAGAGTTAACCGTCAGGGTTTGATCGACGATTAGGCGGTCTCGACCGTAACCAGCGGTTGGCGTTCGTCAGCCCCGTGATCTCTCGTTCCCGCCGATTGCGTCGATGCGGGAGCTTGACTAGGCTCCGGGCAATGTAACTGGCAATCGCTGGCGGATCACATGAAAGCAATCGTCTTCGAGGAACATGGCGGCGTTGAGAAGCTGCGATACACTGATTTCCCGACACCGGAACCGGCGGAGAACGAGTGTCTCGTGCGGGTGAAGGCCGTCGCGCTCAATGGTTTCGATCCGATGATCCTCAACAAGATTCCGGGTTTGAAAACGCCGCTGCCGATGATCCCCGGCGGTGACGTCGCTGGAGAAATCGCGAGCTTCGGGGCGGGTGACCCCGGCCAATGGAAGACAGGCGACCGTGTGCTGGTGGACCCGTTGATGATCGCGAAAGGCGGCGTGCTCGGCGAGACGGTGATTGGCGGCGCGGCAGAGTATGTCGCGGTTCCGTTGGCTAATCTCATCGCCATTCCCGAGGGTGTGTCCTTCGAGGATGCCGCGGCGCTGCCGATCGCCTACGGTACCGCGCATCGCATGATCCTGAACCGAGGGCGCGTGATCGCCGGCGACAAGGTCCTGGTGATGGGGGCGAGCGGCGGGGTGGGCACCTGTTGCGTGCAACTCGCCAAGATGGTGGGCGCCGAGGTCGCCGCTTGCACCAGTTCCGCCGTCAAGGGCGAGAAGCTGCGGGCGATGGGCGCCGACCATATCATAGACACCAGCCAGGAAAACTATGTCGAGGCGACCCGCGCGCTTTGGGGGCGCCCCCGGGTGTTTGGTGATGGCGGCGGCGCCGATGTGATCGTGAACTACAATGGCGGTGATTCCTGGGCCGAGTGTTTCCGGGCGCTGAGCTTGGGGGGACGGTTGCTGATTTGCGGCGCGACCAATGGCCACGACCCGAAAACCGATCTTCGCTACATCTGGTCCTTCGAGTTCGACATCCTCGGCTCCAATGGCTGGGAGCGCCGAGATCTCGAAACCTTGCTGACCTTGGTTCAGGCGGGTCGGGTCAAACCAGCCTTGGATAGCGTGCGTCCGTTGCCGGAACTGGCCACGTCGCTTACCGATCTGATGGAGCGACGGGTGGTCGGCAAGGCAATCCTGATACCCTAAGTCTCCAACCCATCGATGAAATGAGTAAGCCAATGACCGACGGAATGTTCCACGGCGAGACCGCGCTGGTCACCGGTGCCGCCTCTGGCATCGGGCGCGGGATCGCCAGGGCCCTGGCGGCGGAAGGCGCGGGGATGGTGCTGAGCGACGTGAACCAGGAGGCGCTGGACGCCATCGCCGATGAAATTCGCGACACCGGCGCGGCTGTTACCGGCATTGCCGCCGATCTTTCCGGCGCGGATGGTCATGCCGGTCTGTTCGCCGCCGCGACACGGAGGGCGGAGCCGATTTCGATCCTGGTGCACAGCGCCTCTCCTCGGCGTTTGGAGAGCGAGAACGCCGCGACCGTGACCGAGGCGCAGTGGGACGCGATGGTGAACACCAATCTCCGTTCAGGCTTCTTCCTCGCCCGGGCCGCCGCCGATCACATGCGCCGGGCATCCGCCGCCGGTCGCATTCTGCTGATCACCTCTCAGCATCGCTTCGCGCCCCGCAATCTGCCGCATTACAGCGCCTCGAAGGCCGGCCAGGTGATGGTGATCCGCGAACTGGCAAGGCTTTACGGCCCCTACGGCATCCGGGTGAACGGCATCGCGCCCGGCGCCATCCCCGGCGGCGGCTTTGCCGCCAATGTCGAACAGCTGAACGCCCGCATCGCGATGCGCCGAACCGGCACGCCCGAGGATATCGCCGGCATGGCCCTGGCTCTGCTGTCCGAGCGTTTCTCGGCCTATGTCACGGGCGAAGTCGTGGGTGTGGACGGCGGCCTTGCCCTGCACAATTGGATCGACCCACCCAATCTCGAGTTATAGGCCAAAACGGGGAAACACGCGCATGAGCCACGACCTCAATCTCGGTGGTCTAATTGACCCAACCGGCGATCCAGACGTGGTTGCCTTTATCGATCTCGCGGGGGCGGAACCTGGTGGCGCCGGGACCGTTCATACTCGGGGCGAGATCGACGGTCTCGCCAACGCCGTTGCCAGGGGACTCGTCAAACGAGGTCTGGTTCGCGGTGACGCGGTGGCGATCCTGGCCGAGAACTCGGTCGCGTTCCTCGGCGCCTATATGGGGATCATGCGGGCCGGGATGATCGCGGTGCCGATCAACTATCGCCAGCCCGCCCGTACCGTCGCGCATATTATCGCGGATTCCGAAACCCGCCTGATCCTCGCCGACCCAGGGCGTCGCGACCTTTGCCCGTCTGGTGTGCCTGTGATCGATATCACCGATCCCGGCGCCGACGGCTTTGGCGGTTTGATTGATCCCGGTTCGTTCGAAATCATCGCGCCCATGCCCGAGGAAACCGCGATGATCCTCTACACCTCCGGGTCGACCGGCATGCCCAAGGGGGTGATGCTGAGCCACGAGGGGCAGCTCTTCGCGCTTTCCCGCTGGGCGGGGGACGCTGATGAGTTGGCCCGGCACCGGATGCTGGTGGCGGCGCCGCAATATCATATGAACGCGCTTTTCATCTCAAAGCTGGCCCTGACCTTCGGCGCCAGCGTGGTGCTCTTGCCGCGATTCGACGTTGAAGCCTATATCCGCGCGATTCCGGCGCATCAGGTGACATGGTTGACCTCAGTGCCGACGATGCTGGCCCTTGTGGTGCGCGAGAAGACCCTGCTCGAGGCCGTCGACCTTTCCACCGTGGAACGGGTCAGCATGGGGTCGGCGCCCTTGACCGAGGCTCTGTTCGACGAGGTTCAGTCCTGGTTTCCGGAGGCGCTGGTCTCCAACCTCTACGGGACCACGGAGCATGGCCCCTCGGCCTTTGGACCGCATCCAGAGGGATTGGCGCGCCCGAAACTCTCGATCGGTTGCGTGGCGCCGGGCATGGAACTACGCTTGGTCGGCGGGCCGGACGCGAATACCGGCGTGCTGGAGGCCCGCAGCGTCAGCAACCTGACCGGGTACAAGAACCTGCCGGAGAAGACAGCCGAGGTCATGCAAGACGGCTGGTACCACACCAAGGACATCATGCGGCGCGACGAGAACGGCTTCTATTTCATCATCGGCCGCGAGGACGACATGTTCGTTTGTAATGGCGAGAATGTGTTCCCTGGGGACGTGGAGCGGTTACTGGAAGCCCATCCGGCCATCGATCAGGCGAGCGTGGTGCCGGTCGAGGACCCGGTGCGCGGCCACGCCCCCGTCGCCTTCATCGTCCGCGCCGCGGCGGCGGATGGGACCGAGATCGACGAGGCCGTGGTTCAAGCCTACGCCCGCGCCGAGGGACCAGCCTATCAGTTTCCCCGCCGTGTTGTCTTCCTCGACACGCTGCCGCTCGCCGGCACCAACAAGATCGACCGCGCCGCCCTGATCGAGCGGGCCAGATCTCTCGTATAGGGTGGTGACGCAAAGGTACTCCGTGAGTGATCCGCCTCTTGCAATAACCTCCGGAATGCCGTATCCAACGCCTCACTTTGGCGGGGCGCATAGCTCAGTTGGCAGAGCAGCTGACTCTTAATCAGCGGGTCCAAGGTTCGAGTCCTTGTGCGCCCACC